>JANQJB010000051.1 GCA_028281865.1 Marinagarivorans sp.
CAGACATCGGAATAATCAGTGCACGAAGTAAATTTACTTAGAGATTCGTTTGAAATATTTTCGGCAATGGCAATGGCAGCCACTTCGAAAGCGTCGGTACGATTACCGCTGGGTAAAAGCGCGTCAATTGAATTGCGGAAGCCTTCGCCTTCAAAGTCATCAATTAATAAATCCGCTGCAATATTGCGTTCTATACCGAGCGTATCGCTGACAGTGTTTAAGTATTCAGATTTAGTAAGACGTCGACCGCTGGAAGGAGGTGTTTGTGTGGAGCCATTATTCGTATTGTCGGGATTAGTATTATCAGGCCCATCAACACCCGCACCCGAACAACCGTAAAGAAAACCGACGATAATCGCAACTAAAAGAACCTTGTTCATGCGAACTCCATTACCTCCGAATATTGCCTCTAAAAGCAAAACCACTGAACCGCTTTATAAATTTGTGAAACTTTTTCTAAAACGGCTCTTTGGCAAAAACTAATGTTACCTCGCAAATTGTAACCAGCAAGTTTCAAGCCACCCTAAAATCAATTTTCAAAACTATATAAAATCAATCAAAAACATACGAGATCGTAAAAAGAAAAAGCAAGGCAGTTTATTTTTTTAACTTAACATTTCGGTTTGTCGCCAATTATTTTTATTTTTCGCTTTAATCTACACGACAATCAAACTTAACGATAGCTGACTCTTCCGCTATTGTCTGACAATAAAAAACCAAATAATTAAGAAAGATTAATCCACGCAACCAATAATTGGTCGTACAATTCATTGCGATATGTTTAGGGTTTATTCAAAAAAACCGCAAAAAAAAATGCTAACCGACAAAACAGCTTCGCTATTGTTTTTGCAAAAACTAAAATTATTTTTTAGGAAGAGATGGAGGGCGGAGTTTACCGGCCGGCTCTGAAATTCAGAAGCCGGCCTGCAAATTTTAATGGGGATTAATTTTCTATTAAAGTTTTTGGTCCAATTAAAGTTTTTGCTCCAATTAAAGTTTCTGGTTCAATCGATCCCTATTTATTGCTGCGGTAAAATATTAGTACACAACCAACGATCATTACTTGCCGCCGCAGTTGCAGTAACATTTTCAAACGAAACTGTCTCACGTAGAGACTCAAGCGCACCTTGCTCTATACTGAGTTCGCCCTGATTAAAGACCAATACCAAATGAGCAAAGCCGCCACACGGTGAGCGGTCAACTTCAATTGCTTGATCCTCAGAAACAAACACCTCGAACTCGGGACCCATTAACGCTAGCAATAAGTCATTTAACAACAGGTCATTATCAAACGCATTAAAAGCAGGCAGATTAAAATGGATAAATTCACCTCCACCAAATGCTCCTGGCGCAATTAATGGGACGGCGACAAAATAATGCTCCGCAGGGTTATCAAACGCAGTGCGAATATTTAGGAGTCGCTCATCAATAAGCATATTGACTTCTTCAACGCCTGTTTGCCAGGCCATCGCGATCTCAGGATTTTCCGGTTGCACAACAGGGTCAACTGAACCGATTAAGACATCGACCAGCGACTCTGAATTTTCCATAATCGCTGTTTGCCAACCATTCTGCATATTTTTCGCCAACGCAACGCCGGCAACCTCACCCAAAATATGGGACTCATCGGAAGGGAAATCCGATATACCAAATACTTCTGGATTGATCCTATCAATCATGTCCTGCACCAAAGCCTCGTCACTCGCCTGGCATCCGAGTTTGGCAAGCGATAATGAACGCGTGGCAACGTAATTCGCCGAGCCGTCAAAGATGTCGAAAAGCGATACATAGTCGGACAGCACCGCGGCCGCATCAGCTATTTCGTACTGTGAGTTCCAGTAAGCGACCGCGCCAAGATCGCCTTCTTCACGAATGTAGGCGTATATCGAATTTATTAATTCTTCGCGGTAGTAGCGCTTGCGCCAATCATCGTTGGCAATTATCCCTGTTCTAATAGGCACATTAGGAAGATTCCAGCTTAATTGATCAACCGCAAAATGAAACCCTTCGTGAAACAGCAAACTCGCGTCTGCGGTATCTTCAACGGTAGAGCCCGGTGCAACCGCCAAATTATTAAATGCCAGGCCCAAGGTTAAAAAATTATTGTAAACGCCAAAATTAACGCGATTGAGCCACTCCGCGTCCAAGCTCGAAAACGCCACCGGTGTAAGCGTCGGCTCAACCGTATTTGCGTTTCGATCATTCCAAAGCCAAGCTTGCTCAGTTACCGCTGAAACCAACAAAACCTGAGACGCCCGATAGCCTTCGGCAACGTCCGGCCAGAGCCTTTCAGGGCACGAATAAAAGACCGTATCTAAACCTTCGACTAACAACTCTGCCGTCGACATAGCGCTGGACCCGGCACTGCTACTTGAGCTAGAACTTGAGCTACTCGCCCCCGAACTACTCGAACTCGATGAACTACTTGAACTGGAAGAACTCGATGAGCTGCTAGACGAACTGCTTGAGCTCGTTGAAGCACTCGAGCTTGATGTAGAGGAACTGGAACTTGGTTTATTATTTGGGTCCGTTGAACCCGAGGAAGACGAACTGCCGCCACACGCTGCCAACGAGAAGGCGGCCAAGGCAATCACGATAAAACGTTTTCTACGAAGAATTTGCGTGATTTTCAATTCGTGAAAGCGATGTATTAAGCACTCAAATGGGGCGTTTTTTTTCATGGCTGAACCTATTGTCAACGACTGCTCGAAATGATTTATTATTTTCGGATTTAAGCACTTCCGTGTTTATACCTTGTCGGCTAAAGCAAGCACAGCGCCTGAGTTTTATAAATTGAGTGTTATAAAAAGCGTCGCACATGTCACCAGCAATTCTGCACATTAAAGTGCTGTTGGCGAATGGGCAAGCCACATCGCAATTTTTTGGACTTTATTCAAATTTTTCTGGGCTTTTTTCCCCAGTATCAGACTATGCGTACCGACGCGACCAGTTTTATTGCAGCTTACGGTAAAAAAGCGTTTGGGGTTTTAAAGGGAAGCAATGCTTATAAATGTCTAACCGGTGAAGCTTTGGTATTTTTATAGCGAAAATGCAGATGATGTCAGCTGGCCGAACAAGTTTCGAAGGCACGGAATAGTTATCGAGATGTGTAAAAACACTCCAACGTAGGCTTTACGGTTTAGAGAGTAAACCGCCTAACTTTCTCTCCCAAATCCTGGGAAATTTGCTTCAACTCCAATGTTTTAGTGGATACCAACTTAACCGCCGCATCGTTATTTTGTGCAAGTGCACCGATAGCTTTAATATCGTGCCCAATTGACTCGCTCTCGCCGGCCTGCTTCGACACCGCCTGCTCAAGCTCTTTCAGCTGATCGAGCGAAAGCTGCGCGTCTTCATTTAGCTGGTTAAGTGGTGCAACCATATTTTCAATAAGTGCAACACCCTGCTCCATCTCCTGGCGACCATTACCGATGGTACCAACCGCGTTCTGGGTTTCGAGGTCAATTGCATCAATAACCTCGTTAATCTCCGTCGTGGCTAGCGCAGTGCGGCTTGCTAGGTTCCTCACCTCGTCCGCCACGACACTGAAGCCTCTACCACTCTCACCAGCACGCGCTGCCTCAATCGCCGCGTTAAGTGCAAGCAAATTAGTTTGTTCAGCAATCTCCTTAATAGTCGTAACCATCTCGCGAACAGAGGCCGCACGCGCCCTTAAGGCTTCCACCGCCTCGGCAGATTGGTTTATCGTTGCCGATATTTTGCTAAATTCCGTCGACGCTTTAGAAATGAGTGACTTGCCCTCCAGCGCGAGCTCACGCGCACCTCCCGCCTGGCGCTTGGCGTCTTCCGCCGCAGCGGCAGCGCGACTGCTGTCACGCACAAAGTCATTTACCGTCTCATCAATGCGTCTAACTGACTGCCCCTGCTCCTCCGATGCGTGCTCGACCTTTTCCACCGGTGATATCAAGTCCGCCGCGGTATATTCGACCTGCTCAGCCGATGCTTTGATTGCTTTAAGCAATTCACCAAGGCCGATGCTGATACTGTTAAACGCTTCAAACAGCCTGCCGATCTCATCAGAACGCGTCTTATATCGGCTGGTGCGTAAATCACCCTGCGAAATTTTAAGCGCCATATCTACAGCATTCTTTAACGGCAAAACGATGGAACGGCTTGTCACGATGGCCAATAAAATGCCCAAAACGAGTGCAACAAGCGCGAGAAAAATAACCGAATTAAGCAGGTTTGTTCCCGTTTGTTGCGCATCAGCCTGCTCCGCTAACATCGACTTTTGTTTGTACTCAAGCAGCTCTGAAATCGTTACAAGCAAGTTTTCAAGCGCTGGGGTCGTTTCTTCATTAAAAAAAGCAACTGCGGTTAGCGGATCTAGCTCAATAAGGTCGACAGTATCGAAAAACAGACTTTGATACGCCTCTCGTGCCTCCAAGGTCTTGTTTATAGCAGCATTATTTTGCGCATCTGGCAGATTGCTGACTTGCTCCACTAAAGCTGCGAGGCGTTTGTTGTGAGTGTCCATTTTTTTGTACAGCGTTACGCGCGACTCGCGGTCAGGATTGCGTAGTATCTGAAGTAGGCTCAACGCAGCTGCCTGCGCTTCAATTTTAATCTCACTAACCAGAATCACCTGTGACACATCCTGCTTGGCAAATTGGTTGGCCGTCTCTGACAACCTGTTGATGCCGACAGAGGCGAGTACCGAGATGACAACCAGCAGAGCAATAAGCATTGAAAAACAAAGGGCTAAGCGAAGACCGATTTTCATATTGCCGAATATCCGGAGAACAATTTGGTCAAATTGAAGAATGTACCATTTACTAGTACAGTGTAGCCCAAAGCTACGCTACCTCTGAATAATCTCTATCTGCACTCTATCTATCCCGCCTTAAGGAAATTAAAACAATGGTTCAATTGATCAAGAAATCACTTATAACTGCACTTGTGCTCACGCTACTAAGCTGTGGCAGCGGCAATAGCAATTCGCCCGTCAACAGACTGGGCAATGAAATGGTCAACAAAGCTCAATTAGCCGGTGACTGGCACGACAGCGACAGACAGAATAACTGGCGCATTAACGACGACCTTTCCTACGAGTTTTATGCCTCGATTGAAAAGTTAGACGGCGGTACGTGTATCGAAGGAGGGGAAGGAAAATATATTTACCTGGATGGCAAAACCTATGTTGATCAATTTAGCTACGGCCCAGTGTTTTTTACTGAGCTAGAGGTAACGGAAACTGGAATATCTGAAAAATATTATTTCGGCCCAGACCCCGAAACTGATGTCGACGAAGCAAACTACGTGCGGCAAGATTTTATAGCAAGCGCATTGGGTGAAACATGTGCCCCCGAAATTATTCCAGATGTTGTTCAAACACCCAATCGGATCGAAGCATCTATGCCATTGACGGGCGCATGGCTATCGGGAGAAGTCAAAGTCTATATTGAAATTTCAGATGATTTGAGCGTTAAAGTTTACGATTTCCAACCCGAGGGCGAAGTGCTTAATTGCTATGAATTTAGAGAAACAAATTTACGCGAGATCTCAATAAATCGTTATGCCGCCTATGACCAAGACGGTCCAGACGGGTTCTACGATATGGTGGCTACCGATGATGCCCTTGAAATAAATTCACTTGGCCTTGCAATTGAAGAGTTTAACGAACCCGACTGGATAGAATATTCAAAAGTTGAAAATTTCGACACGAACGTTATTGGCGTGCGCTGCAATTAATTTTAGTAACAATACTCCTGCAATTTTTCCAAAAAACAAGAGCTTTTAATTAAAAGCTCTTTTAAAAACTTCTGCAGGTCATATTAGAGTTGTGCCGGTTAATCAATATTCGCCGCGAATAAAGGCCTCAACCTCGTCGGTGTAAAATGCGGACAAGGATTGATGAGTCTCTTCAGGCAAGCTCGGTAAGTCAGAAGCTTTCGCGTTATTCTTTACCTGCTGCACGCTACTTGCGCCCGGAATAATTGTGCTAATAGCAGGCTGATCTAAAATCCAGCGCAATGACATTTCTGCTAGGCTCACCTCACCAGGTTTCAGCGTGTTTAACTTTTCACAAAGCTCTAAGCCTTTCTCATAGGTGAGACCCGAGAAAGTTTCACCGACATTAAAACACTGACCATCACGATTAAAGTTGCGGTGATCGCCTTCAGAGAACTTCGTAGTCTGAGTGAATTTACCCGAGAGCAAACCGCTGGCGAGCGGCAAGCGCGCAATAATTCCGACACCATTTTTTTTTGCAAGTGGAAAAAGTTCAGGCAATGCATTCTGGCGAAAAATATTAATAATAACTTGCAGTGAACTTAGACCCTCCTGCTGAGCACAATATATCCCCTGCTCAACAGTTTCAACACTAGCACCGAAATGCTTGATCAGCCCTTCTTGTTTTATTTTTCGCAATTGTTCGAATATTTTACCTTCATTTAATACCGCAGTGGGAATACAGTGCAATTGCAATAAGTCGAGACTATCGACATCAAGACGTGTGAGAGATGCTTCGACCGAGCGACGCAGTACATCCTCAGTATAGCGATCGGGATAAGCATCACCACCGCGACCAAACTTTGTCGCAATAAACGGTTTGCTTTGCTTATCCTTAAAAAACTCTCCGATCAGACTTTCGCTTCTGCCGGCACCATAAACGTCGGCGGTATCAAAGAAAGAGATATCATTGTCGACGGCTGCCGTTAAAATTTCAAAACATTTATCGCGATCGATTGCCGGCCCCCAATCGCCGCCTAACTGCCAACAACCTATTCCAACTTCACTGATTTGAGTACCACAAAATGCCCTGGTTTTCATAACGTGCCTCTCGCTCAAATTGAGAGGCAAGTATGGAGTGCTCAGGGAATGTAATCAAGGCCTTAAAAATTCCGAAAATTTACGATACTCAAGCGTGTTTTTCGCGACGTGCAACGTGAAAAACGGTGGGGCTGGTGAGCTTAACAAAACAATTTATTAAGCTCCGTTCCAGATAAGTTCGAACCCTTTTGCCCAGTGGCTAAGGGGTCACTATTAAAAAGTGTTTTTAATTTCATTTGGCCACGGGTCTGCCAACTATTTAGCCGAAGGAAGACCTGCTAAGCCAAAATCAACCATTGAGATATTTAAGGGTTAATATTCCATTTAACCCGCCAGTTGTTGTGATTCGCGTACCCGGCGTCGAACCCACCATAATTATAAATAAACACTTGAAAACCCTGGCTGTCCCTGTGGATTGCCGGCACACCGCGAGCAAATGAGCTATTAAAATTTCCCTCGAATGCGGTGATAACAGAAGTATCAGCAGGTAAATGACAACTGCTTGTATCCACATAAGTACTGATCACCCGCGTATTTTCCTGTTGCCAAACCTGTTCGCCAGACCCTACACACGATGATCTATTTTTTGCTCGCGCCTGCCAATTAACGCGCCAATTTTGTTGTTGTGCAAATTCCGCAACAGTCTTTCCTGCAAGATAAGCTGAATGAGGAAAATTGGCGTAGACACGAAAACCACTCGCTGTAGGGACAACAACTGAAGGCGAACCCACTATGAGCTCATGACGTTTGTCTCCGCTAAGGGAAGTAAAATATTCAGGTGTGTCACTAAAGCCGCAATCCGATGTGTCGATATCCACATAAGCGCTCCACCAGTAGTTGGGAAGCTGAACCCATTCGCTGGCATCAGTAGAGCCTATACAAAGATCAGCGTTTGCTTCCCGTTCCAAAAATGCCTGCCAATTGATGTGCCAACCGAACTCGCGGGCGAGATCAGGTGTTACGCTCCCACCACGCAAGATAACACGAAAGCCGGAGGCGCTAGGTGTATAGATTGCGGTAGCACCCATCATCGACTCTGGACTAAGTACCAGCGAATCACCTTCAATATTCTTGGCTCCAGCGAGCGTACTAAAATAGGTGGGAATTTCAGTAAAATTGCACGAAGATGTATCAATGTCGACATAGATATTTCCAGCTTTCCCAAGCCAGTTGGTATTGCCGATATCGGTCGTCCCACTGCAAAAATCAGATGCTTCGCACGAAAAGGTTTTCACATCACCTGCATACAATAGAAGCTGTTTATCGCCTCCGCAGGCACTGACCAATGCCGGCGTCTCACCCCCTTCTTCACTAGCATAAATCGTAATAGCCTCGTTCGGCTGCGACCGATCATGTGTGATACGCAAGGTTTGCTCACCTATATTGATAATTTCTCCCCGAGTGTTAAACGCCGATCCGTTCAACTGGAAATAAGATGAACTCACATCTGGCGCTGTATCAAGTTGATCTGCGATTCCGTCCCCGTCAGAGTCTTTAATACGGCATTGACAAATTGGATCATCGAGTTCACGAATACTGTTGGCAAATCTGAAATTATCGAGCAGCGTTGGTGCCAAATTCGAATTAAGTTCGACTCTAAAAGTAAATATGACTTCATCATGGTATTCTTCAAAAGCTTGACGTAGCGGTTCTCCACCGGTATTGAAGAAAAGAGTGGACCAGCCATCTAATAACACGTTAGACAAATCCTTAGTACCCAATACCATGTCATTAATGCCCGCCGAGGGCACGCTTACCATAAGCTGAATTTCGCCAATGTTTTCAACATCAGCTTGTGTACTGGGCACAAAAATATCAAGCGAGATCGCCGTACCGATTTTTTTCTGGTCAATAGTTCTAAATGGCGGTGGTTTTAAATAATTCACGCCCGCTTCCGGCACAACAAAAGAGCTATCTCCAAACGTCGAGTGTTGCTCATCGAGTTCAAGCAACTGTTTTGCATTATCCCGCCAATCCAAGCGCTCGGTTCCATCATGTGATGGATTAATTAGCGTAGAATAAAATTCGACTTCAACGCGAGCAGTATTTTGTTCTGTATTAATATCCAAAAGGCTAATTTTAATGCCGCGAAATGGATCAAGAAACGGCTGCTGCATCGTGGCCAGAAAATCTAATTTCATACCTTCCGAATCATCCACCACGAGATTTCTGCCTACAACGTTTGGATTATGCATGCGAATGACTAAACCCTGTTGCTCGTCTGTATTGCTGAAGGCCGTAGTCGGAACAGCTGGATCAAATTGCCTAAATTCAATGTGATAAGCGTCGTTAACGTTTTTGCTGATAGGAATTACGAGTTCCAGCAATTCGTTATTTGAATGTATGGCCTGCGCATCGTCCAACGCACGTAAAATATATTCTCCTGACTGCATCACGACTTCACTATGCGTCGCGTCGAAATATCCCATTATACGACCATTTAACACAGAAAATGGCCGTCCGTATCTACCGCCCACACCCATTTGCTCAGTTTCATCTGCATATTTGTTCCCAAAGCAACCGGAAGAAACTAAATCATCTGCTGACGAAGGCACCGACCAGCGATTATCTCTTGCGCATTCAATTCCCGCTGAGTGATCCAAACCTAATTTATGGGCTATTTCATGGATGGCGGTTTTACTCAATGAAGTACTCCTTCCCGATATTCTAACAGTGGAGTCCCCCTCTTCACCAAGCCCTCCAACAATGTAGACAACTATATCCGTATCGTCCGGTAGCATTTGTTTAACAAATTGCGAGTATTCAAATGGAATCAGCGCACAGTCATATCCCCAGCCCGTTTCATCTGGGCTGTCACAATTTCCTACAACTGTTCCAGGAATAGGATAATAAGGAGGGCTAGGATCACTTTCGTTATCTTTACGACCATCCAAAAGGTGTACCCCACCGACTAGCGAGATGTGATCACCCGACACTTCGCTAAAAAAGTTTGCAATAGAATCGTTGCCCGTAAAGAAAATATTCTCCAGTTCAGCCTTGGTGTAAAAAGAATCATAGATATCGTCATATTTGGTTCTAACGACAGCCACTTTTACCTCGCGCGCGCCACAGGGGTCAAATGTGTACTTCACTTCGTTAGACGCAACTGCACTGCCATCAGATAAATTAGCCTTGACTCTAATCGTGTGTTCGAAATCAGGCAAAACCCAAAGGCCCATACTTAAGAATCGCTGACCTGGCGGAAATTCAATCGAATATTTTTTATCATTGACGTACAGTTCATATGACACTACATTTTGCGGTAAACCTGTCTGCCATTCCCAATCAAATCTAACATTACGCTTGCAAGGCCTTTGATCTGTTGATGTAATATTTAAACCCAACGCGTTGCGATTAATACTATTGTGTTTATATGCTGAATTAAAAAGTACACCCTTGCTCCCAGCACCGGAAGCCGGGCTAGCAAATATGTCAGATAGTGCATAATGGGTGTAGAGTTCGTCGAAGGGTTTCCTATGTAAATCATGCCCACCAGAATTCGGAGTGACAATAAATAATTGCGGTTCCGTTGATTTGAGAATACCGTAACTAATTGCCGGAACGCCGCGCGGTTGAAAATCATCGGTAATAATAAAAGGCCCATCGAATTCACCAATCTCGCTTGTATGAAACACCTGCACCGCATAATCCAGTGCAAATGCGAAGGACAATACTTTGTCGTCATACGCGGCAGCGGAGACAGAAAAGTCAACAAGCTGATCTGGGGCATCATAAACTTCATAAGTAAGCGAATAGCCACTTAAATCTTCTCTAAAAATGCTATCGAAAATAGTATCTTTATCAAGAACGTAAGTAAGATGAAGACGATTGCGAAAAGTTGTTAGAGCAATCCGCGAGCCATAAGCATAATCAGTTGTGTCAAGAGTAACCGGAGGTGACCACGTTTTTCCATCTTTTGAACGCGATAATACTTTTCGCTTCTCTTCGACCCATACAACGACAAGTTCACCTCGATAACTAGCGATAGCTGGCAGGGACGTGAGTTCTTTAGTAGGTTCGTGAATCACATATGCTTGCGTTGGAGCACCTTCGGGTGCAATTTCTTTGACCCTAATCTTGTCGACATCGGCCCAAACGAGCCAATCTTTACCAAGGTGACTCGTTGCATCTGCACCCTGATTCGTCGTTCCATTCAGATGCCCGTTTACTTTTCGTGTAAAAAAATAACTACCTTTCCAAGAAGTATCTCTAATTTCATAGTTAACACCGTCAAACAAATGATCCTTTACTAGGTCATTTTGCTGTAATTGTAACTCCTCATCTACATTAGTAATAAATTTTAAATAAGGGAGTTGACTAATGGGATTATTACTTGCGCTTACGCTTGCACAGTAAAAAACAAATAAAAACAATAATACAAAATTTCTGCAATCACCAATCATATTATGGCCCATCCAGTAAGATTCAATAAACAAAAGTTGTTATAGGCACTTTATAAAGTGAAGATTATTATAGGCACTTTTAATTTTAGAGCTGCTAGTCCGGTAGAAACAATAGAACGCGCTATACTTTAGCGGATGAGATTTAAAAATAAAATCACAAGAAATAGTTAAAATATCATCAAAAATTTAGCTTGGATCACAAGATTAATATGTAACACTTAGTAAAAATTCAGAAGACACACAAAAACATATAAAGATTATTAAAAACCCATCCACAACGAACTCTAAAAATCAAAAAAGATCCTATTAGCTTACACTTGATAAAAAAAAATTAATTAAAGCCGTTGATACTGGAAATTTTTATTTTAATATGCCAAGCGAAAAACTGTTATATCAGCCGAATCTTTTTCATCGATAACTAAGGTTTTTTCTTTCTCGAAATTCTTTATAGAAGAAGACAATGAAAAATAAGTTGACGAAAACCAGAAAGTTTTTGCTCGGTACTTACTATACCCAGTAATTGGTTAACGTGATCATAGGGCGCTAAATCCGCAGCGTTTACACCAAGAGTGCATAAGGCAAATATTCCGTCTAGAGAGATTCCACCCAGCTTGCTCATCTGCTGTTTTGGCCCCAGATAGCTGGGAACCTGATCACATAACGACATTTTGGAGGGGCTAATATATTAGCGGTGGTGTAATATTGAGTCAGAATAACCATAATGACACAATAAAAAGAAAAGATTTGTCACTCTTATGAAGAGTTATCGCTCCCATTTATCTCTGCCATAAAGAGTCGTCGCACGATAAATAAAAGCGATAAATTAGCAGCTAGTACAAACACCAGATAAGAACAATTACCGGTTGGCTAGATTAAGAAGCTTATATCTCTAGAATCTTAAGTTGTATCAAAAGCTTACCTAAGTACGCTGCCTATCAGCAAGGTTGGGAAGTCTATGTACAAAACTTTTTTATCTACAGTGCTGACCATCGCTGCTTTGTTTTTACTTTTTTCCTGTTCCGGGGACCCGGAGTCGACCAAATCAGAATCCTCAAGCTCTAGCACAAGTTCTAGTTCAAGCTCCAGCACAAGTTCAACGAGCTCCGGAGGAGTGGCAGCGACACAGTGTGAACAAAACTCGTTATATGGCACAAAGTTACGGCGCATGACGCGTGACGAGTATCGCTGGACCTTAAACGACTTATTTAACATTGAAATTGACGAAGAGATCGATGCTTTGTGGCCGGAGGAAGCAAAGGTGCACGGTTTTCGTAATAGCGTGGATGGGCTCGTTGTCGGCGACGAGCAAATACGCGCTTTTTATGAATTAGCGGAAAGTGCCAGTGCAGCGCTCGCTTCTCAGGAAAATTGGTTTGAAGCCTTTGCGAGTTGCAATGACTTCAGTGAAAACTGTTCAAATACCTTTTTCGAGCGACTCAGTTTAATCACGCTGCGACGTCCGCTCGATGACACCACTCGCGCATCCCTCGCAAACCTGTTTCAGACCGCTGAAAACGAGGGATTGCCATTTTCCAAAGCGGCGGAACTTGTATTCCAATCTCTGCTGCAGCATCCCTCGTTTTTATATCGCCTGGAATTTCCTTTGGACGGTTCAACTTCCGATAACATCACTGAATTCGACCTTGCTGCGCGCCTGGCATTTTTTCTCTGGTCGGCTGCACCAGACCCGGCTCTTTTAGACCTTGCAGCCCAGGGCAAATTGCGTCAAAACCTAGACGCCGAGATTGAGCGCATGCTCGACGATTCGCGCGCGCTGCGCGGCAGCCAAGACTTTTATGCCCAGTGGCTGCAATTGAGCGAAGTCACTGGGCAGCTCGCGACAAAACGCGTGCTGGCCAATGCAATGGTCGATGAAGCCCTCAAGTTTGTTGCAACCCTCAGCTGGGATGAGCCGCAAGCTATATCGAATTTATTCAGCAAGGTGAACAAACCCCTGTCGCCCCAGATGGCGGAGCATTACGGCGTTACCACAAATGCTAGCGAAGTTCCCGGTCGCCCTGGCCTACTTGGTTTGGCCGCGGTCGCTGTTACCAGCGGCGGCGGCGAGGAGCCTTCGCTTGTGCAGAGGGCTTTGTATATTTATCGCAATTTTTTATGTCGTGATGTCCCCGATCCCCCAGAGGGTGTTGAATCGGTTCTCGATCCGGTCGGCCCCGGTTTGAGTGAACGTCAATCCTCGCAACAGCGGCTCGATGCTTCGGCCTGCGCTCAATGTCATGCGGCCTTTGATCCGCTCGGATATGCGTTGGATGCCCTGGATGGAGAGGGTCGTATCCGCAATACCGACCGTTTTGATAATCCTGTGTTTGACCATGGGGAAATCACGATAGATGGCGAGGTATGGTCCTTCAACTCGCTCTCTGATTTAGCCAAAACTCTTTCCGAAAGTGAGCAATTTAAACAGTGTTTCGCAGAGAAAATCATTCAACATACCATTAGCAGGCATGTAGAAAGTGAACAAGACCTCTGCCACGCTAAACAGATAGCGGAACAGGTGGAGGATGGACATTACACAGACTATCTGCGCGCGGTAATGAAATCGGATTGGTTTGGCCTGAAACAAGGTGCGGAGGTGACACCATGAATATCGCCAACAAAGGCAGTATCGCACCTATTACCCGCCGCCTGTTGCTGCGCCGAGCCAGCGGTGCTGCTCTTGCAACCCCGCTGCTGTTGCCAAACAAATCGTTTGCAGCAGAAGTTCCGCGACGTGTTATTACGGTATTTTTTGGACAAGGCTTGCCCGAGGAATGGTACCCGACACAAAGTGGCGGCAACGTGCCGGCCTATAGCGGCACAATGGCGCCATGGAATCGTTTTGCAGACCGTTTTTCCGTTGTTCCGGTAGACCACGTCTCCAGTTCCGGCGATCCGCATGATGTCGGCCCTCAGTCAGCTTTTACCGGTTATGGCCTGAGAGGAGCTGGTCCCGGTGGACCCACGCTAGATCAGGTTGTGCGAGAAACGCTCCACCCCGGCGGAGCACCGACCCCCTTCCAAACCATGTCGATGGGAACCTTCCATCGCGAAGGCGGTTTTATCCGCCACGTACATAGCTGGGGCTCAGACCTAAGCCCCGCGGCAATCCCGATTGAAGACCCAGCGACGTTATTTGATCGGCTGTTCGCCAATACCGATCTTCCGAGTAACACGGCAGACGAGGCGACTTTAAGGGCAGAACGTTTAAAACGCAGTGTTTTGGACTCAGTGCTTGATTCTTATCGCCACTATCAGGGAGAGCGCTCTCCACTGGGGATGGAACAGCGCACCCAGCTGGGCAATCACCTCGACCGTTTGCGTCAGCTCGAACAGAGAGTTTTCAAGGCCGTAGAGCAAAACTGCGCAAAACCTGATAAGCCCGGCGCCACGGGTGCAGACTCGCTGCGAAAAAACCAGCGCCAAGGTGGTGGCGGTGGCGGCACTGACGTGGTTGCCAGTGAATGGGTTGCAACTTGGCAAGCACTTGTCGACATCTATGTTGCAGCACTTGAGTGCGACTTATTCCGTTTCGGCAATGTTATTTTTCAATCGGGCGGTGATCGCGTGCGAATTTCAGGCGACTACCGCGAAAATAATCAGCTTATCGAACGTTTTGACGATCAAGAAACCAGCCACGAATACTATCACCGCTGGAGAGGCTCGGGCGCCGCAAAAGCGAGAAGTCATACGCGGTTTATTATGGGTAATTTGGCTTATTTTTTTGAAGCGATGAATCGCGCGCGAGACGAGTCCGGAAACTCCATGTTAGACAGTACCTCTATGATCGTTACAACAGAATTAAGCGACCCGGATGCTCATAGCTATCGCAGGGTTTTTCACGCTATTAACTCCAGCGGGGGTGAAATAAAAACGGGGCAAATATTTAACGCAGGTCGAGCAAAAAATTTAGACTTATACAATACCTATTTAAAGGCTATGCAAGTGAATAAACGTATGGGTGGAAATAATTATCAGCCGGATTATATCGATAGTGTAATTAATTAAATATTAAGAAAATAGCAACGCAATCTTTTACTCACGCCTAAATTTGGAATCTTTAACCTCTGATAAATTGTTATTTGCGGAAAATGTATATTACCCGCGCAAAAAATACTACTCGTTTAGCGAGACACCCTCCTCTGCTTATCAGGTCAAATTCAGTCCAACACTTTATGAACAAGATTACAAAAATACGTCGGGAATACGTAAATTTACGTATTCCTGTGTAACAATCAGCCTGGTAGTATCTAGCAGCCTGATAGTATCTAGGCTCACTCATGGAGAAAAATAATGAATAAAATGCTTTTCTTAAGTATATGCTGTCTGTTAGCTGCCTGTGACGGTGCGAAAAACCCCCATGAATTAACTCCCGCAACAATAACTGAGTTTACCCCTCCTTTACAAGCTCACCACTACCAAGAAATTATTTCAGAAGAGCAAACTGTGGAGGCTTTAGATTTTATTTTAGTGTTTAAACGCTTGGACAAGGAACCTATAAGTCGCGCACAAACACTAGCAAATGTATTTGGCAGCCTATTAATCAACAGAGCTGTTGCCGACTCGCAGATATTTATTCACGAACACAAGTTAGGTCGCATTGAAATTACAAGTGACGCTGAATTTTCTGAGAACTATCCAGCAGGATCATCACTCAATAACTTATTTACAATCGACTACTATAGCATTTCGGATGGAGACTATATCAATTCAAAAAAAACTCCAATCGACGCATACGCAGTAGATTTAAATTACATTAATTATCAAAACATTAAGGCACCTAAACTATTACAATTGCGATTACTAAAAGCTCCCACCTCGGAAAAAACGCATCTTTTTACTGTTGCAACGTCAAGCGGATTCGCGAAAGCAGTAAAAGTAAAATTTAAATAAGGAAAATCATCGAAAAGACGGAAAAAAAATGAAAAATAATATTTTAGCCTTAGGCAGTAAATTCGTTGCCTGCTTACTTGCGGGCATGACTCTAGCCAGTTCAAATGTGTTGGCACAAGAGATATGTGAGGGAACGTATATTCTCAACAATAGCGTAGCTCACGCCAACTTGTTAAATTGTAGTGAAATAAAAGGAAACGTGGACATTAACTACAATAGCTCTAATACCGCTTTAGCGTTACTTGAAAATATAAGCAAAATCGACGGCGACCTAACAATTTCAAGCGATAACATTACAACCCTTAGCTCTCTACAAGAATTGGAAGAGGTAAGCGGGGAAGTTTATATATCGCTAAAAGGCAGCCTAGAAAACCTTCAAGGACTTCATTCTCTGCAACGTATCGGCGGGAATCTTACGTTGACGTACTGGACGTCTACGCTGAGCAACCCTAAAAGCCTTAGTGACTTAGACGGATTGAATAGCCTTGAATATATTGGCGGACACTTTTCGCTTAGAAACCAAGAAAAACTTACTAATTTAAGTGGCCTTGAAAAACTAAAACACATCGGTGGAACTCTGACAGTCTCCAAAAACCCTGCATTAGAGAATATTTCAGCGCTTAATAATCTCGAATCAGCAAACGCCATTGAAATTGTTAACAACGCAAAGCTACCATCACTGACAGGACTAGAGGGGATCAGCCTACTGGGAGGTACGCTTTTTATAGGTAATAACGATTCTCTACTATCCCTGAAAGGCATGGAGAATTTGAAAGGCGCTGGTTCTATTATCGTTACATCCAACCCACTTTTAACAGACCTGGAGGGACTAAGCTCGCTGGAAAGCCTTAGGCACAACTTTGTTCTTTCGATGAACAATAACTTAATAGAATTTCCCACACTACTTAATTTAATAGATATCGGTGGAAAACTTCAAATACATAAAAATAATAAACTCGAACAAATCAAAACCCAGCCAGAGTTAGCTAAGCTTGGAGAACTCAATATTTTGAGCAACGCGCTACTATCCTCAATTGGTTCTTTTCCAAAGCTCAGCACAATCAATGGGTATTTGATTATATATAGCAACCCCTTACTGACTGATAATAGTCACTTTGCTAGCACTATATCGGCACATGCAAAGCACTTCGACTGATTAATAAAAACACAAAACGCTTTGAGCATATGGCAATTACCTATGTGCTGACTCAGCGTTGGAGCTGTTTATAAGTCCTAGATTTTATCGCACGAGAATCGAGTTGGTAATTTATTATCATTTAAGTTGAATTAGCTTGTATAATTTCGCAAAAATAGCAAGCTTAAATGAGGTCAAAATGCCGTACGATATTTCAAATAAATGGGCTTTAGTCACGGGTGCCAGCCGTGGTATTGGCCAGCAAATCGCCTTAGGCCTAGCTCAGCAGAAGTGCAACCTTATTTTACATGCGCGAACTGCTGATAATTTGTCGCAGAGCTTGGCATTAGTTGAGCAATATCCGATAGACGTTGTTTCAGTGTGCGGTGAACTGGGCGACGAAAAAGCGCTCGCTGCGATAATTGAAACGGTTAATCGCTATCCCGGCAAAGTCGATATTCTTTTTAATAACGCAGCGATCAACTGCGAATCCACCCCCATATTCGAATTTTCACTAAAAGTATGGCGCGAAATTTTTGAAGTAAACCTGATGGCTATGGTGACATTATGCAAGGCATTTTGCCCAGGAATGAAGGAACGCAATTGGGGCCGCGTAATCAATATGTCCTCCGGTATTGCCGGCCAACCTAACCTTGCACCCTATAGCGTTTCAAAAGCCGCGGTAGATAAACTGACGCAAGATTTGGCCAGTGAATTCGAGAACACTGCCGTTCGAGCGAATTATTTAGACCCGGGTTGGATTCAAACAGACCTCGGCGGCCCCGATGCATGGGAGCCAGTTGAATCTGTATTACCCGGCGTCCTTGTCCCAGTATTAATCGACGACGATGGGCCTAATGGTAAATTTTTTGAAGCGCAGACGTTTAAAAATAAAAAACTGAGTGAGATTAATTTTGAATTATTTTAGACACTCAAGTTCAAGGTTTTCGCGAGGGTATTAGTTTATTTTTGGCAATTAAGACACGAGCACATTGAGCGTACCTTTATTTAATAGCGTTCCCGCATCCGCTATTTTTGTATCGAAGGGTTGGCGGACTGTTTCCGGGTCAATACCTAATTGCTCGCGAATCGTTTGCACTACCTTTGCCTGACTAACATCGTTAACTCTTGCTTCTCTCCAGTGCTCGCTTGAATTAAATTTATAATGACGGCCATGACGCCAAGTACCGAAGCGACCACCAACCAGCAGGGCAATTCTATGTCCTTCATGCCTGGAGGCATCACCCAAGCCGGAGCCAAACATTACCGCTGTATTGTCAAGTAAGTCACCTTCACCAAACTGAATATCTTTCATCTCTTTCATAAACAGTGCCGCATGGTCGCAATGTTGCTTATCAATTTTCATCCATTCTTCATCGTAGCGACTGCGATTGCTTGAGACATTATTGTGAAATGCACGGTCGACACCTATGTCTTTGTAATATGTATTTGAAGTCTCACCGCCACAGCAATAACTCGCTGCGTGGATAAGTCCACAGCTAAACGCATGCGCAGTTATTTTTGCCGCGGCGCGCATGTGCTCGCCTATGTGGGGAATGGGTTGCACAGGTCGGTAAGTAACACCTGTGCCAAAGGTATAATCCGGCACTTCAGACTCAGCTATCGGCGGGATTAATGGATCGCACACGTTAACGTCATAAATTTTCTCAAGCGCTTTTTCAATATCGCGCAAATTATCAGTATATCGCTGCAAAACATGTAAATCTTTACTTCCCAGGCGCCCTTGAAGCTTTGCCAATTCCGACTGCACGTCATCCAAAACACTGAGTTTTAATCGAGTGCGTCGACGAAAATCGTAAAAGCCTGCATGAGTATGAGTTGCCGTAGAATACAAAGCATTAAACTGGCGACGCAAATCTCCGTCTAAAGCCAATATCTCACCGTGCTTCGACCAATTTAAGCCATTCCTCATGGCGTTGTTGAAATCGTAACGTTGCGATGTAAGTTGTGCATTGCCAGCCATTCTTAGTACGCGACGATCAGGATCCGGAAGGTCTTCGTCTTTAACGCCAGGAGCAAGTATAGAATTAGCAAAATTAGACACTTCTTGGTCCATTGACATGCGATGCCTTGTGGCCATATCGGCATCACGCAAGGTGCCATGGGCCTGTATCGCGTGTCCTGTTAACCAGCTTGCTATAGAAACTAAATGAATATTACCTGTACTGCTCATTTTGTTGCAGTCGTTTTGCAAACCTTCAAGCAAAGTAATTTCATCGAGCAAGCCGTACTCGTCGAACTTCGTTAACGAGCAGTTTGTTAAGTCTTTTAGTGGGCGAAAAATATAATCACCGCCTGGCACTTCATCGTATTGCGGAAACCAATAACCAAGTTTAGAAGGATCTGACGGACTGGGCTCGTGATAAATTCCGTTCGGAGTGTACATGGCAAAAAAACGCGGAGTTGTATACGGCGCATTTGCAAATGCATGGCCGGTTTTAAACATCGCTTCCAATAGCGGCAACGCCATTATCGTGCTGACACCAAAACTTGAGCTGCGAAGAAAGGTCCGACGATTCAGTCGGTAAGTGCGGGGATTTATAACTCGCTTCACGCCTATCCTCCATAATTCCTAGCTTTATTTAACCAAACTCAATTATAAAACCGAAAGATTTTAATTCGATAGGACTCAATACAAATTGCTTGTTAGATCGAGAGTATTTTGATGTATTTGCGCGTTAATTCGCAAAACCTAAACAGAACGCGATAATACGTAGTCACAAAAATTTGTGACAAGATGCTGGTCGAATTTCAATACAAACTTTGATATATAATAGATTTATTATTTTTACAGCAAAATTTCCAAAAGCATAAAAAGCTCGGGCAAAAATACTAATTAAAATGAACAGCTGGAGAAGGAGTACGCACTTTCACATCCCAAATAATCGTCCGGTATTTGCTGAGAATGAGCGGGAGGTACTGCAAATGGCTAGCAATAATATTAAACTCCTTTTGCACACGCGGGAAACGGGAGAGCACACTACTACCTTACTTATCGGCTCGCCTAGCTCAATTGTACAGATTTGGCAGGCTGTGACATCAATATGGGAAAACTGCGTCGACATGGTGTATTCTCGTCAGCCAAAACCAGCAGAGATTCCAATCACTTCCCACGCCTTATGCCTCTTTGTAACTACAAACCGTTTCCTTTAATACTCAGTTTTATTTTAGTAACCGCATGTGGTGGTGGAGAGCAGTCTAGCCCTTCAAGCAGCAATTCTTCATCGAGCTCCAGCAGTTCATCGTCAAGCTCCAGCAGTTCATCATCGAGCTCTAGTAGTTCCTCCAGTTCAAGCAGCTCCGCTAGTTCCTCAAGTTCGACTAGCTCTTCAACGAGTGCTAGCAGTTCGTCAGGTAAAGTAGAACCTCCTCCCTACAATGGCACAGTGTTTCTCGATCCCGATATTATTTTAGCTACTGACGTTACAAGTTTCTCAAGCTTGGAGTATACCGGAACGGAGAACCAGTCCATTTATGATGGTCGCGATCGAAAAACAACTGAACAAACGGTTTTTACTTATCGTGTGGTTTTTGATGATCAAGCGACCTGCGAAGTTTGGGCCGCCCCCGATTTTAATAACGAAGCCAATGCGCGCACATTCGCAACACGAGCAGCTGAGGCACTTGGCCGTATTCCGAGGCAACTCAGGCAGGGCGTTCAAGTTATGGTTGCATTCAATGGCGACGGCCGCGCAAATGCCGATCTTAATAAAAAAAGAATTCGAATTTATAAAGACGGAACCAACGATAACCTATTAGAGGAATTATTGGTGCACGAAGCGGCCCACGTTTCACTGGACCAAGAACATCGCTTTAACAGTGACTGGCTCTTTGCACAAAGCCAAGACCGTACTTTTATCTCAACTTATGCGCGCGACAATTATTTACGCGAAGATATTGCCGAGTCTGTACTACCTTACCTGGCTATTCGTTTTCATCCAACAAGAATTAGCGCAAGTATGGAACAAACCATTCAGTCAGTAAACGCTCATCGCATCGCTTTCTTCGATCAAATTATTACCGATGTTTATCCGCTCACAGATGAAAGTGCAGAGATAAAAGCGCGTTTTACCCAACCGACAATTGGAACTCTTGCGGCGAGTGAAATCAATTTTGAATGGAGTATAC
Source organism: Marinagarivorans sp. (assembly GCA_028281865.1). Classification (GTDB taxonomy): domain Bacteria; phylum Pseudomonadota; class Gammaproteobacteria; order Pseudomonadales; family Cellvibrionaceae; genus JANQJB01. Next base: position 21,370 of record JANQJB010000051.1, read on the forward strand.
CAGACAGCGCAACCCAATATGATTTAATCCTTGGCACACGCGGTTACGGGTCCGACGATATTCGTGATTCTAATAGAATAGCGAATAATAACTTTAACGCGTTTGGTCTGCCAGACGACGGCGGCTCGGTCTATGCTCGCTTGTGGACGTACACGAATAATGAATGGCGCTACGATGACTATCGCTTTCCCGCTTATAGCATTAACCAAGAAGCTGCGGAAATTCGCTCACCCGTACCGGGTTCCACACTCGCAACATCGAGCGCTACTTTTCGCTGGGACTGGCCTACCGGCGCAAGCGAGTTTAATCTCGAAATCGGCACACAAGGCGCGGGCTCAGACGATATACGCTCTTCTCAAGTTTTTTCTGACAGCAATTCTTTAACCGTTAACAACCTGCCCGAAAATGAAGAAAATATTTATGTTCGACTTTGGACAAATAAAAACGGCTGGAGCTATAACGATTATCAGTATAAAGCAAGCGCCACTAGAGCAAAATTATTAAGCCCTATACCCAATTCAAAGCTACAGAACAAAAACGTAACCTTTAGCTGGAACAAACCCTTTGGGGCCAGCAGTTTTGATTTACTTGTCGGCACCAACGGCCCGGGCTCAACCAATATTAGAGCAACTAATGTTATTGGCGAAAACGAACTGACATTAAATAATGTACCAACCGACGGCCGCAAAATTTACGTGCGTTTATGGACTTACAAAAAACAATGGCTATACATTGATTATGTTTTTAATGACTAAGCGTCAGAGCTTAGCCATTGACAAGTGATAAAAGTAGTCGCTATCTATTAGAAAAAATTACTTATCTAAGGTAAGTGGCTCAACTCTTAAAACAAAATCTAACCCGTTATCATTTTTGTTTTTACGAATCGACATTAGACGGACATTATCACTTATAGGGCCCAAGGAACGCATGTAATTTGAAAGTACTAATTTGGTCGGTACGATACCTTGAACCCTAGCCCAAATAGGGTCAGAGCTAATTTTGTCAATTTGTAGGCCCTTGACCAGTGGCATCATCACAATCTTCTTTGAAACATGCCCCAGAGGAATCTCAATCTCAAACGAATGCGCTCCTCCTTCGCTCGTTTTTAACGATTTCAACTGCACATCCATACCGTGCTGAGCGTTTATATTAAGCATATAGCGTTTTACGAGTTCGCGACTACTGCTTTCAAATTCGTCTCTTGCAAAATTTACAACGCTCCCGTTTATTGTCGTCTTAGCCGGTCCCCTTAAATCGATCTTTTCAACGGAAATATTGGCCTCAACTGCAAGGGAATCCAACTGTTCGAGCCAGTTGGGGATGTCTACCAAGGTGGGGCTTGTATTAATATCATTTGCATTTTTGGCAAGTAACACAAATTCTGAAAGCTCTTTCCCGGCACCGGTCGAATGGGCCGTTGCAGCCGACCCCAATACGACAAAGCAACAGAAACCAATTGTCACAAACGTATTCGAGATCTTATTGGTGTTCATTACTAATACTTCTTCAAGCCGCGTAGTAAATAATTTTTTCTTACTAAAGAATCCCTGAGATTGACTGTGGTAGCGATCTTTTATATACATTTGTGCAGAGTCGAGCAAAATTTGAGCATAATATTTTCTATTTGTACCCTTATTGATTGCTCGTTGATCACAAGCCAACTCTCTATTTAAATTAACTTCGAAGTTAATTAGTTTGAGTATTGGATTCCACCAAAACAAACTACTAATAAGTGCTTGGATTAAGCTAAAAAATATATCATTGCGAACAATATGTGCTTTTTCATGTTCAATAATCGCGGATATTTTGTCATTCGGATATTCTGTGACAGACTCGGGCAATACAATTGTGGGGTTAAATAGGCCCACCACCATTGGAGTACTTTTCTCGGACGATAGCTTAATTTTGATATTGCTTGAGGTGCCCTGTTCAAACGGAAAGTTTAATTCTGAAGCGGCATAAACTATCTTGTTATCTTTATAACTTGCATAAATTAAACGCGCAAGCAACCAGAAACTTCCGCAGCACCAAAGTATAAAAATAAAATCAATACTTTTCGCGAAGTAAAACCAAAACTCTGAAACCGTAGGATAATCCGTTATCACTTGTGCGAAGGAATTGACCGCGGTCGACGAAATTGCTGTAGTTGCATCATAGGCTACAGCATTCGAAGAAATTAATTCACCACTGTATTCAAAAACTATTGCTTGAAGCGGTAATATTAGGCAGCTAAAACAAACACTCAGCCAAAGCCAAGACTTCATTTCACTATTGACTTTAAGTAAGCGCGTCGCAGTCAAAACAAATAAGTATAAGATTGCGGAACCAAATAAATTGATGACGACTACTAGCAAAAAAAACGTTTCACCGCTCATTTGTCCAGATCCTCTGAGGAGCTCTCATTAATTTTCCGTTGCAGCTCTTGTAAATCATTCAGGTCAATATCTTTTTCGCTAATAAGATGTTGCGCAAGTGATACTGAGGAACCACCAAAAAATTGATTGACTAAGGACTTTAATGCCTGCGCACGCGCCTCAGACTGAGAGATTTTGGCCGAATATATAAAAGCCCGCCCCTCTTTACGATATGTCGCTACACCTTTATCAACTAAAATTTTGCACATGGTTTGCACTGTTGTATAAGCTACGGGCTTTTTCTTATTCAGCTCATCAGCAATTTCTCTTACACTAACTTGCCCCAGTTTCCAAATTACCGCCATGATTTGTCGCTCGGCGTCAGTTAGAGCGCTAGATTTTGGTCGCACCATCGAATAGCTCTTCTACTAATTAATTAGTTTTTAAACTATAGAGCACTCATTTGCACTCGTCAACTAATTAATTAGGAGTTTAAGATAGATTTTTAAATGTCGAGGAAAAACAACAAGTTTTGCGCTTTTTCGTTTACGTTGTGGTCATACCTACAGGTATCTATCGGAATCGATAAACAGACACAAAAAGCTTTTTAGATTTCGTCTTCTTTGTCAGGACTAACCCAAAAAAAAGCAGAAAACATCAACCACATTGCACCCGTCAAAGGCACTTCTTTCGCACTGGAAAATCAGCTGAACTAGCGGGAACTCGCTGAAAATTTTTGCAGCAGAATCGTCTCTTGCCGAGGCATGAAAAATGGCAGGAGACAACTCTGTATCGAAAAGCAGTTTATTCGACTTTAATCACTTCCTTACGACTATAACCTTTGCTTTGATAGCGCAACTCGAGATCATCATTTGTTGTATAAACAACGACATCACCGGTGCGATCGATAGTCAAAACGTTATTCGTTGTTAAATCAGTCACCCAAAGCGATTCTCCGTTTAGGCTGCTCCAACTAATATGCACTCTTTGTTCGTCAATTCGTTTTACCAGAGTTGGCGGCGCTGTTTTTTGCAGCGCACTATTTGGTTTCGCCCAAACTTCATTTAGCACTTCGATATCGTTGCGCGTCAAGCGAACACGATGAACTTCTCCCGTGAGTCGGTCTTTAGGAATAGCAATATTGAAATGCAATTCCGTGGAGTGATCCAACGCTGCCAAAACAAAACTATCGGAATAAATAAGCTGTTCATTTTCGTCGTAAATAAATATCTCATTTAGCGTCGGTTTTGCAGCATGGTATTGGCCAGTATAGGAATAAACACGCTCAATGTTCGCGCTAGAACCACTTAAACTACCGCTTAACATAAGCAAATCGCGTTCTTCGTTAAAAGAGGCCTTTTGCAATTGATCGCCCCTTGTTTCTCCGCCACGATGATTTAGAATTTTTCTGAAATTAAAAATACCTATCCAGTCTGGGCTGCAATAACTCATAAAATCTGCCAAGTCCGGTGCACGCAAGCGGTTCCTCGATAATTGATAACCCCAATTTCCGGTACGCGCGTTGGCATAGGGATAGTTGGGCTCTGGCCTAGCGGGTCCGCCGCAGTCTGTGTGGGCCAAACTCAAGTTGTGACCAAACTCATGCGCTATCGTGCTCGGGCGTGTTCGGCTCACTGCGGCTCTACCGGGACGGCGCCCGATGCCCGACGTACCGCTAGTGCCAATGCGGCTGCCAACAATACCGTGATAGTATTTTTCTCGTTCACCCGCAAGGCGAAAATCATTAACGATATTTAGCACTTCACTCCAACTTGTACCGGTGTAAGTAAAAGGCTGTGAACGAATTCTAAATGCGTAGTCTTCAATGGGCAGTAAATCCTCGGACACCACCATAAATTCCCGAATACGCGCATTGGTCAAATTGGGGTTGGTGCCATTATTTCCGGCGATTATTGGAATAAACACAATATCAAACGTAGGAGGGTCAATAATATTGAGCTCCAAATAGCCTTCGCGCGGATAACGATTATTGCCTTCATCCAATTCGGCTATTTGATTATTAGGGTCGACCACAACGTAGTATTCAGTACCCATTTGGAAAAAATCTCTATCCAGACGTCGGCGATAATTGTTAGCCAATTGCCCCTCCGTTATTGCTAGAGGAACTGTCATCGGTTTATCGAGTGGGATGCTGCCGCTCTCTCCATTGCTGTGGCGATAGTGAAGTATGACATCGGGTGTATTCGCCTGTTCACCAAAGCGTTGCACAAATGCGCGTGCTAGCCCCGGACGACTCTTAACGACCTGGACGTTGCGACCCTCTGCTCTCGGATCTGAATCATTTGCCGGTACGCCCTGGTTGAAGTAAAAACGCTCGAGCCTGAAGTCTACTAATGGGCCATCAGAACAAACCCAGCGCACAAGTAGCTGCTTTGTTGTGCCCGACGACGTAGTAAAATTCAGCTGCGCCTCCTCGTCTACATCCTGGTTGCAAGCGTTGGCGGTAAAGGTAATTTCACGTTCGGCATCCTCAGCAAGCTCTCCATTCGCGGGACTTACCTGCAACCAATTGGGAACATTGGAAAAGGCAAAATTGCCAGTGGTATTGCCGGCATTAACAATGTTAATACTGGTCGAAGCACTCTGCCCGCTGCTCGTTTTCGCTGCCAACACCAGGCGGTCTTCGAGCAATTGGATATCCGACTGCAATAATACAAGCCGCACACTCCTGCGCGGCCCGGCAACACCCTGTCCGCCATCTTCGCTATAGGGAGTTGCGGTAATGAGGTAATTTCCAGGTACTGGTTTCCACGGCGCAATAACGCCGTTGCTGCGCACGGTAATCGTATAAGGCTCAGTATTATCAAGGCGATAATTTGCTGTATTGTTTAAGCCAAAGCGCACGCTGGCGACATTGCCTTCAACATTAGCTATTAATGAAAAGTTTTCTGTTGCGAATGTATCGAGATTAATCTCGGTCGTTTGATCGGTAGGTAGCGGGTTAAATGCCGCAAGCTGCATATTGTTGTCTGTGTCGATAATCGAAATACCGTTCACACGCAAAGAAGCAGGCCTAATCTCTATTGTTTGTTTTTTACTTACTGTGCCGCCACCAAGTAAATTGGCCTGCAAGTGCAATTCATAGATGCCTGGCTCAAGCTCACCTAAGGCCGTATCATTTTTCTCTAAGCCCCAATCCCAAGGTGTAGTATTTTCCCGCCGAACTAACCTGCCATCGACCAGCAAATCCATCGAATCCACCAGGTTATCAGGGTTGGCTTGCACCACTACGTCGAAAAATTGCCCTTCGGTAAACACAGCATTAGGCTGAGGTTGCAGAATATTCAGTGCTACAGCGGGGTTGCCCGAACTGCTTGAGGAAGAGCTTGAAGACGAACTTGACGACGAGCTCGAGGAAGAGGAACTGGAGGAGGAACCCATTTGTGGAACAACGTTCACCGTGACAGATTCGCTTGCGGTATTGCCGGCCAGGGTTGTAGCTCTCACCGTCAATAAGTGTTCGCCGAGCGGAAGGTTACTGAGCAGTGTATCGTTCTTGGCTGGCCCCCAGTCCCAAGGCGTCATCATTTCGACCCGCACCAGCTGGTCTCCAGCGTAAAGTTCCATGTTATCGACAATGGCATCAGGGTCAGCAACGGCGATCAACGTAATGGCTTCTCCCTCGTCAAATTCGGCGCCATCCGCGGGTTGCGTGATTGTGAGCACTAAGTTTTCCTCTCCTCCAGAAGAAGAGCTGGAGCTAGTCGAGGAGCTGCTAGAAGAACTGGAAGTCGCAGAGGAGCTCGATGAGGATGTAGACGCAGAACTTGAGCTAGACGAGGTAGGATTACCAGAATTGGTCGAACTCCCACCACATCCGACGACAAATAAGGAGACGAAAAACAGGAAAAATAATTTTTGCAGGCACAATTTATTTAACGGGTACAGTCTATTTAAGGAGCACAACCTAAGGCAGCACAAATTCATCGCTCTGCACCTCCTGTGTTGAATATTGGTTTGATCTGATTGGCAAAATGCAAGTATCTATTTATGATATGTTTCTATTTTCTTAATATGCTTCTTTTCGCTAAGCGAAAAGTCACACTTTTTTATTATGTAGCTCGTAGACTATTATTAATAAACTAGTCAATTTAATAAACTTCAATGTCAAATAATGAGAATTCGCGCGGAACTAGATCTCATAAAACTGATAATTAGCAAGAATTCACAACACCATTTGAAAATCAACATATATATATTTAGCTGACTAAGGCTAATTAACTGGTCACCACCGATATTTATGCCATATCGTGAATATCGCGTTATATAGATATACTTCAAGTTTATTAAAAGCATCGCTCAATCATAAATTATTTTCCTTTTAATGATTTAGCCACGCGTTAAAAAGCCTTTTCACCCAATGGTTTCGTTGACTTTGGACTCCCATGTTTTACAGGGCGAAAGTTATTGACGCGGTCCGCGAAGAATTTGGCATCAAGCCTTTGGCTAAAGGTCGGGTCGAGGCTTAAAGTTTTTGGGTTCTTATTCTTATTATTACCCAAGGCTAAAATTTTTAACCTTGGGTAATAAACGAAAAGGACCTTAAACGCTACAATACCGGAGTCGAACGTCTTAAAAGAACAATCGCAATAAGACCCAGCAAGAGAAGAATGGTAGATGGTTCTGTAACATCAACAATTAAATCGCTCGAAATAGTAAAAGTTACACCTAAATAATCGTCTGTGGTATTGCGAATTAAATTAAGCGCAATTTCATCACCCACATTTACATTAATGCCCACAGCGCCAAATATTTCGCGATTATTCCTGTCAGTCAGATCAGTAACAGTGCCTGACAATATTGCTGGGCCACCATTAACCGTAACCGAATAGTTCTGCGAACGATTAAAATTTCTTGGATTCCAAAGCGAGCCATTAATATCAATAGTTCCGTCAAAAGTACTTGTCCATACAGCAGCACTGTTGGCCCCGCCATTGTCAGTATGCATAATAACATCGCCAACTTGCCAATCGATATTCGCGGGATTACTAAACGCCGAGCCATCAAAAGTTGATTTAAACCAAACCGGAAAATTGTTACCTTGGTAAGCAGGTTGGACACCGGGAAATGTATCAACGCCGACTATGTGAGGCACCGCATTCAAGGAGCTTGCACCTTCACGTAAATCCCATACCCCCGCTATAGGAAGGCCGCCATCAGTCCAATCGCTCGTCAAGTCATTAATAACAACCGCATAAGCCTTTCCGGTGAACAACGCGAAGTTAATCAGCAACAAGAAAAATAAGGCAAATAATTTGTTTTTCATCGTTATCCCTCCTTTAATCGTATTTATGTTATTTATGATTTCTAAGACGCCCTCATTTTTGTGCACCATTTGCGTGCAAAACCCAAACCAAAAAGTAAAAGCTTAAATAAATCATAGATTTATTTATTACGCTCCCTACCGCACTCATTCATATATTTGAAATTCGTAAAGAAAACCGACAGAAAAGAATTTTAAACGTTTGTTTTTAGTTTTTATTAATTTGTTATCAAATGGCAGTTAGAATTTATTTCTAATTTTACCAAGCAATAATTAACAATCTAAATTATTTTTTTATCGCCATCGTTAGCTGGCCAAACTTTTTCCATACAAGACCGGATGGAAGGGAGAGGTTTTGGATGAAGCTCTGGCGGGTGATAGTCATCATCTTCTTCCTGAGCACGAATTTTTCCGAAAAAATCTGCCTCATGCTTAACATGTTCATTGCAGTAATTTAACGCATCTTCATAAGATACTATTTGATGCTCAGTCCTAACATTGTATGAACAGGCGGTCATTAAATTGACAATGCAGAGCACAACACATAGATTTATTATCACATTCTTCATGAGCATTTATCCAAATAATTTTAATCGAGTTTTTAGTAAGCCACGCAAGTAACTAAGCCCAAAAACCAAATTCTTTATTTAGATAGAATATTGCTACCTTTGAATGTGTCAAGTGCTTTAATGCCACAAATAGCATTAAAGCACTGAAGAATTGATAAATCCAGAAGTACTAACGCCGCTTGATATTACTGATTAAATAATTCAAATATTTGATCGGCAGTTAATGAATGGTTATAAATTCTCACCTCGTCAAGCAAACCTTGCCACTGCGCAACGTATTGGCCACTATTAACGTCATCTTTGCAACCGACTGCTAATGGTAAGTTGTTTTGTACAACCGTGGCGCCAGCAGTCACAGAGGAAACAGGCTGGTTCTTTCGAAATAAATCAACACCAACCGGTATTCCATCGACGTACAACTGGAATTCTGAGCCATCAAAAGTACAGGCTAGGTGGTACCACCTATTGTCTTCTAGCCCAAAGGGCGTATCGGCATAATACCAAACCGCATTATTTTCGCCTGGCTCGTTAAAAAAACTTCCACACCGAGCAACCGGCCAACCATTAATATTCTTGTTGTCGACATCACGCACGTTTAACCAATAAGAGTCTGTTTTTTCAAGAACTTCCATGCGTTTACCGTCATAGCTATCTATTGTTGCCATATTAACCCAGGCCATTAAGGTATAGGTTGGAAAACTCAGGGGCGCAGGGTCACCCACATCCAGGCAACGCTTATCGTTCGCCGATTGCGGATCGAGCTTTATCGCCTGACCTATTACACCGGACACTGATTCTTTTTGGCCGATAACAACGCCATCAGCAGAGGATTCCGACTGGTCGAAAACTAAAATATCGATATCATTTTCAAAATCATAATGCAGCACTAATTTATTATTACTACCGCTGTTGTCTTGTGGCGCCAATTCAAATATTTGATTATCATTATTATTACACGACCACTGTTGCGCGTTTGCCCCTTCAGCAACACTTACTCCCGCAATATCGATGCACTTGTTGCTCATTTTATTTTTCAAACTCACGAGCGCATTACCATTTGCCATTCCTTTGTCTAAAGTCGTAAATAATCTAATATTCTTAGTGTTACACGGCCTCTGCTCGATATTCTGCCCATTTTTCCTCTTGTTACTTCCCCCCTGCACTGCCAAGCACTTACCGCTGTGAACAGCCTTCACTTGAAAAGCGCCGTTGGTACTGATCAAATTAAACATTTGATTTTCCGCACCAGTGCAAGAACTCTGCTCAACGTTTGCACCGTTGTTGCTTCCGCTTATTGTTAAACACTTTTGTGAATGCGACGCTTTCAGCATGACCGGCTCCGAGGCAGCAAAAGCACTGAGAAAAAATAAGCCAAACGAAATAAGCTGTAAAAATTTATTCATAAAAGTTCCCTGTGGAATCAAAGTAGCTATTTGGGATCGCAATTTTACCCAAGTAATCTTTCATTTATAGAATCTACGGGCCACTTCGCTGGTTTCTTTTTTCCGCTGAATACTCAATATAGTCAAGACATACAGCCAGGGTTATTAAAGTAAAAGCCTTGCTAAGCAAATTACTTCTATATTGATACAGGGAAATTCGCTGCTTAAATATCAGATTTAATACAAGAGGATGTCAGTTTTATGAATGCCTTTTATATTTTTCTTTACAGTTTTTATAATTTTCTCAGCTAAAATAGAATTAGGAAAACCATCTTTAATAAGATAATTCCTAACAGCCGACAATTTATATATTTATGTAAATATATAATTAACACAGTAAGAAAAATTTACACCCGAGTGCACAGGAAGGAAACATTTCATGCTTCAAGTGACAGGCAAAACATGTACACATCAATTACAGCCTTTGCCGGAGTACTTGAGAGTCTTTGAACTGCCTTTAAGATACAATTATCGACCTTAAGACACAAAAAAGGCCGTGTAGCTCGCGCTACCCGGCCTTCTAATTAACATGACGGTTTTAAGCTATTAAGAAATAGGAACTTCACCCTCACCTATCGTCTGCATTTTTAATTCACGGCGTATGGTGTCGTTAACCGCAGAGTGTTTTTGCTCTCGTAATATGTGGCGCTTACCGTGTTGCCAGTTACCGATATGTCCACCAACTAACATTGCAATTGCAGTTTTTTGGTGTCTATCACCGTTACCCAGACCAGAGCCAAACATAAACCCAGTATTATCGAGCAGATTTTTCCCAAGCCCGTTGGGTGTATTTTTCATGTTATACATCAACTGCGCAAAATAATCGGCGTGGTAGGTATCAACCCTCACCCACTTATCATAATTAGCCGCGCGATTGTGGGAAACAGCATTATGGTAATGCACACCAACTCCGATATCTGCGTATAGACACCCTGCCGCTTCACCACCTGCACAATACGTTGCTGAGTGAATCAAACCACAGCTAAATGCGTGCGGAACAAGTTTCACCGCTGCCGTAATGTGTGGTGTGATGGTTCGCGCACTGCCCTTTCTATTGGGGTTTGGTGCGGGATCATCAGGCATCTCCGCGCTGGTAAACGGCGCATCGCAATCAATTTCTACCGGATTTTCAACCATGCGATCGAGATCCAGCTCAATGTCGCGCGTCGCATCACAGTAATCTCTGAAGCGTCTGCGGTCTTCCGAACTAAGAGCGTTCGAATTCGCTAACGCATCGCAATCATCTTTCACATCATCAAGTACGCTGATTTGTCTTAATGTGCGCCGGCTAATGCCACCGCCACCACCAGACCCTGGTACTGAATAAAGTTGGTCGAACTGTTTGCGAATATCCGAATCGAGCGCAAGAATTGTCCCGGCTTTACTCCAGTTAAGCGCATTCTTCTGTTCGTTGTTGTATTGCATCCGTCCAGTATCGAGCTCAGAAGACCCTGCCATGCGCAGCACTTTTGCGTCTGGATTGGGCAAGTTAGTTGTTGTACCCAGCTCTTTTTGGTTCATCCAGTCGGAATGTTCCTGGTCGAGCGACCAGCGAAATTTCGCTAAGTCGTCGTTCGGAATTGTTTTACCTGTTAACCAACTGGAAATCGACGTTAAATGCCCGTTACCAGCGCTACCAAAGCCACTTGCATTAGTCATTTTTTGATAAAAGCTAATGTCATTAATTAAACCAAGCGTTTCAAAAGCTTCAAGCGAGGTGCCTTTTAAGGTCCAGCCTTCTTTTGCTGTGCCAGGAGGAAACCATTTTTCCTCAATAATGCCGTTGGGCACATACATCGCAACAAAGCGCGTCGCGTCTTCTTGCGCCTGAGCATAGGCCGCGTCGGAGTCATACATAGCTTCCAACAAAGGCAGCGCCACTGCAGCGTTAATGCTGTAAACAGAGCTGCGAAGAAGCGTACGACGAGTCAGTTTTTTGGTTCTAGGATTACGTGAAAATTTCATCTCTAATATCTCCGTTCCGCGTTAGCTTCTAGTCAAGGATGGTGCCGTTATTGGTACTAATTTCAGCGGACAACAAAGTTTTAAATAAGTCTTTCGCCCCCAAATTAGCGGTGTTTCCTTTAACCTCCTCTAGTGCTCCATCGATTGCACATTTATCTTCCGTCGACGCGTTATAGAGTACGTCACGACCGATAGAGTGGATAAGGAACCTGGAAGCGATACAGCTTGCAAAAGCGTCATTTTCCGTCAGGATTTGTGCGAGCCCAGGAGCTGCCGCAAAGTTCTTGCCTGCGAGTGAACCCGACGTATTGACCATTTCACCATCCGGATCAAACTGCGTTGCAGCTCCGGTAACATCAAACTCAGTAAACACCCAACCGATCGGGTCGATCCGATTATGGCAACTTGAGCATGCCGCAAGGGAGGCTCGACTTTCGCGCTTCTGCTTTTCGGTCAGCGTTTTATCGTCTGCCTGCATTTCCGCAATCTCAACCACAGAATCTGGCACTTCTAGGTCTTCACACGCAATTGCCGACAATACGATTTTGCCGCGGTCAACATAGGAGACGCCTTCGGTTTGCACCGCTGATGCTAGGAATGAACCTTGTGTTAACAGTCCCAAACGATTTAACTCTGCTGGCAAGGTGACTTTTACAAATTTATCGTCAGCTACAGGCGTAGGATCAGGGTTGTTATCAACCGGCATTCCACAGGGGCTATTGCCACACATGCAAACACTGTTATTGGCTGCACTATTTCTACAGTCGGTGGCTGTGGGACCGAAAATGTCTCGGCATTCTGGAGTCGTATTACACTGATCCCCCACCGGCACCTGAACAACAGGGTTCATCACCGGCGGTTCGTTAACCACTTCGCCGAACAAGCTCGGATCAACAGAAATGCCGTAATGATCAGCAAGGCGCCTATTCACGAAAGTGTAATCCGCTACAAGAATTTCGTTAATCGGCAGATTTTGTTTAACAATATGACTAATAAATGTTTTGGTTTCCGTTCTCATATCAGCCATAAGTGAGTTCCAGTCTTCCTGAGTCATTCCTGAAAGGCCCGGATCATAGGCATCACCCGAAACATTTGTGCCAATCCACGGATCGACAAAAAAATCGACAAAACGATCAAACTTCTCACTCTCGATTAAACGCTCAATCTGCTCGTCGACCGTTGCGCCAGTCAACTGCCCATTTTCTACTAAGTTAATAAGCTCTTCATCGGGCAGCGAGCTGGTAAGAGAAAGGGCTATGCGATCCGCTAGCTCGCGTTGTGTGAGTGGCGCTTTGCTCTGTTTATCACTTTCACCGTGGGTAAATAGAAATTGCGGCGAGAGCAGCATATACAGCATCGCAGTTTTTTGACCCTCTACGCTATTGGGAGCCTCAGACATATATTTGCGCAAAGTACCAACTTCGCCTGCACTGAGAGTCCTTCTAAAGAGACGTCGACCTGCAGCGGACAACGCGTCCACCAAACAGTCAGTGTCAACTGCGCCACAATTATGGTCTAAGCCATTGTTATCGATAATGCTCTCAGCAGCTGCGTTGGCGGCAGAGGAGTATGAATTTGACCAGTTATAATCTGTTTTCAGACGATAGCCAGATGTCGCGAAACCGCGCACAATTCCGGTTTCGTCTACCAAGTCTTTAATCGCTTCGCCACCGACACCAAAAATGTCGTTCAATGAATTAGTCAGCTCGGCCTTGTTCAAACGCCGATTCGGTGAGGCCTTGGCGATACCATTGTCACAGGATTGGGTTGTTTCTATCCCGATAAACTCCTGTCCTAAGAATACGGCCAAATCCGCCGCACATTCGCCCATACAAAGACTGGAAGAACTACCTGGCGGCATTGCAGAGTGGATATACGATTCAAGTGCCAAGACGTTTTCGCAACGATGTCTGACAAATTCATCTGGACTTTCGTCGCAGTTTACAAGCGAGCGCCCGGCTAAATCCATACCGCCTTCCCCATCAGCTCCGTGGCAACCTTCACAGCCTTTGCTCTTATACAGCAATTTGCCGCGCTCGTAGGCCGAAATCTGAGAGACATCGCCACTACTACTGCTGCTCGTCGATCCCGAACTCGACGAGCTTGAACTATTGCCACTCATCGAACCACTGGATGAACTCGTATTTTCATTCTCTGCTACACACGAGGAGAGCAAAGCTACAATTACGAAAGACCCAATTACTTTTTTAAACATAATATTAACCACCTCTGTTAGAAGCTTCCTTAATGCGTTTAGCGCCATACAGCCAAAAATAAAAAACTGTAATTTCTAAAACCTAAATAACAAAACTGAATATGTGCTAACACTTTTTTGCATATATCGCTGCAACCGAACGGCGGTAAGCCATATGTGACATAAGCAGCGTGCAGCGATTTCGTTTTATGAATATTTAACGGCGGGATCTGTGACGATTATTTTCTTGAAATAAGGCTGAAGTTTTAAAACAGCCCGTTCTTTATGTTTAAGTAGTACGAAATCGTAATACAAGCATTTGTCAAAGAAGTCCCAATGTCAATTACCCGCTTTTACAACTTTTAAAATTTGTAAATCAGTGCGCACTTTCTTATATAACTATTTCAAACTCTAAGCGTTAAGTGAATTTGATAGTACTTAACTTAAGTAAAAACCGGCCCAGCAGCGCCATCACTCCTTTTCCGTAAACACTATTTCTTTTTATATGCATGCCCGTTAAGAAAGGCCATTAGGAGCGTGTGAGTATCTTAGCTATCCACCGAATTAATCAAGTCACCAAAATTCATGACGACGATTAAAAGCTTACTAAGCTTTTAAATTTTGTTATTTAATGTTTTTACAAATCAGCCGTTGTGCAAAAGTGTGTCTGATAGTGGACCTAATGGCAATCTGGCAACGCGAAAAAGGAAATCAAATGCTTAAAATAATAAGCCCCATGCTAAAATAACAAGTACCGTGCTAAAGCCACCAAGCATTTCCTGGGGTTAGCACGATTTTATATTTTATTTAGCAGCGCATTCGAAGGTGAGTATGCTAAAAACCCTCTGCCAAAATCTTAAGCAAATCTCTTCATAACAGAGGCAGTGTTTAGAAACCTGTATCTATTTTCTGGCTCTGTTTTAACGGAACAACACGAGCATACCTGGACCCTATCGATCTAAAGAAGAAGCCGTCAAGCTAACGCTCGGTAAAGCCAATTTAATAACTACGTCACAAAAATATCGTAAGAAAATGTCGCAACTGGTACCGATCCTAGCTCACTAAGAACGAGCACTGTTCTCACCACTAAAAGCAAAAAAGTTAACCATTCAGCACTGGTTAACTTTTGACTGAATAGAATTCCCCACTAGACATATTTATCTATGGCTTGCGCCAGCAAAAAATAAGCACCCGCGTCAGGTCGCTTAATAGAGAACCCCGTCACAAAAACTTGCTTTGAACACCTAGGGAAACCCGCAATGAAACTACTCATTCTTAAAGGCTTGCTTACTACTTATGTTTCACTGATTTTGCTATCCGCTCTCGGATGTAATAACGAGTCAGTAGGATCCGATAATATTAAAACGGCAGGCATTTGGGCCTCTATGGAGGCTCGCGCTAGCGAAGGCGGAACACGAGTAAACGTGGAACTAAACGTCGGGGGCAGCAATGGAACAAATTTAGAGTTGTCTACTAATGAATACTTGCAGGCCAGTAACGCGGGTACGACGATAGAACTGAGCAAAGATTTTGATTTTTTAGACATTGATTACCAAGGTTATTTTTCCAACAACGACAGCAACGCGCTATTTAGTGTTGTTTTTGTGCGAGAGGACGGCACGCGCGTTTCGGGCTCCCGGGCAAATTTACCAACGTACTTTGATATCACACAACCTGAAAACAATGAAACATTTCCATTCAACGGGCAGGTCGATTTAACCTGGGGACCTGCAATCGAGGACGGGAGAATAAATTTTGAAAGCCGTCTAAGCTGCAGAACGCTGAGCGGCAGCACAACAACACGCTCCCTACAAAATAATGCGGCTATCAATGATGATGGTATCTACACTATCGTGTTTGCCGATTCAGCAGCGTTTGCAAGTGGAACATCTGAACTTAATACGCAAATTCCTTGCAATGTGAAATTAACCTTATCCCGCATCAGCAGTGGCACGGTGTCTTCTGAGTTTGAGAGCGGTAGCCGATTTAGGGCTATTCAGACACGTAGCGTAGAGTTTTTATTGGATTTGAGCCGCTAAATACCGTCAGACGTTTAAGGTTCGAGCGCACTGGACCGCTATAATTGAAAATGCAAGGAGACCTTGTGGACGCCGTGTATCCCGCGCTCTTTCATTTTTAAAAATTCAGCAAGACACCTTGCTGGATTTTTATCTGAGAGTTAATACTGATTAAAAACGCTTTGGTAGAACTATTATTAGCAGCATTATCAAAAAACTACCGTAGATTTTGCAACCTTTCCTAAAAGAATTTTTAATTATTAAGCTATCCATCGCTACTGTCATGTGTATAAACGGTAGTAGCAATCGAATTTAAGGATATTAAAAACAGCGATTAAAGCGACAAAATAGTCAATTTATTCATCATAAATTAATCCTTTTTTTAATAAATGCTGCGACAATTTTTTTTAATTAAGGCAAATTTGCGTTTCAAAAAAAGCGTCCCTGCGAGCTTGCAAGTTAACATGTATCTGAATATCGGTAACCTACAACATCTTGTAGTAATAAGGTCTAAGCTAAATCGAGATCGGGCGAAAATCAAACAAATTTCTGACACTTTAATAACTATAACAACTGCAGCCAACGATGCAATTACGCCTTTAAAATTTTAAGAAAGTCACTTTTCCCAAATCGATGCAAACCATTTTAACCAGTACCTCTAAGTCAAATTTATTACAACTTGCCTTCTAAGAAGCGACCATTTATCGATATCATACAAACAAGCGTTTGACAGCCAAAAATTAAGTTTATGTTTTTCAAGACGAGAGAGGCATAATTCATGTATACTCTCGATCGATTTACTTTGCGCGGTATAAACATGTTAAATATCGGTTCGAAGTAAGTGTAGTCCGCATTCTTCCATGCAAACTTGTGCGATTTTTCTCGTGTTTTTCGCTTCCTTGGCTGTCTGAAGCTATGAATAAAAATTAATCTATTAACTAATTCTTTTAGACACACACAAGTAAATTCTAGTAATAACGTTTTGGTTAAACGTTAAAATTCTGCTCAGCTAGTTGAGCTTCTATCAAATATTCACACTTTAATAACCCTAACAAGAGGTGTTTGATATGTTGCAAAGAAGAGACTTTATACACGGTGCTACTCTGGGCGCTGCTTTGTCCGTCGCAGTTCCAAAACAAGCGTTAGCGGCGCAAAATGTGGTGGATTGTGCTTCTGGCTTCGTTGACGTAGTGGACCACTATGACCCCTTAGATCCTTTGAGAGATACGTGGCTAAAAGCATTTCGGCTTGCGGCGACAGATGCGCAAACAAATAAATGTGTCTTGTGGATTCCACCAGGCGATTACGATGTTTCGGGTGACAGCAACCCCGTATTTTCTGTAGGCACATCCAGTTTATATGTACTCGGCGCCGGCCGAGATTTAGTGAAAATAACCGGCCAACTTTCAATGAGTCTGCTCAGGTTAACGACCTCAGCCGCAAGCGCTTCTGTTCGCATAGAAGGTATTAGCGCCGACACTTTTTACTCTGCTGTCGATTATGCGCATCAAATTGATTTCAATTCCATTGAAGTACTAGATTGTCACTTTTCTAATATGCGCCGTCATGTAATCGGAGGAGGTAGTGGCGTAAGGTTTGAGGAAATAAAACGACTGGTTTTTGAACGCAATTCAGTGGATGGCGTAACGGGTATCGCAGGCTCATCGGCGTACGTTGTAGGTTTGGCAGCGGATAAGTGTCACTCGGTAAGTGTTCAAAATAACATTATTAAAAATCTCGGGCTGACAACAGAGACTGGAGAGAGAATAGCTATTTACCTAAATGTAGAACTTTATTCTAGTTATACGTCCTCTGATCCACATAACTACGCATATAACAGTGAAGATATTGAATGCAAATCAACGGTTACCGGGAATCAAATTTTCAACGTTCACAATAAGTCGGCAGCACGATGCAGTGGTATTCTGGTGTTGAGCGGGCAAACGATAATTAGTAATAATCATCTCGAAGAAGTCGTTTCTATTTACGGCGGAGCTGCTGTAATAAACAACGATAGCATCTATACAAAATGCACCAATAGTATTATCAGTGGCAATACGCTTGTTAATTGCGGCGGCTCTCAGGCTGTTATTATGTGTAAAGGAACAATGAGAGAAGACGCTACAACTCAGGGTGCTGGAACGCCGGGTTACGATAATTTAATTACCGGTAATACCATTCGCCAGGACCGCGATCTTGGGCATCGGGTTTCTGGAGTGGGGCTTCAAACGGGCGGCTGCATGATTTCTGATAACTTTATCATTGGCGTGCAGCGCGGTGTTACCGTTTGGGCAGGCGCAAAGATGACGATGGTGAGTAACAATAAGATGTTTGCATTGAGCGATTACGATCAAAGCCACACGGTAAACGGTGTAGTAGCTATCGACCCGGATGATTGTATGATCGTTGGCAACATGATTAACGAATCTAAATCCAAGGGATTGTGTTACACGATATTTATTGAAACCACAGGAAATGGTACAAAATATGCGGGTTGTTTAGTAAAAGGAAATTGGATTCGTGGTGTTGTCACAGATACCGCAGATTTATCACGCGGCATTGCCGTTCATTTACCCAGTACATCCATAACCTTTACCAAAATAATTATCGAGTCCAATCATATAAGAGACGCGAATTGGGGCTTAATAGGTTTTAATTTGAGCAATATTAGCCAAGGCCTTTGCGTTGATAATACGTTTTATAATGATTCGGGTGACCACAATAGCGGAACGATGGGGGTTTCCCCCGCGATAGCAAACTGGAATATTTAATGTAGCTGAGCGAGTTTGACTCGTTTTGCTTTAGTTGAAAACCCTTAAAACCTTTCGTTTTCTAAAAAACGAAAGGTTTTTAAATCAGTTTTTTTACTTATCCTCTACCCTATTGAAATCGACCGCTACCAAAGTCAGCCGCAAAAGGTACGCACCAAACGCTAATCGCATTGAAGTCGTCAAACGTCGTGCCTTCAGGGAGCGTAATGGTTACCGTTTCATTAACATAAGGATTTGAGCGCAGGAAATTGCGGTCTGGAGTAATCGAAAAACCGCCTTGGCTCTCGCGGAAGAAGCCCACGTTGCTCCCAGCATAAAACTCAACCTGCACCCCTCGCCCATCGTAATTAAAGTTGTCGATTCTAATGGTACAGTCATCGACAATTGTGGCGGTTCCGCTAACGCCATGGGCTATCGTACTCAAACTAGCTGTTTGCCCAACTTTCGGATGAGTCGCAACGCAATCACTGCCGTTGCCAGGGCCAGGGTCAACGGGGTCTGGGTCTTCAGGAACAAATTCTGTTTCGCCAATAAACGCAATGATATCAAGTAACTCTTGATCACCTAGGCGGTCTTGCGACCAAAAAGGCATCGTACCACCAACCAAGTCCTCAGGATATGTCGCACTATCAAATGCGCCGCTGCGTCTGACTTTGCGCGCAATAATTGCGGCAGTTTCTGGGGTGTATGAGCGGATATCAATTCCGCGAGGGTTGTTACCCAGCACGCCGTCTTCACCATGACAATTCGCACATGTCTGATTAAAAGTGACACGACCACGCTCTGCATCACCCACACCATCCGGTAATTCAGGGCCGGCGATAACAAAATTCAGTGGCTCGGCATCTCCCGATCCACTGTCCACTTCTGTAAGAAAAGCACGTAAATTTTGGTAATCTAAACTGTCGGGCGTCCAAACAATATCCGTCGCCATCCACTCGTCCAAACAGGAATTCGCCGCATCGACAAAGTCTGTGAGCAGGCCATTTTTATATGTTGGACGACGCAACGCGTCATGCAAAGAATGGCCAGGCAAACGAAAACCACTTGTATCGGCAAAACCGTTTTCGTCCTCATTTACTGCATGACAGTCTGCACAAGAAAAACGACTTAAGCGGCTACCTTCACCATTCGTCAACATCGGCGACTCAAAAACAATCATGCCCTGTGCGACTGGTGTATTACCTACTGGCTCCTGGCTGCCACTGCTTGAACTAGAAGAAGTACTTGAACTTGAAGAAGTGCTGGCGCTTGAAGAAGAACTCGAGGAGCTACTAGAGCCCGATGAATCGCCTGAATTCGAATCGTTTCCACTCGAACCACAGGCCGTGATTCCCAGAGCAATTAGCAAAACGATTAAAGGTTTAGAGTAATAAGCAATTTGCATGAAGGTGTCCGCCGAGACAGTTTGGTTGAATACTCACTAAACCATAGCGCAGAACGCCGGCCAACTTCTTCACGAAATTATCACAAAAACAATTAAAAAGTATCCGCAAAAGGCGTATCGATGTCTTCGTCGCCTGTTATTTAAGCCGCAACTAACGGTGAAAAATACAAGCCCTCAGGAATCGCTAGCACTATTTTAAAAGGAACAAAACATCGTCCCATATTCTCACTGTACAACTGGTCCGGTGAAGAGAGGGATATTGTCACTTTGGACCCATTTTGTTTGGCAAACTCCCTAACCGCATCTAAGCCAACACCTCTCCCAGAAATAGAACTTACTTTTTCTTTAGTTGAGGTCCCCGAATGGAAAATAAGCTCTGCAATTTTAGAATATTTTACTTTTTCACCCGCCTGCCAGTATTTTAGCTCAAGTCCTTTTTGATAAAGTGCTTCTATATTTAAGCCTTTGCCGTCATCACCAATGCTAATTTCGACCGAATGGCAGGCCATTGTCAGCTCGATATTAACAAGCCCCGCCCTATCCTTACCGTTTGCCTCACGCTCATCAGGTGCTTCCACACCATGATCCAAGCAATTTCGAATAAGATGGGTAAATGCATTGGTTATTAAATCTTCGGTGTTTTTATGCAAACGAATAGCATTATCCACGATTTTAACAACAGGTTCAGGCTTATCGAGTTGACGAGCAATATTGGGTAGCGTAGCTATTATGTCTTCGAGAATAGTATGCATCGGAAGAGACAAACTCTCACTTAGCATAAGTTGTAAGGGACGCATTATTTCTCGACGTCCAATTTTACTAAGCTCATTTTCCGCTCGGCTTATTACGGAATTCAACAGAGAAACTTTCCCTTCATCCATCCAGAAGCCGCTATTTTCTTGTCTGGCGTTATTTTCTCTTCCGAGGATATTAAAATAAACATTGCAGTATTCTTCAAAAATAATTTTTACTTGAGTCAAATCTTTCATCAATGCGTCTTTTTCCCAAGTGGAACTATTTTCCTCGTTTCGAATACTTGAATAAAGTGCTTCCGCCTTGTGAGCCGCATCACTCAGGTAGCCGAAACTATAAGTTCGCGCATTACCTTTTATCGTATGCATGTTGCGAAACAGGTATTGTAATGCCTCTGTATCATTTTTATCCTGCTCTATTATCGCTTGACATTCCTCGATAAAACCTTGTGTAGACTTAACAAAATTTAAAAATTTACTGCTTTTCATATTAAGAAGCTGTTCAACTATCTTTAATTCGCGATTTTTCTCCATCACTTCGGCTTCCATGGCTTTTAGCGCAGTGACATCCCTCACTGTCACCATCAACTTAGTCACGATGTCGTCTTCAATTATTGGGTTCCACTCTAAAGACAAGACTTTATTGCCACTATCAAAATATTTTTCATATTCATTAATAAATAGATGGTGATTAAAATCATAGTTAATTTGGTCTTCACCTACCGTGACAACAAGTGCTTCAGCGATTTCACTTAATTCGTCTTCACTAAGGCCCGAGTTAACGAACAAAAGCTCAGTTGCTTCTTTGCCCGCAAGCTCAGAGGTATTAAATATTTCTTCAAGGTAGCTCGAATACTCCTCACTAATTCGGCCATCTTCATCTATTGTGAATAATCCCTGACGCATGTTCGCAAGCATCGCGTGAATATCGGCATTTTTTTCCCGTATTGTGTCTATCAGCTCATTAAAAGCCCCGCTCGCCTTTGCAAATTCATCTGTTCCAATGACTGGCGAGTGAAAGTCGAGGTTTTTTGTTTTCGTAATGCGTAGAAAATTATCAACCAGTAAATTGAGCGGCGATATGATGCTGCGAATAATAAGAAAGGCTAATATGATATTGATCGAAACAAGTGTTAAAAAAGCCGCTATAGTTTTTTGCGATTTAGCAACAGCTTTGAGTCTATACTGGGTTACTGTCTCAAGCATATTTGCCCGTACTTGCGCATCAAACGCGTACAGCAATTGCATATTGTAAGATGAGAGTTTAAACCACTCATCAGGAGTAAATTGATCGAGTTTTCCAGAAGCTGACATTTTCCGGGCCCCTTTTATCATTTTCATACTGCTTTCAGAAAAGATATATTCTTTAAGCTGTTTAGAAAATTCCTGCGGGCCGTAGTCGAGGAACTTGTTAAAACTCTCAAACGACACATTATCTTGAACAAAAAATTTAGTACCTCTAGCTGTATTCCATTCTTTGCCTTGCAAAATCCGCATCATTAAACCGACGTTAAAGTTTTTCTTTAATTTTCCCTCTAATAAATTGCGATATGCGATACTCATTGTCGACAGCTGCTCGTGCGAAGCAGAAAGAAAAACTACCGTTTTTGCAATTCTAGCGCCGATCTTATTGACTGAATTGTAAACCTGGACAGCGATTCCCTTGTCCCCCATATTATTCTGACCTATTCGAACAAATTCGCGCGCTGTAGTAAGAATTTTTGCCCGCTCCAAAATTTCAGTCGCGTTGTCGTGGAATTCAGGTAATTTTTTGAGGTTTAACTCGTTTCTCTCTATATATCTGGAGAACAAAGCAAGCTGGTCATCTGTTTCAAGGACTCTTTTCTCAAATTCTTCGGTATATTCATCCGTCTTATTGCCACCTGTTAACGCCATAGCGAAATTGCGTTCCTCCTGCACTTTTTCCGTTAGTGCAGATATCTGCTTCATATAATTAAACGCAACTTCAAGCAGGATCATGTTTTGCTTTTCAGCATCTGCAATCCTATAGCGCTCGTAAGCTAGGAGAGTCAACGCAATAATGGGGAGCAACACGATAAAAATAATTCTGGTGCTTATTTTCGTATTATTTAAAAAGGTCATCGAATTGCGCTTTCATATAACTCTTTGGATTTTCAAATAACGAACAATAAAAATAATTTAATCCGTTTCCTAGGGCTTGTATCAATATTCAAGGTAAGTTAATGTTTCTATATTCGAACGCTATTAAAACCGTTGATTTATTTACGGTTTTGAGTGTTCTGTTTTGATTATAGTTGTGATATTAGAAACAGATGGGCTATCTTCAGAGCAATTCGTTAGAGTTTTCATCAGTTGCGGCGAGGAAAATCATAATCCTGCTATAAGTTTCTGAGGGGCCTATCTTTGCCCCCTTATAGGTGGGTTTATCAGTGTTTTCTCAGGTGGAAAATATGCAATATAATTTCGAATGGGACCCCGTTAAAGCTCAGGCCAATGCCAGCAAACACGGCGTGACTTTTGAACAAGCAGCTGGAGTATTTAAAGACCCTATGGCCTTGACTGTCTTTGACGAGGACAACTCTAACAATGAGGAAGATCGCTGGATCACCTTAGGCCAAGCCAACGGACAGCATTACTTGGTAGTGGCCCACACTTACCGCGACCAAGACGAAAACACGGTGACGATTAGGTTGATCTCCGACAGGTCAGCCACCAAACACGAAATTAAGCAATACAAAGGGTAAACACTGTGCGTGAAGAATATGATTTTTCTAAAGGCGAACGCGGCAAATTTTATAAACCCGACGCCAAAATTAATCTACCCGTATACCTTGAAGCAGAGGTTCTCGAATACTTTACCGCTAAAGCGCAGGCCAAAGGTATCGAGCTTAACGTAATGGTCAATGATTTACTTAAAAAAGACATTGCACTAATTGAGGGAGTAAAGTAGAAAGTCGTAGCCATGACCAAACAACTACTCCTCTTTTGCATCTTTCTGCTAACCGCAAGCATTACCCTCGCAAACAATGACAAGCAGCGTCTTATCATTCTAGCTGACATGGGCAACGAACCCGACGAAGAGCAGCAAATGGTTCACATGCTCCACAATGTCAATGAATTTGAGGTAGAAGGCCTAATTGCCGTAACAGGTAAATACCTGCGCAAAGACCCTCAACCAGAATTGTTTTTTATGTTACTAGAGGGTTACGCCAACGTTGTTGACAACTTTAAAAAACACGCAGAAGGCTTTCCTGAAGCAAGTGAACTGCAAGCAGTCGTGGCTGCCGGACAAAACCGATACGGAATAGCCGATGTTGAACAAGGCGCAAAATCATCGCCTGGCTCCAAACTAATTGAAAAAGCACTGGCCCGCGAGGACCCGCGCCCTATCTATGTGGTAGTCAATGCCGGAGCAAATACCCTCGCTCAAGCTTTACTTGACTACGAAGCCAAGGTAAACGAAAAGAAATTTAACCAAGCAGTGGCCAAGCTGCGTGTCTTTGAAAATGGCTCACAAGATAATGCAGGAGCTTGGATTAACGCCCGTTACCCCGCGATCCATTGGGTTAGAAGCAACTACCAAACCTACGCTTATGGAGGCCCGAGCATAGACGGTGCAAAAGATAACTCCGGCAACAAGATGGAGCTTGGGCCCTACACGTGGGAGCCCTATGCTTACAGTAATATCGGCCAGCACCAATGGGCGCTTGAGCACGTAAAGGGCAACCACGGCCCACTTGCCAAAATGTGGCCCATTCGCCAATTTCGTCGCGGCGGTATCTCGTTCTTGGAGGGCGGTGGAACTATCCCGTGGCTCGCCTTGGTCAACAAAGGTCTTTACGAAATCAATAATCCACACTGGGGCGGATGGGCTGGACGTTATACCCGCACCAAGGTCAAAAACTACTGGTCAAAACATAGTGACATTAAAGTTGACGAAGTCGAAGTTGCGCCCTTTTTTGTATTTGGTGAAGAAAGCGAAACCTGGGTTAACCCAGAAGACGGCAAAGAATTCAAAGACAGCCTTTACGCTCCTGTCTGGCGCTGGCGCCGTGCCTTTTTTAACAATCAAAAAGCACGTGCCGATTGGGGATTAAATTCATTTAAGGAAGCAAACCACCACCCTATCGCCGTTTTAAATGGTGATGATTCAAATGAGATTGTGATTAAAAAAATTAAGGCCGGAAAATCGCTTAAGTTTGACGCGTCAAAATCGAGCGACCCTGACGGCGACAATATTATTTATAGTTGGTGGATTTACAAAGAAGCGGGAACTTACCAAGGTAACATCAATATTGAAAAATCATCGGAAAATAAAATTACATTTACTGCACCGAAAGACGCAAAAAATAAACAAATTCACTTAATTCTTGAGATAAAAGACGATAACAAAATAGCCGAGCTTTATGACTATCGGCGTATAGTTTTAAATGTTAAGTAATTAATATTGGTTTGGCCTGAGTTCAATCCATACTGGCTCAAACTTAATCTGAAAGTAACAAGTTTTTAAAGGCTCTTAGAATACGCCCTTTGCCTCCAACATGAATACTATTTTCAGAACCGAAACCCTTAACAGGCCCTAAAAGGTAAACTGAAAACGAGCCCTAAATTCTCGGCCCTCTTGATCACTATTTTCAAGCTCACCGCTCATATAAGTGGCGCCGAGTCGTACATGCTTGCTAGGATAATAATTAAGCCCCAAACCCCACATTGAGCCATCAGCTGACCCTAAACCAATATCACTGTATTTAGCTTCTCCTTTTTCAAAGCGCGCTACGATTTCGACTGCTCCAAACTCTCCATCTGGTTGAATACTACTAAAAACTCCCTGCTTATAGGGGCGGTGCTCGCCCGTAACAACGTAGCCGACCTGAGCGTAATAACTTGAGGGCTCTGAGGCCAGCCCAGTGTCTGATTGAAAATACTCCGCCTGCGCATGAAAACTCTGAAGCGAGAGAGCAACTTCTGCGCTAATTAACTGAGTATCATCGCCCTCAGTTTGACTGCGCTGACTAAAGGCTCCACCGACGTGAACAACTGCTTTGTCAGCAAGGACCGGTGCGTAGGTAAAGCGCCCGGTAAAGGCCTGCTCTTCAAAATCGCTCTCACCGTCTCCGTCGGACTCAAAGAGCCCCACAGCATAAGTCCAGCGCGGGAATACTCCGGAAAATTTTACGCCAGCATTGCGACCCGGCACATAGGCCTCAGTTGAAGCCGAGCGCTCCAGCATTGAAATGTATTTTGAACTTGTCAGCGCTTCTAAGCCGAAGGGTTCGTATTGCTTTCCAATGGTTACCGTTGCTTGCTTACCCCAACCAAAATACTGTATGTAAAGGTCTTCAGCACTGCCGCTCGATTCCGATTCGCCAACGTTAAACTGAATCTTATAGCCCCAGTCACCGGCCTTGCCTTTCGCGTATAGTCTTGCACGGCGCACATCAAAGTCCTGCGCATCAGGGTTGTCATCGTCAGTGTAGTCCCACTGCAATCTTCCACCGACTTGAAATGATTGACTCCCATCCGCGGATTGAAGCTTAATTCCACCACCCGTTGAAGAAATAACCTCGCTGGCAAATGAGTTTAAAGGCGCCAAGCCGGCAATAGTCAGGCACAACACAGGGAAAATAAGATTAATTTTTATCATTTTCTTTTCAATGAGGCTTAGGTAATGGTGAGATGAGAGTTACTGATAGGCAGCGCATTATATAGCCCTAGCTGAAAAACTCTACACAATTATTACACTTTTATTACTAATTATTACACTTTTATTACTAAAGGCCCGAACTCTAGATTTAGTACAAAAAATAAGCAAATTGCTGATTTTTCTCTGTTTTCACATGGGGGAAGGCTGCTTAGAAATGACGAATGAAACCTTGCTAAGCGATGGACTTATAAAGAAGTGGGAACTTACGAAAGCGACATTAAGATTGAAAAATCGTCGGTAGATAAAATTATATTGCCTGTCCCCAAAGACGCTAATAACAAACAAATTCACTTAATCATTGAGATAAAGGATGACAATAAAATAGCCAAGCTCGATGATTATCGGCGCGTAGTTTTGGATGTGAATTAAACAATAGTGAGGTTGACCTCAAAAACCTGTAGAAAACGCCATTGGCGAATTCACGACAAAACAAATTTCGGGATTTGTCGTTACAAATAACATATTGAGCGGAGGTTTAATACGACCACAGCGAGTAAAATAGTTTTCAAAATTTTTACAACAGCTGTCTTAACATTTATAGAATAAACTATAAATAGCTCTCCCTATTTCTCACTGCGATCAAACAAAACAGCATCCGGATTCTTGGCTAATTCATTTATGATTTTAGCTTTGCTCTTAGCGATCATTCCCGCTAAATAGTCGCTGCCGTATTTATCGATATCGACATAGTGAAAACGATAATCGCTAAACCACAACGGGTGAGACAACCCACGCTCCCAATCAAAGAGTTTTGTCAGCATCCGTTCACTGAGTTCTGGCCGTTGAAGGGAAAGGTTAGTCGTCTCACCAATGTCTTTCGAAAGGTTATAGAGCTCAGGCATTCGGTCTGGAAAACGAATGAGCTTCCAGTCGCCGTCTCGTATCGCAGCGGCGTTATTGATGCGCCAGAAAAAAGCGCTACGCTTGGTTGGCTTGCCTTTTATTGAAGTCATAAGGCTAATACCGTCGAGGTTGTCGTCAGTGGGCAAACCCGCAGCAGTCAGCGCAGTGGGAAAAATATCAAGCGCTGAAACCGGAGTATCAATCACTGTGCCTGCTTTAATCCGACCTGGCCAGCGCGCGAGGAAAGGTACACGAATACCGCCTTCCAACAGCGTTCCTTTTGCACCGCGCAAAGGAGCGTTGCTTGAGTCCAGTACATTGTTCGCCCCGCCATTGTCACTCAGGAAAATAACCAGCGTATTATCCGCAACACCTCTGTCTTCCAGCGCGTTAAACACTTGGCCAATAGCTCGGTCCATTGAATAAGTCATTGCTGCTAACAAGCGACGTTGCAGATCATCGATATGAGAAAAATGCTCAAAGTCATCGCGAACCGCATGCATGGGACCGTGCACAGCGGAAAAAGATAAGAAAACGAAAAAAGGCTTGTCAGACTGACTGCGAATAAAATCTGCTGTTATTTGCCCAAGTTCATCAGTTAGATAATCCTCGCCTGAAGTTACTTTATCCTGGTCGAATATCGCTGTGTATTCCCTGCCTTGGTCGGCGCCAGGAAAATAAGACCGCTGACCACTGAGAAAACCATAAAAACGGTCAAAGCCGCGCTTGAGTGGACGAAAATGTTGTTGCTCGCCTAAATGCCATTTACCAAATAAAGCCGTCGTATAACCTGCTTGCTTAAGGCGATCAGCAAGCGTTTTTTCAGAAACCGGAAGACCATACGCAGCGGGATCAACACCAAAAGGCACCTTGCCCTGCAGGTTGCCCTCATGACCAAAGCGTTGCTGGTAGCGTCCCGTGATCAAACCCGCGCGAGACGGGCTACAAAATGGTGTAGAAACATAGGCCTGAGTAAAGCGTGCACCCTCGGCAGCCATTCGGTCCAGGTGGGGCGTTTGCATTTGTTTGCTTCCTTGAAAACCAAAATCAGCATACCCGGCATCATCCGCCAGAATCAAAACAATGTTTGACGGCACCTTATTGCTTTTACTTTCTCCACCCGGCTTCGCAAAGCCATTTTCTACAACGATCACTAACCCAATTATTGGAACTACTAACTTTGCAAAAACCTTCAACCAAATTTTCATTAACCGTTCCCCCTTTTTTAAGATGACTACTCTCTGTAAAGAACGGTCGCTTAAAAAAACCTGGCAGACAAATCGCGCCCGTTTGTCACTTTTTATGCCTAATTCTAGATCAAAGGTTTAAAAGCTCGACTACCGCCCTTCACAAGAAAATACCTACACAACTTCAGCTATACTTTATTCTAGCGCATTTAGTAATTAAATATTACCTCTTTTATCGCTTTATCATATATTTAACAGGCAGCCGGAATATCTATTTAGGTTAAATAAAAATGCCTTTATTAAACCAAACCCGAATTAGCTTACGAATTTATATTCTGGTTTTACTGCCATTAGTTGCTATTGCATTACTGGCTTTCGAGCGCTACAAAAATGCTCATAGCGAATATCAAAGCGCTGCAGATTTATCAGTTATTCTTACTTTTCTTGGCGAGTCATCAAAGATCATTAATGCGCTTCAGCTTGAGCGCGATTATGCAATGACCGCAACTAGCGATAAAGGGGACCACTACAAAAAGCAATTTCTGAATGAGGTTGAGCAAACTGACAAACAAATCAAAGCTTATCTTTTATATATTAAAAATAATCCGTCATTAAAAAACGTAACCGTGTTACAAGGCAATATCGATAATCTGAAAAGCAAAATCGACCGTGTATACAAGGCTCGTATATTCGTCAGTCAGGGCGAGAAGTTGATGGATGATAACAAAATGACGATCAAACAATACAATGATGCTATTGGGGCCGCAATAAACTTAGCAGTAACAGTCGCAAAAATTGCCTCTAAAGACAAGCATCTATCACTTCCCAGCAATGCCTACCTTAATTTTATTATTGCTAAAGAGTCACAGAGCTTAAATGTCGGAGTCCTTCAACGGCTGCTGAAACAAACAACACGCAACGCTGCTCGCGATGCACGCTTTCAAGTCACTTGGAATACGAGCGAAAAATTTTTTAGACTATTTCAATCATTCGCACCCAATACCTTGTCCGAAAAGTTTGAAGATGAGTACTTTAAGTCCGAGGATCGCAAAACTCTTTACAAGCGATTAATTCACTACATTCTTTCCAGAACAGGTGATACATTTACGGCAGCTGAATCCGAGAAGCTGTATAAACTCGGGCTTAATACTTGGCAAAGCACGCATAAAATGGAAAACGATATGCGCCAATATTTATTGGCGGAAGTTAGTATTACTATGGATAAAGCCAAAAATAAACTTGAGCAAACTATCACATTATTTGTATTAATACTCGTACTCAATACCCTGCTTGCCGCATTGATCATCAGAAGCATTCTTTATCCATTGCGCTTACTCGTCAATAACTTTCATAAAATCACGCTAACAAATAATTTGGACCAAGCCGCCCCCGTTATTGGTAACGACGAATTTGCCGAAGCCAGCCAGTCGTTCAATAGACTTATTGAAACGATTAAGGAAAAAAATGAACATATACGAACCTTACTATCTAATATGGCGCAAGGCCTGTTTACAATTAACACAGACACTATCGTAGGCGACGAATATTCAGACCATCTAGAATCTATATTTCAACAAAAAGAGCTGGGCGGAAGCAATGCCATATCGCTTTTGTTTGACGACTCTGACTTGAACGATGAACAAATAAACCAAGTCATACAAGTCCTGAGTATTTCTATTGGTGACAGCCTATTTGGATTCGAGATCAACGCTGACCTTTTACCCATCGAATACAAAAAAACTATTAAAGGAACAGATCACACACTGCAGCTAGAATGGAATCCAATTACAAAAAACGATTCTATTGAACACATACTTGTAACCGTCCGCGATGTTACGGAGCTAAAAGCCATGGAAGAAGAAGTAAAAGAAAAATCGCGAGAGATCGAACTAGTAGAACAACTAATACCCATTGCAAAAGAAAAGTTCTCACTATTTTATCAGTCTGCTACGGCTTTACTTAAAGAAAATAAATCAGTTATCAAGTCAAACAATCGAGAACAGCAAGACCTGGAACTCATGTTCCGAAATATGCACACCTTAAAAGGAAACGCCCGCACCTATGGATTCACTTATATTTCCGAAAGAGCCCATAGTGCAGAAAATTATTTTAGCGAATTAACAGAAGAAAATTGTATATGGAATGATATCCGATTGTTAGAGGATATCAACCAATTGGAAAAAGCTTTATCTGAATATCACCACGTTTATATAGACGTGCTAGGTCGAGGCGATGGAAAAGAGGATGGGATATGGCTGGATGCTAAAATGTTAGCTAAGCTCACCCGACAAATAGAAGAGCTACAATCTGAGCTTAATAAACTAGGAAAATCCGAACTCTCCAAGGGTATGTTTGAATTTTTAACGGAGGGAGAGTTCTTCAGCCTTGAGTATATGCTCGATGAAATTTTAAAATCTTTACCACAAGTCGCGCACGACCTTGGCAAAGAGGCGCCTCATATTTCGATAAAAGACAACAACATTAAGTTAAATAAAGACTGCTTTTCCCTTATTAATAACACCTTTGCTCATCTGCTCACAAACAGTATTGACCACGGGATAGAAAAAGCCAGTGAAAGAGACGAGAAAGGAAAAACAGAACATGGCAATATCACTATTGAATTAGCGCGTCACAATAACCAAGCATCACTTACAATCAGCGATGATGGTAAAGGTTTAGATATTGCGGCGCTTTATCAGCGGGGTGTCGAGCAAAGCGCTTGGCAGCAAGGTCAAGCAGCACCATTTTCAGAAATTGCAGAGCTTATATTTCAGTCAGGCATTACAACAAAGGAAAATGTGACCGATATTTCAGGCCGAGGTGTCGGTTTAGATGCAGTTCGAGAATACATTCACAACCATGGCTGTAAAATAGAAATTGTATGTGATGATGGTGAAAAGCTATTTATCGGCAATGATGAAGCTTGTTTTGTCAATTTCAAATTTGTAATACAACTTCCATGTAAATTTCACTCGAGTTCGGAGCGCGCTGCTTAGCTGAATTGCACTAGCTCCGACAGTTGTTAGTCCTCTCCTCAAAGCCAGCACTTTAACGTATCTTGGAATCATAGCCCCATTAAAAGACTGCGCGTCAAATATCAAATAAATACTCATACCATGTTTCAATTTTATTAATTTCTTATAGACTATTTCATTAACGGTATTTGTAAGACCTAGGAAAAATTAATGAAACCTGAAGCCCATATTGCCAGCACAGCTATTTCTGTCCCCTACAAAGTCAGCAGCGAGCAGTTTTTAAAAGTTGATCGAAAGATGCGAGAAGCTCATGGTCAGCCTGATCGAATTGCAAAACGGCTACAAAGCTTTGTGGAAGGAACGGGTATCCATACTCGCCACTATGTTCACCCCCACTGGCTGGATGGGCTCGAACATCAACTTGATGAGATTCCTGAAGGGGCGCTAACCCGAGATATTTTTACTGCGCACAAGTATGTACCGCCCTACCATGAGCGGATGCAGGTGTTCGCCGATTCGTGTGTAAAGCTCGGCATTGCCGCAGCAAAAAAAGCCCTGAACCAATGGGGTGGAGACAAAGATAAAATTACACATATTTTAACAACCTGCACAAGCGGTTGGAGTGAGCCCGGTATCGCCGTCGGCGTTATAGAAGCCTTGGAGCTTTCACTGGATTGCGCAAAAGCCGAGCTTAATTTTAACGGTTGTTTTTGCGGTGCAAGCTGTTTGCGTTTGGCGAGGGATATTATTCGTGCAGGAGATTCCACGGGAGTATTAGTTGTCGCTGTTGAGGTAGCATCAACACACTACGACTTAAACGCAACGGACTTAAGCTCCCTTGTTGCGCATTCGCTTTTTACCGACGGCGCCGCCGCAATGGTCATAGCACCAGAGGGAAATTGGCGTTATGAAATGACCGGCATGTCACTCATTCCCAACAGTAAAAGTTTGCTGGGATTAGATCCGCCTTTACAAGCAGAACACAGTGCTTATCGTATGTATTTAGATAAGCAAGTCGGGCAGAAATTGGGACAATACTTTCGCGAGGGTTTGGGGAAAAAATTAATTGAAAAATTGCATAGCGACCCGAGCAAACCCTATCCCGCTTTAGGCATTCACCCCGGTGGACCCAATATTTTGGACAACGTCAAAGCCGCTCTGGATGAACAAGACTGGCCAACCGGTGCCATGCAAGCGTCTTACGACACCTTACAGAGTTATGGCAACCTCGGTGCTGCTGCAATGCTATTTGTATTAACCTGCCGGTTAGAAAAAATTGAAGAAGAGGAATTAATTACAATGGCTTTTGGCCCGGGAGTTACTGTTGAATGGGCTAAGTTGGTTAAGGTGTGAGGCACCTCTGTTAGACGATCTCATTATTAGACTGGTGCGTTAAATTGAGGTAGGTTAACAGCACGCCTGCTGCGATATAGTGCGATTGCGATATAGTTAGTTTCGATTTAGCAAAAAAAAGCGCCTAACTAAAGGCGCCCAAGTGCGACAAAATTAGACTGGTGCGTTAAATCCAGGTTAGTATAGCGGCACGCCTGCTGCGATATAGTTGGTTTCGATTTAGTAAAAAAAAGCGCCTAACTAAAGGCGCCCAAGTGCGACAAAATTTTAATATGGTAGACCAGGAACCGCTAGATCGACCGAATAAATTCGGCCTGTCAGTGTCACCATGTACAAGGTTCTGTTATCGGGGCCGCCAAATGCGACATTGGAAACTTTCTCGTTTTCAGGCAACACCTCATTTTCTGCATCACTTACAGTTATGCGGCCTATTACCTCGTCTTGCGAATTAATGACTAAAACGGCATTACTTTGATTAATGGCGGAGTAAACATTACCAGCGCAGTCCACCGCCATACCATCAGCAAGCGCATTATTGCCCAAGGCCGTAATACCGTCCTCAACCATGCTTGCCGGCCCGAGGTCTCCGTTTTCATCAATAGGCATCGACCAAACTTGTGCCTCGTGTGGAATCGTTGCTGTCGTTTTACCCGATACGTAAAGTCGAGTTTCATCGAGCGATAGCGTTACACCGTTTGCTTTTGATATGCCGGTGGCTGCTACTGTTGTCGTGCCATCTGGTAGAATTTTGTAAACCGTGTTATTCGCGGG
Source organism: Marinagarivorans sp. (assembly GCA_028281865.1). Lineage (GTDB taxonomy): Bacteria > Pseudomonadota > Gammaproteobacteria > Pseudomonadales > Cellvibrionaceae > JANQJB01. Next base: position 54,921 of record JANQJB010000051.1, read on the forward strand.
CTCACTCACGTAAGCAATACCCTCACTCGAGACTGTCAAGTCATTAGGGCCTGCAAAAGGTGCTTCCGCAGACACTCCCAAACTATGCACTGTGAGCTCCTTAGTATTTAAATCAAGTTTACCAATTTGCGGTGTTTCGGCCCCCCGACCCATAGCGATTAACACCGATTTATTGTCTGGGTTCAGCGCTAATCCACCACAGGGTATGTCCGAGACAAACACACCTTTATTCGCGCCATCGAACTCCCCTATCCAATATTCTCCAGCAGCTGACGGTGGTCGGTCGCAGTAGAGCAACGATTGCGCACCATCGAACCAAAGTGGTCCTTCGAAATTTCGTGGCGTATTTTCTACCGTTGCTGCAATTGTCGCCTCCAAAGTATTACCCTCAAACGGCGCACCATAACTGGACTCGGTACAAATTTGCTCGGCCAAAGTCATAGGGTCCGGCTCAAGTGGAACATTGCCTGGCGAATTAGAATTATCAGAAGTCGAGAGACAACCTGCCAGAGTGGCAACGAAAAAAAAAGCTAGCGCGGATATCTTTATTAATTCCTTTGGCAAGCGATATAAATAAATTAAGTACATACTAGAGTCCTCAAAAACAACAATATATTTTTATAAATGCATGATTAAATTTCTGACGCATTATAAAAATGAGAAATTCCTAATTCATCAAAAAACTATCACAAAAGTATCACAAGGAGACTTATTTGATATTCCGATAACTAGTGCAAAAAAATTCTGGAGGAGTCACGCCGTCACCAGCGATAACATTATAAGAAATTGATTTAGAGCTTCGAATAAAAATTATAAGAGGTCGTCTTTTTATTGCTTAAGCAGCTCTAAGATTATAATAAAAAAAATATTTTATTTCAAACAAACGTATAAATTAAACATTATTATTGGTGATACTACCGTCGTGAAAACCTAAAGGATTTGGATCTAATAATTTAGTTTTAGATTTAAATTTTTCTAAACTAAAGTACCTGGGCACCGAGTCTCAAATGCTCTTAGTGATATTGCGTATTCTATGTATTTGGATAAACACGTTAGGCATAAATTATGGACAATATTTTCGCGAGAGTTTTGGGAAAATATTAATTGAACAATTGCATAGCAACTCGAGCAAATCCTGTCTCGCCTAGGTATTCATCCGGGAAGGCTCAATATTCTCGGCAACCTCGGTGCTACTGTAACGTTATTTGTATTAACTTGTCATTTAGAAAAAATTGAAGAAGAAGAATTAATTACAATGGCGTTTGGCCCGGGTGTTACTGTTGAATGGGCTAAGTTGATTAAGGTCTAAAACACTTCTGTTCGAAGTTCAGTCTCACTATAAGAGTATGTGCAAACGGCGGTTTACAATAACCACCTGAATTTAATTCGTTGAGTGCGTCAGAGGAAAACATAAATAGCACATCGACAGTTTCTTGATTCGATGCTTTGATACTTATAGGAAATAATAAAAAGGAAAATAGATACAACCTAAAAAATATAAAACGAAAAATCTTCATGGCTTGTTCTCCATAATACCGATACTGTTCTCCCGGTCGCTTGGTACCGCAACGTTGGGGCTGGACGATTCTTTTACTCCGCACTTGGGCTCACGTCCGCTACGTTTCAGTCCCCTAATTTTCGCGGGCATATAGCAGGTGGCATTATTTGGGCCACAGGTTTTAGCTCCTCGCCCTGAAAAAGGGGACGCAGTAAAACTACCCTTTTTCTTTTATACGATTATTTCGAAAGATACATACCGTCAGCAATGAGCTGGCTATTATGTGCAGTAATACATGCTGTGTCAGCAAATTGAACAGTAATGTTTTTACCAACCATTAAAGCACTTATAGCCAATGAATATCTTGCTTTAGCAATTTCACTGTCAGCGGTACCCAACTTATAAACTAAGTTTTCAGCATTTTGTCTGTTGCACTCTACGCTAAAATTTTGACTATTTGAGGCGCCAACTTGGCCGGCATAAACTTTTTCAATCTCGCAGTCGCAGGAAACTACGGCTGAGAACGCATTACTAGATACTAAAAAAGTAAGACCAAAAATCGGTAATAGTTTTTTCATTGATAATTCCTCGTGTTTGGAAAAAGGGGGCGGAGGGATTTCATATTAACCACTTCACCCAATGCTCTTTTTAGCGGGAGCCTCCTCTTGATTCCATTGAACATTTACTTTTCAATACCGACAGTATGAAGTTTACAATAATGTGCGCTTGAACCTACCCATCTCTGATGATCATACGCTGCAAAATAAACAGTCGTCTCGGTATGAAAAGCGGATAACAAAAGTGATATTATTTTTTTGTTTTGCAAGCTATCCGAAGACTCTACCCAAAACCCTGCTTCGCAACCTGGAATTTCCGTGTTGGTTTGAACGATAATT
>JANQJB010000074.1 GCA_028281865.1 Marinagarivorans sp.
TTTTCAAGACACGGACTAGGCGTCCCCCCTTAAGCCGGTCCGGCCAACAATATTAAATTGTTGTCGTTCGAGCTGCGCGCAAAGCAGTGCTTTGCAAACGCTTGCCTCACCCTTGGGGGCTCGATCGCGCGATCACTGAAAGAGTGCTCCATGCACTTTCAGTATTTCCGCCTTCCATGGCGGTCATCCCGCGCGCGACGGTCTTGAAAACAAGTCCCGATCCCTATCTCGGTGGTGAGAAATAGCTTCATCGGCCATCTCTGCAGGCGCCCATTTTGCTACTCATTTTCACCAAGCGTGCAACCTTGGCGGGCCACGCCTGTCAAATCATGCGTTATAATTTGCTCCCTAAATCTAAGTGGTTTTTCTAAATCCTATTTTTACCATTTTGCGTCCGAGGTGATTAGCATTCGCGTTTTACTGCGTTGGTTTGCACTAATACTTTTTTTGCCATCTACGCTGCATGCCGAGCTTTCGGCGGAGCTTATAGCGAGCGATTGGCAGCAGATTCCTCATGGCGAGGCGCGTTTTATCCAAATCAGTTCCGGCAGTTCTTCAATTCCTCCGTGGGGCTTAGAAGTCAAGTTAGAGAAAGATTGGCACACCTATTGGCGCAACCCAGGTGACTCTGGAGCCGAGCTCGATATTTACGGCATTCAAGGTGAACTCGAAAATAAACTGGCCATTCATTATCCGTTCCCAGAGCGCATGAACGTCGGACCGCTCACCACTTACGGCTATTCCGATCACACGCTGTATTTTTTTGACGATGAGAATCAGCGCTACCAAAAGTTGGTGGCAGATTTATTAGTGTGCAAGGAAGAGTGCATTCCGGGCACTATTGAAGTGGGCCTGGGCACGCTTAGGGACCTTGGGACTGAAGAAGATACAGAACTTAAACAATTTATTTCGCTAAAGCTTGCTCAGCTGCCCCAAGGTTTACCCATTTTGGCCCAGCAATTAATCGGTCACCTCGACTCTAAATGGCAAATCTATTTGCCATCAGGTGCAGAGATTGTCGATTTATTTTGGTTTCCCGAACAAAGCGGTAGTTTGGAAAAACTCAATTTTGCGACCGAGGGCGATAGTGTTTTTCATTTTTATACGCCGCAATCAGCAAGTCGTATAGAGCGACCAAAAGCCCTCGTCGTATTCGAGCAAAATAATGTTAAGCAAAGTGCGGTAGTGGAATTTGAAACGGTGGCAGCGTCAATATGGCCTTTTGTATTCGGCGCGATTCTCGGTGGCTTAATTTTAAACTTGATGCCGTGCGTTTTTCCCATTGTATCGTTGAAAGCTTTTTCAGTTGCAAGTGCCTCGGGGAAAATTCTTGCTCACATTCGACGAGATAATTTGTTTTATTGCTTTGGCGTTATTGTTTGCTTTATCGCGTTGGCCTTGTTGATTGTTGCTTTGCGCGCATCTGGCCAATTTGTAGGCTGGGGTTTTCAGCTACAAAATGTCGGGTTTGTCAGTTTTCTCGCCGTATTGTTTTTGATCATGGGGCTTTCCTTTTTTGATATCTGGAGCTGGCGGCATGTCCCAGGCTTTGCAACTGTCGGTAGTCAAGGAAGCGGTCCCACATCTTCATTTTTTACCGGGCTTTTAGCTGTAGTTGTTGCGTCGCCTTGTACAGCGCCGTTTATGGGGGCCGCTATTGGGTTTGCGCTTGCTCAATCAGTTTCAGTCATATTCGCCGTGTTTTTGGGTTTGGGCTTTGGAATGGCGCTTCCATTTTTCTTATTGGCACTGTTTCCCTCTTTTTCGCGATTCTTGCCAAAACCTGGGAATTGGATGGTGACATTTAAAAAAGCGATGGGTGGGTTGTTACTATTAACATCTGCCTATTTGATCTGGTTGGGCTTTCAGCTCGTATTGCCAGATGGAACCGTCGACGAATCGAAGTGGCATTCATTGCAGATTGAGCAATGGGAACAAATGGAAGCCACGCCAGAAGCGAAATTAATCAATTTTACTGCCGATTGGTGCATCACCTGCAAAGTTAATGAGCGCGTAGTGTTCGCCAATCAAAAAGTTGAAGATTACTTTGCAGCGCAAAATATTAAGCTTTTTAAGGTGGACTGGACCAAAAGAGAGAGTAATATAGCTGCAAAGCTGGCGGAATATGGTAGAGCAGGTGTGCCGATGTATTTGTATTATCCAGCTGGGTCAAACGCCCCGCGCGTTTTACCCGAAGTGATTACTCCGGATTCACTGATTGAACGACTTAAATAACCTGATCCAAAGAGGCTTTTTATGAAATTCATTATACGTTTAACCTTACTGCTAGGGGCCAGCTTGATGTTGGCGAATTTTTCGGCTGCTGCCATTAGTCCTGGGGCTGAGGCACCAGACTTTAATCTTACTGGGCACGACGGAAAAAGCTATAAATTATCGGAAGTACTAAAAGGTGGTGAACACGTAGTACTCGAGTGGTTTAATAACGAGTGCCCTTACGTTGAAAAACATTATGGCACCGGCAATATGCAATCATTGCAGGGCAAGTATACTGAAAAAGGCGTTAAATGGTTCTCGATTATCTCGTCTGCCGAAGGTAAACAGGGTTACCGTGACCAAGCGGGTGCGGCCAAAACAAAAAAAGAGCGTGAGGCGAAACCAACGGCAGTTTTACTCGACCCGTCTGGCGATGTTGGCAAGCTATATGGCGCTAAAACAACGCCCCATATGTTTGTAATCAACCCTAAAGGGAAAGTGGTTTATAACGGCGCGATTGACAGTGATTCTTCATTTCGCGGCAAAGCTGTCAAAGGTGCGGAAAACTATGTTGTTGCTGCTTTAGACGCGTCGATGGCTGGCAAACCAGTAAAAAAGGCAAAAACCAAACCTTACGGTTGCTCTGTTAAATACAAAAAGTAAATTGTTTTGCGGAAGGCTATCGGCCTTCCGCTTCTTCATTTTCTGATTATCCTCTCTGCAACAATCATCCAATACGGCTTTTGTTTTCCTGTTACAGTACAGCATTAAATTCTTTTAATTATTTGCTTGCTTTGTGTCTGTGTTAAGCCTGAGATTCACTGGCATTTTTAAGCTGTGCCTTAATTTTGTCGGGACCTGGGTGTAATATACGCCGCACATAACCTGATTAAGTAATCCATCTCTCAAAAAATGTTTTCGGAGCTTTTATGGCGCGAGTCCACCTGCTGCAAAAAATGCGGTTTTTATCTCTGCTGATTTTTACTCAATTGAGTTGTTTGTCTTGGGCTGAAATACAGTGGAAGCCAGTTACCACACCATTGGCAAGTCCGTGGGTTTCCGATATTGATCCGCAGAACGTCTTGCCCGAGTATCCGCGCCCATTAATGCAGCGTAAAGAGTGGATAAATTTAAATGGCCTATGGGAATTTGAACAGGCGAAACCCAGCGATGCTATTCCCATCAATCGATCGCTGCAATCAAAGATTCTTGTCCCTTTTCCTTGGGAGTCTGGACTATCAGGCGTACGCAAACAGTTTGAATCGTATCGCGCTTGGTACCGCAGATTATTTACACTTCCCAAAAACTGGCAACAGGATGAGCGTATTTTATTGCATTTTGGAGCAGTTGATTGGGAGGCGAGCGTATTTGTTAACGGTCGCTATATAGGTCAGCACAAGGGCGGTTATGATGCATTTCATTTTGATATTACAGACGCGATTATAAAAAATAAAAAGCAAGAAATTATTGTATATGTTTACGACCCCGGCAGTTCAGAAGGTATCGCTTACGGTAAGCAAGAAAATCGACGTTTTAAAAAAGCTCAGCGCTATACCTATACTCCACACTCTGGTATTTGGCAGACTGTTTGGTTGGAAAAGGTACCGCAATATTATTTGACCGATTATCGCGCGATTCCCGATATTGATAACCAGTCGCTGAGCGTATTTGTCGACGTCAATACTCATAGGGCTGATGACTTGATGTTCGAAATTCGCGCTGTCGATAATGGTAAGGTGATTGCAAAAGAACGTGGCTCGGTTATTGGTAAACAGCCGGTGACGATAAAAATTCCAAAAATGAAATTGTGGTGGCCGCAGAATCCTTATTTATACGATCTTGATATTGTTTTACTGGACAAGGAGGGTAAAAAGCAAATAGATAAAGTTCGCGGATATTTTGGTATGCGCAAAATTGCTATTGCGGATTATTATCGAAATAATCATGGCCCTGTTAAACGTATTATGCTGAATAATAAGTTTTTATTTCAAATGGGCACCTTGGACCAAGGCTATTGGCCCGCGGGAATTAGCACTGCACCGACTGACGAAGCACTTAGATGGGATATTGAAGAAACCAAAGCTTGGGGATTTAATATGATTCGTAAGCACATAAAAGTAGAGCCGCAGCGGTGGTATTACTGGGCTGATAAGTTAGGTGTTATTGTCTGGCAAGATATGCCAAACTCATTTAAAAAGCGTACCGAGGAAGAAAAAACGCAATTCGAGAGTGAACTGTTGCGTATGGTAAAAACTCATTGGAATCATCCCTCCATAGTGAATTGGATAGTATTTAACGAGCACTGGGGTGCCTACGATGTCAACCGCTTAACGGAGTATACGATGGCGCTCGATAGAAGTCGGTTGGTAACGGGCAATAGTGGTATTGATGCGGGGGAGCCGGATATTGATTACGAAGTTGGACATATAAAAGATAATCACCGGTACCATCCTCCGGACAACCCCTTCGCGACGAATACACGTGCTGTTGTTAACGGTGAATACGGCGCACTTGGGTATACATTAGAAGGGTCGTTGTGGGACGAAGAGGGGCCGTGGGTGAACAATAAACATGTTGATAAAGAAACATCGACAGCAAAATATGAAGAGTTTGTGACGTCACTGCTGAAATACAAAAAGGAAGATGAACTGTCTGGCGCAGTTTATACGCAGTGGACCGATCTTGAGAGCGAAGTCAATGGGCTCTATACCTACGATAGAAAAATCATTAAATTGGATAAAAGCCGTGTTACTAAAGCCAATTTAAGCTTGTGGCAAGAGGATTTAAAAGGTGTTGTTAAGAACAAAAAGGGGCCTTATAAAAATAACGCTAAAAGTGGACCGAAAGCGTTGGAGGTAAATTAAATACGCGCACTTGGCCACACCATTAACCCAATAATAATTATTACTGGGTTGGTAGGAGGTGGTGCAGAGATATCACGCCATTGCTAAAATGGCGATGCAAGCTTGTGAAACACGAGGGTTTGCACGCTTCGTCGATATCGCCGGGCGCCCTATCAAATTGATGGGATAAGTATCCGATTGCCGGAATAATAGACGAAACATTCGCAAAAATATGGCTTGTTTGCCTGTTTTTAACAGCATATGGTTTATACTTGTTACGTTTTTTTGCAGCCAATTAACTGACTAAAAGGGTACAGACATGAAGAGATCAACTCTCATTACCTTAGTTGTTCTATTATTTACAAGCTTTTCTGCGAATGCCGGCTTTTATATTGGAGGTGTTGTTGGCTCGACAGAAGCGGATGGTGATTTTAGTGCGGATAGTGCAACCGGTTTGCGCGTGACAGCGGGTTATGGTTTTGCTAAATTTTTTGCGTTTGAACTTGGTTATATATCGCTGGGTGAACACGACTTGCAGCTGGGTGAAAGTGCTATCGATTTAATTGACGCGCTTGGCAGCGCGCAGGGTGCGTTAGATTTAGAGCCTGATAATAATATTGCCAGCTCTGCCGAGGGCTCCGGGTTTGAGTTTGCCGGTAAAGTATCAATTCCGCTTAATCCGATGTTTGATATTTATGCTCGACTCGGTGTATATCAATACGATTTGGATTATGCCGCTGGAATTGACGATGACATTGGGGGTGAGATTTTTGACACTTACAACGAATATTCGACCAGTGACGCAGGGGTGGTTTACAGCATTGGATTTGCTTTCGATTTTATTCCCAAATTATCTGCTAGCATAGAGTATTCTGCCTACTCGTCTGAATTAGATTATTCTGATATCACAGGAAGTGCAAGTGATATTGGTTCTGCAGACGTCGATACTACAATGGTAGGCTTTGGAATAAACTTCGAATTTTGAATAAAGATATACTTGAAAAAGGCCGGGGAATACTCGGCTTTTTTTATGTCTATATATATCGTAGAGCGATAATTAACCAGTGTTAGCGGGTGTGGTTGAATGGATAAAAAACTGTTGCATGAGCATAATGCTGTGAATGAATCTTTATCCGTACGTTATCACTATTTAGATAATTTACGCGCATCTGCGATGTTATTAGGTGTGTTTTTTCACGCGTCTCTTGCATACAGTCCCTTTATGCAAGGGTTATGGCTATCCGCAGATGCTCGGAACTCCGTGTTGGCGGATATATTTGCTTGGTGGGTACATTTGTTCCGAATGCCACTATTTTTTTTAATTGCAGGATTTTTCTGTCACTACATGTTCAAAAAACGAGGGATATTGGGCTTATTAAAAAATCGAGCCCTGAGGATTCTCCTGCCTTTTATTATTTTCTTACCTCTTAGTATTTTTTGTGTCATTGGCTTGGTGAGTTTTGCTATTGAGCACACCGAGATTTCTACACCGTTTATTGAGTTTTTAGTGGAATCTGGGGAAGAGTTTTCTAAAAGACAAGACATTTCAACCATGCACCTTTGGTTTTTGATCAACCTCGTTTTTTTCTACATTGTGACTGCTTTGGTATATCGCTTGCAGAAATTTCATATTATATGGCAATTCATAATGTTAAAACCCAAGACGTTTTTATTGTGTTTTCCTCTATTGCTGATTCCTGCGCTTATAACTCAGACGATACCCCACCCCGCGCCCGAACGAATTTATCCTCAGTTATGGTCTTTTGGCTATTTCGGTGTTTTTTTTGCTCTAGGTTGGCAGTTTTTTAATTCACAAAACTGGCTGGACTCGATTAAACCGTATTGGATACCTATGCTGGTTTTCGGAATTTTATTTTATTTATTCATTTTTTTTAATTTGCCTCAAAGTCCCACTATTGTGGATGCGATAAAATATTCGAATCAAGCTCCGCCATTAACTATCAATCACGTATTGGGCGTGACGGCAGAGGCCTATTGTGCGATATACTGGGTACTCCTTGCGTTGTTACTGGCGCGGCGGTCATGGAACCGCGAGCAGAAATGGATGCGTTATATAGCTGATTCGTCCTATTGGGTCTACATTATGCATATCCCTGCCATTTTTTTTGTACAACTGCAATTGACCCGCGTTGACTGGCCTATATGGATTGAATATTCAATTAGTTCATTCGGTGTGATATTGGTTGGCATCTTAACGTATGCAGTTTTAGTGCGTGAAACGCCGATTGGGTGGATGCTTAATGGTCGACGGTAACTGGACTTTTTTTGCCTATTCTCTTGATTATGGGATTTAATGAGGAAATGAATGTTCGCGAATAAGTTTTATTTTCCGTACTTGCTCTTGTGCTTCAGGCGTGACTTGAATCGTTTGAAGGGCAGTTTTTTACTGTTAATGGGGGTGTTAATCGGGTGCTCCGATGACGGAAATCCCGCAAGGGGTTCCAAGGGTGACGTCAATGTTCAGGTCCAACAAAAGTCCAGCGAACATTTTATTAACCACGATATTTTTGAAGGGTATCGAATTGAATTAATTGAAAATTGCGGTGTTATTTCACAGGAGAGCAATAGTAACTGGATACTGTTTAATGAAAAGGTAACGAAAATTACCAAAGGTCACACCTGGAGCCATATTCGCGACACAACAGAGTACTCAAATTTGGCACAAAGCCCGAACGAACCCGGTTATTCTTTAACGGATACTAAGCGGGTTAGCGCGCCTGATTGCAATGGCGCTTCGACAATTAGGGGCACTTTAGTCAAAAAAATGGGTGACTGGACGCGTCAACACGTAAATGGTTATAAACCGCTTGCAGTAGGCAAGATCCGTGAAATCGAGAGTATTATTTTTGATGTGAAATTCAATAAGATAGGCTCCTCTATTCCTAGTCAGGAAAAGATAAAATCTGTTTATTCATCTTATTTAGATAGCCATCAGTTAGCGGCTTTGGATTTAAGCCAAATTGTATTGGGTTTTACTATTAGCGGATCTGATAATTTAAAAATTGAAAAATATATTGTTGTCGACAAGGATAAATATTTTGACAAATGGATTCGTATCACTATCCCTATTAAGGGAATGGAAGTCTATATTGGTGAACCGTGGAGAAAGCAGCATCGAAACCTCGAAGAGTATCCTAATGCAATATTTGACTCTCTAATGATTACTGCAGAGACCTTAGGCAATAGGAGTGATACAAATAAAAATGGCGATGTATTGAGAAACTTTATTCATGATCGTTGGCCCCAAGTTGAGCCTGTTCCGGAGCTGTTTAAAGAGATTTCGCTGACGATAAAGCGTTTAGAAATTACAAAAAAATAAAAAGCAGCCGAAGCTGCTTTAGTCATTCAAGCAATTTTTTATCTGATTTGCTTGATTTGTGTGTTGGTGTCGCTAAGTACTAGCGACGGATGTTGGCTCTCGCGGGTGCTTGCTCTGTTGCGTTAGGTCTCGCCGGTACTTTTTTCCAATATTTGTTTATTGCTTCGAGTTCTACATAAGGTTTTACCGCACCATCATCACCAACTAAATCATCACCGGAGATATCGTCAAGCGCGACAAATTCGTGATGTATTGTCATGGGTGGGATTGTATAGCATTTTTTCAATTTGAATTGTACTCCCTGTGAGGTAAAGTAGTTTCCTGGACCAACCATATTGGTGTAAGCATAAGGCGCGTAAGCCTCTACTTTAACTTGACCGGAACCCGGAACACTGTAGCCGCCAAAACCACCGCCACCACCGGCAAAGGTGTTAGCATAGTTATGTGTTGCAGTAAAAGTAATATAATGTTCTGGGTCTGTAACGCCTGTCGGAATTGAGCCGGTAAAATTTGCCAAAATTTGCGATTGATTCCAACTTACATCTGCGATTTGCACGATAGTGCCCTGATGACACCAGGGTACGGCATTGGCAATACCGGTAGTAAACATTAATGCACATACGATCGAAATAATTGATTTTTTCATTGTCTTAAGCCTCTAGCTAAAATTGTTTTTTAAAAATTAAATGTTTTTGTGTTGGCCACATGAATAATATTAGTGACGAGGCTTGAAATTTCCTGTGTCAAATTCACCTTACTGTGCACGCATTTTTACCACCCGAAATTCAGGTGGCATTAAGGTGATTTATGCAGATAATAAAAGCTGAATGGAGTCTGAATGTTTTCTTAATAATCGCTGAACCGATTCTTAACGAATGCTGAACAGTTTTTTTATTTGATTTTTATGTCAGCGAATTCAGATCTAGCTTGATCGTATTAGACTTAATCTGGCTTTTCAGAAACAGAGATATAATGAGTGCGATCGTTACTATGCTTTAATCTAACGTTCGCTTTTTCAGCCCAACTTTTCCATTGATTAAAAAGTTTTTTGGCTTGTTTAGGCTTTGCATTAGCGAGATTATTGACCTCTGCACGATCATTTTTAAAATCGTATAGCGCCATATCTTCACCCCAGGCGGTTACCAGCTTGAAATTATTATCGATAATGGCCCAGTGGTCGAACAAATGAAAGTAAAGCGGATTTCTCCTTTTTCGTTTCGGGCTGTCGAAAATAGGGGCAAAGCTTTCTCCTGGTGGTTTTGCTAGCGTTTTGCCTTTGAAGTCTGCAGGGTAATCCGCGCCCCCAAGGTCGCGCAGTGTAGCGAGTATGTCGACGATGTGTGCTGGGTAATCGGAAATAGTACCCCTCAGTTTTTGATTGATCCCTGCTGGCCAATTCGCGATGAAACTTGTTGAAGCGCCGCCTTGGTGTTGATTTCGTTTATAGAGCCTGTAAGGGGTATTACTAAACCAAGCCCAACCGAGCCCGGTATTAAATTTTGATTTCGCTTGTCCAACGGTTCCCCAGCGTTTGCGGTCAAACGGGCTGGCGCCGTTGTCGCTTAAAAATAGTATTAGCGTATTGTCGCGCTGCCCTATCTTTTCAAGTGCAGCGATAAGGCGTCCGATTTCTAGGTCCATACGATAGACCATGGCGGCATAAACGGCCATGCGCTCGCTTTCGAACGCTTTTCCATCTTGCGTTAACTCGTCCCACGCGGGAATATTGGCTGGACGAGTGGGAATGGGCCAATGCTTGTCAAGGATTCCCTCAGTTTGTTGTCGCTCGATACGCTGTGCACGTAAAACATCCCAGCCTTTGTCGTAGCGATGCTTAAATTTGGCGATGTCTTCCGGTAGTGCCTGAAGCGGAGCATGGGGTGCCGTTTGAGCGAGATACAAAAAAAAGGGCTGCATTGGATTTTGCTCCAAGCCTTCCTTAACAAACTGAATCGCAAAATCGGTGTAAGCTCGCGTGGCATAAAAATGTTTTGGTCGCGGCCAAGGGTTTTCATTAAGGTGAAAGCTATTATCGCCGAGGAAAAAGTCAGTTGCACCGCCTAAGTGACCGAAATAACGATTAAAACCCTCGTCAACGGGGTTGCCGGTCAGATGCCATTTGCCAACCGCATAAGTACGGTAACCCGCGCTCTGCATCACATGACCTAGGGTTGGACCTTTTTCGATTTTCATGCCTGCATGCTGCCAATATTGGCCAGACATTAAACTGGTGCGAGTGGGTTCGCACTTTCCGCTGTTGTAAAACTGGCGCAATCTTAAGCCCTGTTGCGCAAGGCGATCTAGATTAGGCGTGTCGATTTCACTGCCAAAACTGCCTAAGTCTGAGTACCCCATATCGTCGGCAAGAATAAGGATGATGTTGGGGCGCTTGGCGGAGGGTTTCGCTGAGGAGGTTTGTGTTAGACCGAGAAGGAGTATCACAAACATCAAAAAGAAGGGCAGTAAAGGCATTTATCGTTCCCGCTCGGCTAAAAGCTCGTAACATAACCAGATTTAATCGAAAGTACATTAAATAGAATTAAGATTGTGTCTACATCTAGTATTTATTGAGAACTCGCACCCGGTTCGAAGCGATAGTGACCGGTAATTTCATAGGCAAATAAAACGTCCTCCAGTTGCGGGCCGGCACCGATGTTATGGATGATGAGTGGATTGTGGGTATATTTATCTTTTTTTGCACCGACGATTCCGATATGTGGGAGGTTGCCTGGTAGCATCCAAGTGACGATATCACCCGGATGAAATTGGCTTGGGTCAGAATCGACGCTTAGAGTTTTGCCATGGCGTTTAAAAAAAGTTTGCAAGTTAGGGACGCGACGATGATCGATGTTTTTGTCAGGCCGTTTTAAGCCCCAGATTTTACGTGAAGGATAATCGTCGAAGTGACTTCTGATGTCTTCGTGCACAAGTTTTTGTAAGTCGATACCGAGGGCCCTATAGCTGCGGATCACAACGTCGGTACAGACACCGATATTAGCCGGTACATCGCCATTGGGGTAGGGGATTGCCAGATATTGACCGTCGTAGAGGATCTGGTGTTTGGTTCTTTCAAAAGCAGCATTAGCTAAGCGCTCTGCAAATGTTTCTGCAAAGATTGTTTCTGGCAAAGTAAGCGTCAAAACGACAATAATTTGCGTGTAGAAAAAAATGGTGTAGCTGGATATTCGGCGGACATTTCGGATCATTTTTGTTAAACGTTATTCATTAGCTCGGTGGTTGAGTTTGAACCTCTGTGTCTCACGGAATACTATAGACAAGTAACGGCAGTATGCGTTCAAATACTTGCAGCAACAAACTATCTAAATCTAAGGGGTAATTCAATGTTGAGAACGACACGTTTGTACCTCGCTATATTTTTCGTGCTGAACTTTTCTATATTCTGCAGCGCAGCTATAGCAGAATCTACAGAAGAATCTATGCCGCGCTTTGAGGTGACGACACTCAATAAAAACGAAAAAGTCATTCCAGAGAATTTGTCTAATTCTCCTTCGGTATTTGTTATTGGTTTTACCAAGGGTTCACGCAAGCAAACGCTTGCTTGGACGCAAGCCTTGGAATTGCGCTATGCAAACGGTACGCCAAAAATTTACGGTGTTGCAGTGCTTGAAACTGTACCAAAGTTTGTCCGTGGGTTTGTCAAAAAGATGATTAAAGGCGATATAAAGAAAGATAATTACGATAATTTTTTTGTCGTAACGCAGCAAAGCGAACAATGGAAAAGCCTTGTTGATTTCAACAATAAAAACGATGCATATATTATTGCAATGATGGAGGATTTTTCACTTGCGCACAAAATATCTGGTCCGGTGAGCGAAGAAAAAATCGATTTGATTGAAAAAAGTTTAAGTTTGACTGATCGTTAAGAGTAAATAACTGTTAAATGAAAAATAAGTCGCCGATTGTATTAATATTTGTATTGTTACTTTCCTGTGCAAGCCACCAAGGCTTTTATTATCCATCCGGTTCATTTTCGGAAGATTCACGTACTGATCATTTTAAATATGATTGGTATGTTGATCATTTGAAATCGATGAAGGAAAAACCGCTGGTGGAAATTACAAGCGGTAAAGCACTGCGAATATTAGTTTTGCCGACTTCGGGCAGGCCAGAAGTTCTCAGGTTGTCCGCGGAAGAACACGGCGTGTATCAGTTGTTTTATCTGCAAACCAATGGAGTCGGCGGCGGGCAGTCAGGCGAAATTATCGCTGAGAAGCGAAAAAAGCTCGATAATGAGCGTGTCGAAGAGATTTTTTCACGAGCAAATGACCATTGCAATATTAGCTCAGCAAAATCACATGGTGTCATTGAGTCCGAGGAGGGCGAGCAGTGGGTCTTGGAGTGGTTGAGTGAGGGACGACTACACGCTTTTGATCTTTGGTCACCCCAAAAGGGTTGTTTTTTTAATCTTTACAAGCAGCTATCAGCGCTAATATCTTAGCCTAGCGAACTCTGCCTAATTTAAGTATTTTCTATTTCGTAAATTAGACTGATGACCTATTCTGGTCGTATTCACCTATACTCTATTTAAATTCGCTTGTTCAACTGATATTTCAATTATGAGTAAAATTGCGGGCTATTTATTTGTTTTTAGCGTAATACTATTTATATTTTGCTTTGTAAAACGCAATGAGTTTAGTGATGATCGTGCGCTGCATTCTGAAGTAGAAATTGAACCTTTACAAAGTCCCGTCAAAATTGATCCGTTTGAAGTCCAGTTTAAAGATACGACCTATCGAGTAAGACCGTTGTACGATTATGAGATTTCTGGTCTAGTGGTATCCTTTCGTCATCACAGCGGCGATTCCATGTTACATAAACTCTGGAATGACCATCTGAATACCACCGATTTATGTATCGTATGGCGTGAAAATGCATCGCACCCTAATCTAAATAAACTTGATTTTTGGAACGGTCAGTTTACCTGCAATGTTCAAACACGTGATCAGCAGGCGTGGAATCGTTTTGATATGAATCAGTTGTCTAATAATCATTTGATTAGCGAAGATGAATGGTTGCGAGAGCAAATTGCTCAAGTGAAAATCGGTGATCAAATCCAACTTAGTGGTTGGTTATCGGCATATTCGGCAGCGGGTGGCCCGGAGCGAGGCACAAGTACGACGCGCACCGATACTGGCAACGGAGCTTGTGAAACGATCTACGTAAAAAGTTTTCACATTTTAAGCGCTAACAACAATCCCTGGCGCTCTTTTATGTGGTTAAGTCTAGTTACTGCATTTGCGAGCTTGAGTTGGTATTTCTTTGCTCCATTTCAGATGCGGAATTAAGTTAGGTTTATTTGGGTTAGCGCGTTGCTACTATAGATGTTATTCGCGTTGCTACTATAGATTGTATTCGCGTTGCCGCTGTGGATGGTATTGCGGTTAGCGTTTCAAATGTTCTCTTAGTCCTAATACCATACTAGCCCTTGTATATTCATAATACCTATTTCAAAATTGCGGATCTCGCAACGTTTGCGAACAATAAAAAATTCCCCAATTTAAGGAGCTCGTTATGCGATGTCACGAAGTCGATTATGAAATTATAGGTAATAGCATGCAAATGGTTGAGGTTGAACTCGATCCCGGAGAGGTTGTTATCGCCGAGGCGGGAGCGATGAATTATATGGAGGACGACATCAGCTTCAAATCGAAAATGGGAGATGGATCGGATGTAGATGCGGGCTTTTTTGGCAAGTTGATGGGAGCGGGCAAACGCATGCTGACCGGCGAGTCTATATTTATGACGCATTTTCGCCATGAGGGAAATTCACAAAAACGGCGTGTTTGCTTTGCTGCACCTTATCCCGGTACGGTGATTCCGTTAAATATGGCCGATATAGGTGGGCTTACCTGTCAAAAGGACGCGTTTTTGTGTGCAGCATTTGGAACCAAAGTATCAATCACTTTAAATCGTCGCATCGGTACCGGTTTTTTCGGTGGAGAGGGATTTATCTTACAGCGTTTAGAAGGAGATGGGATGGCTTTTTTGCACGCGGGTGGGACAGTTGTGAAGCGCGATCTGCAAGCCGGTGAAACATTGAGGTTGGATACAGGCTGCCTGGTTGGGTTTTCTGATGGGGTGGATTATCGAATAGAGATGGTAAAGGGCTTAAGAAGTGCCTTTTTCGGTGGAGAGGGTTTATTTTTGGCGACGCTACGTGGACCGGGCTCGGTGTGGATGCAAAGCTTACCGTTCTCGCGCTTGGCTGATAGAGTGATACAAAGTGCCTCCGGATTGGGTGGTAATAAAGGCGAGGGTTCGGTGCTTGGTGGCTTGGGCAATCTTATTGATGGTAGGTAATAACCCAGCGCTGAAAAAACTTTCCTAGTTTTTCAGCGCTGGCCTCCGCATTGGAGGGGTAAATTACATACTAAATTCATCGGCACCGATATCGTTGTTTACGCGTGGTTCTCCATCCAAATCGCTTAGGTCCGCTACATTAGTTCCCGCGTCTACAATGCCGATTACGGCTGCATTTAAATGCAAATCGCCGTCTTCAAGTGCAGTAAAAATATCGTCATCAATGTCGGTGATATTATTATTAATTGTGGCTGTTGCTCCCGAGCGCTCAAGTATTGTTCCATTAGTTAAGTTATTAAATACTTGGTTGCCAGTACTTTCGGGAAAACGTATTTCTATATTCCAGCTAAAACCTGATTTTAAAATCACCGTATTATTGTACACAAGCGAGTCGCTGCTTTCGTCGAGAGCGATACCGACGTCGGCAAAAGTATGGTTAGCTTTGCCGGAGTGATAAACAAAGTTGTTACGAATTATTCCGCCGGTATTGGATAGATTACCGGATTGCCGCAAGCCGAAACCGACTCCGCGGTCGCAGTCGATAATAATATTATTTTCTACAATATTATCCGCCGATCCATCCCAAAAATGTACTGCATGTTCTGCAACAAATTGGCTTGGGCTTGCGATGTCACGAAAAACATTATTGCGAACTGTCCAGTTTTTTGCGTGATGCGCGTCGATGCCGCCGATATAGAATTGTGGGCCAATTCCAGCCGTATAACGAAACAAACAGTTTTCAATTAGGCCATCATTTGACGTTACGATATTGTTATCGTTACCCGTAATCTTGATTAATTGCTCAAACGAATCTTGTAAAACGCAGTTGCGAACAATTGGGCTGGTCCCGCCGTCTTCGCCAGCAAACTGAATTAAATGATAACGCGCTTTTTGCAGCGTAATTCCATCGAGAATAAAGTTTTCTCCTGCTACGCGAATGAGATTTCCGACGTTAGCAGAGCTGCTCATCTCATCACCTTCTATAATTACCAATTCGCGGTTTCCAGATTGTGAACGCAGCACGACGTCATCAGCATTAACATACAGCGTATCGCTGATAGTGTAAGTACCATCAGATAGAATGATTTGTACGCTGCCGCCATTTGAATTTGCATTTGCAACCGCTTGCTCGAGTTCATTTGCTGTGCTGACAAACACCTCTTGCCCGGAATATTGGTAACTTGACGTAGTCGGATTGGTATCTGAGTTACCGACGGTAACTTCTATCGTTTCGCTGTAATTACCGAGACCGCCATTGCCGTCATAGGCTGCAACTTTAATTTGCCAGTTGCCTGCGTCGATATCTTCCAGCACCGTATAGGTTTGATTCCCTATCTCCACTGTTTCAAAATTTAATGCCGAGGTTTTTTTGTAGGCAAGTTGATATCCGCTTATATTATTGGGGTTTAAATTGTTTCCATTTCCATCGCTAAAATTTGTTCGCCAACGTACCGGCAGGTCAAATAATGTTGCTGTTCCACTTGATGACGAGCTAGCACTCGAACTTGAAGAACTGGTGCTGCTTGAAGAAGAGCTGGTGTTGCCCTCAGAGCCACCGCATCCCGACAAAAGTAGCAAGCAGATGCAAAAACTTAAGCTAATGTGCAGTGAAAAGATATTGTCTAACATATTAAACCCGTTTTTGATTAACAAATACGTTATATATTATTTCTCGTTTTCCCCAAGGTTATAAATTGATTTTGCTATATCAGAATTGGAGTAATGGTCGCGGCTATTCATTCAAAATTAGTATAGACCTCGGTTCGGGGGGGCAAGATGTACTGGTTCACACAACAGTGGTTGCCAATAAGAACTTAATAATTGATCGATCGGAACACCCAAATTGATAAAGCTATAAGAAGGTCGATAAAGCGATAATGCCTGAATCCTCTCTGCCTTTTTGTGTGTGTTATTGGCAGGCTTTTCCGCCAGCCTTTCAAATAGATTCCATTTGTTGGTCGCTCAAAGAGCTAGCAGTCTGTGGTCGATTAGCCTTACTCAGAGACGCTTTACTTTGTTCTATAGTTGAATAACAGGCCACTTTAAATATCAAATCGTCGTTAAAAAACGGATTCAAGAAAATAGCATGCAAAACAGAGATTTTTCGCTAAAGTTCATAAGATTTTTGTCAAAAGAAACGCCACGGCTGTTTCTGTTAATCGTACTATTGTGCACGCTGAGTGTTCCAGCGATGGCGCTTGGTGAAGCTTTGGCCAACTGTAGTCCGAGTACCGCTAAACCTAATTTTCGTATCGATATACATAAAAGCGATAAACCGGTTGGAATCTACCATTACAATGCAAGAAACTACAATTTTTCCGGCATTATGGGAGGGCTATTCAAGTGCCGGAAACCGTTCTTGGATGATATATATTTGGCTCGCAGCGATATTGACGGCAAGATCCTATTAAAAAAAGAATATATGTCGGGGTGCGTTGTCCATATTGAGATTTCAAAATCAGGTGAGTCTGGACGCTTGTGGGTGATTGAAAAGGGCCGGGGTTACAAAAGCACAATTGCGAACTCCGTTTGTACAGTCAACAAACTTTAGCGCTTGCTGACCCAAGATAGTGCTTAAAACAATTAGCATTTTGTGTAGCCTCATGCTATTTCACTAGATCCTCTAAGTCTCTCGGTTCGCGGTGTATGCAAGTGGGCACCTGAGGTTTGCCTTGCCGTTTGATCGCCTCGGCGTTTTGTGAACTTCGGGCCCAGTATGTGTGCTATGCAATGCATCGCAAGTAATGCTCGAAATAAATTGAAGCAAAAGTCGCATTATTTATTTCGAAATACAATATAAAAGCTCGCTTTTCTGTTATGCCCTAATTTCTTTGCTCGCTGGTTTTGCACTTCTTTAACCATCTGGGGATGACTTTCTTTTCCCTTTTGGCACATACACCTCGCCCTTGATTTGGGATAGATACATGGTGGTGAGATGGATGTCACAGCACATTAAGACCCGAGTCTCATTACGGAAAAATTGTAGTTTTCTGTCCCCCAGCCGCAAGATGAGTCGCGTATTATTGTTTGCCCAACCATATCAGTGATATTGGGTTGCACGGCATTTTGCTCTTTGCTAGATGGTTACTAATCTAGACGGTTACGTGTATGGAATTGTCGACAAGTAAGCAAAATAAAGTATTAAAAAGAACTCGGTTCGTGAAAAAGAGTCCTATTAAAACGACCGTTTGAATCGAGATTGGGTGTCGAATAGCTCTGGGGCACGGCTTCCACGTCAATTGGAAAACCGCCTTTTGGAAACTAACGAAGAGCAGGAGCTAGGCGTTGTTTTGCAGCGCTGAAACTGCGAGGAAACTGAGGTAAACACGATGAGAGATGCTGAATCAGGCCTAATCCAGGAGTTAGCACAACAATTTGTCGATATGTCGAACGATCAGCAGCTTTGGGTCGATATTTTACCGAGCAAGTTGGAAATAAACCCGTCAGGGCGTGAGTTGGCTGCATGTATTACTGCGATGCATGCAGTGGCAGAGAAGAGCGACACTGTCGACCCTAAGTCCGTTGTCAAGGTGCATAGCCCAACGTATGACTGTTATAACGGGCTTTTGTGGGCTTCATACACACATATCATTGAAGTAGCAGGTAACTGGATTCGATCTAAGTATGGGCCTTCGGACGCGGAAAAGTTTACTTCGCATGTCTACCAGGCGCTTGAAAAATCTGCTTCCCAGGCTGCTGGATAAGCCTTCCGAAAGACCTATTTCCAAACGCGAGCCGCCTAAATCTCGGGTGGCTAAGTTTCGCAAAAACAACCGCGGCTGCTCGCACTTATTATATTTAAGTTCTCTCCTCGGGCAATAAGGTTTAGAGCCCATTCGAGCTGATTAACCGAGGAGCTTCCGCAGAATTTCCCGCCAAGGTGCGGTCCAAAGTAGGCGAGCTCACCACGATTATCAAACAGTGCTGCTGCAGGTGTTGCGGGTAACCATTCCCGCACGTTGACCGTGTTGAATTGAATTATTCGATTGACTGCAAACCGGTTTTTTAATTCTTGCCAACTATTTTTTTCTGCATTGGTGACAAGTACTTTTTCGGTGTCGTTAGGCACTAAACGTTTATGTAAATCAAGAATATAATCGGGCACGCTTTTGCTACAGTCGCAATGAGTATCATGAAAATGCAGAAGAGTCGGGCCCGTATACGACAGTTCATTAAATTGTGTCTTTATTTTTTGCCCTAGTAATGAGCTGCCGTTTGGAGCTGCAAAAAAAATATCCATTCTACCGTAGCGATCGAAAAGCTCCAGGGGTTGATTAAAGATAACAATAAGCAATAATAGGGTTGATATACACCAACCTATTATGAGAACCGAGAGCGTTTTAAGCGGCAAAGCCGTGCGATCTAACTGTTGCATTAAACTGTCAATAAGAGGAAAGAAACGTCCTTGGCTTTTACCAGATCACTTTGTTCTCTAAGCATAGCCTAAATTCACGTTCTAAATTTATTAATCCAGCGAGAATTATTGTCCGGTTAATAGTATGCAAAATCAAAAAATTAGGTTATGTAAAAATAGATTTAGACAACTTCAAATTTTGTTTTAAGCAAATCGCAGCGTTTTGAAGATGCTCCAACAAACAGCTCAAATTCACCCGCTTCTACCACATATTCTAAATTTGTATTAACCAAAGCTAAGTCGTTAAATGTAATTTCCAAATCTATTATTTTTTGCTCCCCTGCTTGCAGAAAAACGCGTTTAAAAGCGCGTAAATTTAATACTGGGGTTGTGACAGAGCTGACTAAATCATTAACGTACGCTTGCACAATTTCAACGCCGTCTAAAGCACCTGAATTCTTAAGTGTTATTGAAAACCTTAGTGTTTCGCCGCTATGCAAAATAGGGTTATGAATGGTAAGTTGACTGTATTCAAATTGTGTATAGCTAAGTCCCTCGCCAAAGCAAAAAAGTGGTTCTTTAGGAAGGTCGATATAGCGTTCTTCGCCATTGAGAAGTGGTGAATTGGCGGCGTGCCAGCCCTGATAATGATTGTAGTAAACAGGCAACTGGCCAGCGCTATGAGGGAAAGAAATTGTCAATTTTCCAGATGGATTTAATTGACCAAATAACGCTTCAGTGATAGCTATACCGCCTTTGGCGCCGGGGTTAAAGCAACACAGTAGCGCATCTGCATTTTCTTTTATCCAAGATATGGATAATGGTTTTGACGCGACAAATACCACAATTAATGGTTTTCCCGAATCTTTTATTGCTTTGAGCAACTTCAATTGAGTGGCAGACAAACTTAAATCAGCCCTATCGTGGAATTCCCCCAACTGATTTAGCGTATCTCCAACGCAGGCAATTACAACATCGGAACTCTTGGCGGCTTTAACAGCGAGTTCAATTTCATTAAATGTTTCGTCTTCGCAATCAGCACCTTTGATATAGTTTACGTTTATATTATGTTGTTGCCCGTAGCCCAACAGCGCATTAAAAATAGTTTTTGTAGCTTTTTGGTGGAGATCGTCGTTGGTCGCTCCAGCCTGATTTGAACCAAAAGACCAATCGCCTAGTTGAGCGAAAATATCATCTGCATTGGGACCAACTAATAATATATCACGTGTGTTTTTATTGCTCAGTGGAAGTACGTTATTGTTTTTAAGTAGCGTTATGCTCTGCCTGCTAGCTTCCAATGCGGCTTGCCAATGCGCTATGCATCCGATAATTTTTTCTTTTTGCTGTGCCGTAACATAGCGGTTTTTATCGAATAAACCTAGCTTAAATTTGTAACGCAAAATTCTTTTGACTGAACTATCGATAGTGGTTTCATCGATGCGACCTTCTTTTACCAGGGAGACAGCAGCCTCATAAAATTTGGGTGTCGACATGATCATGTCGTTGCCGGCTTGAATCGCCAAGAAGGTTGCTTCCTTTATATTTTTTGTAATTCTTTGTTTGCTAACGAGTGTACCGACATTATCCCAATCCGTTACGATAAAACCCTCCATCTTCCATTGCTCTCTTGGAACTTCGTGCAATAACCAGCGGTTAGCGGAACAAGGAACTCCGTCAATAGCTTGGTATCCAGCCATTAAGCTGGCAACTTTTGCTTCGCTAACTACTTTTTCAAAAGGCGGTAAAAACAACGCTAACATCTTGCGTTTGGAAACTTCTGCTTCATAGGCGTCCCTTCCTCCGACAGATTCACCGTAACCGGCAAAGTGTTTGGCACAGGCAAGTATCGAGTTATCGTCTGCAAAATTCTCGCCCTGATAGCCTTGGATCAAGCTTCGTGCAAGTTCGCCGATTAGCCAAGGGTCTTCACCAAAAGTCTCATTTACTCGCCCCCAGCGCAAATCGCGAGCGACACATAACACAGGTGAAAAGGTCCAATGTATTCCACAAGCGCGTACCTCGCGGGCGGTAACTTCACCCATTAATTTGATCAAATCGGGATTCCACGAACACGATATTGCCAGTTGAGACGGAAATACAGTCGCATCGTTTTCGAAACAGTGTCCGTGAATCGCATCGATACCAAAAATAAGCGGTATACCCAGGCGCGTTTTTTCCGCACGCAGTTGTAGTTCGTTTGGCATATCTTCTGTACAGTGTAGGTAGCTGCCAATATTCCATTCCTCTAGCTTCTCGCGATCGTGCTCGAATTTAGCTGCGAGCTGCACCATCTGGCCAACTTTTTCTTCGATTGTCATGCGAGAGAGTAGATCGCTTACTCGGTCTTCAATCGGTGCCTTAGCTTGTTTGTATAGGGGGGTAGTCATTGCACTTCTCAATAAATCTAGTTAGAGCATTATTTATAGATAGCTTCATATTTTACGGCAAAGTGTAACGTTCTTGCGGATAATATGTTACCTTGCATAAGCCTGATGGCCTTTGCTCGCTGGCAGGAGTGCGGTTGTAATAGTCGCAGCTGGAATAGAGCTGGAATAGTAAAGGTAGTTAGAAAAGTATTTGGATAAATAGTTGGAACATAAATAGTTGGAACAATGGTTAGAAAAGTGGTTGGAGGCTAGCGTCGTGAATGTTCATGAGAAAATTAACTATATAGAGTATCCTTGTCGCAACCTTGAGGCTACACAAAAGTTCTTTAGCGAAGTATTTGCTTGGTCGTTCGAAAGTTTTGGCCCCGATTATATCGCTTTTTCTAATCAGGGTGTTGACGGTGGATTTTTCCGTAGCGAAAAATGCTCCTTGTCTGAGAGCGGTAGCGCTTTAACAGTTTTTTATAGCGAAAACCTGGAGAATACTCAAGAAAAAGTATTGACTGCTGGCGGAGAAATTATTCGACCTACATTTTCTTTTCCCGGTGGCCGTCGTTTTCATTTTCTTGAACCTAGCGGCAACGAATTTTCTGTCTGGTCAGATAAATAAGCTTTGAGTAGGTGGAAAAGTATATTGGAAGCCTGAAATTGGTCGAGGTTAATCAGAGCTTCCTATCTCTTAAATGCTAAGGAATATTTATGGACGCACATTTTTTATTTTTTGTAAGACCCTTATTTTTATCGCAGTTGAAGCTTTCTAGTTGGTTTCGGCTTTTGGCACAACAAGTTTTTTTATTATTTTTTCTCTGTTTCAGCTGTTTTGTTGATGCAGAAGAAAAAGGCGCTAATAAAATGACGCAGGCAGAGCTTCATCGTTTAATTGAAAAATACGCCGATAAGGTAAAAATTGACGGTAGCGTGGTTCAGTTTAGCTTTAAAGGCGTTGATTTGGTGTGCGTATCAGATGCCACAGCCGACCGAATGCGCATTATTAGTCCTATTACTACACTCGAAAATATTGATACGCAGCAACTTGTCATCGCCATGGCCGCTAACTTTCATTCGCTATTGGACGCCCGCTACGCCATCAGCGATGGCCTTGTTTACGCGGCTTTTATTCATCCCTTAGGCTCGCTTTCGCGACAGGACTTGGAATCTGCAATACGCCAAGTGGCGCAGGCCAAATTGACATTCGGCACTGAATATTCAAGTGGGGAATTATTTTTTCCCGGCTCTGACTCGCCGAGCAATACCGATAGCGGCGAATCGGATAACAGTATTTAGCGCTGTTAAAAGAATGGCGTGAGTTTCGGGTTTGTCATTCGACCCGTGAATTCTCAATATTCAGAATTAGAATAAATTAATTTCTCTTATTTCAATTGGGCTTAAGTTTCAGTTAAGTCCAATTTAGAGAATCTTGGAATATTTCTTGCCGACCTTCTTCGATAGTGTTTTGAGTGTCAAAACACCGGCGATGAGAAGGTAATTTAATGGCAAATTCATTTTTCCAGCAACTGCGTACTGTGCCAGGGTCTTTAAATAAGGGCTCAGTCAGTTCAAATCTGCGCTCTTTATGGCGTGGAAATTTAACTATTCCAATATTGCTACTGATGTTATTAGGGATGATGACATTGCCTTTGCCTCCGTTTCTATTGGATGCTTTTTTCTCCTTTAACATAGCCTTATCAATTGTTGTTT
Source organism: Marinagarivorans sp. (assembly GCA_028281865.1). Classification (GTDB taxonomy): domain Bacteria; phylum Pseudomonadota; class Gammaproteobacteria; order Pseudomonadales; family Cellvibrionaceae; genus JANQJB01. The sequence continues at coordinate 23,158 of JANQJB010000074.1, forward strand.
TACTCGTTTGTGTCTATACCCTAAAACCTACTGATTTTGCGGTTTTCCCAACAATTTTACTTGTCGCTACCTTGTTACGCTTGGCTTTGAATGTAGCGTCTACACGAGTGGTATTGTTAAACGGGCATGAGGGCGGCGATGCTGCCGGTAAAGTCATCCAAGCTTTTGGTGAAGTCGTTATCGGTGGTAACTATGCCGTCGGTTTGGTTGTTTTTATTATTTTGGTGATCATCAATTTCGTCGTTGTCACTAAGGGTGCAGGTAGAATTTCTGAGGTTAGCGCTCGCTTTACTTTGGATGCGATGCCCGGAAAACAAATGGCGATTGATGCAGATCTCAATGCTGGATTAATCAGCCAAGATGAGGCCCGCACACGTCGTGAGGAGGTCTCTAGCGAAGCGGATTTTTACGGTTCAATGGATGGTGCAAGCAAGTTTGTTCGCGGTGATTCAGTTGCCGGTATTTTAATACTCATAATTAATATTATCGGTGGACTAATCGTTGGCATGAACCAACATGATCTTGAGTTTCAGGACGCTTTACAAAAATACGTCCTGCTGACAATTGGTGATGGACTTGTCGCTCAGGTACCGTCGCTGTTACTGTCGGTTGCCGCGGCGATTATGGTAACGCGGGTTAATAGTTCTGAAGACATGCACAACCAAGTGCTTGGACAAATGTTTACCTCGCCCAAGGCATTAGGGGTAGCAGCGGCGATTCTCTTTATCATGGGCATTGTTCCCGGAATGCCTCATATTCCTTTTATTAGTTTGGCGGTTATTTGTGCTTTCCTTTCGTACTACATCTACTTTAAGTCACAGCAACCTGAAGTGGTTGATGAAAGTGAATTGGTTGCAGGGCTCGCTCCGCAAGCGGGTGTAGGTGAGGTCTCAACAGATACTGCTGCACTTCCTTCTGCGCCAGCGCTGGAAAATCAAAGCTCACCGACATCGGAGCCAGCTGAGGTATCATGGGACGACGTCACGGCTGTCGATATTCTTGGTTTGGAAGTAGGTTATCGATTAATTCCACTTGTCGATAAAAATAAAAAAGGAGAATTACTTGGCCGAATAAAGGGCGTACGCAAAAAACTCTCGCAAGATATCGGTTTTCTTGTTCCTCCGGTTCACATTCGCGACAACCTCGATTTAATGCCGAACACTTATCGAATTACCTTGATGGGTGTTGATATCGGCGAAGGGGAAGTCTTTCCAGATAAATCTATGGCGATTAATCCAGGCCAAGTATTTGGCTCGCTTGAAGGCAGTGTGACTTTGGATCCCGCTTTTGGATTAGAGGCTATCTGGATAGATGAAGCACAAAAAGATCAGGCGCAGACGCTAGGGTATACCGTCGTCGATTCGGCTACCGTCGTTGCCACGCATCTCAATCAGATAATTTACAAGCATGTGCATGAACTTCTCGGACATGAAGAAGTTCAGAAGTGGCTCGAACTACTGGCAGAAAAGTCACCAAAACTTGCTGAAGAACTAGTTCCCAATATGATGTCGATAAATCTTTTACTAAAAGTTCTGCAGAACTTGCTGCGCGAACAAGTTCCTGTTCGAGATCGTCGAACAATAGCGGAAGCTTTGGCGGCTTGCGGTGAAAAGAACGATAACGTTAATTTGTTAACGAGTCAGGTTAGGTCGGCACTTGCACGACAGATCGTGCAAACCATTGTTGGTTCGGAGTCGCAAATGTCGGTGATTACGCTCGACCCATCCTTGGAACACTTGTTGCTTCAGTCACTTCAACAGGCACAAAAAGTTGGCGCTGACGAGGGTTCGTTTATCGAACCGGGGCTTGCAGAGAAGTTAAACCAATCGTTGCTAGAAGCAGCACAAAATTTGGAGGCCGCAGGAAAACCCCTTATTTTGTTGGTCGCAGCGCCCATTCGCATGACGTTGGCGCGCTTTGTACGCTACCAAATATCGGATATGCACGTATTGAGTTACAACGAGGTGCCCGATAACAAACAGATAACGATAGAAGCGACAGTAGGTCGTGATCTGGCGAAAGGTCAATAGAAAATCGGCGAAAGATAGAATAAACCCGGAAACTTAATTTTAACCGGTAACTTAATGAGTCGACAAATAATTGGCATCAATGAGAGATGAGAGGAAATAACTATGTCGGTAAAACGCTTTATTGCTCCTAATATGCATCGAGCATTGGAGCTTGTTAAAGAGGAGATGGGGCCCGACGCTATTATTCTTTCGACTAAACGCTGTGGCGATAAAGTCGAAATTGTCACTTCCATGGAGCAAGATTTACCGACGCGAAATGCAGAAAAACACCGGAAATTTAAACATCAATTCGATGAGGAACTCGATCATCCTCTCGCATCTGATGAAGCGTGGCGTCATCAGGATGGCGCACAAAAGGCTATAGAGCAACACGCTGATTACGGTCTTTCGCAAGAAGCGGAAAACTCGGCGAAACGATTGGCAAAAGAAATTGAAACAGCACGAGAGCGGATGTTTGCTGCCAATGGAATAAAGCCTGAAGCTTCTGATGCATTAAATTTAGACTCGCAAAATAAAAAACAAAACCATATTGCGCGCGTGCATGATCCCATGTCTGATTCAGCATTTGAGTTTTCAAAAAAAGCGACCGTTCATGCATTGAAAAAAGCGCACAATCAAGTCAAGCGAGATGAGCAACTTGCGCCGTTAAAAGAACAGGTGGAAGATCACAGCTGGAATTTGCACGACGAGAGACCGGGTGAATGTGATAACAGCCATGCGCCTTCGTTGGAGGACCAACGCTTGCAAGAGATGCAATTAGAACTTGCACAGTTGCGGCAATTAATGGAGCGGCAACTCTCCGTTCGCGAACAGCACGCGAGCGATATTCCGGCTTCACAGCTTTCAACCTCACAACTTTCTACTTCACAACTTTCAACTTCGCAAGGCCCAAACTCTGCGAAAAACGTTACTTCAAATACTTCTCTTATCGGTAATTTACGCGAACTGGGCTTGTCCGAAAACGTTATTGCCAATCTGGTTGAGCGCGTAACGCCCGAGCAAACATTAAATCAAGCTTGGCGAGTTGTAATGAGTGGCTTGGCAAAGCAAATCGCTACCAATGTCGATGACAAAATAAATCGAGGTGGAATCTACGCATTTGTCGGGCCGACCGGTGTGGGTAAGACCACGACAATTGCGAAGCTTGCAGCGCGTTACGCTCTCACTCACGGAGCCGACAATATCGCATTGCTGACTACTGATACCTTTCGTATAGGTGCTTACGATCAGCTGCGGTCGTTGGGGCGCATATTAAATGTCTCTGTGCATGTGATTGATGATGAAGTGAATTTGTCGAACACGCTAGAACGATTGCAACATTGCGAATTGGTTCTAATTGATACAGCGGGTTTCAGGCAGGGAGACCCACTTTTGAAACAACAAGACGCTTTGCTATCGAGTAATAAACAGGTCGAGAGAATTTTTGTGATGGCTGCAAATAGTCAGGCGCAGTGGTTAAAAGCGTCGATCCACGCATACGGTGCCGGTGGCAGCGGTTGTGTGCTAACAAAGCTAGACGAATCAGCCAGCCTCGGAGAAGCCCTCTCCGTCCTTGCAGAACAATACCTTCCCGTCATGTACGTCACTGATGGTCAAGAAATACCAAATGATATTGCGGTGATGTCGAGCCAAAAACTTGTCGCAGAAGCGGTAAAAAGGTTAAAGCGTTTAAAAGCGTCAGAAAAGAATGCTTTAGTCTCTGTTTGAGTCTGGCTAATCTCCGTTTTTATTTCGCTTGGTATCAAAGCAAGGGTGTATAGGCACAAAAATAGTCGTTGTAAAAAGACCATCTATACTGAAGAAGAAAACGTGTTCTTGTAACCAAAAAACAGGAATATAAAATAGGGTAGTCGTAATTAATGAGTAGTCGTCCAGTCAAAGTTATCGCGGTTACCGGCGGTAAAGGTGGTGTTGGTAAAACAAATTTATCGGTAAATTTGGCAATTGGTTTAGCACAATTGCGTCGCCGAGTTGTGTTAATGGATGCAGATCTTGGTTTAGCAAATGTCGACGTATTGCTTGGACTTACGCCCACACATACGATTGCAGATGTACTTAGCGGAGAAGCTAACCTGCGCTCAGTGCTTTTAAATGGTCCCGCCGGTGTTAAAGTTGTTCCTGCATCCTCCGGTGTTCAACAAATGGCGTCTCTATCTGCGCAAGAGCACGCAGCTATTATTCACGCGTTTAGTGATATTGGTGATCAACTTGACGCATTGGTAATTGACACTGCAGCAGGAATATCAGAACTTGTCGTGAGTTTTGTACGCGCAGCACAGGAAATTGTGCTGGTCGTCTGTGATGAGCCCTCCTCAATTACTGATGCTTACGCGCTTATTAAAGTTATGAATAAGCAGTATGGCGTCGAGCGTTTTCGTGTAGTTGCTAATATGACGAGGACTAACCAGGAAGGCATTAATTTATTTAATAAGTTAACGGCTGTCTGCGATCGATTCCTCGACGTTACATTGCAATTTTTAGGGCCAATTCCTTTTGATGAAAATGTGCGTAAGGCAATTCAAAAACGCAAAGCTTTACTTGAATATGCTCCGCGTTGTCGTGCTGCGCAAGCGATTAATGCCATCGCAAAAAAAGTCGATCAACTCCCGGTAAGTCAAACCGCCCGAGGTCATCTTGAATTCTTTTTTGAACGTTTGTTGGCGACAGCAAATGGTGACTTGTGACAGGAGCGAACTTTCCGCACATGTATGAGCCGAGTTCAATAGCCACACCTGGATCAGAGAGCAGCGGCGATATAAATGTCGAAGATTATGGCTACCTCGTCAAGCGTATTGCCCATCACATTATTGCGCGTATGCCGGCAAACGTGCAGCTAGACGATCTCATTCAGGCGGGTATGGTTGGCCTAATTGAAGCCGTACAAAAATACAATGGCGAGTTGGGCGCGAGTTTCGAAACCTATGCCGGAATTCGCATTCGTGGCGCCATTGTCGATGAAATGCGTCGCGGAGATTGGGTGCCGCGATCAGTGCATCGCAATGCTCGCAAAATAAACGAGGCCATGTCGCGTTTGGAGGCGAAATCAGGGCGCGAACCGAGCGACGCGGAAATAGCTGATGAGCTTGGCGTACCGCTCGATGAATATCACACGATGGCGCGAGACAGTTTGTCTGGAAGACTTTTTAGCTATGACGAAGCGATTGACGACGAAGAAAATAATCTAAATCTCGACAGTGCTAGTCAAACGATGCTCGAGCCGGATAAATCTGTGCAACGCAGCGCTATGCGAACGGCCTTGGCCGAAGCGATAACGACCTTGTCGGAACGAGAACAGTTAGTGTTATCGCTCTATTACGAACAGGAGCTGAATTTAAAGGAAGTGGGCCAAGTTTTAGGTGTTTCAGAAGGCCGCGTCAGCCAGATTCTTTCAAAAGCCGCGTTAAATTTGCGAAAAAAACTCGCGGATTGGCGTCAAAACTAAAAATTTTAAGTATTCGGGTTATTAAAACTGGATGACTGCTTCTCCTGGGCTAGACTTGTAATAGGTTTAGTTATAACTGAAAAGCCATAATCCTGAGCTATATGGCGCAGTTCGCGCCGTTGGGTGAACGATTTAATCTCGGCTTTTTGGTTTCGTCTAGTACTGGTTTGCAAGTGGTACGGGAGAAACTCAGTCAACACTTTCAACGCATCTTGAGCAAGTAAGAGTCTTTGCCAGCGTTGTGAACTTGGTAAATCATTGCGGCGTAATTTGCGGAGGATCCATTGGACAATAACATGAAAATTCTGATCGTTGATGACTTTTCAACGATGCGAAGAATCATAAAAAATCTTCTTAGAGACTTGGGATTTACCAATACCCATGAGGCGGATGATGGTTCGACGGCATTACCAATGCTGCGTACCGGGGATTTCGATTTCCTTGTGACAGACTGGAATATGCCTGGAATGACGGGTATCGATTTATTAAAAGAAGTACGTTCCGATGACAAGCTGAATACTTTGCCTGTACTAATGGTAACAGCCGAAGCCAAGCGTGACCAAATTATCGAGGCTGCTCAGGCGGGAGTAAATGGTTATGTAGTTAAACCGTTTACCGCCCAGGTGCTCAAAGAAAAAATCGATAAAATATTTGAGCGCGTAGGTAGCTAATATTAATAATTTCGCGGGACGAACTTAATGGAACCGGCTAAAAATTTGCGAAGTAACGAGCAGTACATTGATGAATTAAAACTGTGTGGCAAAACGCTCGTTGAAAAACTTCAAAATGATAAATACGAAGATGCATCGGAACTCATTCAAAAAGTTGTTGAAGCGCGTGATCGCCATTTATTTAATTCTGTTGGAAAATTAACACGTGCACTACACGATGCAATTGTCAATTTTAATATTGATGCTGAGATTTGCAAAAAACAAGGAAAAGAGGGGATAAGTGACGCCTCTGATCGGCTTGAATATGTGATTCACATGACGCAAGAAGCAGCCGAAAAAACCATGGATAGAGTTGAAATTGCCGCTCCTTTGGCAGAGGCACTTGGTATAGAAGCGAAGTCCCTAAAAGATGAGTGGGAACGACTTAGGCGTCGCGAAATGGGTAAGAGCGAATTTGCAGAGCTCTATGGTCGTATCGATTTATTTTTAAAGCGCATTAATCGCGACACGGAAAGCTTGAACGAAAATTTACAATCGATTTTGCTTGAGCAAGGCTTTCAAGACCTAACTGGACAGGTGCTTAAAAAAGTCATCGGTCTTATTCGAGATGTGGAGTCGGAACTTGTTAATTTAATGCGAATAGCAGGGCAAGTTGAAGAAATTACAGGAATCACCACTGGTGACGAAAATAATATTAGTAAAGAGTGCAATGACGCGGAAGCAGAAGGACCACAAATTCATAGCGCGGTGCGGGATGATGTGGTGTCTAGTCAAGATGACGTCGATGACTTGCTTTCAAGTCTTGGGTTTTGAGGAGTGTTAAATGTCATTTGGCGGAGATGAAGAGATACTCCAGGATTTCCTGGTCGAAGCCGGCGAAATCCTAGATCAATTATCCGAGCAACTGGTAGAGCTTGAACGCAAGCCAGATGATACCGATTTATTAAACGCGATTTTCCGCGGATTTCACACTGTCAAAGGAGGCGCCGGTTTTTTGCAACTGGAGCCTATGGTCGAATGTTGCCACGTAACAGAAAATCTCTTTGATATCTTACGTAATGGCAAGCGTACTGTAACTGCCGAGTTAATGGATGTTGTGTTGCAGGCGCTTGACACGATTAATTCGCAGTTTGCTGATATTCAACAGCGTCACCAACCTAGGCCAGCTAGTCCGGACATAATTGCAGCGTTAGAGCGGCTTGTTTCATGCGAAGATTTAAGCGATGAAGCGAGCAATGCAACTGCGGCGGCAGAGACACCAGCTGAAGCTGATGCGCCCACGGCAAGTGGTGTTGAGGCTGGAAACGATTCGCCGGCAGCAGTCCCACCAGTAGAAGCGGATGGCGCGAGTGCAGGTAAAGATAAATCTGATATCGATTTAACTGACGAGGAATTTGAGGGTTTTCTTAGCGCGATTGATGATAAAGATGGTGACAAAGCGGGAAACCCCGTCGCGAAGGAGCCGGCTAAAGCCGAGAATGCAAAGACATCAAGCAATGAAAACGACGAAATTAGCGAAGAGGAATTCGAGTCGTTGCTCGATCAGTTGCACGGCCCAGGAGCGAGTCCAAGTGCAAAATCCGCCGGCGACGCAAAACCAGCTGAGCCATCTGCCTCGCCTCAAAAATCTGAACAAGCCTCTGGCGCAACTGCGTCCAAAGATGAAATTAGCGAAGATGAATTTGAGTCTCTACTGGATCAGTTGCACGGAGTTGGTCAGGGCCCGCAAGGCGCAGCTGCCGGGGATGCGGCTGCTAATGCCGGCGCTGCGAAAGAGGCTGCTAAGCCTGCTGCGGGCGCGAGCGACAAAGAAAATGATTTAATTTCTGATGACGAATTTGAAGATTTACTTGATCAACTGCATGGTCAGGGGAAAGGCCCAACCAAAGATTCCGCCAGTAAAGACGCGGAAACAAAGGCTGATTCTGGTGCGAGTAAACCCGCCAGCACCGCCAATAATGTAACGCCAATTAGTAAACCTCCTACACCGTCAAGCGCTGGTTCGGGGTCGCCGGCTCCAGCGGCTGCGCCCAAGTCTCGAGCAGTCCCTGCTGCAGCATCGGCACCGACATCGCCACCACCAGCAGCGGCGGCTTCTGCTGCAGCGGCGGCTCCCGCTGCTGAAGCAACGGTACGTGTTGATACACAAAGGCTTGACGACATTATGAATATGGTCGGTGAGCTGGTGTTGGTGCGCAATCGCCTGGTGCGCTTGGGTTTGGATTCCTCTGACGAGTCGCTGGCGAAAGCGGTAGCTAACTTAGATGTCGTGACGGCGGATCTACAAGCATCTGTTATGAAAACGCGGATGCAGCCGATTAAAAAAGTATTTGGCCGTTTTCCGCGAGTTGTACGAGATCTTGCGCGCAACTTGAAAAAAGAAATTAATCTCGAACTCGTGGGTGAAGATACTGACCTCGATAAAAATTTGGTTGAGGCACTTGCAGACCCGCTTGTGCATTTGGTTCGCAACTCCGTCGATCACGGTATCGAAATTCCATCGGATCGCGTAGACATTGGCAAGCCGAGGGTCGGCAAAGTCGAGTTGGCAGCGGAACAGGAAGGCGATCATATTTTGCTTTCTATTACCGATGATGGCGCCGGTATGGACCCCGATAAACTGCGTCAAAAAGCTATAGAAAAAGGCGTTTTGGATGCAGATGCCGCCGCGCGAATTTCAGACGAAGAAGCATTTGGATTAATTTTTGCGCCGGGGTTTTCAACTAAGACAGAAATCTCAGACGTGTCTGGGCGCGGTGTTGGTATGGATGTCGTTAAAACCAAAATTACGCAATTAAATGGTTCTATCGAAATTCAATCAAAACTCGGTGAGGGGACTCGCTTTGTAATTAAAGTTCCGCTAACACTTGCGATCATGCCAACTTTGATGATTATGTTGGGGCGTCAGACTTTTGCTTTACCGCTAGTGAGTGTGAATGAAATTTTTCATATGGATTTAACTAAAACCAACGTCGTCGATGCTCAGGAGTGTGTGACGATTCGCGATAAAGCCATCCCTATTTTTCATTTAAAACGTTGGCTCGTAAAAGGGCCGGTTTCTGTTGACCCACCGAAAGAGGGCCACGTTGTTATTGTCAACGTGGGTACGCGTCGTGTGGGTTTTGTAGTCGACCAATTAATCGGACAAGAAGAAGTAGTAATAAAGCCGCTCGGCAAAATGTTACAAGGCACGCCTGGGATGGCGGGCGCAACAATTACCGGGGACGGAACTATTGCTCTTATTCTCGATGTTCCCAGTATGCTTAAACGCTACGCCGGAGAAATTTAATTGTAGCGAATGCAAAATTCTTAGTTCAGTTTGTCGGCTTAGGTTTTTAGTTACGCGGATTTTTTTCTCATTGTCAGTGATACAGAGGTGAGAAAAAGTTAGATTGAGTTCAAGTTGAATAATAAAGTAGTGCTCGATTTCTTAAAAGTGTGTTTAATTAAGCGAGACGTCATGATATAGGCGGAAAAGTGGTCTACAAGGTACTCATTGTTGAGGATTCAGGTTTTTTTCAGCAGAGATTGACGGACATCATAAATCTTCATCCACAATTAGAAGTTGTGGGAGTGGCTTCTAATGGCCAAGAAGCGGTTGAACTGGATAAGAAACTCAAGCCAGATATTATTTCGATGGATTACGAAATGCCTTACATGGATGGAGTATCTGCTGTGCGCTTAATTATGGAAGCACGTCCCGTCCCCATCGTGATGTTTTCTTCGATGACGTATGAAGGTGCAAAAATTACACTTGATGCTCTGGATGCAGGAGCCGTCGATTTTATTCCCAAAAACTTTGCAGAGGTCTCCAATAGCTCCGGTAGCCTTACAAAAAAGTTGCATGAAACTTTTATTGGTTTTGCTAAGCAAGGAGTTCAGAAGCCTGACAATTCAATAAATTTAAAAACGGAGCAAACCGAATCGAAACCTGCGACGGCGGAGCAGCCAGCTGCAGCGGAAAAAGTTTTCACGGCACCCAAGCGAGCGAGCAGTCCTGTTGGAAGAGTTAAAAAGTTGTCCCAACGACCCAAGGTGATCGTGATTGGTGCATCAACTGGAGGGCCGGTCGCGGTTGCTGAAATTATTTCTAAATTGCCACAACACTTTCCAGTTCCTGTTGTGATCGTACAACATATGCCACCTAATTTTACACGTGCGTTTGCAGAGCGATTAAATCGACAGTGCCATTTTCAAGCTCAAGAAGCTCAATCAGGAGATCGCATTTCACCCGGTAAAATTTTGATTGCGCCTGGCGGTCATCAATTGATGTTTGATGGGCGTAATATTGGTGCTATTAAGATAATTGCAGGAGATGAACGCGTGGTTTACAAACCGAGTGTCGACATCGCATTTGCTTCTGCCGCAAATGTGTTCGGGCGCGAAGTACTGGGCATTGTTTTAACCGGCATGGGTTCGGATGGATGTGAGGGAGCGCAGCTATTAAAGCAAAAAGGCGCTACGATTTGGACGCAAGACGAAGCTTCATGTGTTGTTTATGGTATGCCGCGCGCGGTCGATGAAGCGAGCGTCAGTGATGCAAGTATTTCAATAAGGGATTTTGGCAACCTACTCGCTCAGGCCGTGTGAAATGGATATGCTCGCGATTTTCGGCGTTATTATCGCATTCGCTGCACTGTTGGGTGGCAACTTTCTTGAAGGTGGTTCATTCCAAGCTTTGCTAAATGGCCCGGCAGCATTGATTGTCGTCGGCGGCACGCTCGGTGCTGCAATTTTGCAGACCCCGCGCGAAAATTTGCGTCGCGCCTTACATCTTTTACCTTGGACTTTAAACCCGCCTAAACCCGAGTGTAAAAAAGGAATCAAAGATATTGTTCGCTGGGCAAAAGCAGCTCGCAAGCAAGGATTACTTGGTTTAGAAAATATTGCTGACAGAGAAAAAGATAAGTTTTCTAAAAAGGCCTTGCAAATGTTGGTTGACGGGCGAGAACCAGAAGCGATTCGCCACGTGTTAGAAAATGATTTAATGGTTGCGGAATTGCGCGATCAAGATGCAATAAATTTTTATGAAAGCATGGGTGGTTACGCGCCCACGATCGGCATCTTAGGTGCTGTAATTGGTCTGATTCATGTTATGCAGCATTTGGCGGACCCGAGTGAACTTGGGCCAGGTATTGCTATAGCTTTTGTTGCAACAATTTATGGTGTGGCGTTCGCCAATTTGCTACTGATACCTATTGCTAATAAATTGCGTTCACATGTTAAACAGCAATCGCAATTTCGGGAATTGATTATCGAGGGGATCATTGCTATCGCAGACGGTGAAAACCCCAAAGCAATTGAAATGAAACTCAGCGGTTATCTGCATTAAAATTTGGGCGAATCTAATTTAGATATTTATTTTGGACAAAGGAAGAAACCTCAGCTTCAGATAAACAAGTTCAGATAGACAAATAGATTCATGTTAAGCAATGGTCTCAAGATTAAAAATCGATTCAAGATGATAAGATGATACGCCGACAAGAATCACATGACGAAAAAACCGGGAACGAGCGCTGGCTTGTTTCTTACGCGGATTTTATTACCTTGTTGTTTGGTTTTTTTTTAGTTATGTATTCGGTGTCACAAGTTAATGAAGCAAAGTACCAAACTTTAAGTGAAACGTTATCCACTACTTTTTTAAGCTCTTCGGAGTCGACGCGCCCAAAAGATGGGACTGAATTGAATTCGGGCTCTACAGAGGAACAAGTTGACGCAAACGAAATTCTTACGAGTGAAACGTTAGCCCACCAATTAAACTCTCAATTACACGGTATACTTGACGGCGAAGCTGTTGCCATTGATTATTCAGAACAATGGGTCGAAATTACGCTTGATGCCACTTTATTATTTGCATCGGGTGACGCAAAAATGTCAGCCGGCGCACAATCAATTTTGACTGAAGTCGCCGAGCCACTGCTTAACGTTGAAAGTCAAATTGAAGTTGGCGGGCATACCGATAATATTCCGATAAGTAACGAGCATTTTTCCAGTAATTGGTCGTTGTCTTCTGCGCGTGCGGTTGCTGTTGTAGACGCTTTGACGCAACAAGGTATAAAACCGATGCGTCTGTCAGCTGTTGGTTACGGCGAGTTTCGGCCTGTTGCAGACAACACCTCGCGCGAGGGGCGTGCGCAAAATCGTCGGGTAGTGTTGCGCATCAGTGAGGTAAAAGCAGCAGAAAAAAACGCCTTTCAAGAGTTGGAAGTTAGTCCGCAAGAGCAAAACGCAGAATTTGTCCCGCTAGCTGAATCGGATTTTATTCAAGGTTTAAGTGATGAGCAACAGTCTGATGTATCGCAGCCTGCGAAACCTCAAACCGTCGCGCCGGTCGAATTAAAAAATGGTGGCTTATTATTTTCTCGCGACCCTGATATGCCGAGGAAGAGTTATCGATGAAAACTTGGACGGTAGCAAATCAAAAAGGGGGGGTGGCAAAAACAACCACTAGCGTTGCACTTGGCGGATTGTTTGCCCAGCGAGGCGAGCGAACATTATTACTTGATATTGATCCGCACGGCTCGTTAAGCAGTTATTTTCGCTGCGACCCGGACTCGCAAACGGCGAGCACGTTTACTTTATTTGAAAAACGTAAATTATTGTCCGATGGTTTAGTTCGCGATTTATTTGTTAAAACAGCGTTTGAATTTTTGACCATTATTCCCGCATCAACGGCGCTTGCGACTTTAGAGCGTCAGAGTATCGGACCGGATGGTATGGGTTTGGTGCTTGCAAAATCCCTGTCGTTGGTCGAACATGAATTTGACCGCGTAATAATTGACTGCCCGCCTCAATTGGGTGTTTTGATGGTCAATGCTTTGGCTGCTTGCGATCAATTAATTGTTCCCGTTCAGACTGAATTTCTTGCTCTGCAGGGCCTTGATCGTTTACTTCGTACTTTGTCAATGCTGCGAAAATCGCGCAAAAAGAAACTCAATTATACCGTTGTTCCGACAATGTTTGATCGCCGTACACAAGCGTCTGTCACAAGTTTAAGGCGATTGCGTAACGACTATCAATGTGTTTGGCCCGGCAAGATCCCAATTGATACGAAATTCCGTGACGCGAGTAAAGCCGGCGTTCCGCCTCACCTATACCCCGGTGCTGCGCGCGGTGCCGAAGCTTATGCCAGTTTGCTGCATTATTTAATCGATGTTGAAAACGAAAAGGCGGTAGTCGGGGGCTTAAGTGGTTGAACGGCACGACCCCGGCAAAGAGGTCTCTCACTATTTAGACGAGTTGCTTTCAGACCCGGAAAGTGAAAGCACTAGCGAGGCTGTTTCTCACAGCTCTTTGCAAGAGCATTCAAGCGAAAAAGTTGTGCACGCAAGTGAACCTAAAATTGATTCTGCCACATCAGCTCTTTTGCATGAAAAAGATATAGTATCTGCGGATCAGGTATCAAATCAGTCGGGTGGCAAGCTAGAGCCGACCTCTAATTTTAACGATCATTTAAAAAAAATACCTGACGATGACAAAGAGTCGAGCAAAGCAATCAATGCTCGAAAGCGACAAGAACAGACATCAAATTATAAAAACACCGGATTAGAACAAGAGACTCCTGGTTTAAAGCCGGAGCAAAAACAGAAACTTCAGAAGCTGTTAAATCAAAATGTTATTGACGTCGACTCGCAGAGCTTTTTAGATACGGAAAGTTTAAATAGCAGTAATGCTCAAGAGAGTAGTCAAGAGTCGCATACTGCATTAGAGGATTCTCGACCTGCTGTGACGTCGCAGGTACAAGTTGAGGCGCCTGAAAATGAAAGCGAAGAAGGTGAGTCGCTCACTGCTATAGATGACTTCTCATCTATAGCCCACTATTTGGAATGGCAGGAAAATGGTAGGCCGCTTTGGGCACAAAGTGATTTTGACGCTTTGTTATTTCAAGTCGGTGGCTTAAACCTCGCTGTACCGCTTATTGTTCTCGGCCATATTCACAATATTAATAATGATCTGAATCATATATTCGGGCAGAAGAAGTGGTTCTTGGGCTTACTCAATACGCCGATGGGAAAAATAAAAACCGTCGATACGGCTCTTTTTGTTATGCCGGAGAAGTACGACCCCGCTATGGCTAAAGATGTTGAGTTCGTCATTACGATTGATGGGGTGCAATGGGGTTTAGCTGTTAAATCGGTTAATCAACCCGTTTGTCTAAAACCAAGTGATGTCAACTGGCGCACGGAGCGTTCGAAGAGGCCGTGGCTGGCGGGCACGGTCAAAAGTAAAATGTGCGCGCTAATAGACATCCCCCAAATGGCGAAAATGCTTGCGGAACACGAAAAAACAGGTTGATAGTTTTAGTGACTTTAATCGCTCATCGATAAGAGCGAAATGCAGTGGCACAAAAACTGCCTTTTACTATAGTAAAGGAAGTACTGCTTGATTATTGACACAGCGTCGCTGCATCTTATGCGAGAGGAAAAACTATGACTGTGCAACTCAACTCTGACAAGAGCGTTAGTGATGATCCCATGTTGCAGTGGGTGACTTTTCGCCTGGCGGGTGAAACTTATGGTATTAATGTCATGCAGGTGCAGGAGGTGCTGCGCTATACGGAAATAGCTCCGGTACCCGGAGCGCCCGCGTACGTTATCGGCATTATTAACTTGCGTGGAAATGTGGTGACAGTCATTGACACTCGCCAACGATTTGGTTTGATGCCCGGGGAAATTACCGATAATACGCGAATAGTGATTATCGAAGCGGAAAAACATGTGGTCGGTATACTTGTAGACAGCGTGGCGGAAGTCGTTTATTTACGTCAATCGGAAATTGAAACTGCACCAAATGTTAACAACGAAGAAAGTGCGAAGTTTATTCAAGGTGTTTGCCATAAAAATGATGAATTACTGATTCTCATTGAGTTGGATAAATTGATCACTGAAGATGAATGGGCTGAAATCGAGTCCTTCTAACCATCCTTACTTTAAAACTCAGAAGCGGTGGTATAGAGTAGCTCGAACAGCTCGCAAGAGGAGTTACTCATGCTAACGACAAGTTGGCCCTTCTGGGCTCTGCTGCTCAGTTCCTTCGCAGTAGTGCTCGCCAGTATCCAATATCTTTACTTTAAAAAACAAATCCGAAAGCTTACTCTCGAATTCAACGCTTCAACGCGCAAGCTTAAAAGAGAGATCAATACGACTGCACGCGGCGCATATGGTATGGGTCAGAGAGTATTGCTAGCCGAGAAGCGTTTGCAGCTTCTATCTGAAGATCATTCTGAACACCACTTCAATCAAGATTTTCCCGTTACCGGTTTAGAAAAGGCTGAGGAACTTTTAGACAGTGGTGTGGATGCGGATACTGTTGCGGCTAAATGTGGCTTATCGCGATCTGAGGCGTCGCTTATGGCACTGGTTCGCAAACAGTTTGATACCGTGCCAGAGGATGAATTGGGATGAAAATTTATCTTAAGCTTGTTGTATTGTTTTTCTCAGCTTATTTTTTAAGTGCTTGTAGTGTGTTTGATTATAGTAAGCACGTCACCTATCAGGACAAAGCGGGTGAGGTTTCGGTTGAGTTATTGCGAAAAATTAAAGTTGGTAAAACCGATCGCGATTGGATGGTGATCCAGTTTGGCACTCCTGGGAACGAAGTAAACATCAGTGAAACCCAAGACTTACTTAGCTGGGAGCTCGAAGAGACCCACGAACGCAACGCATCGATATTTCCATTGCTACGCTACAATTCAGCAAAAACTAAAACGCGTTTCTTACACGTGGTTCTGGAAAAAGATCGTGTAAAAAAAAGATGGATGGATAAAAACGAACATGTTGATCTTGGTAAGGTAAAATCCGAACTTACACCTAAAAAGTCTTTTTTCGAAAAATTGAAAAGTTTAGATTTTTTTGGCCAAAGCAGCAGTGATAATGAAAAAAAAGAAAAAATAAGCCAACTATAAAGTGCAAGACTTTTGTGTTGTAAACTGAAATATTTTTGGGGGAGCCATGAACTATCGCGGTAAAGATTTACTACGCAATCCACGCCACAATAAGGGTTCTGCTTTTACTGCGGAAGAGCGGGAAAAATATGGCTTAAGAGGTCTTTTGCCTCATCGTGTTAGCTCTATGGAAGAACAAATCGAGCGTGCTATGGAAAATATTCGGCGCAAATCGAGTGATATTGAAAAATATATTTTCTTAAGCTCGCTGCTCGATCGTAATGAACGTCTTTATTACCGTCTGTTGTTTGATCATATAGATGAGCTAATGCCCATCGTTTATACCCCGACTGTAGGGCAGGCATGCCAAGAGTTTGGACATATTTTTCGTCAGACACGCGGATTCTACCTGAATATTTCGGATCGCGGTGAAATCGCGAAATCATTGGCGAATTGGCATGTAAAAGGCGTGCGTTTAATTGTTGTTACCGATGGCGAGCGCATTTTGGGTTTGGGAGATTTGGGTGCCAATGGAATGGGAATTCCTATAGGCAAGTTGTCGCTGTATGTTGCCTGTGCAGGGATTCGCCCAGAGGAAGTTTTGCCAATTATGCTGGATGTTGGCACTAATAATATTGATTTATTATCTGATGAACTCTATCTTGGAGAAAATTGTCGGCGTGTTCACGGTCCAGAATATATGGATTTTATCGAGGAGTTTATGCAGGCGGTTCATCAGGTTTTTCCGGACGCCTTGGTTCAGTTCGAGGATTTTGCAACGCCTAATGCGGTATCAATTCTGGAAAAATATCGCGATCGTTGTTTATGCTTTAACGATGATATTCAAGGCACCGCATCCGTTGCGCTTGCCGGGCTTTACGCTTCGGCTCGAGCGACTGGAGTCGCATTCGAAGAAAAACGTTTTTTGTTTCTAGGAAGTGGTTCTGCTGCGACAGGTATCGGTGATTTAGTCGTTAAATCACTAATAAAAAAAGGCTTATCGCGCAGTGAAGCCTTGTCACGATTAACGTTTATTAATCGCGAGGGAGTAGTAAACCTAGAGCAAAATAACCTTCAACCGCATGTTAAGCCTTTTGCTCGGGACCTTCCCAATTTGCCCTTGGTCGAAATAATAAAGCATCAAAAACCTCATGTATTGATTGGCGCAACCGGTACTCCCGGTGTATTTACTGAAGACGTTATTTCTACGATGGCAGAGATTAACGAATGCCCCGTTATATTCGCGCTTTCCAACCCAACAAGCCGCGCAGAGTGTACCGCAGAAGAAGCCTACCGGTGGTCTGACGGTCGTGCTGTTTTCGCGAGTGGAAGTCCATTTCACGCGGTTCATTTCAAAGGCAAAATTCGTGTGCCTGGGCAGGGCAACAATGCTTACATTTTCCCGGGGCTCGGTTTGGGTGTGCGGATTGGCGGTGCTAAACGTGTTAACGATCATATGTTAATCGTCGCTGCCGAAGCTTTGGCTCAATGTGTGTCTGATGAAGCGATATCGCACAGTTGCTTGTATCCTCCGTTAGATGAAATACGTGACGTATCCGTTACCATTGCAAAGGCGGTTGCGCAGGCCGCCTTCGATGATTGTTTAACCGAGCAGCGGGTGGATGATAAGTTCGAGCGAGAGCTCAACGAATACTTATATTTTCCAGATTACTAAACAATGTCACAAACTTCTCTATTTCTCGTTCACGTAGCTTAATGCTTTGCGCTTTATACTCTTAAGCACTTTTGAACCTAGCGCAAGTATACACCTTATTCTCTATCTGGCGCCTGTGCAGCCGAGCTTATCGTTATCTGGAGTTTCACGTGAAGAATATACTTTGATTGGTTTTAATAGAAAAAAAAGGCCAATCCGCTTTTCAATTCCAGCCAAAATACCTTAATTTGGATTAGATATTGTGATGGATGTCCTGTTTGCTATGTATAGTCGTTATTAATTTGATTATTTAATAATGGATAGCCACCACGGTGCTTGTGATCTTTCAGGCTTTCATGCTAAAAAATAAAAAGGAATATTTCTACAGTTTCGTTTTATGGGTTTAGAAATCTCTTGCCCAATGCGAACTAGCGGATTCACAATAAAAACTCTCAAAAAAAGCAAATGTAGCTAATATTCTCGTTCTGCGTGCCGAATCAATACGAATATGTAAATATAATTTACGTAAATTAAATCAATTTCCATGTGATTTTGATAGTAAGAAGGATTGGTGCGGTATGTTAGAAGTCAGTAGAAATATCTGTCAAAAATGTTTAGCTGGAATTGCCATTGGCGGCTTACTTGTTATGGTTGGTTGCTCGGGTGACAACAGTTTAATCTCAGCTCCTAATTCAGTTGTGTATGAACGTGTTACGGGAACCAATATAGAGGCTCCAGTGACAGAATGCTCAGCGTTGGAAGAATCTCAGCTCACTGTTCTGAATAAGCTGCAATACGTCAATATGATTCGCGACGTTTACCATCCGCTAACAATCGATATTAGTGAAGAAGTTGAGTCTATTTATTTTCCGGATTATTTCGATCAGGTATTTCTCCAGCGATTATCCTCGGTAAGCGACCTTGTTGCTGAAGAAGTTATTACAAATTTTGATCAGCTTGAGCTGGCGTGTGATTTTGATGTAGCTTGCGCGGAGTCATTTATAAGTAAGTTTGGTCGTCGCGCATTTCGGCGTCTATTGACGGAAGAGGAAGTGTCGGAGCTGTTGGAGAAATTTAGCGAGCAGCCGACCTTTGATGACGGTATTAAACAAATTGTGCGAATATTTGCCATCGACAGCAATGCAATCTACCAATATGTAGAGGGTATAGCTGCGGAGGGTGGAAAGGTATTGTTAAATGATTTTGAAAAGGCGAGTAGACTCAGTTTTTTACTGTGGAACACGATACCTGACGATGAATTGCTAGACGCTGCTGAACGTGGCAGTTTGAGCACAAAAGCTGGCTTCCATAAGCAAGCAGAACGTCTATTAAATGCTCGTGAACGAGTCGGCGATTCAACTACAGCATTTTTTCGCCACTGGTTTGGACTAGACTATGCAATTGGTAAAATGCAACCCAATTTTGATACTGCGCTAAAAGAGTTTGATTTACTGATTAAGGATGCATATCACAACGAGAGTTCTTTAAACGATTTGTTCACGACAAATATCGCTTTTGTTAATCGAGATTTGGCCGACATTTATGGTTTGAGCACTGAGGGACGAATAGAGGGTAAATTCGAAAGAGTTTTGTTGGATGATCGAAAGGGTTTGCTGACACGTGCTGCGTTCTTAACTGGAACCTCTGATAGTAGTCGTTCTATACCGACAGAGAGGGGAATAGTTGTGGGGACTCATCTCGCTTGCCAGACCTGGCCGCTTAGCGAACCTGCTGAATTACAAGACTCTCTTGCTTTCCTTTTCTACCAGCAGGAAGAGGGCGAAACGAGACGCGACACGTTGACGAGAACGACGGGCCATAGCCGCGTTTGCAGTAGCTGTCATTTTCTTACAGATAATATTGGTTTTACGCTCGAAAACTTTGATGGACATGGTCGGTATCGTGAACTCGATAATAAGGTACCAATTAATCCAAGTGTCGAAGATAGTTTTTTCGGCCCTATAAATAATGCTAACGATTTGGGCGACATAGTAGGAAATGCTGAATTAGTAAAAAATTGTTTCGTAAGAGAATGGTATCAACATGTATTTTTACGTAAATATATGAAACCTTTAACGAATAGTTACGGTTATGCAACAGAGGTGAATCAACTTGGCCATACTGTCCCGGTCCCGAGTCAGGATGACTGTGAGTTACAACGACTAAATTCGAGGTTTAGTGAACTTGATGGAGATTTAGTTGGCTTGCTTAGGGAATTAGTGGATAGCCCTGCATTCCACTATTACAGGCTTTAAGTTTGTATTTTTATAATAGGGGCAATAGGAACAAAAAACGTGAAGATGCTGTTTGTTGTGTCAATACCGGATTAATTTTCTAATGGGTACCGGCGCAACATACTTTGTCTCTGCCTGCTTGCTTGGCTCTATACATAGCGCTATCGGCGCTTGTAATTAACGCTTCGTAGCCTTCATTCACGTTATAGAGCGAGACTCCAATTGAGCATGTTATACGACCAATTTGTTTGGTCGATGTGCGTAAGCGTTGTTCCGAAATACGTTGCCGAATATTTTCTGCTGCTGACATGGCGCCGTTTAAGTCAGTTTTAGGTAATATTACCGTAAATTCCTCGCCGCCATAACGCGCTACTATATCACTGCCACGCACGGTGTCGTTAATGACTTTGGCAATCCATTTTAAAACTGCATCACCCGCACCGTGTCCGTAGCTATCGTTAATATTTTTAAAGTGATCGATATCGAGTAGTAGGAGGCAGACTGGCCAGTCGTTTTCAACGGAAGATTTGCATATTTCGTCAAGTGCGATATCAAACGCACGTCGATTTTTTGCATTGGTCAGAGGGTCGACCAACGATTCGTGGCGCACGCGTTTAAATTCGTTCCGCAGATCTTGGATTTCTTGGCGAGCGACATCGAGCTCTTCTTGTAAGAGCTTTGTTGCGGATTGCATATGCTCTGTTTGTTCAAGCAGAGAATGCAGCAGAGCTTTTGGGTCGGTATTTAAACCCTTCTCAAGCATATTGGTGGCTTCGCTCAAGTAGTCTTGATAATTGCTCGTTTCGCCATCCATTTTATCCAGAGATGAGTGTGTGTTTTCCACTAAACTACCTAACGCGATGCGCATTACCTCAACTGCGTGCTCATCACTTTGGCTAATAAACGAGTGAAATAAATCGCGTATATTTTCATTGGAAAGCAGAGTTGAGTCACCTAATTTATCACCAAGCGCCTCACTCAATTCTGGGTTTTGCCCCGAAAGATGTTCGTAGAAAACGGCATAAATGATTGGATTTGCCGGAAGAGAGTATTTGTTTGCTAATGGTAGTGCGGCTCGCGCGATTTGGGCAGCTTCGTCCTTACTGTGAAAATATTCGTATGTCATTTTGTATAACTATTTGGCACCAGAGATAGATACGTTAAGTATAGTTGGAAATTAGTGTTTTTAGCCAAAGTTATTGGTCGGAAAATATAAACGAATGTCCTGAGGAAGTGTTTTTAAATATTATTTAATTATTAAGGAATGCGGTAACTATTTCCTCAAGACTGCCTCTGTCAGCAGTCTAGGTGGAAATCGATTGGCCTCATAGTCGCCAGTGTTGGCTATACTAAAATTAATATATCGAAAATGTTTTTATAACATTAAGAGATATTGTCGACGAGTCTAAATTTCACTTATCAATGATGCAAATTGCAATAACTGAAGTGCCTTTAGTCGCCAAGATATTTAATGGAAATTAGCAAAACGCTTATGCAACTGCTTAATAAAACCAAAATTCATACACGTATTATTGTAATGGTGTTTTTGCCATTATTTGTGATAGTTTGGTTGTCGATTGAGCGTTATAACGTCGCAAAGCAAGACAAGAAAGTTTTAGAAGATCTGGATTTAGTTTTGTCGTATTTGGAGGCATCAGCAGAATTGTTATTGAGCTTGGAAATTGAACGAGAGCTATTATTTGGCGTTACATCAAATCAGTCAAAGGATTATTTACCGAGGTATGATGAGCGTATTTCAAAGACCGTTGAGTTGCGAAAAAATTGGCGGCGATACTATGAAGCAAACAGAGATGCTATCCGGCGTATAGAGTCGCTTGATTTGGCGATTAAAAAAACAGAAGAGCAATTGACAATTTTAGCGAGCATTCGCGAAGAAGCGAAAAAAGGTAAAAATGTACTCTCAAATGGCCTGCAAGCGGGGGCTGTTTATACACAAACCATCGGACATTTGATTGAATCGGTAAAACAGGTCGTTCTACTTTCGACGAAAGAAGAAAATTTAGTCCTATTAGCGGAATCGTATTACGCTCTACTCATGGTGAAGGAATACTATGTGTTGAACAATGCCGTTTTTCTAAGGGAATTAAGTAAAACGAGCGGTGCTATTTCCCGTATGAGTCGCATATCAGTGAATTACGGTATCGGAAAACATTATGGAATTATGGTGACAAGTCATGCTCCACCAAGTTTTGTTAAGCGATTTAATCAAGAGTTTAATAAAAATGATGATGCGACATACGTCGCTAGTGTAAAAAGATATCTTGCGCAAAGGTTGGTGCACGATGTAGAGGCTAAAATTGATATCTCGCCAGAAAAATGGGATGCCGTGGCAGACAGGCAGACAACTGCTTTGCGCAATCTTGAAAAAGATTTGCGAAGCCGAATGCGGGCTAAAATTGACTTTTTATTAGATAAAGTTAAGCAGAAGATTGCTCAATCTCTTATGCTTGTGATTGGCTTGATTGTGGGTATGTCAATAATTTCGTTTCTGATTATCCGTAGCATTCTGAGGCCTTTGAGATCGTTGGTAAACGAGTTTGATCAAATTGCTTCTACAAAAGATTTGACTATTCCAATCGAGATTAATGGAACAGATGAGCTCTCATTCGCTGGAAAGTCTTTCTTATCTCTGATTAATAGATTTAATGACGCTATAAAACAGATACATTTACAAACCCATCGCCTAACCGTTATTACAAATTCTGTTTCTGTAGCGATGAACGAGAGTGTATATCGCGCAGAAAATCAAAGCAGCGCGACCGACAGTGTCTCGGTTGCAGTTGAGGAAATGAACTGCACAGTAAGAGAGGTCGCGACTATCGCAACAAGTGCATTGGACGCTGTTCAGCGTGTGCATTCACTTTCTGTTGACAGTGTAAAAAGCGCAGGTACTGGATGCGATTATATTCAGGAGCTGATACGGCAACTTGGAGATATTGGCGAAGCTGTCTTAACTTTACACAAAGAGAGCGATGAAATTAGTAGTGTGGTAAATGTGATTCAGGATATTAGCGAGCAGGTTAACTTGTTAGCCTTGAATGCGTCAATTGAAGCGGCTCGTGCAGGTGATCATGGCAGGGGGTTTGCGATTGTTGCTACGGAGGTGCGTGAACTTGCCAATCGGACAAGGAGCTCGACAGAAAAAATTCGCCAGCAAATCGAGTCTTTGCAAAAAGGCTCAAATGAGGCTGTCAGTGTAATGAAAATGTTGCAAAGTCAAGGCGAAGCTGCGGTGTCAGCTGTTAACGTGAGCGTAAATAAAATAACGAGCCTGGAGCACGAACTTGAAACTATTACCAATATTTCGACACAAATTGCTACAGCCGCGGAAGAGCAATCGCAAGTGACTTCCGAAATTAATGAGCGAATACACGGTATCAAGGAGGACTCGGACAAAATGGCATTCCATGCCAAGTCGACCATGGACTCAACAGCCGAAATGAGTGACACGGAAGATCAGTTGAAAGAAGTAGTCTCTTCTTTTAAAACTCGTTAAATGAGGAGCTATATTACTCCTCCCTTTGCGAGATAAGCTAGCGTAATTTTATCTCGTTAACCGTGCCGGCTAACATATCGGGCAACAGGATTCGCTTATTTTTTTCATCCAAATAAAAATCTGCTGCCGATTTAAACCCCTCGGCCAACAACGTGGCTTCTTCTGATTGGCCATCTATTTTCCAAACTTTTCCTTGAGTCCAACTACTCAAATAGTAATTACCAGATTTATCCTGCTCGATCGCATCAGCACCTCGAAATCGGCCCTTAAGCGGTGATAATTGCTTTCCTTTTTTGACAAGTGCATTGCCTAGGAAAAAAGCACCAACCATAATCTCACCATTGTTATCTACACCTACGCCGTTTGGGTTAAGCATGTAGGGGCTCGCGCCCTGAACCAGCGTGACCGTGCCTTTAGTATCGATAAAATACACTCGTCCCTTAGCGGGCATAATTTTGGCGTTTTTGCTATTTAACGGCCAGAGTTTGCCATTTTCGTCGCGCATTAATTTAACTGCACCCATATCGGTTACGTATATACCTTTTTTGGATTTAGCAGCTGCGACGTCGTTTAAATAGAGTGGCGCTTCCGGAAAACTTTGTTCATCCGCAAAAATTGTCGCTTTTCCTCTTTTGTCAATTTTCCACACGCGAGTGAGATCGGAAATATAGAGATATTTCCCCACATATGCGATACCTTTTGGTTCATCAAAGCCTTTGGCAAAGGGTTTAACCTGGCCTTTCTTGTCGATAACAACAACTTCACCGTCGCCCTTAACACCTTTTTGATTCATAACAGTTACGTAGTACTTACCGCTAAATCCCTTGGTAATGCTCTCGGGCCTCACCCCTACCTTAATTGGGTAACTAATTTTTTCTGCGTAAGTGGGAGAGGCTGCTATAGCAAGAAGTGTGAGGAAAAGACGGAGTGTGATGAATTTAACAACGAAAGTCTTCATTTGCGAGTTCTCATATTAGAGCTGTGTTATTTTGTATTTATCTGGGTAATTGTGGGTATTGGGTAATTATGGGTAGTAGGATTTGTGCAAAAAATAACCACAATGTGCAGTTGCAAAGATGCAAATAATAGCATTGCTTGATTTACAAAAACAATTGGAGTAAAGATGCGCTTGCGTAGTACAAACGCGGTATAAGGTTATGTAGGTTTTTATATGAACAATATTCAATTTAATAACAAGATTTTCTCTCCCACTAAATGCATTTGTGTTGGGAGAAACTACACCGCACATATTGCCGAAATGGGCAGTGAAAAAACGGAGGACATCGTTTTCTTTTGCAAGCCAAATGCGGCAATAAGCTCCAGATTAATTTCTGTGCATGACAGCGATGAGCTACATTTTGAAACGGAATTATGTTTTTTAATGGAAAATTCAAGGCCTATCGCAATGACACTTGGTTTTGACCTAACAAAGCGTGAAATTCAACGAGAATTAAAAAAGAAAGGTCTGCCATGGGAGCGCAGCAAAGCGTTTAATGGTGCAGCTGTTATTGGCCCGTTCGTCGACGTGCCGGCGCAACTAGATACTCTGGAATTTACTTTACATGTAGATGGTAGCCTGCGTCAGCATGGACAATATGGCGCAATGCTCTTTAAGCCAGACGAAATATTCGCTGATTTAAATAAATTTATGAAAATTGAAGACGGAGATATAGTTATGACTGGCACACCCGCCGGGGTTGGTGGAGTCATCGCCGGAGCGAAATATCAGGTGCGTTTATTTGACAGTGGTAGGACCTATCTCAGCCACGAATGGATTGCACAGTAGCAAATTAAACAGCAAATTCAATACCTTTTAATGTACTCGATTATGAAAAGGACTTTGTTATCGTGTATTCTCGATCGTCATCGTTTATTGGTGGAGTGGAATAGTTATGCAGAAGCCGCTGCAGACGCGGTGACAAGGAATTCATTTTGTCCTCTCCCAACATTTCGGTAAAGCGATAATAAGGTTTCATAAACCAAGGGCCATATAAGCTAAACAGACCCCAGCGGTCGTTTGGTGTGCTTGGAGAGCCTCGGTGCCAAATGCCTGAGTCGTAAATGACGATGGTTCCCGCTTTTCCGGTCACTGTTTTATGCGGATAGTCAGCATGTCGCTCCGGTCGGTCATAACGCAGATGACTTTTGGGCACATACATTGTTGGCGCATTATGCGCGGTAAAATCGTCGAACATTATAATGACGATAAAGCTCAATCCCGCTTGCATGCGCTTACCGCCGAGGTAGCGTGAATCCGTATGCCAGTTCATGCCGATACCGGTGTTGTCACTTGGAGGTAAATCTTTATAAGATCTTCGGTTGATAATATTGGTATTGATTAATACAAAATCAGGATCTAATACTTTCCCAAGAATCTGTTCGACTGGCTCGTTATCAAGTAGATCAAAAAACTTCTCGTTGTGCCTAAAGGGGCTGTTGATATAGGGGCAGTCGTGGTTGAACCCTCTGCCACTCGCGAGCCTTTCTGCGAAAAGTTTTTCGGAAAGTTGCTTATAACTATGGCATTGCTCATATGTGTAATAGTCTGGAATTATCGTTATTCCATCTTGTTGTAATTCCGTTGCGTTTGATTGATAAAAGTCAGTTGCTGTTTCATTACCAAGAGCGTTTGCCATAATATTTCCGCATTCTCTATTTTTTTAACAATGATTAGTCGTCGAGTTTATGCACAACTTTGTCGACAGAATCGTCCAATTTAAATGGAGTTTCCTGCATAAATTTATAGGCTTTTTCAACAAATGTCATATAAGCTTTTCTACCTTTTTTATAAAGCATATCAAAATCTTTTTTATCTTTTTGGTATGCGCAAGCGCGCATTATTAGCGTGAAGTAACCGTTAAGACTGCCCCTTAGCAGCATTAAGGTAGTGGGGTGATCGGCTTTTAGTTGTTTTACCTTAACAAATATTTCATTTATTCGGGCGTGTAGTTCGTCTATATCATGTACTTTCTTCGGTAATGCCAAGTCTTTGCGAAAATCGAAAAAGGGTTTTAGGTAGCGATTGTAGAAGGGCTGACCGATATCAAAGTCAATGGCAGAAACAATAAAGTTACGGCGTTTTATAGCTTCGATAACGGTATCTTTATCATCTCTTTCGCGTGGGATTTTTAAGTCCTCAGGACGCACAGAGGTAGTGCCGTCAATAAGAGCACCGTTATTGGGGTTATAGACAGTAATATCACCTACTGTAGCGCGTACTTGGCGCATGAGAATTTCTAAATTGATTTTCGAACTATGCAAAATCGTATTGGTGTAAACTTCTCCGCCAAAATTTCCCTGAATCAAATAGTCTGTGTCTTTTTTCTCAAACGGTGTTAATCCCTTATCGCCAGCTTTCTTGGCTAGATCAGAATAGATACTTATGTCTGAATGATGCTTACCGTCAAGCTGCTTGCCCAAATCGACACCGAGTAAATAAATTTCCTTGAACCCCATCGCAGTTGCATATGAGAAGCCAGCGTTGGTCACAGTAGGGTTGCAGAGCGTAAGCCCCTGAATGATTCCGCCGAAGACATCGACGATCATATGTTCACCCAAGTCGTTAGGTTTTCGAGCCATTACGACATCGCCAAACATTTCCGTCATTTTGGGTGGAGCAGTATTAAGCGTAAGCAAGGTCACGTTTTTTCTGAACTCATCGCTAGTACCGCGCTGGACCCATTCAATGGTATGAAGAACGCGCTCCATTTCAATGTGGAAGTCTGGTGTAACGCCTATCTTAGCCATTGAGCCAAGTGCAGTACCACAAGTAAAAATAACGGCATTTTTGTGATGTTTTTTTATAAACTCGATATGCTGATCAAGTGAGGGGCCATTGCCAACGATAAACGCGGGCGGTAGATTCTTATCTCTGAAGTCGTGGCTAAATACTTTGATTTTATTTTTTAGGTTTGTCGCCGTATGCGCTAAGCTGATTTGCTCGTCATCAAAATATCCTGTTCCGGTCGCATTTAAATGAAATTCTTTGCGATACAGTTCAATAAACTCTTCCTCTTTTCTACTATTAAAATGGCGAAATATGTGGGTATAAATCATGTTATGTAAGCCTATGCGGTCACATAAATATTTCATATCAGCCATTGCATCGCGAGCTTCAGCGCCAATAAACATTTTTAGCATTTTTCCACGTTGGCAGAACTCTTTAACAATAGGTTCCCAATCAATGGTATGTAAGCTCGCGTAGAAGGAGTCTTGATGTGGATCAAAAATAAATAAGTTGATAATTTTGTGGTTTTTTACCAGCTTTTCAAGATGGTAACCCAGGCCACAGCCTGTGACCAATAAAAAACCAATGGGCCCATCGACGTCTGCTTTCACATTTTGAGTATACGGCTCGTATTCGTCGATTAATTCGTTAATTAATGGAATGTGAAAATGTGCGGGATTGGGAGACGGTGACTTCGCAAACGTGATCATGGATACGCTTGGTTTTTCGCAAAAATCATTATACTGCTTTTCTGTAAATTGATACGGGTCAGAAGGGTAAACCGGCTTTTGTTTGAGTTGAAAGTTGACCAGCTCGAGATAGCCTTCCTCCGAATAACTTAATCGCAATTCCTTTGGCTCATAGTCTTTATAGGTTTCGTAAATCTCAGGTGATACGGTTTTAAACACCTCAAGATTGTGGTTGAACATGATTTCAAGCTGGATCTGTATGCGCTGCATTTCCGCTTTACGCAATACTTGATTCACTGTGTCAATCTGCGGGCTAGAGGTGTGTTCATTAGCTTGAGTTGTCATATTCCTATCCAGAATTTAGCTACAATTTGTGTTATTAACCTGGCAATAAAATGGGTCGCCCTATCGATGTTATTGCGAGCTCCTGAAATACGAGCAAAAATCTGTGAATTTTCTTGTATTTCGGTAGCTTGCATTGCCATTTCGGCAATGGCGGTGTATCCGTAGACCGCTTATTAACCTTGCGATAATTATTGCTGGCTAATTAATGGTTTTGGCGATTGCATTAACACGCCTATAAATTGACGCGAACGCACGAACGTCGCTTCACTCAACAAAGATAGCAGAAAATATGCCGAAACTTTGTCGTTAAAATGATAGCGCCTCTATCAGGCTTATCGACCGGGCATTACAAAACTTAATACTTACTGGCAGCGCTATTACTAAATTGAATTAAAACGTGTTTTTTTGAATGTATAAGTGCTAGCGCTCTCTCAAATAATATGTGAGAGATTACGAGTAACCCACTAAAGTTTTTTGCGAGAAAGTCGATGTAATGGATAGAAAAGAGAAAAATATGTCGGAGAATGAATTTGTGAATACCCAAGCAGCGCTTAAGTCTTACGCTAAGGTCCAGTATCGTGCCAACGT
Organism: Marinagarivorans sp.; assembly: GCA_028281865.1. GTDB lineage: Bacteria > Pseudomonadota > Gammaproteobacteria > Pseudomonadales > Cellvibrionaceae > JANQJB01. The sequence continues at coordinate 51,938 of JANQJB010000074.1, forward strand.
TGAAGTCGCATCTCCCCATCGCTTGGTAGCGATGTTATATGAGGGAGCCATCGAAAGAATTATTCAAGCAAAGGGCGCGATGGAACATGGGGATATCGAACTGAAAGGGAACAAAATAAACAGCGCCGTGAGTATTGTTGGTGGGCTCAGAGAGAGCTTAAATACTGATGACGGAGGGGAGCTAGCATTCAACCTTGATAACCTGTACATCTATATCCAGCGTCTACTCTCAAACGCCCATATTAAGAATGACCGCTCTAAACTCGACGAAGCTCAGACTTTATTGGAAGATCTAAAATCAGCGTGGAAAGAAATTGGATAGTTTTTAGAAACTACTCCTTACAGGAAACCATTTTTTGCAAAAAGCCCTGGTCATACTACCGGGGCTTTTTTTTGGCATATCAGAAGTCTGCTGTATCAGCTTGATACTTGGCATTATCTTCGCATCGTTGCTAAGCGAATAGCTAATTCCGGCAGTAGCTTGCCGGTTGAACTCAACCTGTATCAGGAGAAATAGAATGGCCTTGGCACACACAAAAGCTGCTTCCGTAATGGAAGAAAATATTGAAAACATCAGCTCACATCAAGTTATATCGCTTCTTATGGACGGTGCGCTAGAGCGCACGAATCAGGCAGTCATGGCGTTCCACGCGAATGACGAGGCAGAATTGCTGGTGTTGCTTGAAAAACTTGTAGCCATCGTTAACGGTTTGCGCAATAGCCTCAATATGGAAGCCGGGGGTGATGTAGCGGAGAATCTGAACGATCTCTATCTCTACATTTTTGACCGACTGACGACCGCTGTAGGTAATGATTTACTTGAAGCACTTGACGAGACTAAGCGAATCATTAATGAAGTCAAGCATGGTTGGGATTCGATACAGGCTAAATAGTCGAGAATATTAGAGTTTCAATCTCGATATACAACTTGTGCTAAGATTAACTGCAAATTTATCGACAAAGGTATGTTGACCATCTAAAGAATTTCGTCCTCTAGCCGTTAAACTGGGTAATGAGCAAATGTGCGGAGTTACCCATGACATCAGTAGTTACAGCAGCTTTGGTTGGAGTGAAGAGAAAAAAGAAAGCCATGGAAAAAGCTTTTTTGGCTGCAGACTGGGATGAAGTAAAAAAGTTAGATGGAGAGTTGATCAAACAACTCGACGCTGCCTTTGATGAGCCATCTCGTGATAATCGCGCTTTGGTAGAGGAATTAGAAAGTGTTTTGGGTTTGTATGGGCGGCTTGTTTCGTCGCTTCCTGATAGCACTGTTTGCGAATGGTTAAAAAATAAAATTTAATAACGAATGGCTATGAGTTGTTGCTAGATTTATTTCAAAAGGCCCAAAAAAGGGCCTTTTTTATTTTACAAACATGTATTTCATACATGGAATAGAACCTTTCTACATAACCTCAAATATTTTATTTTCCTCTCAAAATATTGGCGTTTTTCAATTGTTTACCGCACATCGCCAGTAATTTGACTGCGCGCTGTCCATTGACTATTAATAAAAATGCGAACTTGGCGAGTGTGAAAAAGGTCAAATTCTTGCCGCTTGGTAAAGGTGGAGAAAACCGCTTTAAAAATAACTAGCCAAAAATAAAATTTAGTCATCACGCTTTACAGATAGAATTTCCATCGGATAAATAGCTGTTTAGTAGTAGAAAAAAGGGGCCTAACGGCATGCAACGCGACAAGCATATCCTAGTAATTGAGGACAGGCAGACCACGCGACGCGAATTAGTCGTAATACTAAACTTTTTGGGTGAAACGGTTGAGACACTAAGTTATTCCGACTGGCGAAATACTTATGAAGATCTCCCCGCTAAAGCCGAAGAGCTGAAACTGGTTATTTTTGCTGGAACGGAAAGTTATTTGGATCTACATAGAGAGGTTAAGCTCGTTAAGGAGCGAATGCCCAATATTCCTGTCCTTACAGTTGGGCTAAATTGTGAAAGTGAAATTGCCGGATGGGATCCTGCTCTGTCTCGTCGCGTAATAGCACAGCTCGAAATGCCTCCTAGCTACAACGGTTTTGTCGATGCTTTGCATCGCGCGCAACGATTTCAAGAAGCCCACAACTTAGCTAATCAAAGTAAGGAAAAAAGGCCTGCGCATTTATTTCGTAGCTTGGTGGGAACAAGCCGCGAAATACAGTTGGTTCGGCAAATGATGAGTCAGGTTGCTGATAGCGACGTGACGGCTTTAATTATGGGGCAGTCGGGAACTGGAAAGGAGGTTGTCGCACGCAATTTACACTACCATTCAGCAAGGCGAGATAAGCCTTTTGTTCCGGTGAATTGCGGTGCTATCCCTGCGGAGTTACTTGAGAGTGAATTATTTGGTCACGAAAAGGGTGCATTTACCGGTGCTTTAACCGCGCGCGCTGGGCGTTTCGAAATGGCCGAGGGCGGAACTCTCTTTCTCGATGAAATTGGCGATATGCCATTAAATATGCAGGTGAAAATTCTGCGTGTTTTGCAGGAGAAAACTTACGAGCGTGTCGGTGGAAATAAAACTTATACCACTGATGTACGTGTTATTGCGGCAACTCATCGAAATTTGGAAAGCATGATTGAAACTAATGAATTTCGTGAGGATTTGTATTATCGCCTTAACGTATTCCCAATTGATATGCCCTCGCTACGCGAGCGCGCCGAAGACATACCGCTACTAATCAACGAATTGGTTGCTCGTCTGGAAAGTGAAAGTCGTGGATCAATTCGTTTTAATTCCGCGGCTATACTCTCTTTGTGTCGCCACGATTGGCCAGGTAATGTGCGTGAGCTTGCTAACCTCGTTGAACGTATGGCTATTATGCATCCCTATGGTGTTATAGGTGTGCAAGATCTGCCCCCAAAATATCGCCACGTAGAAATTGAAGAAGACCTGCAGTTGATTGAAGAGGAAAAAAACGTAGCCTCTCCCGCAATAGTCACGATGAATCAAACTACATTACTTCCGGAAGAAGGTATCGATTTAAAGGAATATATCACCGGCCTTGAGCAAAGTTTGATTAAACAAGCCTTGGATGATAGCGGCGGTGTTGTTGCACGCGCGGCAGAGCGCTTAGCCATTCGCCGCACTACGCTCGTGGAAAAAATGCGTAAGTACGGTATGCAGCGATAGACGATTGCTAGTTTTGTGACGACTGAAAAACCAGCTTTTTTCAACCAAGGTTTTAGCGCTGCTGTGCTGGTTATCTTATTCGGCATTATTCTGAGGTGCCTCAATTCGGTTTCATAGGAATCCTGTTGGACATATCTAAGCCATACTAATTTGGCACTCGCCTTGCAGAATATACGTCGTTACGAAAAACGACGAAAATTTGTCAGGAGTTACCGAATGCCCAACACCGTTCCGGAAGAACTGTTTGATGCAGATGCTGATCGCGAAGACCTGCAGTCTGCCAATAGCGACAATGTCGATTCTAAATCGTTAGAGCAGGCATATGCTTTTTTCAACGATGCGTCCTCCCAACTTCAAAATTCCTATCATTTCCTTGAAGATAAAGTTGCTCGCCTAACACGCGAACTCAGTGACATATCGGCGGAAAAGGAAGTTGAGCAAGAAAAAAATAATAATCTTAATTCCAGGCTACAGTCGCTACTGGAATTTATGCCGGGCGGCATTATTCTGATCGACGCTAAGGGCATTATTATTCAGAGTAATCCAGCGGCAAAAAAAATGCTGCAGCATGAACTGGATGGAGCGCTTTGGCGTGACCTTATTAATGAGTGTTTTGATCCACGCGATGACGATGGGTTTGAAGTGTCAACACGTGACGGCCGTAAGATTAGTATAGCGACGAGCTCGATGCAGGACGAAGGGCAAATTATCTTGCTGACTGATCAAACCGAAACGCGTGCACTGCAGACAAAATTGAGTCGCTATGAAAAACTTTCGGCGATGGGAAAAATGGTATCGGCGTTAGCCCATCAAATTCGCACGCCATTATCTGCGGCGATGCTCTATGCGAACCACTTATCAAAGGACAGCTTAGCGAGCGACAAGCGCGAATATATTTCTGAAAAATTGTTTAGTCGTTTAAACCATATGGAAAAACAGGTGCGCGATATGCTGCTGTTTGTCCGTAACGAATTACCGTTAACGGATGAAATAAATTTGCTTGATTTAGAGCGAGGTATACGTGCGGCTATTGAGGTGATTCTGGGAAGTTCAGGTAGTTATTGCTTGTTTATAAACCCGCGCCCTAATACTCGCATAAAGTGCAATCGCGAAGCGTTAATCAGCGCGGTGTCAAATCTGGTTAATAACGCAATTCAGGCTAAGAAGTCATCCTCCAATATTGCCATTCGGTTTGAGCGGGTAAAAATAAATAGTCGAGCCCATTTGCGCATTGCAGTTGTCGACGATGGGCCTGGTATGACCCAAGAAAAACTGAATGCTGCAAAGGATTTGTTTTTCACGACCAAATCGCAAGGAACTGGACTCGGGCTTGCCGTTGTGCAATCGGTGGCGCGAGCGCATGGTGGCTATTTCACCTTACAGTCGAAAAAGGGGCGTGGAACATTGGCCAGCATTGTATTACCGATGATGATTACCCCAGGAGAATCTGAATGAGTAATCAAGAAACTGATTTTGAAAAAGACGTACAGCAAAAAATTATGGTTGTCGAGGACGACCCTGACTTACGTGAGGCACTCGTTGATACCTTAAATATGGCCAATTTCGATGTGTTGTCGGCAAATTGTGCTGAAGCTGCAGTCGATATTTTGAAGCAACAAGGTGATATAGGTTTCGTTATTTCAGACGTTAATATGGGCAATATGAGTGGCCATGACTTATTGCGCGTGGTTAAAAGTGACTACCCCCATATTCCAGTGTTACTCATTACCGCTTACGCGAGTATTAGTGAGTCGGTACAGGCAATGCGAGAGGGAGCGATCGATTATCTTGTGAAGCCTTTTGAGGCCGATGTATTGGTGGAGACGGCAAAGCGTCACCTAGGTAGTGGGCATTCAATGGACGAGCCGGTAGCGGTATCCGAATCGAGTAAGCAATTATTGCAGTTAGCATGTAGAGTGGCTCAATCAGATTCGACCGTATTGTTGTTGGGCGAGTCTGGCACGGGTAAGGAAGTGTTAGCACGTTACATACACAATCGTTCACAGCGTGCGGATAAACCTTTTGTCGCAATCAATTGTGCGGCCATTCCGGAAAATATGCTAGAGGCTATGTTGTTTGGTCACGAGAAGGGAGCTTACACAGGAGCGTACAACGCCGCACCTGGAAAATTCGAGCAAGCGAACGGCGGTACCTTATTACTCGATGAGATTTCGGAGATGGATCTCGGTTTGCAAGCAAAACTATTACGTGTTTTGCAGGAGCGAGAAGTCGAACGTCTGGGTGGACGAAAAAGTATAAAACTGGATGTGCGCGTAATTGCAACGTCAAATCGCAACATGCGTCAGGAAGTAGTCGACGGAAAATTTAGAGAAGATTTATATTTTCGATTGAGCGTTTTACCGTTGCAGTGGGCGCCACTGCGCGATCGCGTAGAGGATATACTGCCGTTAGCGGAAAACCTGCTGCATCGTCACGCAGTTAAACAACATCGCTCCGGCGTTTATTTAAGTGACTCTGCAGCTCAAGCGCTTGTGAGTTACAGCTGGCCCGGCAACGTTCGAGAGCTTGATAACGTCATGCAGCGTTCATTAATTTTGCAACCTGGGTCTAAAATTATGCCGGAAGATTTAGGCTTGCAGGTCGAAGACGTATTTAGTGAAAAACCGTCTTTGGTTGAGGCTCATGAGTGTATACACTCGCCTCGCTCGGCGGCTGATATTCCAGTGAGTTTTTCAATTTCACAACCTTCTGCAAGCCAGTCTCACGGCAAAGACGGTGAGGGTCTAGGCACGGATTTAAAACGCCGTGAATTTGAAATAATTGTGGAAACTTTGCGCAAGGAAAACGGGAGTAAGAAGAATACCGCGGAACGACTGGGAATTAGCCCGAGAACGCTTCGTTACAAGTTGGCGAAGTTGAAAGAAGAGGGTTACGATTTGGCTTCGAGTACATTTTAAAACCCATTTTTTGAAAGCTTTTAGTAAAAGTTGCTGTTTTAATGACACGTTTTATCGGGCAAAACCTACCCTTTGTCGGTCGACAAATCGGTTTAACTATAAGCATGAAAAACGTACATCAAGGAATACATTAATAAGTGCCGCTTTAAGCGGAAAACTTGTCAGCTATTTGTTAAAAAATGTAACAATACGCCTGTCAATGTTGATGGATTTCCCACCTTAGCCGGGAACCGATTCGCTAATTTAAAAACATATAGAATTACAGTATAAAAAACAGCTTAACCCCCTAAAAAAAATATTTTTATTTTCGCAAAAGCGCGTCATAATTTCTTAATAGAGCTTCTGCATCCTACATATCCTGAATTGAATAACGTTATGTTATGACCTATATTTTTCTGGAGGAAGATGGTTGCTAGCTGGCTCTTCGTTATATGGCAATCGGCTTTTTCGAAGGCGACCTGGGTTAACCGGCTGGCCACATTCGTCATAAAAGCGAAACAAAATTTTGGGAACCCAAGGGACTAAGCTTTACTCGAAGTATTGAGCGAGATTGAAGGAAGGTCACCGAGAGAGATTTGCTGTTTGGTAAGTCCACTGTGATCTTAAGTTCGTATAACTACCAGTAACAGATGGTGTGATAGACGAACACAAGGCAAGAAATTTTCGCGAGAGCTTAGGAGAAAGTGATAGCTTGGGAGTTGTGTTGTGCTGGTAGTTTCGCAGCTTAGGGACATGTAAAGAAACGCAACTGGAGTGTTATAAAGGGATTTGGCGCGGATGGATCGCGCGGAAAGGACCTTGTTGGTTAATTGTTAGTTAAAACTCTCTTTAACCCCTAGAGGAGTTCGGAAATGAACTTAGATGAATTTGACCAAAACATTGATGTGCAGTTTGACGATGTACATGACGACGAAGCAGGATCGTCATCAGTTGGTATAGATGCGCGACGTCGTTTGGAAGATAAAATTGAAGAAATGCGTTTAGCCAAAGAAATTCAAGAATTTGATTTTGATTTCTAGCTAGTCGTATTTATTCACCGCGTTTCAAACAGCGTTAATTGCGCTGTTAGGGTCTGTTTTACGCGCTTTTTTCAGGTATTTTTCTGCCTCTCATCTTTGTTCCTTATCACGGAATAGACAGTTTCTCGCTCTCACTTGTCTTGTGTTACTTCTTCACAGAGTTGTTTGTCTTTTATCGTTAGATTGTTAGTTTCTCCTCGCTTTGCATCGCTATCTGATTGCAAATGTTTTTCTCTTCCGGCCAGTAAACTCTCGGGGTTTATCGACATGATTTATTGCGAAATTTACCCCGGGTTATTTATTGCGCCAATTTAGTTGGCCTGTTTTGTGCAATTTCTCCACTAGCTGATTTTTTCTTCGAAAAAGACAAATTATTGGCGAACTTTTAGTTCAATCAATACGTTTAGGCGAGGCTAAAAATGTCTGACAGAGTGGATATTAATCGCGTATTACTTGAAATGCGAACGATACGTAACCAGACAGCAGCATTCAATGGTGTCGGTTCTTTGGCGGAGGGCAGGCTGCGAGAAGCAGACCCGATGAAACCATCGAATGGGCCTCAATTTGGTGAAATTTTGGCCCAGGCCGTCGACAAGGTAAATAGCATTCAACATCAATCAGGCAGTACGGCAAAGGCTTATGTTAAAGGAGATCCGGGCGTTGATATCACGGATGTCATGATTGCATCGCAAAAGTCGAGTGTCGCGTTCCAGGCAATCACGCAGGTGAGAAATAAGGTTGTTGAAGCCTATAAAGATGTAATGAACATGCCGATTTAATGACGATATCTGAGTACTTAGAGCGTTTAGAACTTATCGATGATATTGCAAAAAAACTGAAAAATTATGGCTGCAAGTGAAGCGAGTGCTGCAGGGGTTCCTGCGAAAGGACAAAGTGATTTAATAGAAGGTTTTAATAGCCTTAATCTTCTGCGTCAAGCCGGCTTAATGGTCGGTTTAGCAGCGAGTGTCGCTGTGGGTTTTTGGGTAGTGTTGTGGACTCAGGGTGAGGATTACAAGCCTTTATATGGGAGCCTCGAAAGAATGGATGCTAATCAGATTGTACAGATTCTCGATTTTAACGAGATTAAATATCGGATTGATGAAAAGTCTGGCGCCTTGCTAGTTGTTGGCGATCAGATACATAAGGCTCGAATCAAATTAGCAGAATCAGGTGTTCCCACGACCAATACGGTTGGCTTCGAGTTACTTGATAAAGAACAGCCAATTGGTACTAGCCAGTTTATGGAAACTGCGCGCTATCGTCGCAGTCTCGAGGGAGAGCTTGCGCGCACAATAACGAGTGTCAATGCGGTGCGCTCGGCACGTGTACATTTAGCGATACCGAAACAGTCGGTTTTTGTTCGGGATGGCCGTGAACCGAGTGCATCCGTTTTCCTCGAAATTTTTCCAGGGCGAGCGCTAGAATCGCATCAGGCCGCCGGCATCGCCAATTTAGTCGCCGCAAGTATTTCAGAATTAAAGCCGGAAAACGTCACAATAATTGATCAAAAAGGTTCGATCATTTCGACCGGCCGAGAGGATAAGAAGCTGACGATCGCTGCGCAGCAGCTCGACTACACACGCAAATTTGAAAACGATATTGTCGCGCGGGTGGGGCGTTTATTAACCCCGTTATTAGGTGAAGAGAAATTCAAAACTGAAGTGAGTGCAGATCTGGATTTTACTGAAATTGAGCAGGCTGAAGAGATTTTTAATCCCGACTTGCCGTCAGTTAGAAGTGAACAAACGGTTGAAGAAACGCGTATAGGCGCTGACCAGGTTGGTGGAGTCGCTGGAGCGCTGGGCAATCAGCCACCCGCCGATGGGCAAGCTCCGGAACAGGCGGCCCCTGCCGATGCAGGCGGTGTTAACGCAACGCCTTCCAACAAGCGTGTACTTGCGACACGTAACTATGAGCTCGATCGACAATTTCGCCACGTCAAACATGAAAAAGGGCGTTTAAAACGCCTCACTGTGGCGGTAGTGATTGACGACAAAGCCACTGCCAATACAGAAACCGGGGCAGCAGAGCGGACGCCTTGGACGGAAGCCGAGCTCGAACGTTTATCTATACTAGTAAGGGATGCAGTTGGATATTCAGCTGAGCGCGGCGACAGTGTCAATATCTTAAACGAACCCTTTGTTAATTTGGCAACGGAAGAGGTTTTCGAAGAGCCCAAAATTTGGGAGCAAGACTGGGTTAAGTCTCTTATTAAACAAGTGACCGGGTTAATCGTGATTGCAATATTAGCTATTGGTTTATTGCGCCCGATACTGAAAAACCTCGCTGCATCAGGCTCGCAAACGCGTGAGCGTGAGGAGGCGCGGGAACTCGCGCAGCTGCAAGCAGCAGGAATTGATTCGATCGATTCTCTTTCTGATGAAACTGTTACGTTGACCGGAGGTGGTGAATCCCTGGCGCTGCCAAGTCCAGAGGAGTCATACGAGCAACAACTAAACTCCGTTAAAGCACTCGTCGCAGAGGATGCTGGCCGAGTGGCACAAGTGATCAAACGTTGGATTAGTGACGAATGAGCAAGCCCACTGCTGTAAAACGCCAGGAGGAAGAAAAGCCAAAGATAAATTTGTCGCGTGTTGATCAGGCGGCGATTTTGCTTTTGTCGTTGGGTGAGGGTACAGCTGCAGAAATTCTCAAGCATATGGGGCCAAAGGAAGTTCAGCGGCTCGGCACAGCGATGGCGCAGTTGCAAAACGTTCAGCAGTTCGAAGTGGAATATGTAGTCACAAACTTTATGGAGGAAGTGCGCACACAAACGGGGCTCGGTATGGGGGCCGATAACTACATTCGCAATATGCTGGTTACTGCGTTGGGTGAGGATAAAGCCCACGGTTTAATTGATCGCATTTTACTGGGTGGCAATACTACGGGCCTCGACACGCTCAAGTGGATGGAGGCGCGCTCGGTCGCGGAGATAATTCGCAATGAGCACCCGCAAATTCAAGCCATCGTTCTCGCTTATTTGGACTCCGATCAATCGGCCGAAATAGTCACATACTTTCCCGAGAAGGTGCGCCTTGACGTGATCATGCGTGTGGCTTCACTTGATACGGTGCAGCCAAGTGCGTTGCAAGAACTCAATAAAATTCTGGAAAAACAATTCTCCGGCAATGCAGGGGCGCAAACTAAGGAAATGGGTGGCTTTAAAACAGCGGCGGAGATAATGAACAACCTCGAAAGCTCAGTCGAAAATGAACTGATGGAGGCTATTAAAGAAATCGATGAGGATATGGGTACGCAAATATCGGAACTCATGTTTGTATTCGACAACTTGAAAGATGTCGACGATCGCGGTATCCAAACGCTTTTGCGAGAAGTGTCCTCAGAGGTGCTTATTTTGGCTCTCAAAGGAGCCGACGAGGAGTTGCAGGAGAAAATATTCAAAAATATGTCCACGCGTGCTGCGGAATTGCTGCGTGACGACCTTGAGGCGCGCGGACCGGTTAAAGTATCCGAAGTTGAGAACGCGCAGAAAGAAGTTCTTACCATCTGTCGACGTATGGCGGATGCGGGAGAGATATCACTCGGTGGTGGTGGAGAGGAGATGATTTAACACCTTATGAGTTCTGCTAAATTACCGCCGCGTATTCCGTTCGAAGACTTAAAAGAAGTGAGTGCTTGGTCAATCCCAGCCGTGGGCGGCAAGGTCATAAAACCGAAAGCCAAACCTAATATACGCGAGCGCAAAAAGAAGTCGGAAGAGACCATAGAAGATGTCACCGGTGATGTCACCTTAAAGCCACTAACGGCAGAGGGCCTGCAGGAAATCGCTGCGACTGTGGAAAAAGAAGCTTGCGAAAACGGCTATCAGGAGGGCCTGCAAAAAGGTCTGCAGGAAGGTGAAGCAAAAGGCTTTGCCGCGGGAGAAAAAAAAGCTTACGCAGAAAAGTCTTTGCAGCTTGAGCAGCTCGCTACTTTGCTGACTCAGCTTACACAAGGGCTGCAAGAACCTCTTACAAACCACCAGCACCAGGTTGATAATCTTGTTATCGATCTTGCCACCGGCTTTGCAAAGCACCTGATAAATACCGAATTAAGTAAAAAGCCAGAATTGTTGGTGAATATCGTTAAAAAGGCCGTCCAGGCTCTGCCCGTTGGATCTTCGCACACGCGCATTTACGCGAACTCTCACGATATCGAGCGCCTGCAGTCGCAGGCGAACTTGGCAGAGAAAAATTGGCACTTCCTTGTCGATGACAACCTGGCGCCCGGTGGAGTGCGAGTCGAAACTGATGAAAGTTTGGTTGATTATTCTCTGGATGCGCGCCTGGCGGAATACTTTAACGAAGTTGAGGACGTACCTGATTTCGATTTTCAAGACGTTGTCGAAGTGCCCGACTATGTACAAATGGCTGAACAAGCATTGGACGAACAGCCAAAAGAAGCCCTCGAAGAGGACCCCATTATCGACGGTATAGCGCCCGAAGACGAGCGCAGCTCTGAGGTGATGCCGGACGACTTATTGGCTGAACTTGATGGCATTACCCAGGAATTAGATGCTGACTCAAGCAGTGAAATCGAAATCGATAACGACGGTGAATCAGCAGACGATGAGCTTGACGGGGCGCCTGATGACTGAAACTCAACGCGGAGCTGAGAGCGCAGTTGAACGGTTACAGAGGTTTCGTCAATACGATTTATTAGCAAAACAGCCTCAGGCGTTTGGCCGAATCACACGCATGGTGGGCTTGACGCTCGAAGCTGTCGGGCTCAATGTCTCTATTGGGCACACGTGTCAGGTGCTCATGGCGAACGATCGCGTTATCGAAACCGAGGTTGTCGGTTTCGCCGGCGAAAAAACCTTCCTAATGCCTATTCAGTCGATTGACGGTCTCCAGCCGGGCGCGCGCGTTGTGCCGCGAGATCACAGCGCGGGCATTCCTATCGGCGGTGAAATACTTGGGCGGGTGATTGATGGGATGGGGACTCCGCTGGATGGACGCGGTCCACTGAGCGGTGAGCACACCTTGTCGACGATTGCCTCGGTGATAAATCCGCTCCATCGCATGCCGATAAAACGTCCGCTCGATGTAGGCGTTCGCGCAATTAACGGTTTACTGACAGTTGGGCAAGGGCAGCGTTTGGGGTTGTTTGCCGGCAGCGGTGTTGGGAAGAGTGTGCTTATGGGCATGATGACCAAATTTACCGAGGCCGACGTTGTGGTTGTCGGGCTGATCGGCGAGCGTGGTCGAGAAGTAAAGGAATTTATTGACCATATACTAGGCGACGAGGGTTTAGCTCGCGCAGCTGTAGTTGCAGCACCCGCAGATGATGCACCGCTTATGCGCCTTCGAGCGTCCTACCTCGCAACGCGCATCGCCGAATATTTTAGGGATCAGGGTAAGCGTGTATTGCTATTGATGGACTCGCTAACGCGGTTTGCCCAAGCTCAGCGTGAAATCGCATTGGCGATCGGTGAGCCTCCGGCGACCAAAGGCTATCCTCCTTCCGTTTTTGCCCGTATTCCCGAACTTGTTGAACGTGCCGGCAATGGCAGTCAAGACGGCGGATCGATCACGGCCTTCTATACTGTATTAACAGAGGGCGATGATTTGCAGGATCCGATCGCCGATGCAGCGCGCGCAATTCTGGATGGCCATATCGTATTGTCGCGCCAATTGGCCGAAGAGGGCATATACCCAGCAATCGACGTTGAAGGTTCTATCAGTCGTGTGATGCAAAATATTGTTAGCTCTCAACAGCTCAATGATGTGCATCGCTTGAAGCAGCTACTATCAAAGTATCGGCAAAATAGAGATTTGATTACAGTCGGCGCATATGAAGCGGGGACGGATCCCGAATTGGATTTGGCGATGGCCAAATATCCAGAGTTTATGGCTTATGTTAGCCAGGCACTCGATCAAAAATCGCAAATTGCTGAAAGCGTAAATCATCTTTCAAAGGTATTAGAACCTCCAAGTCAAAATTAGTGTGCTTTATATTAAGAATTGTTTTTTTGTTTGCATGATCGCTTTTAAAAATATTTTTTTATTTAAAAAAATTTTTAAAATAAGAAAACACTCCAGCTTTAACTAATTGTTATTAAAAATTGATGTTGGGAAAGTAACGATGGCAGTAAAACGCTCCGAACGGTTGACGGTCATATTATCGATTGCTGAAAAAGAAGCGAACGATGCGGCTAAGATTATGGAGCAAGCGCGAGTGGTGTTGGAATTCGAACGTCATAAGCTCGAAGATTTGGTTGCCTACTACAATGAGTATGCTGATTCTTCGTCCCGCAAAGGAAAAACGGTTTCTGTCGATAATATGGCGCGTGAGCGTTCATTTTTAGTGCATTTGATCGATGCTCAACAACAGCAGGAGAAGCTTGTCGCTCAGCATCAACAGTTAGTTGAGCAAAAAAAACGGAATTGGCAAGAAAAACAGCTTAAGTTTCGTGCCCTGGGCGACTTAGTCGATCGTATAATTGCTGATGAGAATAAGGTGTTATCGCGTAAGGAAGAAAAATTATTAGATGATTGGTATTTGCAAATTTCTCAAATTCGAGAGGGAAATTGGCGAGAAAATATCTAAATTGACGTTAAACAATTGCCAATTTTCTCCTACAAATCACATTTCTCTGACTAGACTTAAATTAATCATCCTTATTGCAATGGCATATCTTTAATGGTTAAAGAGGATTGCGAATGTCTAATTGTGTAGACCTTGAATTGCCGGAACAGCTGACGGTTGCTAACGTGCAGAATTTACATGAGAAACTAGAGGCCATCGTTGACGACAAGAAAAATGATGCCATTCTCGTAAACGCAAGCTCCGTTACACGCGCAGATACGGCGGGCTTGCAATTGTTATATGCCATGGTAGTTGCGGCAAAAGAGCGCCAAATTACCTTGCAATGGAAAACACCCTCGGACGTATTGTTAAATGCGGCTGGAACACTTGGATTAACACAACACCTCGGTATCAACTGATCTAGATGGAGTAATAAAATGGCAAAAATTCTTGCAGTCGATGATTCTGCCTCAATGCGTCAAATGGTTTCCTTCACGCTAAAAGGTGCAGGGCACGATGTGTATGAAGCCAGTGACGGAGTTGAAGCGCTCAAAATGGCAAATTCCCAGAGCGGAGTTGATTTAGTGATTTCAGACATCAATATGCCCAACATGGATGGAATATCACTAATAAAAGAATTACGCGCTTTACCCGATTATAAATTTACGCCTATTTTGATGCTGACGACAGAGTCTGGGTCGGATAAAAAAAGCGAAGGTAAAGCGGCCGGAGCAACTGGCTGGATCGTAAAACCGTTTAATCCGGATCAGCTTCTCGCTACTATCGGCAAAGTAATTTAATTTTATCGTTAAAGTAGTATAAATACTGTCGATAAATTTATTTTGGCAAAATCATCTTATGGTCATTAGAAAAGGATTTTATTGTGCGCAAATTTTTTACGTCAAAATATATATCATGTTAAATAAAATGGGATGCTGACATGTCGGTTGATCTTAAACAGTTTCACCAGGTATTTATTGAAGAAAGCTTTGAAGGTTTAGACGCGATGGAAAACGCGTTAATGGAGTTAAACCCAGAGGCACCTGACAGCGAAACCATCAACACGATTTTTCGCTCTGCTCATTCGATCAAGGGCGGTGCCGGTACTTTCGGTTTTAAGCGCCTTGCCGATTTTACGCATATTCTAGAGACATTACTCGATCAAATTCGTTCTAATAGCCGTGGTCTCGATACCAACTTAGTGAATTTGTTTTTGCAATCGGTTGATTGTATGCGTGAAATGTTGGATCTCATACAACAAGATTCGGAGGAGTATCCGGAGAGTGCTAGGGAACTTAAGCAAAAGTTTGAAGAAGTACTCAACGGGGACTCTAAGGTTGCAAGCAAGCCGGCTCAAAATAATGAGCAACAAAATGAAGATAAACCCGTCTGTAACATTCTGAGTCGCTATAAAACATGGTCGATTCAATTTCATCCTCACAGCGATATCATTCGTTCAGGTAACGATCCTTTACGTATATTGCGGGAATTAAGTCGTTTAGGAAAGCTCAATTGCACGCAGGTTTATTTTGATGCGCCAGGCTTGGCCGAGTTCGACCCCGATACGTGTTACTTAGCCTGGGATTTAGAGCTCAGAACTTCTGCAGATTTAAGCGAGATTGAAGAGGTGTTCGAGTGGGTCATTGATGATTCTTCTGTCGAGATAAAAGAAATTAAGAGCGACTCAGTAGCTCATACTCGCGTGAATTTTAAACCCCACCAGGACATATATTTATCTGGAAATGACCCTTACAGAATTATTGAAGAATTACTTATCAATTTTGAAGTCATTGCGATCGATGTAATAACTGACCAATTGCCTGAGTTAAAGTCGTTTAATAGTGAACACTGCTATCTCAGTTGGTCCATCGATCTTGCCGGATCTTTCTCTCAAGATGACGTGTTAAAAGCTTTCGAATGGGTTGTAGATGAAGCGGAGATAGGCTTTGAAAAAATCGAAGCTGACGAAGCAAAAGAACCTAATCAGTCGGATGCGGAAAACGAGACTGATTCAAAGCCAGCTAACAGCAACAAAACACAGGCTGCGAGTGATAAAGCGCCGAGTTCTGGGAGAAAGTCTACTAGTAGTGATGCTTCTTCTATCCGCGTCGGTATCGATAAAATCGATAACTTAATTAATATGGTGGGTGAACTTGTCATTACTCAATCGATGCTCGGGCAGCTCAGCACTGATTTTGAAATGAGTAAGATTCCTAAATTAATGGAAGGTCTGAGTCAATTGGAGCTCAATACGCGTGAATTACAAGAAAGCGTTATGCGTATTCGGATGTTGCCGATTAGTTTTGCGTTTAGCCGCTTTCCTCGGATGGTCAGAGATCTCGGTCAACGTTTAGGTAAAAAAATTCATTTGGAAATGCGTGGTGAAAATACGGAACTTGACAAAACGGTTATGGAAAAAATTGGTGACCCTCTTGTCCATTTGGTCCGCAACGCAGTAGATCATGGTATTGAACTGCCTGAACAGCGCCGCGCCGCCGGAAAAGATGAGGAAGGCCATATTATCCTTAACGCCTATCACCAAGGTGGAAATGTCAATATCGAAATTATCGATGACGGTAAAGGCCTCGATCGCAATGTGCTTATTGCAAAGGCGATCGACAAGGGTTTACTGAGTGAGCAGGATGCCTTTGCGCTATCTGATGAGCAAGCATTTGATTTGATTTTTCACGCAGGTTTTTCGACAGCCAAAGAAGTTAGCGATGTGTCTGGTCGTGGTGTCGGTATGGATGTCGTGAAAAAGAATATTCATGCGTTGAACGGTAATATTGAATTACATTCCAAAATGGGTGAAGGGTCTAAGATAAAAATAAGCTTACCGCTCACGCTGGCAATTCTCGACGGTCAACTCGTTAGTGTCTGTGATCAAACGTATATATTCCCAATAGTTTCGATTATCGAATCCATGCAATACAAGCGCGAAGCGGTTAACGATATAGCCGGTGGTTGTAGCGTTTTCATGCTGCGAGACGAATACGTGCCGGTCATAAAACTGCACGATATATTTAATATTTCGAAAGAAAAAAATAGCGAATCTCAAGAGCTGATGGTCGTAGTGGAGAGTGAGGGAGAAAAAGTTGGACTTGTTGTCGATGAGTTGCAAGCTCAACAGCAAGTTGTTATCAAAAGCTTGGAAGAAAACTATCACAGAGTTGAAGGTGTATCAGGGGCAACAATCCTGGGCGATGGAACGGTAGCCTTAATCCTCGATATTCCTGGAATTGTTCGCCTTGCGGGAATAGATAAAGTAAATGAGCAGGTGCGGGAACTGACTTTTGCTCACAAGAATCAGGAAAAAAAATCTGCCTAATGTGAAAATGCATGAGAGAGAACTATGCAAATTGATCAAAATAGAATTGACGTAAAAGTTCAGCAAAATGGTGAACACGAAGACAGCAGCGATACAAACGATCAGTATTTGACTTTCATTATGGCTGATGAAGAGTACGGTGTTGATATTTTGTGTGTACAAGAGATTAGAGGTTGGGAGTCGGCTACGCCGTTACCTAATGCACCGGCACACATCAAAGGCGTAATTAATTTACGCGGTACGATTGTACCGATTGTCGATTTGCGTCAGTGCTTTGGTATGGAGGCAATCGACTATACACCGGTGACAGTTGTAATCGTTTTAAAAGTTTATAGTGATGATGGCGACCGTGTTATGGGAATAGTGGTTGATGCGGTTTCAGATGTTTATTCACTTTCGGAGTCTGATATGCGCCCCGCACCTGACTTAGGTGATGCAATCAATACGGAGTTTATACGTGGTTTGGTTAATGTCGATGAAAAAATGGTTATCTTACTCGATATTAATCGCTTGCTTAATTTGGATGACATTCCAAATTTAAATACGTTAAAAGATGCAGTCGCATTGAGCGCCTAACGGAGATAATAATGAAAATGTTATTAAATAAACTTGGTCTCGTTGGCGGTTGCCAGGAAAAAGCCGACAAGCTTGCAGCGCTCGACCAAGTTCAGTCAGTAATTGAGTTTTCGATGGATGGAACAATATTACACGCGAATGAAAACTTTCTTAATACCATGGGCTATCGCTTGGAGGAGATAGTCGGTAAACATCACAGTATGTTTGTTAAAGAAGAAGATCGCGCCGCGCAAGAATATCGAAGCTTCTGGGACGCTTTAAATCGAGGTGAAAGTCGTATCGCTGAATATCCTCGTGTTGGCAAGGGCGGCAAAGAAATTTGGCTGTGGGGATCTTACAACCCATTAATGGATGGCAACGGAAAGCCTTATAAAATCATTGAATTTGCTAATAACATCACGGAAACAAAACGCGAACAGGAACAGCAGAAAAAAAATGCTGATATTGCCAACGCATTGCGACTCTGCCAGGCAAACGTCATGCTGGCCGACGAGAATATGACTGTTGTTTATATGAATGATACTTTAAAGGAAATGCTAAAAAGTCGCGAATCAGAACTGCGTGCAGTCCTACCGCAATTTAGTGTCGAAAAGCTAATAGGAACCTGCGTCGATGATTTTCACGTTAATCCAAGCCATCAAAGATCGATGATGGCAAACTTAAAAGAACCGTATAAAACTGATTTAAATATTGAAGATCTTACCTTCGGCCTGATTGCTTCTCCATGGTTTGATGTAAGCGGAAACAAAATTGGTATCGTAGTTGAATGGGAAGATAAAACAGAAAAAGTTAAGCAAGAGAGAGAACTTGCGGAAGAAGCTGCCCGCAATTTACGCATACGTCAGGCGCTAGATGTATGTGATACATCGGTAATGCTTGCCGACGATGATTTAAATATCATTTATATGAACGACGCTGTAACAAATATGTTGACTGACCGTGAAACAGAGCTGCGCTCGGCTCTACCGAATTTTAATAGTAAGAGCTTGCTTGGCCAGTGCGTTGACTCTTTCCATAAAAATCCTTCGCACCAGCGCACAATGTTACGCAATTTGCGCGAGGTGTATAAGACTGATATTAATGTGGCCGGACTTACTTTTGGTTTGATAGCGACACCGTTGTTTAATAAACAGGGTGATCGGCTCGGCACAGTGGTTGAATGGGATGATAAAACCGAGAGACTCGAAAAAGAAGTAGAGGAAAAACGCGTCGCAAATGAAAATGCGCGGGTACGCTTAGCGCTCGACACAGTAACGGCAAATGTCATGATTGCCGACAAAGATTCGAGCATTATATATGCAAATAACGCGTTGTCGGAAATGATGAAAACAGCGGAATCCGACCTTAAAAAAGTACTTTCAAATTTTGATGCGTCTAACTTGATTGGGAAAAATATGGATGTTTTCCATAAAAATCCTGCGCATCAACGGGGTTTGATTGAAAATCTTCGCGATACATATAAAGGTAAAGCTGAGGTTGGCGGTCGCACATTTTCGGTCATTGCTACACCGATAATTGTTCAAGGTGAACGCTTGGGTACGGTAATCGAGTGGGACGATCGTACAGATGAAGTTGGAATTGAGCGTGAAATAGATGAAATGGTTGACGCAGCTTCAACAGGTGATTTCACAAAACAAATTTCACTTGATGGTAAGGTAGGCTTTGTTGCTAGCTTGAGTAGAGGACTCAATGAATTAGTTAGTACCATAGAAGTTTCTATGAACGATGTGTTGCGAATGCTCGGTGCTATGGCTCGTGGTGATTTGACTGAGAGAATTACGCGTGATTACCAGGGCTCGTTTGGTCAGCTAAAACACGACGCGAATTTGACAGCAGATAAGTTGACAGAAATTATCGGAAGTATTCGTACTTCTGCGCGCTCAATTAATTCAGCCGCAAATGAAATTGCACAAGGCAATACAGATTTAAGTCAGAGAACTGAAGAGCAAGCTTCGTCGCTTGAAGAAACAGCGTCGAGTATGGAAGAGATGACCTCTACCGTTCGGCAGAGTGCAGACAATGCCATGCAGGCAAATCGTTTATCTTCAGAAGCTCAAAATAAAGCGAAGAAAGGTGGCGAAGTTGTAGAAAATGCCATCGGTGCTATGGAAGAGATCAATGCTTCGAGCAAAAAAATTAGCGATATTATCAGTGTCATTGATGAGATCGCCTTCCAAACCAACTTGCTTGCTTTGAATGCCGCTGTGGAAGCAGCAAGAGCGGGTGAACAGGGACGCGGTTTTGCCGTTGTCGCAGGCGAGGTGAGAAATCTTGCTCAACGTTCTGCTGGTGCCGCAAAAGAAATTAAGGAATTAATACGTGATAGCGTGGAAAAAGTGCAAGACGGACAAGAGCTGGTAAATGCTTCCGGAGAAACGCTCTCTTCCATCGTCGGAGCTGTAGAAGATGTTTGCATTATGATGCAGGATATTTCTGATGCAGCCCAAGAACAAACCTCGGGTATTGAACAAGTTAATACGGCGATATCGCAAATGGATGAGATGACTCAACAAAATGCGGCGCTTGTTGAGGAAGCTTCGGCGGCGGGGCAGGCGATGGCAGAGCAGGCGACGGCGCTAAGCGAAATGGTACAGTTTTTTAGTGTTTCCGACAGCTTAGATCACCCAGTCGATGATACTCCCGTATATTCTCGTACTGAAAAAAATGTTGAAAGCCGAGTAGTAACCCAGACGACCGCGCCAGCACCTCAGCCTGATGAGGATGATTGGCAAGACTTTTAGTACAAAAATATAACCGGAGCCTTTATTAAATTCGTTGCTAAACCTTAGGCAATGAATTTAATAAGCTTACTTCGACAATAGTTGGATATATTTTAAAAAGTGAGTTGAGTAAAATCCATGGGTGAGCAGGCGTTTTTAGATCGCGAATTTCCGATGACGTCGGCGAACTTTGCCTACATCAAAAAACGTGTTTACGGCCTGACCGGTATCAACTTATCAGACCACAAGCGCAGCATGGTTTATGGCCGTTTAGCGAGGCGTTTGCGCGCGCTTGGAATGCGTAATTTCGATGAGTATTGTAGAATCTTAGAGGATGATAATAGCAAGGAATTGCATGATTTTATCAACGCAATAACAACAAATCTTACCTCTTTTTTTCGTGAAAACCACCATTTTGAATATTTAAAATCTACCTTGCTGCCAGAATTGATGCAGCGCAATATTCGCACAAAAAAAATAAGAGTTTGGTCTGCAGGTTGTTCGACGGGAGAAGAGCCGCATTCTATTGCGATGGTGCTTAAATCATTTGCCAGTCTATCGAACTGGGATATCAAAGTATTGGCTACTGACCTCGACTCCAATGTTGTCGCTCACGGTCGCGCAGGTGTTTACGCTGCAGAACGTGTTGAAACAGTCCCGGAGCAATACGGAAAATATGTTAAAAAAAATAAACATGATCATAGTTACTGTGTTGATGATGAAGTTCGTCAGCTTATTACATTTAATCAGCTGAATTTGTTGAACGAATGGCCGATGAAGGGGAAGTTCGATATTATCTTTTGTCGCAATGTTGTCATATATTTTGATATGGAGACCCAAAAAACACTGTTTGATCGCTATGCCGATGTTTTAACGCCGAATGGTCACTTATTTATTGGTCACTCGGAAAATTTGAATAAAGTGTGTGACCGCTTTAATACCTTGGGAAGGACAATTTATCAACGCACCAAATAACGTAAAAAAAATATCGCCTCGTCAACCGCTGCCGAAACCTCTAGCTGGTTTTGATCATGTTCATCGATATTGGGATAGGCGTATGAATTTACCCGCTGCAAAAATATTGCCGGGAGAATGTTATGTTAGTGATAAAGGTGAGCTTATTGCTACGGTGCTCGGTTCGTGTATTGCTGCATGCATTCGAGACAAAAAGATTGGTATCGGCGGAATGAATCATTTTATGTTGCCTGTGCAGCAAGGGGATAAAGGTATAGATCGCACAGACTCGATAAACCCCGCATTGTGCTACGGCAACTGGGCGATGGAGTTTCTTATTAACGCTATTTTAAAACAGGGCGGAAAAAAAGAAAATTTTGAAGTCAAACTGTTTGGTGGCGGCAAAGTTATCTCAACGATGACCCATATTGATGTGGGAGGGCGCAACATTCAGTTTGTAAAGCACTTTATTGAACAGGAAGGTTTAGATGTTGCCGCGCAGGATCTCGGTGGCAGCTTGCCGCGCAAAGTCTTATATTTCCCCGACACGGGAGCCGTAAAAATGCGCGCGCTTAGACGCGTTGATAACAATACCGTGTGTGAGCGAGAACGTAATTATATGGATTCCATGACGCAAAAACCGTCATCGGGTGACGTGGAACTATTTTAAGATCGGATATTTTATGCAAAAACCAAAAATAAAAGCTCTTATCATCGATGATTCTGCATACTTAAGGGCCATTTTGCGTGAAATGATTGATAGTGATGAGCGCTTTGAAGTCGTTGCGGTTGCTCGCGATCCCTACGAAGCGCGTGAGTTGATTAAAAAGCATAACCCGGATGTGTTGACACTCGATATTGAAATGCCGCGTATGAACGGCATTACTTTTTTAAAGAATTTAATGCGACTGCGTCCGATGCCGGTTGTCATGGTGTCCACGTTAACGCAAGTTGGAGCTCCGGCCACTTTAGAAGCGTTGGAATTGGGGGCTGTTGATTTTATTTCAAAACCGAGCTCCGGCGAAGACGCGGAACTGATGCATTACAAGGATGAAATATTAAATAAAATTTTTTGGGCATCTAAAGCCAATATTAACGCGGTTGGCGACGAGGAAAAAAAGAAACGCCCGAGTTCAAGTACTGTTGCGCCAAGAGGGGAATTAAAAGCCGGGTACATTTGTACTATTGGAGCGTCGACCGGTGGCACAGAGGCGATTCGCAAGGTTGTTTGTGGTTTGCCCGATGTTTGTCCTCCGATACTTGTTTCGCAGCATATTCCTGCAACTTTTAGTCTTTCATTTGCCAAGCGTGTCAATGGTCAGACCAACTTAAATGTTCACGAGGCTCAAGACGGACAGGAAATTTTGCCTAATAATGTTTATATCGCTCCGGGGCATTCGCACTTAAAAATGTCGAAACGTGGTTCGAGATATTTCTGTGTGCTCGATCAGGGTCCTTTAGTTAATCGACATCGCCCAGCTGTGGAAGTAATGTACGATTCTGTAAATGATTGCTGTGGTGAGAATGCGCTAGGCGTACTGTTAACAGGTATGGGAAACGATGGCGCAGAGGCTTTGCTGCGAATGAAACAGGCCGGCTGTACGACAGTTGCGCAGGATGAAGAAACCTCTGTCGTTTGGGGGATGCCTGGTTCGGCCTATAAAATAGGCGCCGTTGATCACTTATTGTGTCTCGATAAAATCGCAAATTTTATTGTCAAGCAAGCATATACCTAAATATAAAGTATTCTTTACGGTCGTGTTTGCAGCATACGCTCGATTATTGGGAAAGATTTTGCTATATCTGTTTTTCTCGGCATTTGACTGAGGCCGAGGGAAAGGCTTAAATTTGCTGTGGTTTATAGCGGTAATCGGCTAAAGCTTGGTCTATGCTTTAGAAGGAAAGGTATAATATCCGGTACGCCGCGAGCTGACCTTGGAAAGGTTGGTTGTTTTGGATTCGGCGACAGGATTTAATATACTTTAATTTTTCGTCATGAGGAGAAGATTCATGTCAATTAATTCATCTGTATCGCAAGATGGTGATATCCTTACGATATCTGTCGACGGTCGGTTCGACGCAAGTTCGTTGGATGAATTCCGTAATTGTTACGAAAGTGCCGATACAGGAAAGATCAAGGGCTACGATGTCGATTTAAAAAATGCTGAGTACCTGGATAGTTCAGCTTTGGGAATGTTGCTAGTCTTGCGTGATTTTGCCGGCGGTGAAAGTGCCCAAATAACAATTTCGAACTGCTCGCAAGAAGTTAAAAAGATTTTCGCCATTTCTAGTTTTGAAAAACTCTTCACTATCCAATAACTAGAGTAAGCTCAGATTTCGCACGATTATCTGAGATAGGTAGCGAAGATGTCTCGATCAGAATCTGGTTCGGCCAGCGAGAGTAGCGTTTCCATTCTAGTCGCCGAAGATTCTATTTCGGACCGAATGATTCTTGAAACAATGCTTCGTCGTGGCGGACATAATGTTTCCAGCGCCGAGGATGGTGCTCAAGCCGTCGAATTATTTCGCGAAACCAAGCCTGATTTGGTGTTTTTGGACGTGATGATGCCGAACATGAACGGTATCGAAGCGGCCAAAAAGATAAAAGAGCTCTCAGGTGACGAATTTATTCCTGTAGTATTTTTGACTTCGTTGGCGGACGCAAAATCGCTGGCAACGTGCCTAGAATCTGGCGGCGATGATTTCTTATCTAAACCTTTTAATCCCATCGTATTAGAAGCCAAAATAAAGGCTTTTCAGCGCATGCGCGAGATGAATCAAACGATGATTCGTCAAAAAAATCTCATTGAAACTAATAATAAACATTTGCTGCAAGAGCAAACTGTCGCTAAACAAGTTTTCGATAAAATAGCGCATTCCGGCACATTAGACCTGCCGATAATTCGCTATTACATGTCTGCTCTGGCGGTATTTAATGGTGATGTGCTATTAGCTGATATAAGCCCCATGGGAAGTTTGTTTGTCATTCTCGGTGACTTTACCGGCCACGGTTTGCCGGCAGCTATCGGCTCGATGCCGCTGGCGTCGACCTTTCACGGAATGGTAGGCAAGGGTTTTACTTTAAACGACATTATTCGTGAAATTAACGGAAAATTACACGCAACCTTGCCCGTTGGCTTATTTTGTTGTGCCTCTTGTATCGACATCAATTTTTCAAAGCGACGCATGTTAATTTGGTCCGGTGGTTTACCCGACGGCGCGTTGTATCGCAAAAATGATCAAAGTGTCACTCGTATCGCCTCAAAAAATTTGCCTTTAGGTGTTTTACCGAACAGAGAATTTAATGCCGAGCCGTTGCGCTTTGATTTGGAAGAAGGCGACCATTTGCTGCTGTGGTCCGACGGTATCCAAGAGGCGCGCAGCGCCAAAGGCGATATGTTTGGTGAAGATCGCTTAAATGCTATTTTGGATCAGGAATGCCAAGCTTGCGAAGTTTTCGAGAATATTATTAGTTCGGTTCAAAATCATATCGGCGAAGGTGAAGAGGATGACGATTTATCGTTAGTTGATATTGTCTTTCCGGATAAAGAAACTGCCGAAGAAATGCTGGCAGGCGCTAGCAATTCTCGCGGTAGACTCGCTGATTGGAAAATGAGTTTGCAGCTCAACGCCTCCTCTCTGCGAAATTTTGACCCCATGCCGCTGTTGGTAAACATAACATCTGAAGTACCGGGTTTACGCCAGAACAGCTCGATTTTGTATACCGTTTTGTCTGAACTCTACAACAATGCGGTTGAACATGGTGTGCTTGGCTTAGAGTCGAGCTTGAAAGCGTCAGCAGAGGGGTTCGCGCAATACTATCGATTGCGCGACGAGCGTTTAGAAAGCCTGAGCAATCAATGGGTGACGATTGAGTTTGAGCATCAAATGGAAGATTCGGGTGGTTTATTGATTATTCGTATGCTCGATAGTGGAGAAGGCTTTGATGCGACAGATACATCTGTTGACTCACAAAAACCGACTTATTTCGGCCGCGGGTTAACATTGATTAGCCAGATGTGCGAAAAGGTCAATATCATTCCCCCCGGCAATATTGTTGAAGCGCATTTTCGCTGGAATTTCGAGGGTTGATTTGTGCCAGGGAGGTACCTTGATGCAAGAGTTGTTGCAGAGTTAAAGGAGTTATTGGGAGAGGGTTTTCCACTACTTGTAGAGCGCTACGTCGGTGACTGCGGCAAACGTATGCAACGACTTAAATCTGCGGTTGAAACTTCCGATTTTGCTACCATTTTTCATGAATCTCACGGCGTTAAAGGAAGCAGTAAGAACATTGGAGCTACGCGGCTTGGGGTCCTGTGTGCGGAGCTTGAGCACAATGGGCAAGCCGAAGTTGCTGCCGGTAATGAGCAATTATTTGCCGCTATCGAGCAAGAGTTTGCCGATGTTTGTTGTGAGCTGGAAAATCTGAGTACGATCTCGGATAACAGCGGATAAAAAAATAACAATCTAAGGGCTTTGCAGCCAGGTTTTTGACGAGGCTAATTGAGCCCATACTTGGCATATCACTTGCTCATTACGAGATATCTCTCAAACTTCTCTTTCGCCTGCGTCGGGGGGCATTAAATGAGTTCACTCTTGCTAGAAAATCCTGTGATTAATGTTACTCCTTCTCCCAATTCGGGTGAATCTGCTTCGATGGATATAAGCCATAAAGGTGGGGAGTCAAAGGAGAACATAAATTTCGGTGATACCTACCAAAAAGCCAAAAAGACAGTCGAAAAACCTGCAAGAGATAATCAAGCGCCGCGCGAGGAGAGTGCTAGCTCACAGGAGTCGACGCAAACTTCTTCTACGCACAACAGTCTTGATCGCGATCTTGGCAGTAATGCTGTCGATAAGACTGGCGAGGTGGGCGTTGATACAGTTGGACGCGTAGAGACAATAGATGATCAAGTAAATGCGACGGTAACTACGCACCCGCTTTTTGCTGCTCGATTATTAACTACTGAAAATGAAGCGCTAAATTCTGAGCAAAAAATCGGAGCTTTGCCTCACGAATTGCTGCGTCAATTCCATAAGACCCCAAGTTATGGCGAACAGCCTATGGATAAGGCTCAGCTTGAGTTTTTGAGCTCTTCAGCTGTGTTAACTGAGGATTTTTCTCAGTTAAATTTTGACGGAATTGAAGCTTTCCAGCTCGTTGCTGAGCAAGGCACGGAGCCCACTGATTATAGGCCCGAATCTGTTGGCGCTTTTTTTACTCTACAGATGATATCTCCAGAGGCGAACAAAACCTTAAATCCGCTGGCAGGTAGGTTCGTGTCCAAGCCGAGCGATTTACCTTTGGTAGCGAGCCCTGTAGCTACCATTACGCCAGTTCAGTCGCTTGGTGAAGCAAATCTGCAGCAACTAAACTTCGGTGTCGTTACTGGGGATAGCGAATTATCGGCCAGCTTGAATGATTTTGATATTGGAGTCGAGCTGTCCAAACCTGCTACGCATGCAGGTAAAACTGTTAACACCAACCTCTTGGATATTAAGCCACAAATAAATCTCGATACTGCGGCAGTAGAGTTAGATGAGCTGCAGGCTTCTTCGACACTAACTAAGCTGCACGTATCTGCCAGTGCAGAAACTGCCTTACAACAAAACACGGTGAACAAATTGCCGTCTTTGGACCAGCAAAATTTTGCCGTGCAGGTTAAATTTGGCCAGCAACAATGGGGGCAACAGATTGCCGAGCGCGTCTCATGGATGGCGTTCACTAACATCCAAACTGCCGAGATAATGATAGACCCTCCGGAGCTAGGGCAAATTAACGTTAGGGTTGTCACTCAGAACGACCAGGCGGTCGTTAATTTCGTCAGTGCAAATGCGCAGGTGCGTGATGCTCTCGATCAAAACCACGGACGCCTTAAAGAAATGCTGGCTGAGCAAGGCCTGAATTTGGCTGATGTAGACGTATCTGACCAGTCGCACAAACAGGAGGAGGGCGAGGAATCTCCGTCTACAACACCCCGTGATTTGATTGCGGAAGAAGAAAACCAAGCAATGGAAAATATTGTTTCTCTGGCGGTTAACACTGGAATTGACCAGTTTGTTTAGCTGCCTCAGCTCTTCCATTTTACATCTAAACTCTTTTTAGAGCCTATCTAACTAAAACGCCTCAACGCCTTGTTGCGGCGTGCTCATGGACAGCAAGTCCACAACGCTTGCCGCGCCGCGCGTTAAAGCGTTTGAGACTCTGGTGCACTCACTTTCTATTTTGAGATAGGTTCTAGACATTTTCTAATGTTCAATAAGTTGGCATTTGTCTTGCTCGACCCATTATGACTTCGTGTAGGTGACGGAATTTCGACATGGCTGATGAAAATCAGAAAAATGAAAAGGGTGGCTCCAAAAAAAAGCTCATTATTTTACTGGCGGTCGGTTTAGTTTTAATCGGCATTTCAGTATTCGGGACTTTGGCTGCTCTCAGTATGCTCAACGGTGGCGCTGACAATGACGATATGGCGGCAGTAGAAGCCACTGGTGAAGTTGCTGACAGTGCGTCTGATGCAAAAGCACCGGCTATCTACTACCCGATAAAACCAGCCATCATTGTGAATTTTTCTGTAAAAGGGCGGCAGCGCTACGCTCAGGTCGAAGTCACTATAATGACGCGTGAAGAGGATGTCGTGAGCGCCATAGAATTGCACGCACCTATGATCACCAACGCGCTGGTACTATTAATTGGTGGTCAAGCTTATGAAGAAATAAAAACGGCTGAGGGAAAAGAGTTGTTGAGACAGCAGTGCTTGCAGGAGTTACAAAATATTTTAGAAAAAGAAATTGGTAAGCCGGGTGTTGAGAAGGTTTTGTTTACTAATTTTGTTATGCAATAAAACGGGCGAATAAAAACGTGCAAGATTTACTCTCGCAAGATGAAATTGATGCGCTATTACACGGCGTTGATGATGGAGAAATTGAGACAGAGGCTGATGACGATCCGCACGTCGCGCGGGCCTATGATTTAACCAGCCAAGACCGCATTGTCCGCGGTCGTATGCCTACGCTCGAAATGATTAATGAACGTTTCGCGCGTTACACGCGCATCAGTATGTTTAATTTGTTACGCCGCACGGCGGATGTGGCTGTCGGAGGAATTCAAATTCAGAAGTTTGGTGAATATGTTCACACGTTATATGTGCCGACAAGTCTAAATATGGTGAAGTTCCGACCTTTACGCGGTAACGCTCTTGTTATTTTAGATGCGAAACTGGTGTTTAAGCTTGTCGATAATTTTTTTGGCGGAGATGGGCGTCACGCGAAGATTGAGGGGCGAGAATTTACTCCCACTGAATTGCGTGTTGTACAAATGGTGTTGGAGCAAGCCTTTATCGATTTGCACGAAGCTTGGAAAGCGGTAAAGCCTATCGAATTTGAATTTATTAATTCTGAAGTTAATCCGTCAATGGCAAATATTGTCAGCCCAAGTGAAGTCGTTGTTGTTAGTACATTTCACGTGGAATTAGACGGTGGGGGCGGTGAATTACAT
Organism: Marinagarivorans sp.; assembly: GCA_028281865.1. Lineage (GTDB taxonomy): Bacteria > Pseudomonadota > Gammaproteobacteria > Pseudomonadales > Cellvibrionaceae > JANQJB01. Next base: position 80,614 of record JANQJB010000074.1, read on the forward strand.
ATCACTATGCCGTACTCGATGATAGAACCGATTCGCGAAGTACTCGACGCCGGCTTGCAAACGGATACCGATGAAAAAGACGACCGATGGGTAAAAGCGCTGCGTGAAGATATTATGCAAGCTGCAGTTGATTTGGAGTGCACCGTGAGTCAACGCGAAATTACATTGCGCGATATCGTCGATTTACGTGAAGGAGATGTTATCCCCATCGATATTCCTCCACAGCATATTTTAAAAGCCAATGGTATACCGATTTACAACACAACTTTAGGACGCAGTTCCGATAATTTGGCGTTAAAAGTTATAGATAAATTTACCTTAACCAACATCCATATCAGCGAAGAAAAAGGCGTTTAATATGAGTGATGATGATAATAAGGACGTCGATCAAGAGAGCATGGCCGATGAATGGGCCGCAGCTATGGAGGAGCAAGTTGAAGGTGAAGCGGAGGAAGCGCAACCTGTCGATTTAGATGAATTACGAGATGAAGGAGGGTCGGTAGAAGGCCAGCCGGAACTTGATGTCATTCTCGATATTCCCGTCACGATATCGATGGAAGTAGGCCGTACTTCAATTACCATTCGCAATTTACTGCAGTTGAATCAGGGTTCTGTCATTGAACTCGATCGACTTGCGGGTGAGCCATTAGACGTGCTGGTAAATGGTACTTTAATTGCGCACGGTGAAGTGGTGGTCGTGAATGAAAAATTCGGTATTCGTATGACTGATGTGATTAGTCCTTCTGAAAGAATTAAGAAGCTGCGCTAAATAGATTTTAGAGAAATTGAATGAAAATCTTTCCGCTAAATTTTTTTTTGTTTGTACTATTTCTTCTCGCAAATTCCTATTATATTAAAGCAGACGAAATTCAATCCGCCGGTGTTAGTAATGAAAAGTTTGATAGTGCGGATATCAATCAACCCAGTTCTAGCAGAGTAGTTAGCGCTTCAGGTTATCAGAGCCAGTTGAGCCAAGCCCCCGATACCTCAACTTCGCTTGTCAAAGCTTTTGGCGGTTTGGCTATTATTGTTGTGATGATTCTATCGCTCGCTTGGGTTGCAAAGCGTTTAAATCAAGGAAGGCACGGGTTTGCTTCGCATATGCGTGTTGTTGGTATGTTACCGTTGGGTTCGAAAGAAAAGCTTGTCATGGTAAAAGTTTGTGATGAGCATTTGTTATTAGGTGTAACGCCGGCGGGCATCAGCAAGCTTCATGATGTAAATATTTCCGATGAGCTTGATTCCGAAGTAGATGAGAGAAAGTCTTCACTAAAACCTATTTCGCTGTTAAGTTTCTCAAGAGCAAAAAAAGCTTCTGAGAATAATTTACTTGCTGCCAACAACGCTTCAGAATTTTCCAAAAAGCTCAAGGATTTTTTAACTTCCGGGAAACAAAACGGATGAATAGGGCGTGTGTGAAAAGCAACGCTTGCTCATTTATTATATGGGTTATTTTTTTAGTTGGTTTTTTTTGTACGCCTGCTATTTCTCAAACTGATATCTTACAAAAAGATGTTATTCAGTCACCGCTGCCGCAGGAAAATGCAGAAGCACAAAGCGCCTCCGAGCCCACTGATATAGCGATTAAACCCATTCAGGGTTTGCCTGCTGTAACTGTTACGCCTAATCCTCAAGGAGGGGAGGATTATACTGTTACGCTGCAGATACTTATTTTAATGACGTTGTTGTCATTTCTGCCAGCAATATTAATTATGATGACTTCTTTTACACGCATTATCATTGTTTTCGCAATATTGAGACAGGCGCTGGGCTTGCAGCAGTCGCCGTCGAATCAAATCCTCGTTGGGCTGTCGTTATTTTTATCGCTCTTCATCATGTCTCCTGTGCTTGAGAAAATCACTGCGAATGCCTATGAGCCTTACATTAATGAAGAAATATCCGCGAAACAAGCATTGCAGGAGGCCAAGTTACCGATACACGATTTTATGATGGGTCAAACGCGTGAATCCGATTTACATTTGTTTTTTCGTATTGCGGGTTTGGATCCGGTTGCCAGTACTGCTGATGTTCCTTTTACGGTTTTAATTCCGGCATTTGTGACTTCGGAGCTGAAAACGGCTTTTCAAATTGGTTTTATAATTTTTATTCCGTTTTTAGTTATCGATATTGTGGTGGCGAGTGTATTAATGGCGATGGGTATGATGATGTTGTCGCCGTTGATTATTTCTTTGCCGTTTAAAATTATGTTGTTTGTAATGGTGGATGGTTGGGCGCTGATAATTGGGACTTTGGCGGCGAGTTTTGGTATTTGACCGTAGTGATTTCTATATTTTTAGTCCGTCTTGGATAATGCTAGCGGCTTTTTAGGATCGCCGTAAACCCATCCGTGGGGGCTCCGTCAAAATCGTCCACGATTTTCACGGTCCTAAAAAGCCGCTAGCATTATCCAAGACTCAGTGCCAGATTTTGACTTTATTTGATGTTAGTGATTTCTATTTTTTTAGTTTGTCTCGGAGAACACCAGCGGCTTTTTAGGACCGAGCTGGGCGCCCCCCCTCAACCCATTCGTGGGGGCTCTGTCAAAATCTTCCACGATTTTCACAGTCCTAAAAAGCCGCTGGCGTTCTCCAAGACTCAGTGCCACATTTTAGCTTTTCGTTCTATGTGGTTGACGGGTAAAATTTATGACGCCTGAAGTTGTTTTAGGTTTATTCGGACAAGCGTTTTATTTAGCCATGCTGTTAGTCGCGGTTATTGTCGGGCCGAGTTTGGCCGTCGGTTTATTGGTGAGTACTTTTCAAGCGGCAACGCAAATAAACGAACAGACGCTGAGTTTTTTGCCGAGACTTTTAGTGACGATTGCGACGATTATGATTGCAGGCCCCTGGTTGTTAAGGGAATTAACGGATTTATTTAATCGTTTAATTCTCGATATACCCAATATTATCGGGTGATATTTTGGCTGGATCTTGGCAAACTCTCGTTATTTACGAATCTGAATTAGCTGTTTTTCTTCAGCAATATCTTTTGCCATTAATGCGTATCACTGGCTTATTTATGGCGATGCCTGTCATCGGTACGCGTGTTGTACCTGCACGAGCTAGGATTGCGCTAGCTGTAATGGTGACGGTTGTCGCCGCACCGATGTTGCCTGAATTTGATCCCGTTCCTTTGTTGTCTTTGACTACCGCTGTTGTCGTTGCTAAAGAAATATTAATCGGTGCGCTTGTCGGTTTTACTTTTCAAATTGTTTTTCAGTCTGTGGTTCTTGCGGGTCAGTTAATGGCGATGAAAATTGGTTTAGGCTTTGCGTCGATGAATGATCCGGCTAACGGTGTGCAGACGACAATCATTTCGCAATTTAATTTGATGATTATGACGCTTGTGTTTATTGCCGTGAATGGTCATTTGATGTTGATAGAATTAATTATTCACAGTTTTGAGACCATGCCGCTGGGTGCGGCAACTTTTAGTATTCGCAGTACTATGCACGTTGTTGAATTGGGCTCTTGGTTATTTGCCACGGCTGTGGTGATGTCGCTTCCGGTTTTGACGGCCTTGTTGGTGATCAATATTTGTTTTGGTGTTATGTCCCGTGCGGCACCACAGTTAAATATTTTTGCTGTGGGATTTCCATTTACTTTGGTCTGCGGTTTGGTGTTGATATGGCTGGGGTTATCTTCTTTTTCCCCTTATTTTGAACGTGTGATGGATCACGGGTTTATTACGGTTAAAAACTTGTTGGATATTACTTAGAAAGCAGCAGCGCGATAGTTTGTTATGGCTGAGAACGACAGTACTCAAGAAAAAACGGAAGAAGCCACCCCGAAACGGAAGGAGAAGGCCCGCGAGGAAGGGCAGGTTCCGCGTTCGCGTGAGTTAACGACGACGGCGGTTTTAGTTATTGGGACAGCGGGTTTATGGATTTTTGGCGGCTACATGGCGGCGATTATGATGAAGATCATGAGTCTCAACTTTTCCTTGGAGCGTGAGGTTTTGTTTGATGAAGCTTTTATGTTGACTCAGTTGGGTATTTCTTTTGCAGATGCAATGTGGATGTTGCTACCTCTTTTTGCGTTGCTGGCGCTGGCAGCAATTCTTGGACCCATCGCGTTGGGGGGCTGGTTATTTAGTTCGAAAGCTATCATGCCAAAACTAAATCGTATGGACCCCATTGCTGGACTAAAACGGATGTTTTCGATGAAATCCTTGATGGAACTTTTTAAAGCGATTGGCAAGGTTTTGGTTGTAATGGTTGTTGGCTATGTTGTGCTTAAGGTATTTGCGCGCGAAATTATGAGTTTAAGTGAGTTGCCGATTGCCCAAGGTTTAGCTGATTCTCTTGAACTCAGTGCTTTGGCTGCACTTATTCTTGCGTGTTCAACTATCGTAGTGGCGGTAATTGATGTTCCGTTTCAAATTTTTGATCACGCTAAAAAGTTACGCATGTCTAAGCAGGACGTAAAAGACGAACACAAGGATGCTGAAGGAAAGCCGGAAGTAAAAAGTCGCATTAGGCAATTGCAAAGAGAAATGGCCCAGCGACGTATGATGGAAAAGGTTCCTGAGGCAGATGTTGTAATTACCAACCCGACGCATTTTTCGGTCGCGTTGCGTTATGATCCGCAGACGATGGATACGCCCATTCTTGTGGCTAAAGGTGTCGATCATATCGCGCTTAAAATTCGTGAAATTGCTAAGGCGCATAAAGTTGAATTTGTGCAGTCGCCGATTTTGGCTAGGGCTGTTTACTACACGACCGAACTTGAAAATCCAATTCCAGGTGGTCTGTATGTCGCTGTTGCTCAGGTGTTGGCGTATGTTTTTCAACTGCGTGATTTTAGGCGAGGCAGAGGTGAAAAGCCTGCGTACCCTCGCAATATTCAGGTGCCGCGTGATTTACATTACGACGCGAATGGCAAGCAAAACTAGAGATTGCTATTTAGCTGGCGATGTTTTAACTACCATAACTAAAACATTGCCGCCCAATAAAATTTGGCGGCTTTATGTGAAGAGCCTTGATCTTATTGGGCTCGTATTGGCCTGCGGCCAATGGTGGTACGTCCTATACCACATTAACCCACCAATTAAAGATAGTTGCTGGGCTGGGTTAATAAAATAAGTTATTTCCAATACTGACAATAATATGCGGTATCGTCTGCAATTTCTAAATCAAATTTGCTTTTTTCAGGTACTTCAAAACTTTGCCCTTCGCGAAAGGATTGCCAGTCATCTGTATCGGGTAACTTTACCTTCATTGCGCCGGAAATTATGTGCATCGTTTCTTTTTCTGCAGTTGAAAATTGATATTTGCCTGGACTCATAACGCCAACTGTTGCGGGTAATGTTGCGCTTTGAAATGCTATTGATTTCACTTTGCCTTCAAAGTATTCACTGACTTTCAACATAGAAGTTCCTTAATAGAAATTAGCTGTGCGTGATAAAAGTTTTAAATTCTTTTTGATTGGTGAGTTGTACTCAGCGTCAAGCAATTTGTCGGTTTCAAGCAAGCTTATTCGTCTAATTGCTTTAATAGCGTATCGCGTGCTTGATTAACTTGCGCTGCGAGAAAATCGCTGCCGCCTCGATCGGGGTGTAGTTTGTTAATAAGTTTACGATGCGCAGCGATGATTTCTTTGCGTGTCGGATTACCGCTCAATCCCAGAATTTCAAGCGCGTCTTGTGTTTGCAGTATGGTGCTTGGCGGTGGAGGTGCTTCGTTTTGTTCTGCGCTGGCAAACCCCATGCTTTGTCGGATGGCTTTAATTAAGTAATAGGATTTTTTATCGCGTGTTTCGTAGTAGTCTTGTAATTCCTGTAATTGTTCTTTTGATAAATTTTCGATTGATGTATCGGCATAGGGTCCTTTTAATACTCGACCGCTATAGGTAGCGGTACTGACGGTAACATGTATATGTAAATATTGTGTTTTAAATGTTGCTTTGCCGCCGGTTTTCATAAACCAGAATTTTGCAGTTGTCATCCCAAAACGTGCGAATGGAACGAGTATTGCCAGTAGGGCGCCGATTGGGTGGATTTTTCCCGTCGCTGAACCTATCAGTATCGCGACTAACACGATACCGACGACAATTTTGATCATCAGAGACTTGTTGTTGGAATTTGTGTTATCGGAGTTTTTTTTGTCAGCGCTTTTTTTTCCTTTTGCAGAATTGTTTTGGAATTTGTGTATTAACGTGAATACCACGAGTAAAACCGCAAGCGCTATTATTATTCGTAAAATCATGCTATTTCTGCGAAAAATTAATAATTAAAATCACTGCCGAGGCATGAATCGGGGCTTGTTTTCAAGACCCCCCTTAACCCCGGCAAGCCGGTCCGGCCAACAATATTAAATTGTTGTCGTTCGAGCTACGCGCAAAGCAGCGCTTTGCAAACGCTTGCCTCACCCATGGGGGCTCGAACGCGCGCACCGGAAATTGCTCCGGAACGCCGGACCGCTGCATTTCCGGTATTTCCTCCCTCCATGGCGGTCATCCCGCGCGCGACGGTCTTGAAAACAAGCCCCAATCCCTGCCTCTCAGAGTTTATGAGGCAGTAGTGAATTAAAATTCAAGCGTCAGCCCCACATTTTGCCAATGATTGGCTTCTTGTTCGAGCCCCGCATAAGTTAAGGGGTGTTGCTCTAACCAACCGTCTTTAAAATGCAGCCGATAATGCGAACCCGATTGGATAAGGTCTGGCAGTTTTTTCAGTGTCTCGCGGCGGCGGTTGATCAAAACTGCAAGACGCAAGCAAGCGACAATAGGCAATATCGCGTCCAGTGCAGCATCGTCCGTTTCCTGTAAGCGCTCAAAGCTCAATTTCTTACGATGCGAGCGCACTAAATTTGCCAGAATATATTGTTCGTATCGGCCAAAACCACCGAGGTCGCTGTGTCGCAAAATATAATAACCGTGGTGGTGGTGTCCCGAATGGGAAATCGCCATACCTATTTCATGCAGTTGCGCGGCCCAGCGTAAAATCTTAGTGCGCGATACCGAGGGCAGCATCGGGCATTCAATTTGCGTCCAAAAATGCAAAGCCGTGTTTTTAACGCGCTCAGCTTGTTCTTCATCGATTTGGTAGTTACTTTGCAGTTTTTCAACGGTATGAATGCGGGTGTCGATGATTTCGTCGCTGAGTCTGCCAAGTGTGTCAAATATTAACCCTTCTTTTAGCGTCGCATCGGCGATATGGAGTTTGTCGAACTCGAGTTCGTCAAAAATGGCTAGCAATATTGCGATGCCGGCGGGTAGTACTTCTTTGCGTAATTTAGGGACGTCGCCGGAGACAATTTGGCCGTCCTCGATAAGGCGATTTTTAAGTCCTATTAATGCTTGACGAGTAATGATGGCACCGCCGCATTCGTCAGAGACCAAGTCTGCGATTGCTCTAATTGTGCCGGATGTCCCGTAGGCGATATCCCACCCGTGTTCGCTGTAATTGTGGCTAATGAGTTCCAAATCGGCACGCGCTGCTAGATACGCTCTTCGCATTGATTTTTCGTTTAAGCCATCGCGCAAAAAAAGTTCGGTGAACGCTACGCACCCCATGCTTAAACTTTCGAGCAGTTCAGGCTCCTGATCCTGCCCGATAATAAATTCTGTGCTCGCACCGCCGATGTCGATCACGAGACGCTGATTGCCATCGTTGATCACGGTATGTGATAAGCCAGAGTAGACTAAACGTGCCTCCTCAAAGCCGGAGACAATCTCGATAGGGTGGCCAAGTGCCGCTTCAGCACGCTTTAAAAAGCTTCGTGCATCTTGTGCGGTGCGCAAGGTTTTTGTGCCTACGGCTCGCACTTGACTAGGGGGGATTTTCTTTAGGCGTTCGCCAAAACGCTTTAAGCATTCAATTGAACGTTGCTTGGCATCTTCGGATAAATTACCTTCAGAATTTAAACCGCGCGCGAGTTGGACCATGGTTTTTTCACGGTCGACGGTTTCGAGTTGGCCACCATTGAGTCGAGCGACAAGAAGGTGGAAACTATTGGACCCTAAGTCCACAGCAGCGAAATACGGCGAATCTATCTGGTTCATACGTAAGGTGTTGTTCTGCCTCGCTTTTGTAAATCAAGCGGCTATGGTCGTGATCATTTCGCCGAGTGTCAAGTCATCGTAACTGAGTCTAAAGCTTTTAAGTTAAAGGAATTTGGATAGAATACCGCCTTTTTACAGGTGCATGAGTTTCTATTGTCCGAAATCTTGTAAGTGCCTTCCAAAAATACAGCAGGTTAATAAATGAGCAGTGTTAAGCCAAAATCTAAGAATTATTTCGGTATCGACGTGTTAAAAATGAGTCACCCTGAAATTCGGCACTTGAAAAAAAAGTCCGATGATCATACCCATCACGGGAATAAAGTTTGGGACTCAAGTTTGGTCTTAATGGATTATATGAGTGCCTTTCCACTGAAACGCAAAACGCGTGTACTTGAGGTAGGTTGTGGTTGGGGGATCACCGGAATGTTCTGTGCAAAAAACTTTAATGCTGAAGTCACCGGTGTCGATATTGATTCATATGTATTTCCTTTTTTGCAATTGCACGCGCGCCTCAATGACGTTGAGATAGAAACGGTGCAGGCGGACTTTGGGAAAATTAATGGTGAAATGCTAATTGAATTTGACTTGCTTGTCGGCGGTGATATTTGCTTTTGGGATGATATGACTAAGCCTTTATTTAGCCTCGTAAAAAGGGCGCATAACCACGGGGTTAGATGTTTGATTGCTGACCCCGGTCGTTCTCCGTTCGATAAACTGGCCGAAAAAGCGTGCAAACAATTAGGGGCAGAGGTAGAGCGTTGGAACGTGCCACACCCGCACAATGTCTCCTGTGATGTGCTGGACGTGCCGCCACTTTTTTAGCTTGCATGTGATTACTTTTCTACCTGACAAAGTTGAGAGGTATGAATTGGGGGTTGTTTTCAAGACCGTCGCGCGCTGGATGACCTCCATGGAAGGAGGAAATACTGGAAATGCAGGAGCGATTTCCAGTGCTCGCGCGATCGAGCCCCTATGGGTGAGGCAAGCGTTTGCAAAGCGCTGCTTTGCGCGTGCCTCGAACGACAACAATTTAATATTGTTGGCCGGACCGGCTCGCCGGGGTTAAGGGGGGACGCCTAGTCCGTGTCTTGAAAACAACCCCCAATTCATGCCTCGGTGGTCACAAATAAAATTACTCGTTTTTTCCTGTTTAGATTTCTATTAATTTACAAACAACTTGCGGGAAAGCCAGTATGTGGTTCTAGCAAGCGATTCTCGGCCTGGCTTTCGGGCTCTAAAGGCAGTTTACATATTTTGCTTTGCGATAAGAGCAAATTTTCTAGCGTCATTTAATTCTGAGTGAAGCGCGATATGTGTGTGACTCAGTTCACGGTGTGTTCTAAACTCAAAGCAAATAAAATGTTTGACAAGATTAAATTGTCGAACAAATGATTGTTTAAAAAGCAGTTAAAAAATAAGTAGTTAAAAACTTAGTTGTTAAAAGAAAGAAGGTTAAGGAGAATTCGATGCGCCCGACTGACAATACAAAAAATTTTATTAATCCACTTGACGAAATTGTCGAGGATCTTTGTTTTGGTGTACAGCTCTATCGCAAAGCGGCCTTTCACGCAGAAGATTACGATATCCAATCGATTTTGCTCGACTTAGCAGACTCGCGTGATTACGCATTGGCGAACATTTTGCCCTACACCAGTGTTATGGAAAAGGGGTTACAGGTTAAGTTTCGCACGGAAATAGCGCGCAGTCGCAAGATTTTTGATGTGATAAAAGAGCTTGGTAAAGATCGTGATTTAGTTGTCGTCAGCCAAATCGAGGGAGAAACACTTGCCGTTATGGAAAAGGTAATACAGACGACCGGGAACGACTTAGTCAGCCGTATTGTTATGGATCTTGCCGTTAAGTTCGAAAAGAAATTAAATCAACTTCTCAATTCATCTCCGCTAGTTGCGTAAGACACATTGGCTATTAAAGGTGCCATAGCTTTAGTTTAAATAAATACGGGAACACTTAATCAATTATTTTTCGCGTATTGAGGTTTGCCAGCCGTGCCATTGCTGCGCTTCATCTCTTGATGGCTGGCGCTTATGCAGTCGCCCATCCCAATTAACGATAACGATGCGATCGATGGCATAGCCGTCGGAGCGACCTTGAATATCAAGTGAGTAATAACCGGGCTCTAAGCTCAAGCGAACACTATTGTGATCGCTTAGAGCGGATACATCTGAAGACCAAACCCACCAACGCCACTGCGTGGCTAACGGCTTGCGCAACTGCGCGCGCATCTCGCGGTTATTGTATGCAAGAAAGTCGCGATCAGAGCCGACATAAACTTTTACCCAGTCGTTGAAATCAGCAAACCCTTTTTGCCCACCGGTATTGTCAGTTGCATTAGGGGCTTGGCCAGAATTCCTTACGCGCAAACGCACATCGTTGTTTAATTCCCAATCACGACCAAGTCCACCGTTTGGCGCGGCTTGACGTGAATACAGATGAACTTGGTAAAGCCCACCTTTAGTAATCTTTATCGGGTAACTCAAGAACTCGTCGTTGGGTGCTGGAATGCTCTTGTCGCTGTCGCAGGATTTTGTCCAACAGTATTCTATATAACCCTCGCCCGCATAGCCGCTGTGTCGCCTGCTTATACGCCATTTACCTGAGAGTTTGGCTGCTTCAGCTTCGATAACAATGCGCTCGCGCTGCTCAAGAAAGGCAGCCTGAGGTGGATGAAGAAACGGGGCACTGCAAGCACTGATTAAGCTAGCCAGTGAGAGAGTCAGATAAAACTTTACCAGCTGATGCGCGGGAAATAGTGGCATGCTGAAAACCAACGGGCGGTAACTAAGCGGCAGTGCACTGCGAGAATGCCCTGCCGACTTATTCGTTTTATGCAGGTGCAGTGGCCTCTTCCGCAGAAGGTGCCGATTGCGCAGCTTTTTGAATTAGAGGTTGGAAGTTTTTCATCGAGTGGAAGTGATGGTATATCAGCTCCAACGCGTCATTTTTAAAGAACTCCAGAATTTTTTCTTCTGGCAAAGCCTTAAATTTCTCGCGATTGATTGTTTGGAAGCCCGAGATACCGCGCTCCTTGCCATCTGGGGTTTTATACTTAGCCGACATCGGCTCCAATAGCTCGTTTTCTCGCAAAAATCGGCACAGCAATTGTGTCATTTTGTATTGCTGTTGATAGTCGTCCATAAAGTTGAGTACGCTTTTCAAATATTCGCTTTGCTCTCCGTCTTCAAGAAACAGGCGGTCGCCTTCGCCGTCGTAGTTGCAGCCTTCAAAGTTCTCGTCGATACACAAGGTGAATTGAGTCTCTTCGTCATTGACAGAGTATATGAACGGATAGCGGCGGATAAAGGCCGGAACGTACTCTGCTATCCAGTTCTTGTTCTCGTCGATAAACAGGTTTTGGCCTTGTTGGACACCGGCTATTGCCGCTGGAAACAGATTGTCGCCCTCGCCAATAAACACAATGGGGTAATCTGAAGACGCTCTCAAAAACTCGATACCGACCAAAGGAATAGTTGCCGTCTCTTCTGCAAAAGCATAGTTCACGCCTTTTTTAATTGAGAGATCTTTGTGTTTGACGCGCTCAATAGGTACAACGTTTTGGTAAAAAAGCATAGATTTTTCGGTCATTGTTTTGGTCCTTTGTCGACAAAAAGCCCCAACCTGTGATGCTTCAATACACTTAGCTGGGGGTGTGAGTTTGAGAACGCGGTAATATACGGCAGTTAAGACAGACTGTCGATCTTACGTCCTTTCAGATGATGAAATGCGTGTAAAAACAAGCAAAATGCAACCAAATCGGATTTGATGCGTCTGTTCTAGTGCTTTGTTATCGCAAACGGCCAATAGTTTGGTATATCATGCGCTACGCAAGGCTTGGCGCAGTATTTGTGCGCTTTATCAGCTAACTTGGCTTTTGTAATTGAAAGCGGGTTTTAGTGAACAATGGGCTTTAGTGAATATCGGCAAGACGCATACTCTGGGTTCCCTACAGGTTTTCCAACGGTAAAAGGTTCGCTAATTCGCTAATTAAGAGATAGTTAGTTTCTAGGTAACTTAATATCTAAGTCACCTAGCAATTGATAAAAGCCGTGTTTTTGAATGTCGTTAATTCTGAAAGCTTAGTATGAGCCAGCATACAACTCCACAAAAAGGCGATACCGCTGCTTCGAGCGCGAGACCCTATGTAGCAGATGGAATGCCTCCATTGGAAACCAAGCGCAATACGGTGTCAGCCTTCGAGTTTTGGCCTACTTGGTTGATCTACCTTCCCGTTGTTATGCAATGGTTGGTATTGAGCCTGCGCTACCGTTCGCTCACCCTGCCACTTATTGCTAATCCAGAACTACCTTTATCGGGGATGGTCGGTGTGCCCAAGAGTCATGTGCTCAGCCAGTCTAAATCCAGTTGCGCCAATCGCGTGTTACCTTGGTTTACTTATGTCATTACCGACGACGAGCCGGCTTCACAACAACTGGCGTTGGTTAAAATTTTGCACGAAAAAGGCTTTCAGTTGCCGTTGGTGTGCAAGCCTGATATTGGCTGCAGGGGAGCTGGTGTCAAGTTGGTTGAGACAGAGGGGGAACTAAAAGAGTGTTTGCGGTCTTATCCTGTCGGTTCGACGGTGATGATACAGAAGCTTGCCAATTTCGAGCCAGAAGCGGGCGTATTTTATGTACGCGACCCGCGCCACCCGAAGGGTAAAATTATTTCTCTGGCTCTCAAGTACACCCCCTATGTTGTTGGAGATGGGGTTAGTACACTCAGGCAGCTGATTGCTTCTGACGAACGCGCTGGTCGCCTAATGCACCTGTATACTAGCCGTAACGCAAAGCACCTTGAGCGAGTCTTAGACGAAGGGGAAGCGTTTAAGTTATTGTTTTCTGCGAGCCATTGTCGTGGAGCAATATTTCGCGATGCCTGCCATTTGATTACACCTGAGTTGACTGAACATCTGAATACAATTTTGGCCGATATACCCAATTTTCACTATGGGCGCTTGGACATTAAGTTTTCCTGTGTAGAAAAACTCCAGCGCGGAGAAGATATTGAAATCGTTGAAATCAATACTGCGAGCTCAGAATCGCTGCATATCTGGGACAGTGATACGCGCTTAGGCGCTGCTGTTAAAGCGCTGATGTTTCAATATCATACTTTATTTCAATTGGGGCATCAGAATCGTAAGTTGGGCTATAAAACTCCTGGAATCAGGAAGTTATTGCAACACTGGCGTCTAGAGCGTGAATTGACAGCGCAATATCCGGAAACGGATTGATGAGAAAAATTATTAAACAAATAAACAGTCATTAATTTAAGAGTTAATTAATAAAAAGAAAATTATTCGTTAAAAATAGTCTTTTTGTCGTAAAAGAATTTAAACAACTATTAATTATTTAAATAACTATTAATAATTTAAACAGCTATCAATATTGGGGTGATGGTTTTTGTGATGACCAACAAGCAGACAACGAAGGCAAATAATCCGTTTCGTTTACCGTTAAAAAAACGTTGGCTGGCGGCCTTGCTTGAAAGAATATTGGGTTTATCGAAGCTCGCAGAACATTACGACTGCTGTCCAGATTTTATGGCCGAGCCCGAGACTGCAAGCAAAAAGTTTTTGCGTTACACGATGAAGGTGCTCAATTTTAAATTGGATGTTAAAGATGCAGATGCGTTCGCTGCCATTCCCAAATCAGGTCCAGTCGTCTTTGTCGCTAACCACCCCTTGGGTGGGCTAGAAGGTGTGGCGATGTCAGAACTCTTGCTCAATGTTCGCCCTGATCTAAAGGTATTAACCAACGAGTTACTGACCAGAATTCCCGAGTTTCAAGATTTGTTTATCGGTGTTGATGTCCTTTCCAAAAATGCGGCGGCAAAAAATGCCAAAGGAATTCGTGCTGTCTGCAAGCACTTGGGTCAAGGCGGAGCGATTTTAATCTATCCCGCTGGAGTTGTTTCAGCGCTAAATACGAAGAAATGGCAAATAGAAGATTTTGATTGGGACCCGTTAGTAGGGCGTTTGTGCCGTAAATACAAAGCGCACTGTGTGCCGTTTTTTGTAGAGGGTCGTAACTCTAGGCTATTTTATCTCGCGGGCTTAATTCACAAGCGTTTGCGTACCGCGATGTTAGCGCGTGAGCTCAGTAACAAAGAAGGAAAGATTTTTGGCTTGCGCGTAGGGGAAGTTATTTCACCTGTCGATATTCGTGAACTGAATGATGATGTGGCAGTGACTCATTGTCTGCGCATGGCAACTAATATTTTGGGCGCAAAGCTGGCGTTTGCCGAAAAACCCGTGCAATCTAATGCATCAGATATTCACCCCGATGATGGCGTCGATGAGCAAATTCAGAAAGACGTGGCAGCGCTTGACGAATATAAGTTGCTCACTAAAAACGAATTCAGTGTTTACTGCGCACCGTTTGATAAACTCAATAGCATCATGAAAGAAATTGCCCGGGAGCGAGAAGTGACGTTTCGTGCTGCGGGTGAGGGAACGGGGAAGTCGCTTGATAGCGACGAATATGACCACTATTACATGCATTTATTTGTATGGGATGAAAAGCATTCTCGCATCGTTGGCGGTTACCGTATGGCGCATGCAGATAAAATTGTAAAAGAACGAGGTATTCACGCCTTATACAGCCGCTTACTCTATAACTACGATGAAAGTTATATCGAGCGAATTGGTGGTGCACTCGAAATGGGGCGTTCGTTTGTTACCACGGCTTATCAACGTCACCCAAAAGCACTGGATTTACTATGGCGGGGAATTGGCGCGTATGTGGTTAAAAATCCTGACTACCATACCTTGTTTGGTTGCGTCAGTATTTCGAATGAACACTCGGCTCTTGCCCAGGCGTTCTTGTCTGAGTCGATGTTAGAAAGTTTTCGCGCAGAGCAAGAGTATTTAGTCGATGTCTCGCCGTTAGCACCGCTCAAAGTAAAAGGAAGAGTTTGGACCCGCGAAATTTTAGCCTCGCTGGGCAAAATTGCGGTGATAAATAAATTATTGGGTCAGTGCGATCCCGGTAAATCCATTCCAGTTTTGTTGCGCCAGTATCTCGCGCTCAACGGGCGCTTTGTTTGCTTTTCTATAAATAGAGGCTTTAATGATTCGTTAGACGGGTTAATTCTCGTTGATTTGCGCAAAACTCCGCAGAAATATTTGCTGCGCTACTTGGGCAAAGACGGTCTACCGATATTTGCTGAGCGCTGGAAACTTAATCAAGAAGAGGCAGCTTAACCGTGTTGAATTATATTCAACAATTCAAGTTTAAACATTTGCTAATTCCTCTGTTGGCGGGATTGGTTTACGGTGTTTGGGCGGGATTTGCAAACAGCGAACACGGCTTCAGTGTGGCGTTGCGGTCGGGTATGGGCCAGGGTTTATATGCCTTTTTCTCCACATGGTTAGTGACAAGTGTGGCGCGTCGCAGTTACTATTTTTTTGGCTGTGGCAAAAAAGGCGGTTTTTTAGGCTTTGCCATTAGTTTTCTGGTGATGCTCACGCTCCCGCTCAGTGTTCACGCCGCGCTTGCTACTCCAAATGTCTGGCAGGCTATTTCGCCCGGTCTTGTTTGGGGTAGTGGATATATAGCCTTTTATTTGTGGCAGTTTCATCGGCGTGTTCGTTTGAGCCCGGATATTCCCCAACCGCTGCAAACCTGAAAAATTCGCTCTTTTAAATTATCGTTATTTGGTTAAGCTATCGCTATTTGGTTAAGTTATCGCTATTTGGTTAAGTTATCGCTATTTGGTTAAGTTATCGCTATTTGGATAGTTGCTTGTGAGTAGAAAACGACTGAGTAATGCCAAAACGAAAATCTCTCAATTACTCAAAAGCGGTAAATTTTTTCTGCTAGTTGCTTGCTTACTGCTTCAACTTGGAATCGCCGAACTGGTATACGCTACTAAAACTTTTGAATCCAAAACGTTTGAATCCAAGCTAAGGGAAGTTGACTACACCTGGGACGGAGTCCAACACTCGTTTACGCTGCACTGGACAGAGTCCGGCCAGGAAAATAACAATATTATTGTTGCGATACATGGTACACCCGGCGGCTGGGGCGCTTGGCGCGCGTTTATGCAGCACGAAGATGTGCTTGAAAACTATCGTATTCTATCGATTGACCGCCCCGGCTGGGGAAATTCTCAATTTAGCGATGGGCGTATAGAACCGCAATTTCACTATCAACAAGCAATAATTGAAGCTTGGTTGCACAGCTATTTACCCGAGATTGAGCCGGCACAGGTTTTGGTTATGGGCCATTCTTGGGGCGCGACGCTCGCGGCAAGTTTATTGGCCGATAACCCCGAAATAATCGATGGTGGGGTGGTTGTTGCAGGCCCGTTCGACCCCTTACTCAGTGAACCGCGTTGGTATCACAACTGGGCAAAAAATGGCTTGATAAAAAGTATTATTGGCAAGAATATGCGTCGTAGTAACTTAGAAATGCTACCGTTGTGGGAGGAGTTAATTGTTCTGAACGAGAGCTGGCACAAAATTCAAAAACCTATTTTACTTATTCAGGGTAAAAAAGATTTTCTCGTAAAATACAAAAATGCCGAATATTTGCAACAGTGTTTACAGGATAAAGAACACAAATATGTACGGCTCGATGATGAAGGACATTTTTTTATTTTTAAAAAACCTGAGTTAATTGCCGATCAACTGACATATTTTAATCCAACGACGCTTGTCTTGAAATAATCAATCCGTAATGGAGGTGATAATGAAAAAGCTTAAAAATGAAAAAGAGCTTATAAAAAAAGCGATTGAAGAAGGGGTGAAGTACGGAGAAAAACGTGGGGTTGTAGAATTCGAGCCGACCGATTCCGCGGCGGAAAAAATTGAGTATATTTATCGTTTGTTGGTGCACGATAAAGTTATACAGCCGATTCCAGAAGATCAGGTGTCGCAAAAAACGCTGCGGCATAAGCTGGCTATATGGGCATCGAAGTTGTAGTCGGCTAGAGCTGTAAACGGGTATTGATGCAGCCGTTAAAACATGCGACTTCCTCGCTTTTCAACACGCAGATTAACGTGCGCAGTTGTTTATTGTAATTATTGAGAGTGTCATACGCGATGGGTGAATTTGAAAGTCTCAGTGAAATGGATTCAGATCGTTTGACTAAGTTATTGAGCTATGCGGAACAATTGGCTAATGACGAACTATCGGCAACGCTGGATGGCTCTATGGCGGATATAGAGGTTATTCAGCAATTAATAGACGACGAGGTTGCGCAACCTGAAACGATTGAAATGCAATGCATTGGTTTAGCACTTGGGCAGGTATTAGTTAGCGACAGAGATGAATTCAACTGGTGGATTCGAGATGATGGAGTTAACCGAGAAGTCTGTATCCGATATAAAGAGTCCGATATTACCTTGATGCCTCAGCAGGTATTCGCGGAAGCGATGGAGGACAATGAAGGCGAGGTAGATGTTGCGATGTTGTACGACACACTGGTTGCCGAACTGGAGCAGCAATGCTCGGAGATTAACGAATATTTATATTAACAATAAATAGGGCCAGGACACCTGTGAATAATGCCTAGCCCTTTTATACGTGATTTAGTTTTCAAACTAGATTTAGTCTTTAACTATGCAAACAAATTAAAAACTATCGGTTGGGTGGGCCGTAGTTGTTTGGACTGGGGTCTCCAGCAAGGAATCCGTTTTCTACCAATTGCCAAATAGGTCCGATTAAAGGAACAAATGCGATTAATACCCACCAACCCGACTTATTGCGATCGTGCCAGCGTTTCACTTGAACGGCTAGCGATATCCAAATAAGCGGTATATAGGCGAGAACAAATAATGCCATCAGCACTTCCATCGGCAATCCAATTGCACCCAGCACGGCAGCAGAGACAAAGTATATGCCTATCGCGGCAAGTAAGGTTAACCAATAGGTTTTTCTTCCAACTCTGCCTTTAAATGAAAACAAAATCTCTTTCATTGTTAAAGACGTATATTCGGCATCGTTAGTACCAAGGTCAGCTTCAGGACTGCTGTAAATGTCTTGACTCATCAATAATCTCCTAGTTTTCGTATTTTGTTGATACCTTTGTTTCGATTCAAACTTGCGTCGTTATCATCGGCGAGTACTCCCCACCTCTAGTGTAGTTGACGCAAAAGCCACCGTTGTAATATTTAGGAACTTCTGACTAACCCCAGCAATGCTGAGGCCTAACGCCAAAGCGATTCACGCGGCGTTGTTGCGAAGCCATGCCGAAGCCTGACGAGCGACAACAACAAAGCGAAGCGTTTTGGGCGATAGGCCCCGTCGGGCGTGGACCGCAAGCCGCTTGACTGCGTTGAGCAACTTGAAAAGGACTACGGCCATTTCCTGCGTCGCTCGCCTTGTCAATCGGCTTGCGGATCTCACGCTCAGCTTTGCTGGGGTTAATCAGAGGTTCCTTCTTATTAATTTGAATTTTTTGAATTAAGTGGCTTATTTCGATAAATAACTTGTTTTTACAAATAGTTAGTTTCGATAAGTAGCTTGTTTCGATAACTGGTTTGTTTTCGAAAAAGACAGTCTTATAATCCATTGACAGCAGGAACTTGCAACCCTGTGGCGACCGATCATAGCAGTTCTCGTCGGGATTTGACAACAATTGCAATTTGCATCGTTCTCTTAAGTGTTTTATTTCACATAACTTATTTTAAGTTTTTATTCGGTTTGAAGGGCTTGTCCCAGGGCATTATGCCGTGGGTCTTCACGCGGCGTTTAAACAGATGCGTGGGTGTCGATACGTACAGGTCTTGATGGTTTTTTCCCGCAAAAACAACGTGTTTTAGTTTCTCGCTATTGGGTTTGTCGAGCACGCTCTCGGCGCGGCCGTGGTGGTTCACCACTTGCAGGCCCTGCTCGGTAATAACAAACAAACGTCCGCTTGAATCGTAGCAAGAGTCACCTCCACCCGCGAGTGATCCGTCCTCCCAAACATTTAGATGCATGTAATATTGGCCGTTGATCAAGCTGCCGTCGGCCCGCGGCTGAAAAATATAGCCAAAGCGTCGGCGCCGATCAAAAACCGTGATATGGCTGTGGTCGACGCGGCGATCAATTCCGGTTGGCTGTTCCATCAGCGCGTCTACAACAATGATATTACCTTCATCGGGTTTAAAGTATATTTTCCCTTCGTTCGCAGACGTCAAATACAAACCATTTTCAACCGGCAGCATATCGGTGATATCAAATCCATTGACGAAGACCGAGCGCTTGCCCTTGCTATCAAATTTGATCACGCGCTGTTTTTCCTGTTGGCTCGCATAGATATTATCTTTTGTGTCGACAATTAACGCGTCTACCTTTTCGATATTCTCATACAATATTTTTATTTTATTGCGCGTATTTAGATGTTTTAGTTCCTTTGTGCTGCCATCGTAAAATATGATTTCACCTTTTTTATTGGTTGCAATCGCACCTAAATGATTAATCTGCAGCACTTTTTGCCAGTGTTCGTTTTTAAGCAATATATCGTTTATCGTGTGGGACAGTTTATAAGGCGTTGCGACAGGTTTGGGGTAATCAAGCCACAGCCAACGCATAACCTCGGGCAATACAGAAGATCCGTGCTTCGCATTGTGAGCGCCGTCGCCCCAAATTGTTTTTAATTCGTAACCGACATAGCCCAATGCACTCGCCATATCTTTATTGAGCAACCACCACTCTCCTGAGTAGCGATGTTGATCATTGCTGCCGCCTTGAATCATTACCCGCAGGGGCCTGGGTTCACCTTTGCGTATCATCGTAGGGTAGGACTTTGCACCGCGATAGTCGGCAAAAGTGCCGATAAAACTGGCCACTCGACGCCACTTATCAGGCCGATGCCAGGCCATATTAAAGGCATTGATGCCGCCAGAGCTTGCTCCGGTTATACCCCAGTCATTGGGGTCCTCACTTAAATTATATTTGGCTTTTACCTGCGGAATAATTTCTTGCAACATAAAGCGCGCATAGTGATCGGTGACGCCGTCGTATTCCAAGCTGCGGTTAAATCGCGGTTGCGCATTTTCGTGTAAAGCAGGGTAATCGCCTGGGCTAACGAATATGCCAATCATCGGAGGGATATCGCCTTTGTGAATCAAGTTGTCCATCACAACGGTCGGCTGGTAGCGTTTTTTCGGGCTCATCGCACGGTTGCCTGCGCCATCGTGAAAAATCATTACGGGGTGTGGTTTTTTTGCGTTGTATTTTGCCGGGATATAAATAGCCCAATCGCGCGAAGTACCTGGGAAAATCTTACTATTTTCAAGTCGGTAATTTTCTATGCGACCTTTTGGCACGCCAGCTTGCGGCTTAGAGTCGGGGCCTAAAACATAGTCGTCAACTGACCAAACCGAATTAACCAAAACGAACTGCGATAATAAAAAAGCTAAGAAAAAGATAAAGCAGGATTGGGAATATTGAGCTTGCATAGCAGGGCTCCAGAATTATTTTTCTAAAATTATTTTAAAACTATCTTACCAGCAAAGATTAAAGCGTGGATAAGGTGCTCCATAATATAAATAAATTTTGAGCAAAAAAAAGCCCGGTTACTATCCGGGCTTTTCTCTTAGGAGAATAAAGTTTATTAATTCGTCTTGTAAGTAAAAGCAAGCGTATAACTTTTACCAGGCTGTCGATAAGCGTATGGGAAAGCACCTTCAATAAAACTTTGTCGATTAGCTTCGCCCAATATATTAGACATTGAAAAACGAACTGACATATTGTCGTTTATCGTATAGTTAATATTTCCGCTTAAGCTATCGTGAGGTTCGTCAAACAGCGCACCACCCTGTGTGCGAGGACTGCGCAAAGCCCGGCCGCGGTGGGTAAAGTTAAGTCGCGCAGCAATGGTGCCATCATCGTAGTAAAGGGTTGAGGAATAGTTGTCTTCGGAGGCGCCCTCTAACGGCAGCTTTTCGCCAGTAAT
>JANQJB010000122.1 GCA_028281865.1 Marinagarivorans sp.
TCGAGACCTTTCTTAAAATAGAGTTGAGCGCGTTTCCCTCATTTAAAGTTTCATCTCTTCCTTATAAAGCGATCGCTATCGTATCTATGGCGAGCTGGAAAGCATTGTTGAGCCTCGCTAACAATTAAACAAAAGATCAAGAAAAAAACTCAATATTAGGCGTATTTTCCCTTCCATTATATTTAACCATATGGTTAAATATTGGTATGAACTTAACTGACCGACAGCTCGATCGAGTTTTTCACGCGTTGGCCGACACAACGCGTCGTCAAATTTTAGAGCAAGTACAAACGCGCGAATTGACCGTTTCTGAAATAGCCGAGGCACATCAGATGAGCTTTCCGGCTATTACTAAACACCTGGGTGTACTTGAAGAAGCTGGTTTGTTAAAGCGAAAAAAAATGGGGCGCAAACGACTCTGCCGGGTTGAGCGTGCACGGCTCACAGAGGCGCTTAATTGGTTGAAGGTTTACCAAGATTATTGGACTGATCAACTTGATAATTTAAAAACATTTGTTGAAACACATCAGCGTGTGGAGAGAAAAAAACATGAATAGCTCTGAAATAAAACTCGTTTTACAAAAAGAAATTAATGCCCCAGTGGAAACAGTTTTTGACGCATGGACTAAGCCCGAACTTATTAGACAGTGGTTCGCTCCAGGCTCCGTAATGCGTGTTGAAAATGCTGAGGTAGACAAACAAGTAGGTGGTAACTATTTAATTCATATGCATGATCCGGAAGAGAAAAGTGATCACATCGTGTCGGGTACTTATGAAGAAATTGTCGAAAACGAAAAGCTCGTATTTAATTGGAAGTGGAAAGATGGGGTTGATCGTACACAAGTCACGGTGGAGTTTTCGGCTGTCGATAGCGACAAAACGACAGTGACGTTGACGCACAAAGGCTTTAGCCAACAGGAATTTGCCGATAAACATAATCAAGGTTGGAATGGCTGTTTAGCTAATCTCGAAAAATTTTCAATTGAATTAGCTTAGATGCACGATTGGTCAGTTGAGCGTTTAGAAGGCCTCCAAGGTACGGTTAATTTTGCGAGCTTTTCACATCGGGCTTATTAAGCCGGTGTGTCCACTGCTTCTCCCTTTATTGGACGATTTTGGCTGCGAGAGACGAATTCTTCTAAAGGTATTGGTCTGCCAATCGCATAACCCTGAATAAAATCCACGCCAATATTGCGTAGTGCTTGATATTGTTCTTGTGATTCCAAACCCTCGGCAACAACAGCGATATCGCGACAATGCGCAATGTTTGTTACAGCCTGAACGATAATGTGATTAACATCATCGGTTGCAATACTGTGGCTAAATATACC
This sequence comes from Marinagarivorans sp., assembly GCA_028281865.1. GTDB lineage: Bacteria > Pseudomonadota > Gammaproteobacteria > Pseudomonadales > Cellvibrionaceae > JANQJB01. Next base: position 1,332 of record JANQJB010000122.1, read on the forward strand.
GTCGATTTTAACAAGGTCTACTGACAGCTCTTTTAAATATGCCAGCGAGCTGGTTCCGGTTCCGAAATCATCTAATGCGACAAGGCAACCTAGGTCGCGGGCATTTTTAATAAATTCTTTGGTTTTGACTAAGTTATACATGACCGCGGTTTCGGTTAGTTCAAAACACAATTTATTAAATGGAAGAGCTAATTCGCGAACTGTTTTGGCGACCGTATTTAAATACTCGTTGTCACTGATCGTGTGTGATGACACATTGATATTAATAATAGGTGAATCGCTACCGTTAAAATAAGACGACATCATATTGAGCACGTGACGCACAACCCAAAGGTCGATCCGTTTTATTACGCCATAACGTTCAGCTGCGGTGAGAAATTGGCTGGGTAATAAAAATTCTCCTTCCTGATTAAACATTCTAACTAGGGCTTCCCAGCGATTAGGGGTTTTTTCGTCAATCGAGCTAATTTCTTGAAAATAGACTCGCAGGCCTGAGTTTTCGAGCGCGTCGGAGATATCGGAAACGAGCGACATTTGCGAACGCTGTAATTCGAGCATATCGTTGTGTTTGCTGTGAACTTGAATTCGATTGCGACCCTGATCTTTTGCTGCATAACATGCGGCATCTGCATCGCTTAATACAGAAGCCACGTCTTCCGTACAGTCATCTATGAGCACTACGCCAATACTGACACCGATTTTGAATAGTTTGTTCTCCCAATAAAACGTATATTTTGTTACTTCTTCCAAAATGGTGTTAGCAATTTTTTCTGCTTCAAAAATAGGGCACTGCTCAAGCAAAATAGAAAATTCATCGCCACCCAATCTTGCCAATGTATCGCGTGAGCGGATATGGTTGCTAATCAACTGCGCTATTTGTTTAAGAAGTTGATCTCCTGCCAAATGTCCGCATGTATCGTTAACGACTTTAAATTGATCTAAGTCGAGATAGAGAAGTGTCGAGTTTCCTCCTGAATCATGGGAATGATTGATGCTCCGTTGAATTCGATTTTCCATTTCCTTGCGATTAACAAGTCCTGTTAGTGCGTCATGTTTGGCGCTCCAGAGCAATTGATTTAAATGCGATTGCCTTTCTGTTACATCCTTAAACGTTATCAGTGCAACGGTCGAATGTTCGGTGCTAAAAGAGTTAATCGGGATTAGCGTAAGTTCAACAAGTCGCTCTTCTCCATAACGGGTTTTCAGCGTGTAAAATGTATCTTTGGGAGCAAAGCGAAAACCCTCGGTACGTGTTTTGTCGAGTGAGTCTATTAATTGAAAGTCGCCGTCCTGATCGAGTATTTTAAGATAGTCTTGGACGTTTTTACCGATTACCTCGTTTGCGCTCCACTGCAGCAAGTTTTCTGCTGCAGGGTTCATATATTCCACACGATAATTTTCGTCAAGTCTTACGACACCTTCCGACAGCGATGCCAAGGTCATCTGCGCGATATCTTTTTCCATCGCAAGCGCGCGCTGGGCGGAAATAATATGCGTAATATCGTAGAAAGCAATTACGATACCATCGCGTTCTAAAGAATTGTTGATATAAGGGGAAAAGCTACAACGAAAATGGCTTCCACCAATAGCGTATTCCGCTTCTTTTACTTGTTGTTCACTAATGGCTGTTGCTGCGGTTTCACGAAGGTCCGGCATCGAGTGATGCCATTGAATAGAAAAAATTATATCGTCAATTCGAATTCGACTTGTATCGGCTAATATCGAACAACGTTTGGTAAAACGCTGAATGCGAAATTCCATATCAAGCACAAATACTGGAACATCGAGTGATTCCTGAATATTAAAAATATCACTGGCTAAGCGTTCCTGTTCGTAGTTTTTATTTTTAAGCTCATCGTTAACGGTGACGAGCTCTTCGTTGGTTGAGTGCAGCTCCTCGTTAATGGTTTGTAGTTCTTCGTTTGTGCTTTGATATTCCTCGTTTGAAGACTGTAGTTCCTCATTATATAAATTTAACTGTTCGTTGGCGGTCTCTAGCTCCTCGATAACGGTTTGCAAATTCTCCCTTGTAGCAGTTAACTCTTCCTCCAGTTCGAGCACGGCACCTTCATCTTTACGCAGCGAGTGTGTATTTTCGTTATTTTGTTTCTCGTTGTGTTTCAATAAGCAGACCAGAAGCCAACCTGGTTTGTCTGGATGATAATGACTTATCTCGATTCGAACGGTGCTTGATACCCCATCAATTGACAATTCTTTTGTTAAATGCGTTTTTCCGTTAACTGAGCGTCTTGTACGAAATAAAATCGCGCGCATTTCTGCACGTAATTCCGGTACTATCCGCGAAATAATACTTTGGCTGTTAAACCCTTGTATATCGGATATGAAGTCTTTGGCATCACCAACGGCAAAGATAATTTCATTGGATTCATTTATAACCAGCGATGCCAGTAACATCGCTTTGATTAATGCTCGATATGTTTCAATTTCATAATCGAAATTTTGCTGTTTTTGTGGGACAAGCGCTACATTGCTGGTGCGGACAGACTTAAAACGAATGAGTTTAGGGCTTTGGTAAGACTCGTTGGCTTTTTCATAGATTTTGCTTTGTTCATCGACCACTTTAAACGAACTGTTCGTTTTTAAGGTTTCTGCGCTTCCCAGAAATAAAATACCGCTTGGGACGAGTGCGTAGTTAAATAGCTGCGATAAATCTTCTTGTATGATGTTATTGACGTATATCAGCAGGTTGCGACAAGAAATAAGGTTCACTCGGCTGAAAGGTGGGTCTGAAAGTAGGTTGTGAACTGAAAAGACTACGCGATCTCGGATAGCAGGCTTTACCTCTAAGCTAGAGTTGTCCTCTTGGCAATACAGCTCTTTAAATTTATCGGGTAAGTCAACACTTTTATCCAAACCAAAAGATGCTGTTCGCGCTTCCGCTACTGCTTGTTTAGAAATATCAGTGGCGAATACTTTAAATGCTGTATTGAGTTTGTTGTTACGAATAATGTCGTCGACAATCATTGCAAGGGTATAGGCTTCTTCCCCTGTAGAACATCCAGGTACCCAAATTCTAAATTCTGGAAAATTCCCAGAACAAAGTTTTTTTTCTAACACACGGGTTAACTGGTCAAAAGCTTTTACATCGCGATAAAAAGCGCTAACGTGGATAAATGCATTTTGAACAAATGCGTGTACTTCTTCGGTATTGTTTTTGATATACGTGAAATAGTCCGTGGGTGTTTCGATCCGCTTGAGCGCCATGCGCCGATTAATGCGACGTATAATGGTTGATTTGCGATAATTGGCAAAATCAATGTTAGAGCTCTTGGCGAAATAATCGATAATCTCCTTAAAGATATCTTGGTTTTTAGGGTTTGTAACGATTTCCGAGTCTTTTTTTATGACTTGATCGAGATAGCGAGCAATTTCGTCGGGTGAGCCAACAAAATCGAGCATATTTGCTTCAATTGCGGCGTTAGGCATGCTGTCGTAAGCGGAGCTTTCTGGGCTCTGTGCAATTGCAACACCACCACTTGCTAAAATTGCTTGCAAGCCTAAAGCGCCATCCGACCCTGATCCCGATAACACAATACCTATGGTGCGAGACTCAAAGTTCTGCGAAACAGAAACAAAACAATGGTTGATATTAGGTTTAGCGTAGATCTGGTTTTCACTCTTAATTAGCTTGGCGCTTCTGCCATCGAATTCTATATTGTTTCCTGCGGGAGTAACGTACATTTTTCCCGCTTCTAGGCTCATACCGTTTTTAACTTCGGTAACAGGCATTGTTGTGTCACGTGAAAGTATATCGACTAGCATACTTTTGTGCTTTGGAGACAAGTGCTGGCAAATCACATAGCATGTATTTTCAGGTGTCAGTTTGGGGAGCAGTAGTTGCAGAGATTCGAGCCCCCCTGCAGAGGAACCAATGACGACAACATAGATATCTGAATTTTTCATTTACCTTCCTTCGCCACGCACTTACCAGTCAGCCGAGCGATTCAACTAAATTTTCGAAAATGCAATAAAAGCTCTATGGCTTGTCCAGACATTTGAGAAATTTCACCGACGTCATAATCGCGGTGAAGAAAACGGGTAAAGCCGGGCAGTTTAGAGCTATCTGAATCGTCCAAGCGCTGAAAACCCATAGCCCAGTTTTCAAATTTACGCTCATGGCTGTGCCCCTGGTGCAGTGTCTTTACACGAAAATGCCGTTTATCACGACCAATATCTTCGTAAAGCTTGAGTACATTTTCCTTGCAACCTTCAAGCAGTTGTAAAAAGGATTGATCTTTGTAAAGTAACATTCCGGTAACAGACAGTGTTTTGTTTCGGTCACGAGCTTCTACAAGCAAATCTTTTAGTAGTTGTTCGTTAAACAAACGAATTGCGGTAGAAACGTAAACAAGCTCGTATAAAATACCCGTATTATTATTCATGTTTTTCCACAGTTATTATTTTCACATCTCAAGTTTTAGGACAAAAAGTTTTCGCGCAGTACAACTCCTGTTGATAAAAGTCTGCTTCTACCAGCTAAGCTTCGTCGCCAAGAAAGCTAAGATTTCCTTTGCTAACCGTAACGAAAAACTTATACAAAGCAAAAAATATCGAAACCCATTAAAAGTGCGATGATATTGTGTGACAAATTGCCACCGAATTGGAGAAAGTATAAGACTAAAATTTGATTTGGCCATATATTATTAACACTTTAAATAAATTTAATGCTTTATTTGTCGCGTAAATCATTGCTTATTGGTTCGACAACAACTCTTTGCTGTGAATTTCGCTTAGAGTGTTTCAATAAATGGTCACTTTTGAAAAGCTAATGTGTTTAGCTCAGGAGTTTTTCCGCTTCGGAGAGCGAAATGATTTTTGATATTCGCAATCACAGACAGATTGAAATGCCTTTTATGTTTTGGCAATTGAGCTTTGCATCCGTTTAACCAAGCTTTAGGACCTAGGGATGACCCACATTGGCACACAATTCAAAAGCAGTTAAACCCGAGATCATTCGATACTTGGAAATAGTTCGGGTAGTTCTAGAGCTAATAGGCCAACACCACGTGGGTTCCAAAGTTAGTTCCAGTTCACAATTTTTCCGCAAAAGCGATTTTTTGCCTGTCATACATTGCACTAGCTGCCCAGGTTTTGACCCCTTTATAGTCAATTTGCTGTTAAAGCGTGTTATTCTCCGCGGTTTGCATAATCAAGCTAATAAAAACGGCGAATTTGCTACACAGCGAGCGGATTACCGATGAAACAAGTTGAAAATTTTATCATTAAAATCAAACAGTTATTGTAAATTACGGTTAATTCAAATGGCTATAGGAAATCTGAGATCAGCATTACAACATGCGCTTTATCAGTTTGCGCTTGTTACAGTTATTGCAAGTGTGCTTTCTGCTTGTGGCGGTGGAGAAGAACCCAAACCATCCTCTAGTTCCAGCACAAGCAGCTCTTCATCAAGCTCAAGCAGTTCATCATCGAGCTCTTCCAGCTCCAGCAGTAGTTCGTCGAGTTCAAGCAGTTCCTCAAGTTCATCCAGTTCAAGCAGCTCATCAAGCTCAAGTAGTTCTTCATCCGGAGCGGTGGGAACCATGATTGGTGAAACCATTCGTGGCGACAGTTTGAATATGGCTGAATCTGATGGTTTCGGGTTATATCCTGTTCCAGGTCAGAACCAGCAATATATTGGCGGCTTTGAAGTAGGCACGCATGCGTGTTTTGACAATATCGATATGACGGGAGTAAAGAGTATCAGTGTTGCCTATGCGCGCGATGCGAATGTTGTTTCGACCACTGGACGTTTTGCCGTTTTGTGGGGAGGCTCTAACTTAGAAGTTGATACTATCTTGACTGAAAAGGTAACGCTAAATACTTCGGGGTGGGAGAACTTCCAGGATCTCAAAGTGGGTCTTGAAAAAACCGTTGATGGAATTGGGCTTCTCTGCTTTTATGGTTTGGCAGGCAATGGAATATTAAACCTTAGAGACTTTACGCTTTTGGCTGAGACTGGCGAGAGCGACGGAATCACATTTGTCAGCGAACCCGTGCCGAACGGTCCGGCCGTCGATAAAATTACTGTTGAAAACGGTCAGGTAAAGTTTGGCGGTGAGACTAAGAGTTACGCGGGCGTTAGCATGTTTTGGTCGTCAGGAAAATTTAGTGCTGATATTTTTTATACCAAGGAGATGGTCGCGTGGCTTAAGGAAGAGTGGGATACTAAGCTTATCCGGGCTGCACTAGCTGTTGACGATGATAAGCCTAACGGGAAACCACTTAATGAACTCGGTGGATATATCACCAACCCCTATGTTAATAAGTTAAAAGTTGAAACTGTCGTCAACGCTGCGATCGAAAATGGCATGTACGTGATAATCGATTGGCATGCACATAAAGCTGAGGATTACAAAGAAGAAGCTATAAGCTTTTTTCAGGAAATGGCGAATAAATATGGTGGTTACGACAACGTAATATATGAAGTTTATAATGAGCCGGTTTTTACCGACTGGAATCAAATTAAGTCGTATGCCGAAGATGTTATCGCCGCCATTCGAGCGATAGACCCTGATAATCTCATTATTGTTGGTACACGTTTTTACTCGCAAGAAGTTGATGTGGCCGCTCAGTCGCCAATTACAAATTACGATAATATTGCTTATACACTGCATTTTTATGCTGCGACCCACAAGCAAAACTTGAGAAGCAAGGCGCAAACCGCTCTCGATAGAGGAATCGCTTTATTTGTCACTGAGTGGGGAACGATTGAAGCAAGCGGAAATGGTAATGTCGATTGTAACTCGGTCGACGAATGGATGTCCTTTTTACACGACAATAATATTAGTCATGTGAATTGGGCGGTAAGCGATTTAAACCAAGGCTCAGCTATGGTCAAAAAAGGTGGCAGCATATTTGGTGGTTGGCCGGATCAGGACTTAACGGACTCTGGTAAAAAAGTTAAAGCGATATTACAAAATTGGGGTCCAAACTATAATTTGAAAACATGTGACGTTCGTTGATCTGACGCAACTGTTTTTTATTTAGACGAAACCCCGGCATATATTGTCGGGGTTTTTTTTGTTCTTTTCAGTGTTAAAATTAAAGTTCGCAAATATAAGTCTACTTGATAAAGAAATAAAAAACGTGGAGACGACTTATGAATACCCAACAATTACTTGCGCTAGAACAAGAAATTCAATTTGAATCATTTAACGAAGAAACTGCGTGGAGACTAGGTAGTATTCTTGTAAACGCAGCAAACAGTAAATCTCTACCAGTTGCGATTGATATCAGTGTTAACGGTAGGCAATTGTTTTTCCACTCCCTTAGCGGTGCCCCCGCAGATTTATGGCATTGGATTCAACGGAAAATTCGTTTAGTCAACAGAGTTGGACATAGCTCTATGTACATTAGTTGTTTGCTAAATGAAAAAAATACAACGATTGAAAAAGAGTTGTTAATACCTGAGTCGGAATTTGCACCCCATGGCGGATGTTTTCCGATTATTATTCGAGGAACTGGAATAATTGGAACCGTTACAGTTTCTGGCTTACCGCAAGAAGAAGATCATGAATTGGTAGTAAGCGGTATTCGGGCATTTTTAGCGCAGTTGCGCTAGAGCCTATTACGGCACAACCTGCAGCATCACATTTTGAATGTGCTTATCAGTGTATCCAGTGAATGGCTAACATGACTGAGCTTATTGCTTGACTGTAATGTAGAACGTATGTGACCTGAGACGTTGCCAGAGTCTAATTTTATTTTCTGCGCTCTGTTATTGATATCGTTCGAAACTGTGCTTTGTTCCTCTGCGGCTACAGCAATCTGCCTGGAAATATCTGAAATTTGTTTCAGATAATCTTCAATAATATTTATTTTTTCCGCGCCCGAATTGACAATTTCTACCGTTGTTTCGCCTTGAGTTTGTAAATTGACAACGTCAGAGACGGCGCGTTTGGAGTCACTTTGTAAAGTTTCAATTTGTTCGCGAATGATAACGGTAGATTCATACGTGCGATTTGCTAAATTGCGAACTTCATCGGCAACAACTGAGAATCCGCGACCCATTTCGCCAGCTCTCGCTGCTTCGATGGATGCGTTTAGCGCAAGCAAACTCACTTGCCCGGCGATATCTTGAATGACATCTAATACTGATCCAATTTGAATGCTTTGCTGGTCCAATGACTGGATTGTTTCTGAGGTCTTGCCCAGGTTTGTAATTAAACTGCGAATATGCTCGTTACCTGTTGTTGCACTCTGAACGCCGTCAACAGAAGCATTGTGCGCATTTTGAGCGAGTTCGGCAGAGCGTGACGCGACATTGGCGACTTCTTGGATGGTGGCGCTCATTTCGTTAATTGATACGGATATGTTATCAGTAGATTCTAGCTGGCTATCCGAGAGCTCCATACTTTCGTTCATTGAGCTAGAGACTTCTTTAGAAACGTCATTTAGCAGTGTAATTTGCTCCTTGGTGTTACTGAGTGCATGATTAAAACTGTTAATTAGTGAAGCAAATGCACGCTCGACTTCAGACAATTCGTCGCGGCTGTTGATTTCGGGCTTGTAGGTAAGGTCCTTTGTTTTGGCGAGCAAAAGTAGTTCGTTTACCAGTGTTTTTAGCGGAACTAAAATGCTGCGAATAATCAGCAGGGAAAATAAGCTAATGATGCTGACCACAGTTATCAATACTACCAAGGATAAAAATACTTTGCGTTCTGCTTGAATAGTAAGGTTGTTAGTCTTTTCTGTAATGTATTCGCGTACGAAGGTATCGACTTGTAATAGGTTGTCGAAATCCTTTCTTGATTTTTCGTACCAAAGATTCCGATGAATAATTTCGTAAGTTTTTCCTCGCATCGAAGCTACGACGTTGGACACAAACTGCCTTTCTTGCGTGCTTTCAAAAATATTGGTAAAGGCATTATTAATTTCAGTGGGAGATAGTGTTTTAAAAAAATCAAAATGTGTCTTCCTCTGAGCAAGGTGCGTGGACATGCGTCGCACCTTCGCTTGTGGTGTGTTTTTTAAATGCGTCACTCTGGCAACAATGCCAATGTCCAGGCTAAGCGTTTCCTTCGCTTGCGCAAGCTGAAAGTAAGCATTTGTGAGAAGTGTCAAATCTTTATTTTCTGCAGCAATAATTATTGTGTTTTTAAGACCTTGTATTAAATTGTTTGATAAGAAGGTGTAAGAACTAATCGTGTTTTGCATGGTTGTAGGGTTTTTATTAAGACCCTGAAGTACGAACTTTCGATTATTTTCGAAGCCATCGATTAGCTCACGGGCGTTGCTGATTTCTTTTACCAGTGCTCCGAAATTTTGCAGTGTCGACCAGTTGGAATCAATCAGGTTGTTATATTGATTGAAAGTCGCATCCGTTGCCTTGATAAGCTGTTCAAATTCTTTTGTGTAACTTGAGTATTCTAGATGATCTTTTATGTTATTTAATTCGGATCCCTCCGGTTGTTCAGTTAAACTTTGGGTTAACCACATAGCAACGTCGCGTTCACGTTGCACAGCAGCGACAACTTGGCTGGATGTATCAAAATAACCCATTAATACACCAAGTTTTTGATACGATGCGAGTTCTTCCTTGGCGTCTAAGTAACGCGCGACGCATAAAAAACAGACTGCTAACAAAGGAATGAGAGTAAGCAGTATTATGCGGGCTTTAATCGTGATCTGATTTAAAAACAAAAAAAACACCCCAGAAATACAATGATGGCGCCTTAAATTTAAAGTATAAGCTAAAAGCGGATATTTACCTGTATTTCGGGGTTGGAGGTAGTTACATTGGAATTGATAGGATTTTTTTTAATTTCAATATTGGTAGTCTTATAAAATTTTAAGATATTCAGATGTATTTTTAGTCAGCGTATAGATATCAGTTGGCGCTTGCTCGTAAATCTATAACGCTTAAACCCGTAACATAGAGTCGTGATCTAAAATGCGGCTTGTGTGGCAACTCGGCCAAATAAGATATTCAATCTTTTACGATCTTCCTGACACGTTTGACTCAGCGTTAAATTCGCCACGCGAGCCGGGGTATGAAAGCGGCAGTACCGTATGCGAAATCGCAGCGGGATAAACGCGATGGAGCGCCGAGCTGCTATACCGGATAACGCAGGCTTCGTGCGAGTCGGCCTAATATGTTGTTACACCTGCTCTGCATAATGTTAAACTACGCGGTTTATGCGAATTGTTAGAGAGTATTTCTGTAGCCTAGCCGGGACAGGGCCGGGCACTATCAATTTTGTGTGTTATGTTCGGTGTTATCCGTTTGTCTGCAAATAGAGTCTATGAATTTAAATTACCTTAGTTTCGAGCAAGAAATAGCTGAGTTTGAAAGTAAAATCGAAGAGTTGCAACTTGTTGGCTCCGACAATGAGTTCGATATATCGGAAGAAATAGCCAAGTTGCGTGAGAAGTCTAACAAGGAAACAGAACGTATTTATTCTAACTTAACGCCTTGGCAAATTGTCCAAGTCGCGCGCCACCCTCAGCGCCCCTATAGCTCAGACTACATTAGTCGAATATTCGACGACTGGGACGAACTGCATGGCGACCGCCATTTTGGTGACGACAAATCCATCGTTGGTGGCGTTGCGCGCCTTGATGATAAGCCTGTAGTGGTGATTGGCGAGGAGAAAGGACGTAGTGTGCAAGACAAGGTAAACCGCAATTTTGGTATGCCCAAGCCCGAGGGGTATCGCAAGGCCTTGCGTTTAATGGAGATGGCGGAGCGCTTTAAACTACCTGTTTTCACGCTGATTGATACACCTGGAGCCTATCCGGGCATTGACAGCGAGGAGCGCGGTATTAGTGAGGCAATAGCGAAAAATTTAGCGGTGATGTCGCGCTTGCGTACTCCTATTATATGTACAGTTATTGGTGAGGGCTCTTCTGGGGGGGCTTTGGCCATTGGTGTGGGGGATCAACTTAATATGTTGCAATATGCGACATACTTTGTCATTTCTCCGGAAGGATGTGCCAATATTATATGGAAAACCGTTGAGAAAGCTTCGCTCGCTGCGGAAGCCATGGGCGTTACGTCGTCGATTTTAGAAGAGCTTGGCATTGTTGACGAAACCATTCCTGAGCCTCTTGGTGGAGCGCACAGGGACATTGATGCGATGTCTGCAACCTTGCAAGAGAGATTGACGACGCAGATGTACGAACTAAGCGCAATCGATATTGAAGAGTTGCTTGAGAAGCGCTACCAGCGTCTGATGAATTACGGAAACCCATAGCCGTGGGGCGGCTTTGCACAGCTAGGCATAGCTGCAAGTCATTTGCTGGAGAGAACTTAGCTGTGCTGAGTAGACAATAAATCGGATTTGATCGAATACCTAAATTAAATAATGAAACCAGAAATTCTTGAATATATGACCGAGCTTGGGCGCAATGCGCGCAAAGCGGCAAGCGTATTAGCCGCTGCGGAAACCAAGCAGAAAAACGCCGCGTTGTTAGCGATAGCAGACGCTATTGATAGCCGTCGCAGTGCTTTGCATGACGCTAATCAAAAAGATTTGGAGCGAGGCAAAGCTAATGGGCTAGAAGCTGCGCTGCTCGACAGGTTGGAACTCACCGACGCGCGAATTGATGCAATGATCGATGGCATAAAACAAATCTCAGCATTGCAGGATCCGATAGGCGAAGTCAGTGACATGTCCTATCGGCCGAGCGGAATCGAAGTTGGGAAAATGCGAGTGCCGCTGGGTGTAATAGGCATAATTTATGAGTCGCGGCCAAATGTGACGGTCGATGCTGCCGCGCTGTGCCTGAAGTCTGGTAACGCGACTATTTTGCGTGGTGGCAGCGAAGCTAATTTAAGTAATCGAGCCATTGCGGAGTGCATTGTCGAGGGCCTTGAACAGCAAGGTTTGCCAGGTGGGGCAGTGCAAGTCGTCGAGACAACGGATCGCGATGCGGTCGGTGCGTTAATAACAATGTCTGAATTTGTCGATGTGATCGTGCCGCGCGGAGGAAAGGGCTTAATCGAGCGCATTGCCAGTGACGCGCGCGTCCCAGTCATTAAACACCTCGACGGTGTGTGCCATGTTTATATCGACTCCGATGCAGATAGTGAAAAAGCTCATGCAATTGCAGTCAACGCGAAGACACATCGCTACGGCGTCTGTAATGCTATGGAAACCTTGCTGATCGCAGAATCGTTAGCCGCGGAGGTACTTCCTCAGCTTGCCGAGGCTTATATCGCGAAAAACGTCGAGCTGCGGGTGTGCGAAAAAACGAAAGTGTTTTTGCCCGATGCGGTCTCCGCTTCTGAAGAAGACTGGTCCACTGAGTACTTAGGTCCAGTTTTATCAATAAAGCTAGTCGCGGGTGTGGAAGAAGCGATTGACCACATCAATCGCTACGGTTCTCAGCACACTGATGCCATCGTGACGGAAAACTATTCTTTGGCGCGACGATTTTTGCGCGAAGTTGATTCAAGTACCGTAATGGTGAATGCATCCACGCGCTTTGCCGATGGTTTTGAATACGGTTTAGGTGCTGAAATTGGTATCTCTACTGATAAAATTCACGCTCGCGGCCCCGTTGGTGTCGAAGGCTTGACGTCGCAGAAATGGATCGTGTTGGGTGACGGGCAGATTCGCACGTGAGTTAGCTGAGTTTGGCAGAATATCCGTTGGTTCTAATCTTGGGCGGTAGCTTCGACCCAATTCACAATGGCCATTTGCATTCGCTATGCGAAGTACAGAAGATAGTAAAGGCCGATGAAGTGATGCTGTTGCCCTGTGGAAACCCTCCGCATAAAAACTTGACTGATATCCAATCCGGGGAAGCTAATAGCGATTTGCGCCTGCAATTGTTAGGCTTGGCCCTTGATGGGCTAGAGCCGGAATTGAAAGCGCGTGTTGTGATTAACACATTGGAGTTGCAGAAGGCTTCTCGTTCTTACACGCTTGAGACTTTAAAAATACTGCGATCGCAATCTGAATATAAAAATAAACATTTACTCTGGTTAATCGGCATGGATGGTTTGGTTAGTCTAGATAGTTGGTATCGCTGGCGCGAACTCTTCAACTTTACCAGCTTTGTTGTAACCGATCGCCCCGGATATGCTCAACCGACCACAGGGCTAGTGGCTGAGGAGTTTGCTGAGCGGGAAATTCCTCCCGAGCAATTAAGGCAGTACAAACACGGAAAATTTTGCTTTTTAAATATTGAAGCTTTGCCAATTTCTTCGAGCGAGATAAAAAAACAGTTAGCTAACCGAAATGCTGTAGGTGGTACTCTTATCGAAAGTGCGTTGCCTGCAAACGTACTGCAATACATTTACGAAAAGAATTTTTATACCAATAAAAACTCTCTTTAAATGAAACACTAATCGTAATAAATTTAAAACTATGACCCAAACTCTTAAAAGTATTATTCGTGCGGCACTCGATGATGTGAAAGCCGACAATGTGGTTGAAATTGATGTTCAAGGTGTATCGGATGTCAGTGATTTATTGGTTATCGCGTCAGGCACGTCAAACCGTCATGTGCGTTCGTTGGCTGCGAATGTGGTAGACGAAAGTAAAAAAGCTGGGTTTAGGCCGCTTGGAGTGGAGGGAGAAGATGTTGGCGACTGGGTTTTGGTCGATTTTGGTGACATCGTTGTCCATGTGATGCAACCTGAAACTCGCTCGTTCTATGAGTTGGAAAAGCTTTGGTCGAAAGTTCCCGCAAGTCGCAAACAAGATCGATAACTTGTACTACCTAAAGAGTTGCAAGTGAAGACAAGTTTAGTTGCGGTCGGCCCGAAAATGCCGGGCTGGGTTGTAGAAGCTTATCGGGACTATGAAAAGCGCTTACCAAAGGAACTCAAGCCGCAATTAAAAGAACTTGCGCTGGCGCAACGTTCAAAGAAAAGCAACAGCGAAAAAATAAAACAAGACGAGGGAAGGGCTATTTTGCAGCTTTTACCTGAAAATGAATTTGTTGTTGCGCTTGAGGTCAAAGGCGCATCTTGGAGTACCGAAAATCTGGCACATCATCTAGATCGCTGGCGAATGGAGGGTCACAATGTTTCATTTGTTATCGGTGGGCCAGATGGTTTAAGCCAAGAATGCCTGCAGAGAGCGAATTGTTTGTGGTCGCTATCGGCTCTGACCTTGCCGCATCCGCTAGTACGTGTCATATTTATTGAACAATTGTATCGCGCGTGGAGCTTGCTGCAGAACCACCCCTATCACAAGTAACACCGCCACGTTTAAAGTCTTATTTTAAGAGCTATATGCCAATTTACGGTTCTAAAGCCGATCGATCGCAATTCAAAAACTACCGGGATGAAGTCCGGATGTTTCGCCTCCGCATCGGTATGTCAATTGTGACTATTTTGGCTTTGGTTGGCATTTTGTTTTATCGGTTTTATGATCTGCAAATTGTTAATTATCAAGCTTACGTCACCGCATCTGATCGCAACCGAATTCACGTCAGACCCATTCCTCCAAAACGTGGTTTAATTTACGATCGCAATGGCGTATTGCTGGCGGAAAACAAACCCAGTTATACGCTAACGATCACCAAAGAACGTGTTAAAGATCTGGCTGAGACACTCGACAAGATAGGTGAGCTAGTTGAATTAAACCAGTCGGATCGCGATCGCTTTTACAAGGCACTTAAACGCGCCAGGCGGCCTTATGAGCCGGTGCCACTGCGCTTTAAACTGACGGAGCAAGAAATATCGCGCATAGCCGTTAATGAATACGAACTAAAGGGTATCCAGGTAAGTGCGCAGCTGGTGCGCCACTATCCCCATAAAGAGTTGTTTGCCCATACGACCGGCTATGTGGGGCGCATAAATAGTAAGGAATTGTCGCAGTTTACCGAGGAGGACCTCTGGCGCTACGGCGGTACACACAGTATTGGCAAAATTGGCTTAGAAAAATACTACGAAGCGGATCTTATAGGCACGCCGGGTGAGGAGCAGGTTGAAACAAACGCTCACGGGCGTCTAATCCGGGTGCTCGATAGGCAAGACCCTGTTCCCGGTAAAGACCTGCATTTGCACATTGATATTGAGCTACAAAAAACGGCCGTTAATGCCTTGGGTGAGAATCGTGGCGCCGTTGTAGCGATAGACGTTGAAAGTGGCGGCGTGGTGGCAATGGTCAGTGCGCCGAGTTTCGACCCCAATCTATTTGTCACTGGTATTAGTTATCAAGACTATAGCGCGCTTAACGGTTCGCACGACTTGCCGCTTTTCAATCGCACTGTGCAGGGCCAGTATCCACCGGGTTCAACATTAAAACCTATGCTTGGGCTCGGCGCACTGGAACAAAATACCGTAACGCCTGAGTGGACAATTCGCGATCCAGGTTTTTATCAAGTTGCAAATAGCGAGCGTATCTACCGTGACTGGAAAAGATGGGGTCACGGAAACAACGTCGATCTTCGCCAGGCAATCGAAGAGTCCTGTGATACTTATTTTTACGACCTTGCAATACGCATGGGTATCGATGTGATGCATCCTGTTGGTGCGCGTTTTGGCTTAGGTGAGTTAACCGGAATAGATATCCCCAACGAGCGTGAGGGGTTGTGGCCGTCAAGAGCCTGGAAACGAGGGGCAAGGGGTCTCCCTTGGTTTCCTGGTGACAGCCTTAACGTGAGCATTGGGCAAGGTTTTGTGCTGACAACTCCACTGCAGTTGGCTGTGATGACGGCAACACTCGCTTCGCGAGGCGATCGCAAAAAGCCTCAGTTAGTCGAACGTGTTGGTGATAGCGAGGTGCTGCCCTGGTTGGAGAGCTTTTACGTGGCCGATGTAGAGCATTGGGATTATGTCTTTCTTTCCATGCAAGGGGTTGTGCACGCCACACGGGGCACTGCAAAAGGAATTAGCGAAGGTATTAATTATAAGATCGCTGGAAAAACGGGTACTGCGCAAGTCGTCGGTATCGCGCAAGGTGAGGAATATGACCGCGAGGCAATTGACGAGCGCAATCGCGATCACGCTTTGTTTGTCGCATTTGCGCCGGTAAATGAACCCGAAATAGCTATCGCGATAATTGTTGAGAACGGTGAAAGTGGATCCGGCGCTGCAGCGCCGATCGCGCGCAAGATGTTCGATACATGGTTCGTTATTCAGGGTAGTAGCTACATGCCAACGCCGGAAGATGCTGAGCTTAGCCAGGTTGAGGTTGTCGAGTGAGGCGCGCAAAAGACTTTGTTCGACATCTTCCGGATTCTACCGAGCACCTGAAAAAGACCGAGAGTTTTTGGCGAATTGTTCATATCGACCCATTAATGCTAATCGGCCTCGCCATGTTAACGGCGTTCGGGCTAATCATACTTTACAGCGCTGGCGGGCAATCGGCTTACCTTATGAAACGCCAAATAGTTTTCTTTGCTATAGCCTATATCGTCATGTTTGGGGTGGCGCAGGTTAACTTAGATTTTGTGCGGCGTTGGTCGGTATGGCTTTATTTGTTAGGCATAGTATTGCTTATCGGCGTGATTTTGTTTGGCGTGGGCGCCAAGGGTGCGCAGCGCTGGATTAGCCTGGGTTTCTTTCGTTTTCAACCCTCTGAAATATTGAAAATTGCTGTACCTCTCACAGTAGCTGCCTATTTTTCTGCGCGTGTTTTGCCTCCGAAAATTCCGCACGTAGTGGTGTGTTTAGCTATTGTTACGATTCCTGCTGTTCTAATTTTTGTACAACCCGACATGGGAACCGCGCTAATGGTTGCGGTTTCGGGTTTGATCGGCCTATTTCTCGCCGGCTTGCGCTGGCGCTATATAGGGTTTTCGCTGCTGCTCATTGCGGCAGCAAGTTGGCCGATGTGGAACTTCGTGATGCACGATTATCAAAAGCAGCGCGTGCTGACTTTGCTCGATCCTGAAGTTGATATACACGGGTCAGGATGGAACATTATCCAGTCGAAAACAGCAATTGGATCGGGCGGCGTGGACGGAAAAGGTTGGTTGCAAGGTACCCAGAGTCAACTTGACTTTCTCCCTGAGAGTCACACAGATTTTATTATCGCTGTTTTGGCAGAAGAATTTGGTTTGAAAGGTGTTGTCCTACTCTTAACTATTTACTTGTTTATCATTTTTCGTGGGCTTTTTATCGCGATAGCAGCGCAGACAACATTTAGTCGACTGCTCGCAGGCAGTGTCACAATGACGTTTTTTGTTTATGTATTTGTCAATATTGGTATGGTTGCTGGGCTCTTGCCGATTGTTGGTGTTCCTCTCCCGTTGGTGAGTTTAGGCGGCACTTCGTTGGTGACTTTAATGCTCGGTTTTGGCCTATTAATGGCTATAGCGACAGAGAAAAAACGTGTTTCGGTGAACCTGTAGCAGCTCGCTGCGTATATTGTTTATTAGCACTTTTGAATAGGAGAATAGGTGTGGGTCTAAAAACGTTACCTCAAGCAAATTACGGTTTCTTCGCAGTTGGTGTGACAACAAGTGGTTTATTAACAGTAGGTAAAGTGATTTTTAGGTTATTTTTTGTTTTGCTTGTTTGCTCTTCACACGCTTTTGCAAATGGCGATTATTCAAAGCACCAAGCAGCGCAATCCTTTGTCGATAAAATGGTTGCCGAGCATAAATTTGATCGAGCTTATGTGCAGGGCATTATCGACCAAGCAGAGCGCAAACAGTCGATTCTTGATGCGATAAGCCGTCCAGCCGAAAAACGCTTGCAGTGGCACGAGTATCGCGAAATTTTCTTAAAATCCGACCGTATCAATCAAGGTGTCAAGTTTTGGACGGAGAATAAAACCGCGCTTGAGCAGGCTGCGAGAGACTACGGTGTAGATCCGTCGATCGTTGTTGCCATTATCGGAGTCGAAACCCGCTATGGTCGTTTTATGGGAAATTATCGGGTAGTTGATGCGCTTACGACACTTGGGTTTGATTATCCTAGGAGAGCAAAATTCTTTACTAAGCAATTGGAAGAATTTTTACTTCTTGCGCGCGAACAAAAACAAAATCCGCTCGATTTGAAAGGCTCCTACGCCGGTGCGATGGGGTTTGGACAGTTTATCCCAAGCTCTTACCGTGCCTACGCGGTCGATTACGACAACGATGATTTCGCCGATATTTGGCAAAACAAAACTGATGCAATTGGCAGCGTAGCTAATTATTTTAAGGTGCATGGTTGGGTCGACGGTGAGCCTGTGATGCACCTTGCTTCTGCGCAAAGAAATGCTAGCCAAGACGAAGTGAATAAAACGAAACGGCCTTCAACACTTGTATCGACTTGGATGAAACGCGGCTACAGCCCAGCTGAATCGACGCTCTCGAATTCTCTTCCAGCGTTAGTGATGACTTTTGAGGAAAAAGCTGGAAAAGCTCACTGGTTTGCGTTCAATAATTTTTACGTGATTACGCGTTATAATCGCAGTCCGTTGTATGCGCGTGCAGTTTGGGAACTCAGCGAAGCTATCCAAAATCAGTACAACCTTCAACTCGCCTCTGGAGCGGAAAGTTGAAGCGCTAACCGAAAGGGATAAAATAAGCTAACTGGCTAAGCGCTAAGTATTCTCAGGTACAACAAAAATCTAATGATGTTCATGTTGTTAAAAGGTTTGAGGTGGGCAAACCTCGCATTTATTTGCATTTTCTTAATCGGGTGTTTCGCTAGCGTTCCCTATAAGCCCGGAGTAAAAAATATACGTTCTAAAGAGCGTATTTATCGCATTTCCCAAGATCACGGCCCGCCGGAGTCGCTGGCCGTTGCGCATATTCCAGATCCCATTCCCGTGCGTGAACCCATCATTGAAAAGCTCGGTAATAACACTCCATATAAAATCAACGGCAAAACTTATCATGTCAATTTTGATACGAGAAATTACCGCCAGACGGGTTACGCGTCTTGGTATGGAAAAAAATTCCACGGCGAGCTCACTTCAAATGGCGAAATTTATAATATGTATGGTATGACAGCTGCGCACAAGACATTGCCGATTCCAAGTTATGTCAGGGTTACCAATACTGTTAATCATCGCAGCGTTGTAGTGCGAATCAATGATCGCGGCCCCTTTTATTCCGACCGTATTATCGATTTAACCTATACGGCAGCGAAAAAGTTGGGTTTTGTCGAGCAAGGTACCGCCCCGGTAGTACTTGAAACCCTCACCGATGCGGAATTCAATAAAAAACCGTCCGTGCGTATAGCGCCGGAAGCTGCGCAGGGTAAGCGTTTAGCGCCATTGCCACGCAAATCAGGTGGTTTTGATTTACCTCGCAATACTTATTTACAGGTGGGAGCGTACAGTTCGATGCAAGGTGCGCGAGCCAAAGCAGCGCGAATAAGGCCTTTAACAAGTTTTCCCGTCTCTATCACTCCTATTGATAACGGCAACTTGCTACGCGTCTTAATTGGACCGATTCACGACAACTTTGAGCTCGCCGTCTTGCATCAAAAAATCGTCAATGCGAATTTCCCCGAACCGAATATCGTGCAGCGCCACTAGGGCATTTCTCAGCCATGCGGATGTGTCTCATTTGTCGCCGAGTTTTTAGCAGCTGGGTTGGCTTGGCTAAACCTGTTAGAATGCCGCGATTTATTGTCGAGCGTACAAATCAATTTCGACTTTTAGAATAATTTTCATTTGGTGTAAGACCGAGAATGCCCAGAATTAATTTTCTAGTATACGCAGTCCTACTGCTATTAAGCAGCGTAACTTTTGCTAGGCCTGTTATTGTGCCTGCGCCTCCGCAAGTAGCTGCAAGCTCCTATATTTTGGTTGACGCAACTACTGGACATGTCATTTCCGAAGAGGGTGCTGATAAACAACTGCCCCCGGCAAGCTTAACCAAAATGATGACCAGCTACATTGTCTCTGAAGAGATTGAACGCGGTGATCTACAAGAAGATGAAAAGGTATTGATTACTGATGATGCCTGGCGGCGCGGGGGTGCAAAAAGCGGCGGATCAACAATGTTTCTCAAGCCGCGCACTGAAGTGTCGGTAATGGAGCTCATGCGCGGTGTGATAATCCAGTCGGGTAACGATGCTTCTATTGCGCTGGCACAACATCTGGCCGGCAGTGAAGATGCTTTCGCCGATGTGATGAATCAGTACGCTGAACTTCTCGGTATGCGCTTTACCTCTTTCATTAACGCGACGGGTCTTCCCGCTGAAGGCCATTTAACCACTGCGCGTGACCTATCTATCCTCGCTAAAGCTGTGATAAATGACCATCCTGAGCACTACGAAATTTACTCGGAAAAATACTTCTCATACAACGGTATCAACCAGCCCAACCGCAACCGTTTGCTATTCAGAGATCCATCGGTCGACGGCCTTAAAACTGGGCACACCTCAGAAGCAGGTTTTTGTCTAGTTGCATCTGCGAAAAAGCAGGGCATGCGTTTAATTTCAGTGGTGTTGGGAGCGAAATCTGACGAGGCGCGCGCTGTCGAATCGCAAAAACTTCTGTCTTACGGTTTTCGCTATTTTCAAACCCATACCTTGTATAAAAGCACTGAAAGTTTGTCGATGCCAAAGGTTTGGAAGGGTGTAGCTGATCAAGTGAGTCTTGGTATTGCTAAGGATGCGACAGTGACAATTCCGCGCGGCGCGGCCGAAAAACTCGATGCACTCACACACATTGATAGCATTATTGAAGCGCCGATCAAAAAAGGGCAAGTGCTCGGCCAATTAGTCGTGAGCCTTGATGGCAACAAATTGTATAGCGCTGATTTAATCGCCCAGAGTGAGGTTGCTGAAGCGGGTTTCTTTGCGCGAATTTGGGACTCCATTATAATGAGCGTCCAGGGCGCTCTGGAATAATGGGTGACGCCGAGCGGCCGAAGATTGAATTTCCTTGCGCCGATTATCCGATTAAAGTTTTGGGCGTCGCAGGTGATGAGTTGCGGGAACTGGTTGTTAGCGTGATGTCCCGTCACGACCCGAATTTTGATTCGCAGAGTCTTAAGGAAAATGTCAGCTCTAAAGGGCGTTTTACCGCTTATACCGCGCTGATTTTGGCTACGGGTGAAACACAGCTTCAGCAGATCTATAAGGAATTAAAGCAGGACGCCAACGTTAAGATGGTGCTTTAATTGACTGTCGGTAAAATTTTTATCACCGATTTCGGTGCTGAGCCGCAACCTTATCTACCCGTATGGAAAGCGATGCGCGGATTTACTGATGCGCGTGATACAGATACAAGTGACGAAATCTGGTTTCTAGAGCATTCGCCGGTTTATACCCTGGGGCAGGCTGGCAAAGAAGAGCACCTGCTGGCACCCGGTGCAATCCCAATATTTAAGACAGATCGCGGGGGGCAGGTCACTTATCATGGCCCTGGTCAATTAGTCTGCTATCCGCTGCTTAATGTAAAACGCTTAAAACTGGGCGCTAGAGACTTGGTCGTTGCGCTAGGTAACAGTGTTATTAACTTACTGGATCATTACGGCATTGCGAGTCGATACTCTTCTGAAGCGCCTGGGGTCTATGTTGAAGATGCTAAAATAGCTGCTTTAGGTCTGCGAATTCGGCGGGGCCATAGCTTTCATGGCATTAGCTTGAATATTGCGATGGACCTTGAGCCCTTTGAGCGCATTAACCCCTGTGGATATCCGGGCCTCGATGTCGTCCAGATGAGCGATTGTTTGCCGCCCGATTCTATGCCTCAGTTAAGTGACATAAAAAGAAAATGGACGTTTTTTTTAGCTCAAGGTTTAGGCCTGAGCGAAGATTCAGTAGAAATTAAGTCATAGGCGCGCTGGTAATCTGTTTACAAAGATATCAAGCCACCTAAGCCTGTTGAAAAATTTGGTAGTGATAAATGTCTGATATGAACCCGGTAAAGCGCACGCGACGCTTAGCCACAGGCGAGAAACTGCGCGATGCTGAAAAGGTCGAACGCATTCCGGTTAAGGTAATTCCCACGGAGAGTTATTTGCGCAAACCGCCTTGGATTCGCGTGAAGATTTCTTCGTCTCCCAAGGTAGAAGCGATAAAGCAACTGCTGCGCAAGAACGGTTTGTCAACGGTCTGTGAGGAGGCTAATTGCCCCAACTTGAGCGAGTGTTTCGGTGGTGGAACCGCGACCTTTATGATTATGGGGGATATCTGCACACGCCGCTGCCCGTTCTGCGACGTCGGGCATGGCAAACCGCAACCACTCGATTCAGATGAACCGGAAAACTTAGCCAAGGCGATAGCGGAACTAGGCTTGCGCTATGTGGTGATTACCTCCGTTGATCGCGACGATTTGCGTGACGGCGGGGCGCAGCACTTCGCCGACTGCATCCGTCACTCCCGCCAACACTCACCCAGTTTGCAGGTCGAGATCCTCACACCTGATTTTCGCGGAAGAATGGATATCGCGCTGGATATCTTGGCAGCCGAACCGCCAGATGTGTTTAACCATAACCTTGAGACCGTGCCGCGTTTGTATCGACAGTCACGCCCAGGCGCAAACTATCGTTGGTCGCTAGAGTTACTCAAGCGCTATAAAGAAAGACAGCCACAAGTATTAACGAAGTCGGGTTTAATGGTGGGGCTCGGCGAGGAGAAAGACGAGATCGTTGAAGTGATGCGCGATATGCGTGAACACAATATCGATATGTTGACTATTGGACAGTACTTGCAGCCCTCAAAAGATCATTTACCCGTAGCGCGTTATGTTGAGCCATCCGAATTCGATGAATACTCCGCAATCGCGAAGGACATGGGTTTTGTGCACGCTGCTTGCGGCCCGCTGGTGCGCTCTTCCTATCATGCCGACAAGCAGGCACACGGCGAAGTTGTTAAGTAGCCATTTTTTAAACACGAGAAATAACAAGGCAAAATATGGCCGAAAAGAGCGGTAAAGTGGGATTTGTCTCGTTGGGTTGTCCAAAGGCATTGGTCGACTCGGAGCGAATATTGACGCAATTGAAAACTGACGGTTACGAAGTCGCGCCGACCTACAATGATGCCGATATTGTTGTCGTGAACACCTGTGGTTTTATCGATAGTGCTAAGCAAGAATCACTTGATGCAATAGGTGAGGCTATAAAAGAAAATGGCCGCGTGATTGTCACCGGTTGTCTCGGCTCTCAAGAGAGCTTGATCCGCGAAACACATCCCGATGTATTGGCCGTAAGTGGTGCGCATCAGTATGAACAGGTTGTTCATGCGGTTCATGAACACGTTCCTCCACCTGCTCAGGCCGAGCACGACCCCTTTGTCGACCTGGTTCCGCCGCAGGGCGTCAAGCTTACACCGCGGCATTATGCTTACTTAAAAATCTCTGAAGGCTGCAATCACCGCTGCAGTTTCTGCATTATTCCTTCGATGCGCGGTGACCTGGTTAGTCGACCAATTGGTGAGGTGATTGACGAGGCTGAACGTTTGGTAAAAGCGGGAACGCGTGAACTGTTAGTTGTTTCGCAGGATACAAGCGCGTACGGAGTCGATACGAAATATCGCACAGGGTTTTGGCAGGGGCGCCCAATAAAAACCCGTATGCACGAATTGTGTGAAGCATTGGGTGAGCTTGATGCTTGGGTGCGCCTGCACTATGTCTATCCTTACCCGCATGTCGACAACACAATCCCGCTGATGGCTGAGGGCTTAATTTTGCCTTATTTGGACATTCCATTTCAGCACGCAAGCCCCAAGGTGCTGAAAAATATGAAACGTCCAGCACACCAGGAAAAAGTGCTCGCTCGCATTGCAAACTGGCGCAACCAATGCCCAGGTTTAACTATCCGTTCAACTTTTATCGTGGGCTTTCCCGGTGAAACGGAAGAAGATTTTCAAATCTTGCTCGACTGGCTCGACGAAGCGCAGTTGGACCGCGTCGGTTGCTTTGAATATTCTCCTGTCGAGGGTGCCACTGCAAATGAATTGTCTGACCCGGTGCCAGACGAAGTAAAAAAGGAGCGCTGGGAGCGTTTTATGGCGCATCAGCAAAAGATTTCAAATGCGAAACTGCAAGCGAAGATTGGGTCGACGCAAGAAGTCATTGTTGACCATGTTGAACCGGGTTATGTGCAAGCGCGTAGCAAGGCCGACGCTCCTGAAATAGATGGCGTGGTGCATATTGAAGGCGATTATGGCTTAAACCCAGGCGATATGTTTGAAGCGGTTATTGATGCTGCGGATGAATACGACCTCTGGGCACAACCCAAACATGTTGTGAGCGAATAAGTACGTATAGCAAACCACTGCTACCGAGCAACTAATGGCTTCAAATATAATACCTAAAGCAAGCCCTCAAGTGGCTCTTGGCCAAACGTCTCGGAAGGCAATTCCATAAAATTAGCGATGCTGTCAAAAAGATTTTTCTCTGATTTACCTTGCACGTCGTAAACTAATTTTTGCGGCTTTCGGTGCAGGTTAGCACCAGCGAGAAGGAAGGGCGCATCGTTTGCTGTATGCATGCCGCCGTCACCCATATCGGTCACCTGTACGACTAAGGTATTGTCTATCATCCGCACGCCTTGACTATCGGTTGTTATTTCAAGCAATTTTATTAAATAAGCAATTTTTTCCGA
The DNA here is from genome assembly GCA_028281865.1 of Marinagarivorans sp. Lineage (GTDB taxonomy): Bacteria > Pseudomonadota > Gammaproteobacteria > Pseudomonadales > Cellvibrionaceae > JANQJB01. The sequence goes on from JANQJB010000122.1 coordinate 25,755, forward strand.
TAGGTAGGCCCGGAATTGAATATAGGGTCCAAGCCTTGGACCGTATCCGGTGACTGCGAAATGAAAATTCTCTAAATTACGTTTGGGTGAACTAATATTCGCGTCGGAATCTCCGAGCATAATTGTCGCAATATGTGAGCGGTGATGCTGAAGTGCAAGTACAGCCAATTCAATCTGCATTTCTGAAGCGTCGTCAAAATCGAAGTCCATTGACGGAGAAATATTTTCAAATCGCTCGCGAAATAAAGGATGTATAGTGCTTTTTAATACATCGCTGTCGAAGAGCAAGTTATAGCTCTCAGCGGGATTAGTTAGAAATGGAATGGCTTGCTTGTCACGGTATGAAATTGAATTGTGAGCGTCGACAGCAAGGCGCAAGTTGGGCATTAAAGTCGATCTGTTTTGATTAATATGATCAGCAATTTGGTTGTCGAGCGATGTATCAACGGGTGAGAAATTCATGCCGAGTACACGCGATTCATAGCCGTGGCCCGACCAAGTCATATCGAGATTGGACAGAAAAACGCAGTGTTTTTTTACTGAATCTAACGGCTGCGACATCGGCGGCAGCACGAAGTGTCGGGCGCATTCGATTGGGTTCCAGTATTTGGCGACGGCGCCTTGCGGGGTGAAAACAAAAATAATTTTCTTTTCTCCACGCAGTGTGGGTGTTGGTTTTCTCGCATATGTAAGACCGCCGGTTGCCAAACCTGCTGCTCCGCACTGAATGAGTCGTTTTATAAGCGATCGGCGTTTAATATTTACAAGTTTTTTTGCAAGCATGGTTTTTCCCTCACCGGATTAAACGATTGTGATCGAGTTCTGGAACGTAACTAATCGCATTTATACGCTGGCCGCATCGAAGAGAGTTTAATCTGTGTTGACTTACGTAAGCGTAGAGTATAGTGGACGAGCAGCTTTGGCTTTCTTCATATTGAGGAACAAGAGTCATACCTTGGGTATCGAGATAAGCAGAATTGGATATGCCGGTGCCAGCTGATTTAAATTCAATTTTTACCATGCGCGTCACTTCGTTACCCGTGATAGCAAGAGGTTCCTCACAAGGGGGACCGCCTGTTTCAAAAAATAGTTTTTTTCCATTTTTTGCTGTTAAAACGAGTGACTGATTGCCGTATTTTTCGATTTTTTTAATATTTTCGATAACTTCAATAAAAGAAAGCTCTTCAGCCGCAGGGTTTTCACAGTTGGTAATTTTATTGAACGAGTGAATGGGTTCGGGCCTGTCCCCGTCGAATGTCGCAGTAAATGCATTACAGTGCATTTCACCTTCTACAGAATTGTCCTGGTTGATCGAAATACTGAATACCGAATAATCCACGGGTTCGTGCTCAATGCCGACAGGTGAAATAAAATAGCGCAAGTACCATTTTTTATTGACGAAAAAAGCCGGGTCGGCTGTGGCGTAACTACGCTGTTGTATATGTGTCTTTGGGCGATTTCCATCTAGGTCGGGTTCAATTCCCCCACCACAAGATGATATCAGGCAGACGGTTAAAGCAGCTAATGTAAGACTTAATAATAAGCTTTTAAGCGAGTATTCCATGTAAATTCCTTTGTATGTCAACCGACCGGGCACTGCAATCAATTGACCACGTCAATTAGTTGGCGTGTTACTTATCTTGTACATTTTTAATCGCCATGGCGCCAGAAATTTACATCATTTTCCTATTCGGTGGCTTGTTGCTTATCACAATATTTATCTAATGCTATAGGTGTTGGTGTGATCAGGAACTGGTTTTTACGACTTAAATCAGCAAATCACAACCGGTGGTCTTATAACTACTGCTTTGGTGTCTCAATTCATTTTCGGGCGGATATTATTGAACTATGATTAAAAAATATACAAAATTTTAGTTGTGGTGTTTATGGCTAACGTTATTCCTCCTGTTGATCCTAATGCACCTAGTAGCTGCCTGACTCCCTCTGGTGGAGAGATCGAAGAACAACCGCTCTCAGAGCGCTTACGCGACGATTTGGTTCAGTGGTTGAGTCAAGACCAATTGAATTTCCCTGATGAAGGGAGTGCGGAGGAGAGCTATTTAGAAGTTTTACTGCGCTATGTCCCGGTCTTGGTATCTGCTATTGATGAAAACGATCGCGTGATCTTCGCGAGCCAATGGCATCTTTTGTTAGAAGGTGTTAATCCAAGCTTATCTGAGATACGTTCTGCCGATGAATTGTTTCCGCCATTTGTCTTACAACGCGTTTACTCAATGGAGGCAAAGGAGGTTGGTGAGGAGTTGGAGCCAATGGAGGTGAGCTTGCCGCATAAAGATGGGCAGCCGCACGTCTACCAGATTTATCGTATAAAAATTTTAGCTCCTCACGGTCAATTGATTTGTACTTTAGGCATCGACATTACAGCAAATCAACACGCTGAAAATTCTTTACGCGATCATAAATCGCGTCTGGATTATATGGCATTTCACGACGCCTTAACTGGCTTAGCTAACCGCTCTTATTTTTACGACCATGCTAACGCTTGCATCGTGCGTGCTGAGGAAGCAAATGCACAATTAGCGATTATGCTGATTGATCTTGATCGTTTTAAAATTATCAATGACAGTCTTGGACATGATGCAGGCGATGCCTTGCTTAAACTCGTTTCCGATGTTTTGGCAATCAACCTTCCGCAAATTGATGCCGTAGCGCGCCTGGGTGGAGACGAATTTGTTGTCGTCTTCGAAAATATTCGCTCGGCGGAAGATGTTGTCGATTCTGCACGAATGTTGTTACATGAGTTGGCAAAACCACTTTCGGTTTACGGTCACGAAATTTCGGTCACTGCAAGTGTCGGTATCAGTATTTATCCTCAAGACGGCGCAAGCATCGATCAGTTGCTTAAGCACGCTGATGTGGCGATGTACAAAGCAAAATCAAAAGGAAAAAACCGTTCTGAGCTTTTTATTCAAGCGATGAAGGAATCTGCAGTCGAATCACTATTTATGGAAAATGATTTACGTCGCGCAATTGATCAGCATGAAATGCTATTGCATTACCAACCGCAAATTTGTCTCGATAGTGGCAATATTATTGGGCTTGAAGCGTTGGTACGCTGGAATAGTAAAGAGCGTGGTATGGTTTCGCCCGCGAGTTTTATTCCGCTCGCCGAAGAGTCGGGTTTAATCGAGCCTCTCGGCGAGTGGGTGCTGCGTGAAGCGTGCACGCGATTTCATTTGTGGCTGGATGCGGGAATTGATTTTGGTAAGATCGCTGTCAATTTGTCGGCCAAACAGTTTCGTCGTAAATCTTTTCAAAAAATTATCACCGAAATATTGCATGAAACTCGGCTGCCGCCGCAGTATTTGGAGCTAGAAATTACCGAAAGCTCAACGATGGAAAACGCGGAAGAATCCATTCGCATGATTCAGGAACTGAGAAAACTGGGTTTAACTTTTGCTATCGATGATTTTGGTACAGGATATTCTTCACTCGCTTATTTGAGACGCTTTCCGGTGCAGAAACTTAAAATCGATCGCAGTTTTGTCAGCGATATCGATTCAGTTAATGACGACGCCGTTATTGCCAAGTCGATAATTGACCTTGCACATAACATGTCGATGGAAGTAATTGCGGAGGGAGTTGAACGTATCAGCCAATCAAATTGGTTGTTAAGCCGTGGCTGTAATTTGGTTCAGGGTTTTTATTACTGCCGTCCCCTTAGTGAAACGCGTCTAATGAGCTTAATTGAAAATAATGCAATTGTAGCGCGGGAAGATGCTAATGGATTGCGGTTTGCGCTTCATTGATAAAAACGCAGCTGAGTACCTCATGATAAACTGTTCATAGAGTCCCTTAATAGTGCCCTCGAAACGTTTTTGCCTTGCTGATTAGGTTCAAAAAACACATGAATACTTCCCTGTAGTTCCGTCAATTCTCCATGAATTGACGGTTTTTGAACCTAATCAGCAAGCCAAAAACTCAGTTCAGTTTTTCTCGCTCTGGAAAAAATGCTAAGTAAAAAAATTAGTTACTAAATTATTTACTTTCTTCGTTCAGAGGAAAAGCAATTATGTGGTCGGCCTCGACTTTAAAATTGATTTTTTCCCCAATATCAAAGTCATCGTGGCTTGCCAACGCCGCTTCGATTTTAGAGCCCGTTTCCAGTTGCAATGTGTAAAGTGTTGAAGTTCCTGCAAAAATTTTGTTGATCACTTCGCCGTGAAATTGGCTGTTTTTATCTTCGACAATATCGTCGGGTCGAATAAGTACTTCAACTGCAGAATTATTTTTCCAGGAGAAATCGTGTTTGCTTTGCAATACACCCAGTTCCGTTTCAATGCTGTTAGATGCTCTTAAAAAACCTGGAATAAACACTCCCTGGCCAATAAAGTTGGCCACAAAACGCGATTGCGGTTGATGATATAGGTTAAAAGGCACGTCCCAGTGTTCTAGTTTTCCTCGGTGTATAACACCGATTTTATCAGCGAATGCAAAGGCTTCTTCTTGGTCGTGCGTAACCATTATGGCACTTATGTTTTTGGCTTTTAAGATGCTGCGAACTTCAAGCGCGAGCGAGCGGCGCAAATCTGTATCTAAGCTAGAGAACGGTTCATCTAATAATAATAACTTCGGTGCAGGCGCAAGCGCGCGCGCAAGTGCGACGCGCTGCTGTTGTCCACCTGAAAGCTCATGGGGTAGGCGCTTTTCAAATCCTTCAAGTTTTACGAGCGCAACGAGTTCTTCTGATTTTTGTTGCCGCGAATATTTGTCGAGTTTGCCTAAGCCAAAAATAATATTTTCAATGACGTTCAAATGGGGGAACAGTGCATAATCTTGAAACACCATGCCGATTTTTCGCTCTTCGGGGGGGGCATGTGTCTTACCACCTGATAGTAAAACGCCATCGAGGTAAATGCTCCCGCTAATTGCCGGTTGGAAACCGGCGATAGCTCTTAGCAGAGTTGTTTTGCCGCATCCACTGGAACCTAACAAACAACCAATTTCATTTTTGTTTAGGTTAAAACTAAGCTGGTCGACGATGTTTTCGTCTGCAGGATTTTTGGGGCTGGATTCGTGATAGCGGCATACCAAGTCGCTAACAGCTAGAAAGTTGTCTTGAAAGGTGTGCTTGTTGTCATCAGCCTCGCCCATTGAGACTTATTTTTTTAATTCATTGATTAGAAACAACATCAGGGCTTTTTGTGCATGTAGGCGATTTTCGGCCTCGTCCCAAACAATGGAAATGGCTTCGTCTTCAAGCAATTCAGCGCTTACCTCTTCGCCGCGGTGAGCTGGCAGGCAGTGCATAAACACTGCATCTTTGTTGGCTTGTGCCATGAGTGCGTGATTGACCTGAAAATTAGCAAAGCTTTTAATGCGTGATTCGCTTTCTTGTTCTTGGCCCATGCTAGCCCATACATCTGTCGCAACCCAATCTGCACCTGTCACAGCTTCGTCGGGATTATGGCATACGCTAACCCAATCCTTGTTCTGCTCAACGACTTGAGCGTCAGGTTCATATCCGGCAGGGCATGCAATTTTCAATTTAAATTCACACAAGCGGGCGGCGTTCATATAAGAGTGACACATATTATTGCCGTCACCTACCCAAGCAACAGTTTTTCCTTTTGGGCTGCCACGATGCTCGACGTAAGTTTGAATATCGGCCAATAACTGGCACGGGTGGAAACTATCCGTTAATGCGTTAATCACTGGCACGGAAGAGGCGCTTGCAAAACGTTCGATAATATCGTGTCCAAACGTTCTTATCATCACGATATCAGTCATGCGAGATATTACGCGCGCTGAATCTTCGATCGGCTCGCCGCGACCAAGTTGTGTATCTTTAGGTGAAAGAAAAATAGCTGAGCCACCCAGCTGCGCCATTCCTGCTTCAAAAGAGACGCGTGTGCGAGTCGATGATTTTTCGAAAATCATCCCCAACACATTTTGTTTTAGTGGCGCTTCCTGAACCCCATTGTGCAATGCTTTTTTTAACTGGATTGCGTGTTCAATAATTGCCTGAAGCTCGTGTGAACTCAAATCGTTCAGTGATAAAAAGTGACGTAAGGCCATAATTAATTTAACAGTCCATTTATTGAGTTGACAACAAGATTGATAATTTCGTCTGCTTGTGCGTCGGTAAGAATAAGCGGCGGTAATAGACGAATAGTACTTCCAGCTGTAACGTTTAAGATTAAGCCAGCCTCTTTGCAGATATCGACCAATTCACCGCAGTCCCGGTCAAGTTCAATCCCAATTAATAAGCCCATTCCACGAATATCGATAACGTGTGGATTGCCGGACAGTTTTTCGCGAAAATGCGCCAAGAACTTTTCGCCCAACTCCTGAGCTCTAGCTAGATAGCCGTTCTCACACACGGTGGTAACTGTTGCTAGAGCTGCCGCGCAGGCGAGTGGGTTTCCACCAAAAGTCGAGCCGTGATTACCCGGTTGTAATACGCCAGCTGCCTTGGCTCGCGCGAGACAAACTCCAATTGGCACGCCGTTAGCTAAACCTTTTGCTGATGTCACAATATCGGGAAGGATGTCGCTGTGCTGATAAGCGAAGAACTTGCCTGTACGGCCGGCACCTGTTTGAATTTCATCGAGAATTAATAGCCACTCGTTTTGATCGCAAAGTGCACGCAGTTGCTTGAGGTAGTCGTCCGCAGGAACGCGGATTCCGCCTTCGCCCTGAATTGGCTCAACCATGACTGCGACGGTATTTTTTGTTGCGACCGCTTTTATCGCATCAATGTTATTAAACTCGGTATGTACAAAACCGCTAACAAGAGGAGAGAAACCTTTTTTAACTTTTGGGTTGCCAGTCGCGGAGAGCGTGGCCATTGTACGACCGTGAAAACTGTTGTCGGCAACAATAATTTCTGGTTCATCAATGCCGTTATCATGGCCAAATTTACGCGCTATTTTGATGGCGGCCTCATTGGCTTCTGCGCCAGAGTTGCCGAAAAACGCATTGTCCATTCCAGAGAGGGCGACCAGCTTTTCGCCCAACTGTTGTTGCGGTGGCAAGTTGAATAAATTTGAAGCGTGCACCAGAGTAGAAGCTTGAGCTGTGATGGCTTCAGTGATGATGGGGTTGGCGTGCCCCAGACCACACACGGCAATGCCCGAAAGTGCATCGAGATAGCGGCGCCCTTGGTCATCCCACAAATAGGCGCCTTCACCCTTAACCAAGGTTGTCGATCTTTCACCGTATGTATTCATGAGACTCATATCTCTCTCTAATCCTGTGTCGATTTATTCCTGCTTGATTTTGCTGCGAGTTTTTATCTGGTGTTTTCACAGCCCCAAAACAAAACAGGCAGCGGGGGAGCTGCCTGTTAAAGCATCGATTTTATAAACAAATGAAGCGTTTGTAAAATACTCAAAGATTCCGTTAAATATCCAATTCCGAGTCGCGTGGTTGTATAGAAAAGTGTCAGAAAAAGTAGAACTCAGTATATTTTGCAGTCGCCTGGAGTCCCTATGTGACGAGATGGGAGCGTTACTGCAAAAGGCAGCATTTTCACCCAATATTAAAGACCGCCTGGATTTTTCGTGTGCTGTTTTTGATAAAGGTGGGGCGCTGGCATCGCAGGCGGCGCATATTCCTGTGCATCTCGGCAGCATGGCCTATGCAATGACAGATATTGTCAATCAAATTGACTGGCAAGAAGGAGACACAATAGTCGTCAACGATCCATTTCTCGGCGGCACGCATTTACCTGATGTCACATTAATTACACCGGTCTTTTTTCAATGCGAACTCCAAGGGTTTGTTGCCAACCGGGCTCACCACGCGAATATCGGCGCTGACCGACCCGGGTCGATGCCAATAACGCAGCATCTCGAAGAAGAGGGCATCGTCGTGGCTCCAACAAAACTCGTGCTCGCAGGCATACTGCAGCAAGAAGTGATGAATTATTTGACTGGTGCAGAATCTTTAGCGGCGCGCAACCCGATTATTGCCGGTGATTTTTATGCTCAGTTGAGTGCTAATCAACTCGGAGCGAAACGCCTTGTCGAGCTATTCAATTCCGTAGGTGCGGATGCTTTTAGCCGGCAATTACAGCGTCTCAACAATTACGGTACGCGCATCGCGCAGCAAAGTCTGAAGCATATTCCCAACGGCACTTATTACTTTGAAGATGTTTTGGATGACGACGGACTTGGATCGACAGAAATTCCGATAAGGGTCAAACTCGAAGTCGCCAATGAGCGAGTTAGGCTCGATTTTTCCGGAAGTTCCCCGCAAGTGACAGGGAATCTAAACTGTCCTCTCTCCGTCGTGGCGGCAGCAGTATTTTATTGTTTTCGTTGTTTAATGCCGCGGTATACTCCTGCTTGTGCGGGCGTTTTCTCGTGTATTGAAATTAGTGCTCCGCTGGCGAGCTTGGTGAATGCCGAGCGACCTGCGGCAGTGGCTGCGGGAAATGTCGAAACATCCAGTCGTATCGTTGACGTCGTGTTTGGGGCCTTAGCCCAAGCATTGCCCGAGCGGATTCCTGCTGCGAGCCAAGGGACTATGAATAATATTGCGATGGGAGCGCGGTCTGGAAAGCCAGGCTCGAAAGGCCGAGCTTGGGATTATTACGAAACGCTTGGTGGTGGTAGCGGAGCTGGGCCCTCAAACGATGGGCTCTCCGGCTATCAAACTCATATGACAAATACGCTTAATACTCCTGTAGAAAGTATTGAGAGCCATTTTCCGCTGCGTATCGAGGGCTATGCGCTACGTCGTAATTCGGGCGGTGGCGGGACAAGAAAAGGCGGTGACGGAATAGTGCGCACCTACCGTTTTCTTGAACAAACTGAAGTGAGTTTAATTACCGAACGCCGGGCGCATGCTCCTTGGGGTTTGCACGGAGCTGATGAGGGAGAAAAAGGCGTAAACCTTCTAAACGGTAAGCCGCTCGATGGCAAAGTGGAGTTTACAGCTGTAGCAGGTGATTGCTTGAGCCTTTGCACTCCAGGTGGCGGGGGCTGGAATACCTATCTTGAAAAAGAGTAAAATATTCGCAATAACCTAGTAAATTAATCAGGTAATACTCGCGTTACAACGAGCACGCCACAAACTACCGAGGTAATCTTGATGGACATAATGGACACAATCAAAGAGCAAGTCGAAAACAACACTGTGATTTTATATATGAAAGGTTCACCCGATGCGCCGCAATGCGGGTTCTCGCAGCGCGCATCACAGGCAATAATGGCCTGTGGCCGACGCTTTGCCTTTGTCGATGTTCTATCTAACCCGGATATTCGCGCTAATCTGCCAAAATATGCCAATTGGCCCACCTTTCCACAGCTGTGGGTAAAGGGTGAGCTTGTTGGTGGGTGCGATATCATCGTTGAAATGCATGATAAGGGTGAGCTGCAATCGCTAATACACGAAGCGGTCCCTGAAAGCCCCGAGGCATAAAACTCTTGTAATATAGCGTGCGTTGAGCGCGCTATATTTTCTCAACCAGCTTTTTTCCCTTCCATATGCAGTTGCGGCTTATACTTTTTCCGGCCGCTCAATTCTCGTTTTATCGACCACACGTTTTAGGGCGCTTTGTTCAAAGCGTTTCACAGTTTTTCCGGGCTGTTTTGAAATCAAATAAAAACTTGCCAATTTTAGAAGTGGTCGTGCATATCGTAGCGCTTTTTTTGATAATTTTCATAATATGATGCTAAATCGTATTGATAATGGTTCTTATTTGGGTATACTCCCGTTGCGGGGTTAGCTTGTTAGCTAACAACACCCCGATTTATGTCTATTTATGTAAGAGAATCTGAAGAGGACGTTGTGATTAGTCGAATATTAATACTATCTCTGTTATCCGCTTTGCTGTTTTGTGTAGGTTGTGGCTCGAGTAACAATAAGGCGGCACCAGATGGGCCGGCAGACACCGATAACGATGGCGTGATTGACTCGGCAGACAACTGCCCAGAGCAAGCGAACCCGGATCAGTCCGATGCCGATGAAAATAGTACTGGCGACGCTTGCGAGTCAAGCTACGCGTTTAGTGATACCAGTGATCAAGACACAGTATCCTACACGGGGCAAACTGCTAGGCAAATTATAATAGAGGACTTGGTCAGGTCCATGCTTAGCATGAGTCGCGCAGACCAACGTACTAAAGAAGCAATCATCGCCGAAGACTTAAATAGATACTATGAAAATGTCGATACGGAAGGACAGGAAGTGGGTGCGGCCCTTGACGATCAGCCTATTGCATTTAGCTTGTCCGGCACAGGTATGCTTATTACTAATACAACCGATGAAACTGATATGACCTTGGGGTCGATAAGTACGGGTAAAAACCTTAAAGGTAAGATCGCTGGCAACGATAAGTGCTATCACATATTGAGTGATGGAGAAAACGAAGTGGCATGTGATGGCGAACGAGTTCGCGGCGAATTTATTGGCTGGGAGTTTGGCCTGAATCAGGATGCGCTTGTGCGCACGCCGGACGATCTTATTCAACTTTGGTTTGGCTTGTTAGCAGATGAAGCGGCAAAAGACACTGAGACTTTGATCGACACGGTCGGCGGACTAGTCCCCGTCGATAGCGTTTATATCAACAGCCTAGGGCACGATTTTCGGCAATTAATTCAAAAATTCTTGGTCGGCGCTGTCAACTTTTCGCAAGGCGCTGCAGACTATTTGCAAATCGATTTTGGTTCTGAGGCTAATCTAACTTTGGCCGATGACAAAGCTTATACCGAAGGTCAACACGACTATGACGAGGCCTTTGGTTATTATGGCGCTGCGCGCAATGCTCATGCTTACAAGGATATCGAAGCTCGTGGTGGAAACAGTGTTGACGTAGAGGGTGTTCGCGAAGCCTTTCAATACGGCTACAACGATATCGATGGCGACGGAAAAATTAATATTCGCAGTGAAGTAATGTTGGGCACATCGACGAACTGTGCTAAGCGAGATCTTGGTGCTACCGTCGCGACAAACTATACCTCGGAAGCGTTTGAGGCATTTATCGCGGGAAGAAAGATTGTTCAGGACGCTGGAGATGCTGGCATGTTGACGGATGATCAACGCACGATGCTAGATTCCTACATAAAAATAGCGGCGCAGACCTGGGAAAAATGTATTGCTGCGACAGTTGTCCATTATATCAACGACACGATAGGCGATATGGGTAATTTTGTCGGTGATCAATTTGCTGATTTGGCGAATTACAAAGACCTATCAAAGCATTGGGGTGAAATGAAAGGTTTTGCACTCGGTTTGCAATTTAGCCCGGAATCGCCGTTCCGCTTAGGTGAAAATGGTGCAAGTGTTGCTGACTTAAAGGCCGTTTTGGCTTATATGGGCGATGCTCCTGTGTTAGCTGACGGTACTCAGCTTGGAACTGCTTACATGGGTATGGATGGTGATGGCCTAACCGAGGCTTCGACCGCGGCAGAGCGTGTAAGCGCCTATCGTACAAATCTATTAAAAGCTCGAGATAAGCTGATGATGGCTTACGATTTTAACCAGCAAAATGTTGAAAATTGGTAATATTAAAAAGTATGTTGTTTCGAAGCCGCGTTTCACGCGGCTTTTTGCGTTTCTGAAAAACTGATTTGTATAACGTGTTATTGATAAAATTGCGAGATTTCTCACTATTAAACCGGCAATATTTATTTTCGGGTTAATAGATTTGGTATAGACGTAAAAGATGTTAGATATAGGTGAGTTTGAAAATGGCTTATGTAAAGAAGTTTAAATATGCTCGATTTTTTTTCTGCTGTGCAGCCATTTTGGCTCTCGCTGCTTGTGGAAGTGGCGGTGGTTCCTCGGGTGGGCCGAATACTTCGAGCTCGAGCAGTTCAAGTTCTTCAGGTAGTAATGCGCCAAGCAATTTTGATTACGCCGGAATGTTTGCCAATTTAAGTGATGAGATTTTTATTCCGACTTACACGCAATTTGCTAATAATGCTGCTGAATTCGCATCCGATACCGGTGCGCTGGATACATATTGTGAAAGCCTGGGCACACAACAAGAAGCAAATAATTTGGCGAGCGCGCGTTCTTCTTGGACCGAACTGATGTTGACTTGGCAAAAAGCTGAGGTATTTCAGTTTGGTCCCGTTACAGATAATTCGAGTCGCGATAGAAATATTATCCATGGATACGGTAAGTCAACCGGTTTAGACACATGTTTGGTCGATCGAAACGTTATTCGCGCCGAGAGCGAGGGTTTTGATATTAGTCAGTTTGTTAATTCAAGCCGTGGTTTAGGAACGCTCGAGTATCTTTTATTTAATGAAAACTTGGAGCATACTTGCGCAGCCAATGAAACCGATACACAAGCTTGGAATGCGCGGCCCGCGAGTGAGCGTCAAGTTGCGCGATGCAATTATGCCAAGCTTGCGGCAAGTGATATGAGCAATTTTGCCGCCAGTATCTTAAGTGATTGGACGGCTCAAGGCGATAATTTCAGAACTGAGTTAGTGCAGAGCGCTAATCCCGAAGAGTTTTTACAGGGCTTATCTGATGCGATTTTCTACATCGAAAAAGTCACAAAAGATATTAAGTTAGGAATTGTCACTGGTATTAAACAAATCGGTTCTGGTGACGACTTTTGTGCAAACGCCGCGTGTCCCGAACGAGTTGAGTTCCCCTACAGCACTGCTTCTTTGGAAAGCATCAAAACCAACTTGGAAACGTTTTGGGAGATTTATACCGGCAGCGAAGGTTCTGGTTTTGACGATATTATTTCCGCTGCAGGAATGCCGCAAATTAACCAGAGCTTTGCAACGGATGTCACAGCGGCAATCGAATTTGTCGATTCAATGATTCAGAGCGATACCAATCTATTGGACGAAGCTCAGACCATTCTATCTTCAGCGCAAGCTCAGCAGAATTGTGCCAATAGCAATAGTAACCCCGAAGCTGCAGAGGTATTGAAAGCCTGTGCTTTACATGGGTTAACCAAGCGAATTAGTGATCGTCTGCGCACCGATTTTATTCTCGCTGTGCAGGTGGACTTACCAGCCGGAGCGCAGGCTGATAATGATTGATCCATTTAAATGCAAGTAAATTGACTTTTGCTACATTATTTTTGGCCTGAGTCTACCTTGAATTTTTGGTATCGTGTGCATTCAAAGCCGGTGACTGGCGTATTCAGAAGTCACATAAGTGAGTTGAGTTTGTTAGAATGCCGGATTTATTAATGCAGTTTCGTTAGTTTTATGATGTCAAAATCTACTTCTAAAAAAAACCTTATTTTTTTTCTTGCTCTTCTTTTACTATTTTTTTCCATCGCTTCTATTGGACAAGAATCGGAGAGTGACGGCGCTGTAAAAGAAACGATAGTTGAAGAGGTTATTGTTACGGGTGGCTTGGAGGGTATTCAGTCACTTTCCGGTTCTGCGACTTATATCGGCAAAGAGGATATTTCCCGTTTTGATACCACAGATTTAAACGCTTTGTTGGCACAAGCTCCGGGAATTTATATTCGCCAAGAGGATGGTTTTGGTCTGCGACCAAATATCGGTATTCGCGGCACGAGTAACGATCGCAGTTCAAAGATTACCATTATGGAAGACGGTATGTTAATCGGCCCCGCACCTTACGCTGCGCCAGCTGCTTACTATATCCCCAATGTTAATCGTATGTCGGCGACCGAAGTGATTAAAGGTCCTTCGGCGGTTAAACATGGCCCCCACACAGTGGGAGGCGCTATTAATTTTGCTACGCGACCAATTTCGCAACAGTTAAGTGGGGAAGTTGGGCTCTCATTAGGTGAATACAACTATCAAAAATATTCGGCCTTTGTTAGTGATAGCAGCGACCAGTTCGGTTACTTAATCGAAGGTTTGCGCTACAGCTCTGACGGCTTTAAGAAACTTGAGTCAGGCGCTGATACCGGCTTTGTGCGCAACGACTTTAATACAAAACTTCGTTATACCTTTGATCATGCTAATGGTATTAAGCAAAATATTGTTTTAAAGCTGGGTTATGCCGATGAATCTTCAGATGAAACTTACCTGGGCTTAACAGATGAAGACTTTGCCATCGATCCTAACCGGCGTTATCCCTCAAGCGAGTTGGATCACTTTGATTCGGAACATCAGCAGTTGCATTTGATTCATACGTTAACGATATCGGAAGAGCAAAAATGGGTGACTAAGGCGTATTACAATCGTTTTGAGCGCGAATGGAATAAATTCGATGGCTTAGATGTTACGCCTTTTAAAGATGCACGCGATGTATTAAACGGTAATGAATCAGGCTTGGATGACGAGTTGGCATTATTGCGTGGCGATCGCGACAGCGATTTAACCAATATCGATTCGGATCGCATTGATGTGACCAATAATGCGCGCAAATACGGTTCTGAAGGTATTGAAACGCAATATCTACGCAATTTCAATTTTGGTAATTTTGAAAACGAGCTCACGGTAGGTGTTCGCGTGCACCGGGATTATGCCGAAAGAGATCATCAGCAGCGCCTCTATGCGATGATTAGTCGCGAATTAGTTTTGGACGAAAACAGAACGGGCATTAAGAAAACATTAAATCGCGGTGAAGCAGATGCACTGGCTTTTTATGCGCAACTTGATTCACATTTGGATAAGTGGCGATTTAACGTCGGCTTTCGTGCTGAGGATATTGAGTCGACGTTGAGCAATTTTCTTATTGATGAAGAATTTACGTTAAATCAGAATGCGTTTACTCCAGGTGCAGGTGTTGTCTATCAATTTAATGATGCATTTGGTTTGTTATTTGGTGTCTATAAAGGCTTTTCGCCGGTGTCGGCAACAACAAATGAGGATGTAGATCCAGAGGAGAGTGTTAATTATGAATATGGCCTCAGGTATTACGGTGAGCAGACTCGTGCAGAGCTAATCGGATTTTATAGTGATTATTCTAATTTATTGGCGCGCTGCCGCTCGAGCGAGCCGTGTTTTGGTTTTGATTTTAACGGTGGCGAAGCTGAAATTCAGGGCTTAGAAGCAGTATTAAATACAAACTTTGAAGTTTTTGGTACTTGGCAGCTGCCGTTGGCTATGCAGTATACCTACACGGACGCCATATTTGAGAATGAGTTTGTGTCAGGCTTTTCGCAGTGGGGTGAAATCTCTGTCGGTGATCGTTTGCCCTATATTCCGCGTCATCAAGCTAATGTGCGCATCGGTATTGAAAACGAAAAACTTGCACTTGCGTTGATGGTGAATTATATCGACGAGATGCTTGAGGCTTCTGGCGATGGGGTTCCTCTAAGTGGTGAAAAAACAGATGCGCTGACGACAGTTAATTTTTCGGCACGTTATCAGTTAAACCCCTCTTTTAGTTTTAAGCTTGTGGCTGAGAATGTTCTCGATGAGCAAAAAATAGTTTCTCGCAACCCGTTTGGTGCTCGACCCAATTTACCGCGCTTGGTGAAATTTGGGGTTCAATATGAGTTTTAACGAACTCAGCAATTGGGCTTATACCCAGCTTTTCGTCGCATTTAGCGAGTTAATCTCCGTACCTTTTGACCCCAGCAAACGCTTGTACTGGCCATTTTTACTTATCTCGGTATTGTTTGCGGTGTTAATTGTCCGCTATCGTGATCGCGAGCAAAAAATATTCTCCGTTTTTTTTTCCCGCAATTATTTTTTATCAAAATCGACTTTGATCGATTGCGCCTATTTGGCGCTCAATAGTCTTATTCGTGTTGCGGTACTTGTTCCGCTATTGGGCTCAAAGATTTTTGTCGCAATTCTTGTCGCGAGATTTTGGCAAGCAAATTTCGATACGCCGCAAGGCCTATCTTGGTCGCCGTGGGTGGTTATCGCGCTTTATTCGCTGGTGTTTTTTATCGTTGATGAGCTAAGCCGTTTTCTTTTGCATATGGGCTTGCATAAAATCCCGATATTATGGCGCTTTCATAAAGTCCATCACAGTGCCACAATTTTAACGCCGCTGACACTGCACCGCTCCCATCCGCTGGAGATGACGCTTTACTACCTGCGTTCAATGGGTGTTTTTGCACTGGTTACCGGCAGCTTTGTTTACCTGTTTGGCAGTCAAGTCGCCGCGTTGGAGATAATGGGCGTGCATGCTTTCGGGTTTGTCTTCAATGCGTTGTTCGCGAATTTGCGCCATTCCCATATATGGCTCAGTTTTGGCAAATTCGAGCGTTGGTTTATTAGTCCGGCGCAGCATCAAATCCATCACAGCAGCGCCATTGAGGACAAAGATAAAAACTTCGGTACCTACCTAGCTATCTGGGACCGGCTAGCAGGCTCCATTCGCTTTGCTGATAAACGCCGCCGCCTGTCTTTTGGTCTGACAAAAACTGCCGGGCCATCACCAATAAAAAAAGCAGCCTTTTCTGCTAACCCGGCAACTATTTAGTCGTTCTTGAAAAATTCTTCTTTGCCTCTGGCATCGCTTAATGAATGCGCCGTGATTTCAGGCGTTGTTCGAGTTTCAAGTTTGTTACACAATACTGATTAACGAAGTTTCTGATTAATCTCAGCATTGCCAGCGTTAATCAGAGCTTCCTAAAGTTTAAAACTGTTCTATCTTTGAAACGAAAGAACTGTTTTACCTGTTCAATAGTAATTTTGATCAGCGCGTGTCTTGTTTCGCTAAATAATGACAATAGAAATTCCTGGTTACAACATAGTCAGAACACTCGGTAAGGGTGGAATGGCGACCGTCTATTTGGCCGTCCAGGAGATTTTTGAGCGCGAGGTTGCGCTAAAAGTCATGTCCAAGGGCTTGGCAGATGACCCCTCATTCGGCCAGCGGTTCTTGCGCGAAGCGAGGATTGTCAGCCAGCTGGTCCACCCCAATATCGTCACCGTTTACGATGTTGGCGTTCACGATGGCGCCTATTTCCTGTCGATGGAATATGTTGAGGGTAAAGACCTCAAGCATATGCGTAAGCGTCTGAGTTTCCCGCAAAAAATACAAGTTGTTCGCGACATTGCTAAAGCTCTGGATTTCGCCGGCTCCAAGGGTTACGTTCACCGCGATATTAAACCTGAAAATATCATGGTGTATAACAAAGGTCGGCGCGCGGTGTTGATGGATTTCGGTATTGCGCGCGCGGCGGAGTCAGATATAAGCGTCACGCAAGCGGGTACGGCGGTCGGTACACCGCACTATATGAGCCCGGAGCAGGCTAAGGGTAAGGCGGTCGACACGCGCGCTGACATCTACGGTTTAGGCGTTGTGTTTTACTATTTGCTGATTGGCCAGGTGCCCTATGATGCGGAGTCAGCTGTCGCCATTGGTATCAAACACATAACCGAGCCCATCCCGTTGCTACCTCATCACCTTGAGCCTCTGCAATTTATTCTCGACGGCATGATGGCGAAAGATCCCGATGACCGCTTTCAGGATGGCGGAGAACTAGCAGCTGCGCTGGAAATCGTTGATGTCGATGAGCTCGAAGAGCTTGAGCGCGAATACCAAACGGCCCGCAGAGAGGCCAAAGAGCCTGTGCTTAATTCTCCGACGATGATCTCCATCCAGTCGGATTTGATTAGCAAAGGCGCGACAGGCGGAATAACGCAGATTGATGACCCTGACCGCTTCACTGTCTCGTTTGATTCTATCGACAAGGAAGAGCGCAGCAAATCGCGATGGATTTGGATCACATCGGTTGCAGTTTTCGCTGCGATTATTGGTTTGAGTAGTTATTTTGTTACGCAAGATGAGAGCGCCGTGTCGGGTACTTCCTCGGAAGAGGAAAAAATCGCGCGACAGAAATCGTTGGCAGATTTAATTCGGGGTACTAGCTCGGAATCTGAGCAGCTGGGCAAGCTTCCCCCCGGAATCAAATCAAAGAAGCAAGCTCAGATGGAGAAAGAGCTCCAGCAATTAACAAAAAGATATGATGCGGACAACGATAAATTAGAGCCGTTAGTAAAAAAGCTGCGTCAATTAATCGTGATGTTGCCAAACGAAAAACGCTATCAAGAACAGTATCTCGCATTAGCCCAGACACATTTGAAGAGCATTGGACCTTATTTCAGCTCAGGTGCATTTAAAAAGGCACAGCGCCAATTGGATCAGTTACAGAAGCTTTTCCCGGAGTACAATCAGCAGGAGGTTGCAAGCCTGCGTTCGCGTTTAGCACACAGGTCTGCGATTGAAAAAAACTTGGCGCTTGCAGAAAAATTAGAAAAAGAGGGAAAGTTCACCGAACCGGAAGAGTCTAATGCCTTGTCTCTCTACCGCGAAGTGTTGGCGCTCGACCCCGATATCTACCCAGCCAAATTGGGCCTAGGCCGCATCGCGCGCGCCTTGTCGAACGATGCCAGAGATAAACTCCGGCGCGGGGAGGACGCCGATGCCCTTGCGCTACTTGGCAAAGCTCTGCAAATTGACCCGAATAACAATAACGCCTTGGCCGTTAAGTCGCAGTTAAATGAAAAACGAACTGTGTCCCAGCAGGTGAATATGCTATTTGATGAGGCCGATCGACAGATCTTTCAGGGAAACTACTATGGTCCCGTGGGGCAGAGTGCTTTCGATTCCTATTCGCAAATTCTGGCGTTAGATGAAAGCAACAGGTCTGCGCTTAGAGGCTTGGAGTCGTTGTTGGATAAAGTTGAGCAACGCGCAAGTCGCCTTGTTTCTGAAGGTCGTTACGATGATGCGCGTGCTTCGCTGGAAGCAGCTTACAAACAGCGCAAAGGTGACGGAAAGATACAGCTTGCGATGCTAAAAGTAGATGAAGCCATTAACATCGCAAAGTTCAGTGATGAGCCAAAAATTGTTCAAATTCGCGCGTCCGGGCAGAGCAAGGTTGATCTCAATCGCGACCAGCCCCGCGTTATTGACGTAGCGAACAAAATATATTTTAAATTTCGCTACGATAACTTCCCCAATTCCGGTTCATTGCTAGACGCGCGCTTGTTGAATGAAAAACAAAGCAGACTGCTTGCCGAGGTTCCCGTTGTGACCAGAGGAGTAAGCGGGGAGGGGGAGTTTATTTTCGAAAAGCAGGCTCGCTCGACCTTCGAGGGCGGTTACTATAACGTCGAGTTGGTGCATCAAGACAAAACGCTAAAATCATTCCGATTTCGCGTGGAGTAATTATATTTGTGTGTTTTTCTGTAGTTTTTGAAGTGTAGTTTTTGGTGTGGTGGTAAGACGCTTCAAAGCGAATAAAACAGGTCTCCCGACGTATTTTTGCTGCTGTCTTTAACTATTTCCTTAGTTAACCGAGCACAGCGCCCGCATTGAGAAGTAATACCAAGAGAATCCTTTAGTGCCCGCACCGTTGTATTTCCCTCCGACATTGCGGCGCGAATTTGCCTGTCGGTTATACCTTTGCAAAGACAAACATACATAAAATGAAATCCTGACCGTAAAAAAAGTGTTCTAATTCAAATAGTTCTATTACAAAGTGTGTTAGCAAAAAGGCACTGATCTGAAAGGTTTACCGCACTTCATAAAAACCTTCATTGTACGACTCAAACGCCCCAGCACTAATTTATAGACTAATCTAAATGATAATAATTGTCAATTAGATTGAGTTCACAGTTTTGATTGAAAGTTAACCGCCTGATGCGAGATTGCCGTTCAACAGTTGTTTTGCTATCGGTGCGATATAAAAAATTAATCATTTAGATTGATGTGACGGTGTTATCATTGGCCGATCAACTCAAACATAGTTATTGAATTGACCTTCCTAAACATTCACCACAAACACACTTGGAGACTCGAAATGGGCGTACTTGTTGGAAAACCAGCACCGGATTTTACTGCAGCGGCGGTATTAGGTAATGGCGAGATTGTTGATAACTACAATTTTGCAGAAGCGACAAAAGGTAAGAAGGCGGTTGTATTTTTCTACCCTCTCGATTTCACCTTCGTTTGCCCGTCTGAATTGCTTGCTTTTGATCATCGTATCGAAGAGTTTAAAAAGCGCGGCGTTGAAGTTATTGGTGTTTCAATCGATTCCCATTTTACCCATAACGCATGGCGAAATACGCCGGTAAACGATGGCGGAATTGGTCCAGTTAAATACACCTTGGTTGCCGATATGACTCATTCCATATGCCAGGCTTATGATGTTGAGTCTGCAGGCGGAATGGCTTTTCGCGGTTCATTTTTGATTGATGAGAATGGCGATGTGCGCCACCAAGTTGTCAACGACCTGCCACTTGGGCGTAATATCGACGAAATGTTGCGTATGGTCGATGCGCTTATTTTCCATCAAGAGCACGGGGAAGTTTGCCCCGCAGGTTGGCAAGACGGCGATAAAGGCATGCAAGCTTCGCCTGAAGGTGTTGCCAGTTATCTTTCGGAAAATGCCGATAAGCTCTAATTTGGTTGGCCAAGTATTAAAAACCGGCATTAAGCCGGTTTTTTTTGCCTTTCTTTCGAGATCTTATCGTTTTTCGAGTTTAACGTACTCGCGTTGCGCATAACCCGTATAGAGCTGGCGGGGGCGCCCAATTTTAAAGCCTTCCGATACCATTTCATGCCAATGGGCTATCCAGCCAATGGTTCGTCCAGTGGCGAAAATGACTGTGAACATTTCGGTCGGAATACCAATGGCTTTCATAATAATACCCGAGTAAAAATCGACGTTCGGATACAGTTTCTTCTGGATAAAATATTCGTCTTCTAAAGCTATTTTCTCAAGGCGTTTAGCGATTTTGAGCAGAGGGTCGTTTTCGAGGCCGAGCTCAGTCAAAACCTCGTCGCAGGTTTGCTTCATTACCTTCGCGCGCGGGTCGAAGTTTTTATATACCCGATGGCCAAAGCCCATCAAACGGAACGGATCGTTTTTATCCTTTGCTTTAGCGATAAATTTATCGATATTCGACTCGTCGCCAATTTCCTCAAGCATCGCTAGAACGGCCTCATTAGCGCCGCCGTGGGCCGGCCCCCAAAGTGTCGCTATCCCTGCAGCAACGCAGGCAAAAGGATTCGCGCCTGAAGAGCCTGCCAAGCGTACAGTCGAAGTCGACGCATTTTGTTCGTGATCAGCGTGAAGTAGGAAAATCTTATCCATTGCAGAAGCCAACACAGGGTTGACCTTGTAATCCTCGCATGGCGTGCCAAACATCATCCGCAAGAAATTCTCGGAATAACTTAACATGTTATCGGGGTACATAAATGGCTGGCCGATATGATGTTTGTAACACATAGCAGCCAGTGTTGGCATTTTTGCAACGAGCCGGTGCGCAGAAATAAGCCGGTGCTCAGCGTTACTAATATCTAAAGAATCATGGTAAAACGCCGAAAGTGCACCCACGGCTCCACACATAATTGCCATGGGGTGAGAGTCATGGTGAAAACCGCGGAAAAATCGCGCGATGGCTTCGTGGACCATTGTGTGATTAGTGATCAAGGTTTGGAACTGCTCATATTGCGATTTGCTGGGTAATTCCCCATGCAAAAGCAGATAGCAAGTCTCAAGGTACTCTGATTTTTCCGCTAAAACCTCGATTGGGTAGCCGCGGTGTAATAGAACTCCGTTGGCTCCATCTATGTAGGTTATTTTCGACTCGCACGATGCCGTGGATACAAAGCCAGGGTCGTAGGTGAAATAGCCGTTTGCTGTTAACCCGCGAACATCGACAACATCGTTGCCCAAAGTGCCGGAATAAACGGGTAAATCGATGGGGCTTTCGATATCGTCAGCGTGTAAGCGAACTGATTTTTCGGTCATTAGTGACTCCTATAATTGCAACTGAGCGAGAGCCGCAGCGAATCAATGAAGAAAAGTGCCACAGCGAATCTACAAAAAAACGGCTACGGCGAATCTACAAAAAACGGTTACAGCGAATCTACAGAGAAAACGGCCGATCGATCAAACGATGTTTTCGAGTATTTTCCAGAGATTTCTATTTGAACCAGAATTCAATTAGTCTCGCGATTTTATCATCAGCCTTTACGGTTGAATCAGATCAATTTCCCGCATCAATGGCAGAGCTAACATAGCGTTTTAGACACACTATTTGTTTTTTTGCCGTAAATGCAAAAAACTGCAAATAATATCTGATAAAACTGATTTTCTTTTGGGTAAATCACTTAGCGAACAAAAAACGCACACAATTTACTAGAAGATAGTCGTTTTAATCACGTGTCGTTAGGCAACAAAGCTATCGTGCTAATCAGTAAAACAGCAGTGCTTATCAATGTTACTTGGTTAAATAGTAGCATTGTGCACTGGTATTGCAGTGTTCGCTCAGTGATTTGTGCAGAATGTTTGCTTAACTATGTTTGCGTAGCGATGTTTCCATAACTATGCAAGTTGAAAATTCTACAGTAGTGCTTTTGTGGCCAGTTCACCGAATTTATTGCGAGCCAAGCACGAAAGCACCTGGCTTGTGAAATCGATTAAACTTAAGCGACAAAAACTTTGGCGTATCTAGAGTGAAAATCACAAATCTAGTCGCACACACAAATCTGCGGGGCCAAATCGTACGAATAATAGTCGATGTTGGTCTCCAAAAATGCCATAACATTATTTTGGCTGGGATGTAGTATAGAAAAAAATCCGCGTAAGTAGAAAGCTTTAACAGAGCGAATTATTCAAATCTCTGCTTTAATATCAGTTGAGTGAGTGTATGTGCGTTATATCAGTGCATAAAATAGGTTTTTTTTTATACAACGCACAGCGCTGGTGAAGTCGCAGATTGGCGAGGAGATGAACACAAACGTGCGTTTGTAATTTTTGCTGCCTAACCCTATAATCCGGCGCGATTTTTGACGTGCGCTTGATGCTCGATTCATCTCTCACCCTCAGCGATTGCAGTGATTAAAAACGCGGAAATCGCCGAAAGAAGCAATTCTTTAATATAATTCTTGAGTTTAAAGTCTCGGCGGCTTTTCGAAAAAGAATTTGCATTTTGTTACGACGAAGGTGAAACTCAACAGTGAATAAAAATAGACCTGTAAATCTCGATCTTTCCACCGTTTCTTTTCCTATTACAGCTATCGTCTCCATATTGCACCGCGTTTCCGGTTGCGTTTTATTGGGCGGCATTTTGGTTTTATTTTGGATGTTAGACCAAAGTTTGGCGTCTGAAGAGAGTTTTAATGCACTCAAAAGCCTGCTCGATCAAGGATGGGCAAAGGTTATTGTGTGGTTGCTTTGCTGTGCAGTTGCTTATCACACGCTGGCGGGCATTCGCCATTTGATTATGGATCTCGGTTTTGGTGAAAGCTACGAAGGTGGTCAGATGGGAGCGAAAGTGATGTTGGCTGCGTTTCTCTTGTCAATAATTGTCGCGGGGTTATGGGTATGGTAACAGCAGCAACGAGTTTTGGTCGCAGCGGAGTTTCAGATTGGTTAATTCAACGCTTTACTGCCATCGTTATGTTGGCTTACACCGTATTTATTGTTTTCTACTTGGTCAGCCATGGCAAAGCAATCACTTACGCTGATTGGTCGGCATTATTTAGTCAAACGTGGATGCGCGTATTTAGTTTATGTGCTTTGTTAAGTATTGCTGCTCACGCCTGGATTGGTTTATGGGTAGTGTTAACCGATTACGTGACCGAACGCCTTATGGGCCGCAAAGCCCTGAGTATTCGCATGCTTGTCCTCGGTATATTTGCAATTGTCACCCTTGCGTATGTCGCTTGGGTTATCGATATTTTGTGGGGAGTGTAAATAGTGGCTGCGATTAGAACGATTACCTTTGATGGCATTGTGATAGGCGGTGGCGGAGCGGGGATGCGCGCCGCTTTGCAAATGGCGCAATCTGGCTATAAAACCGCGGTAGTGACAAAAGTTTTTCCCACTCGCTCGCACACAGTCTCAGCTCAAGGTGGAATTACCTGTGCCATTGCCAGTGCAGACCCGGAAGATGATTGGCGTTGGCATATGTACGATACGGTAAAAGGCTCAGACTATATTGGTGACCAAGATGCAATTGAGTATATGTGCTCGGTCGGACCTGAAGCTGTTTTTGAATTAGAGCATATGGGTTTGCCGTTTTCGCGCACGGAAAATGGTCGCATTTATCAACGGCCTTTTGGCGGCCAATCCAAAGACTATGGTCGTGGTGGCCAAGCGGCGCGCACTTGCGCTGCGGCCGATCGGACCGGCCACGCGTTATTGCATACTCTATATCAGCAAAATGTTCGCGCTAATACGGTTTTCTTAAATGAGTGGTTCGCTGTCGATTTGGTGAAGAACCAAGACGGAGCCGTCGTGGGTGTTATTGCCATTAATATGGAAGACGGGGAAACGGTCTATATTCGCTCTAAAGCGACTGTATTTGCCACTGGTGGCGCAGGGCGCATTTATGCTTCGACTACCAACGCCCATATTAACACCGGAGACGGTATCGGCATGGCGTTGCGCGCTGGCTTTCCGGTGCAAGATATTGAAATGTGGCAATTTCATCCGACCGGAATTGCCGGTGCAGGTGTCCTTGTGACCGAGGGCTGCCGTGGCGAAGGCGGCTTTTTAATTAATGATTCAGGCGAGCGTTTTATGGAGCGCTACGCGCCAAACGCCAAAGACTTGGCCGGTCGTGATGTTGTTGCGCGTTCAATGATTCTTGAAATTTTAGAGGGGCGCGGTTGTGGCGAAAATAAAGACCACGTTTTTTTGAAGCTCGATCATCTAGGCGAAAAAACCTTAAATGAGAAATTACCGGGCATTTTGGAATTGTCACGCACTTTTGCCCACGCCGACCCAGTAAAAGAACCAATACCCGTTGTGCCGACTTGTCACTATATGATGGGAGGCGTACCGACCAATATTCACGGCCAGGCCATCACCCAAGATGAAGACGGCAATGACGAGATTGTCGACGGCTTTTATGCCTGCGGCGAGGCGGCTTGTGTATCGGTGCACGGTGCCAATCGCCTGGGTGGAAATTCATTGCTCGATTTAGTTGTGTTTGGCCGCGCTTCAGGCTTGTTTATTGAAAAGGCCTTGCGTGAGGGCGTCGAGCAGCGCCCTGCAAGTGAATCAGACTTAGAAGCCGCGATGGCTCGTCTTAATAAGCTTAATCAATCAACGGAAGGCGAAGCTGCAGCAGATTTGCGTAAAGAACTACAAGGCATTATGCAAAACCATTTTGGCGTTTTCCGCAAAGGTGAATTTATGCAGCAGGGTGTTGAGAAATTAGCGCAATTGCGCGGACGTATAGACAATATTAAGTTGGATGACAAAAGCCAGGCATTTAACACCGCACGCATTGAAGCACTTGAGGTGCAGAATTTGTTTGAGGTGGCGGAAGCAACCGCTATTGCCGCGGAAGAGCGCAAAGAGTCGCGTGGTGCACACGCGCGCGAGGATTACCAGGAGCGTGACGATACCAACTGGCTGTGCCATTCGATGTATTTCCCCGAAGAAAAGCGTGTTGGTAAACGAGCCGTGAACCTGACACCACTGACGGTTGATAAATTTGAACCCAAAGCGCGATCTTATTAAGGGAGGGCGATGATTATGTTGAAAGTAGAAGTTTATCGTTACAACCCCGAAACCGATAAAGCCCCTTACATGAAAACCTATGAGGTCGATACCCAAGGTAAGGACCTTATGGTTCTCGATGTGTTGGAGCTTTTGAAAGAGAGAGACCCCAGCCTTACTTTTCGTCGCTCTTGCCGCGAAGGTGTTTGTGGGTCGGATGGTATAAACATGTCGGGTAAAAACGGTTTGGCCTGTATTACATCACTTTCTGAAAGTGTTAAGAAAGGCAAATTGGTTTTGCGACCATTGCCTGGTCTTCCAGTCATACGCGATTTAGTTATCGACATGTCCCAGTTTTACGAGCAGTACCGCAAGGTTGAACCGTTTTTGCAAAATGATTCTCCTGCTCCGGCAATTGAACGCTTGCAGTCGCCTGAAGACAGGGCGAAATTAGATGGCCTTTACGAGTGTATTTTGTGCGCCTGTTGCTCGACGAGTTGCCCATCGTTTTGGTGGAACCCAGACAAATTTATTGGGCCGGCTGGTTTGTTGCAGGCCTATCGATTTTTGGCTGATAGTCGCGACACGAGCAAAGACGAGCGTTTATCCAAGCTTGACGATCCATTTAGTGTTTTTCGTTGCCACGGCATACAAAACTGCGTAGCTGTGTGCCCAAAAAATCTGAATCCGACACGTGCAATTGGACATATAAGAAATATGTTATTGCAGCGGGCGACTTAGCTAGCATCTGCGCTTTGCATGCAGCGTAAAGTGCCGAATAAAGCTTAAAACGTGTAATCCAGATTAGAGTGTCTTTGAACAACAAAATAGCTTAACGCGATTGGTTATTGCCAAGCATTAGTGGTAGGTATCAATGGTAAATATCAATTGTCTGTTTAATTAGCGTCTATTATTAATTGTAATTTTTTAATTAGGCACCAATTTCTATATGAAATTTGGTCCGAAGTATTCGAGATATTATAGAAACAAGCTGAGCTTTCCCATGAAGGCGGTGGGTAACATGCAAAAAAATATGATGGAAGCGCTGTGGAGTACTTCCCACATTTCCGGTGGAAACGCTGCATACGTTGAAGAGCTTTACGAAGCATTTTTAAGCGACCCTAAAAGTGTTCCCAGTGAGTGGCGCAATTATTTTGAGTCGCTGCCACGCGTTAATGGTGTTGCGGGTACTGATGTATCGCATGCCGAGATTATTGAATATTTTGAATTGCTTGGGAAAAACCGCGCTCGTCCAATGGTTGCTCCGGGCTCAGGTGCAGCGCACATCACGCACGAGCGCAAGCAAGTTGAAGTTGTGCAACTGGTTAATGCCTATCGCCTAAAAGGCCACAAGAAGGCCAAGATCGACCCGCTTGGTTTAGCCGAAGCCATTGATGTGGATGAACTGGGCTTATATTTTCACGGTTTAAATAACGCCGATTTAGAGGTCGTTTTCCAAACCGGTGACCTCGCTTTTGGTTATCACGAAGCACCTTTAAAGCAGATATTAGCCGACCTTGAACAAAGTTATTGCGGCTCCATTGGTGCTGAGGTGATGTACATCACCCATTATGCTGAGCGCTCGTGGTTGTTAAATCGTGTAGAACGCGACCGCTCGACACCGAATTTTTCCGAAGAGGAAAAGCTTAAAATACTAAAGCGCATGACAGCTGCGGAAGGCTTGGAGCGCCACCTCGATGCGAAGTATCCGGGCACCAAGCGCTTCGGTCTCGAGGGCGGAGAAAGTTTAATTCCACTTTTAGATGTGGTTATTAGCAATGCAGGTAAATACGGCGCCAAGGAAATGGTTCTCGGTATGGCTCATCGCGGACGGCTAAACACACTGGTTAACGTGTTAGGTAAAAATCCTGCCGATTTGTTTGATGAGTTTGAGGGCAAGAAACTTGTTGATACTTCCGGCGACGTCAAATATCACCAGGGTTTTTCATCCAATGTTATGACGCCGGGCGGAGAAATGCATTTGGCGATGGCGTTTAATCCCTCGCATTTAGAAATTGTTGCTCCGGTGGTAGAGGGTTCTGTTAGAGCGCGACAAGATCGCCGCAAAGATCCGGTGCGGGATAAAGTTGTTCCTGTCGTTATTCATGGCGACGCCGCTTTTGCCGGCCAGGGTGTGGTAATGGAAACCTTCCAGATGTCGCAAACACGGGCTTATAAGACTGGCGGCACTATTCATATTGTCATCAATAACCAAGTTGGTTTTACCACAAGCCGCAGAGAAGATGCTCGTTCGACCGACTATTGTACCGACGTTGCCAAAATGATTGAGGCTCCGATCTTTCACGTTAATGGCGACGACCCAGAGGCAGTTGCTTGGGTTTCAAAATTGGCGATTGACTATCGCAACGAATTTAAAAAAGACGTTGTTATCGATTTAGTTTGTTACCGTCGGCGCGGGCACAATGAAACCGATGAACCGTCGGCCACGCAACCGCGCATGTATACCGCGATTCGCAAGCATAAAACTTCGCGCACTATCTATGCGGAAAAGCTCGTTGCAGAAGGTGTGATTTCCGCCGAAGCTGCAGCGGCAATGGTCACCGAATATCGCGATGCGCTTGATCGCGGTGAAGAAGTGGCGACGCGTTTAGTTAGCGAGCCTGATGCTTCTTTGTTTGTCAATTGGGCTCCTTACCTTGGACACACCTGGCAAACGCCTGCCGATACTTCGTATAAATTGAAAAAGCTGCAAAAAGTTGCAGAGAAAATTAGTCATATCCCCGATGGTGTTGTGGTGCAACGCCAAGTCGCAAAGATTTATGACGACCGACGCAAAATGGCCGGGGGTGCGCTTCCCATCAACTGGGGCATGGCTGAGACCATGGCTTACGCCACTTTAATTGAGGAAGGTGTTTCCGTTAGGTTGACGGGTCAAGATGTTGGGCGTGGCACGTTTTCGCATCGTCATGCGATTGTGCATAACCAAAAAAATGCCGAAACCTATTTGCCGCTGCAAAATATCAGTAAAGATCAGCCACCGTTTGATATTTACGATTCTTTTTTATCTGAAGAAGCCGTGTTGGCGTTTGAATACGGTTATGCCACGACTAAACCCGATACACTTGTTATTTGGGAGGCTCAATTTGGTGATTTTGCCAATGGTGCACAAGTTGTGATTGACCAATTTATTACCAGTGGTGAGCACAAATGGGGGCGTTTGTGTGGTTTAACGCTTTTATTACCGCATGGTTATGAAGGGCAGGGTCCAGAACATTCGTCTGCACGACTTGAACGCTTTTTGCAATTGTGTGCGGAAAATAATATTCAAGTGTGTATCCCCACGACGCCTGCGCAAGTTTTTCATATGCTGCGCCGACAAGCATTGCGCCCTATGCGCCGCCCGTTGGTGGTCATGAGCCCCAAATGGATATTACGGCATAAACTTGCCACTTCTTCGCTAGAGGAACTTGCGCAAGGTAAATTTCACACGGTTTTAACTGATCAAGATATAAAACCGGAAAAATGCAAACGCGTTATTATGTGTAGCGGTAAAGTTTATTATCACCTGCTCGAAGCACGTAACGAGCGGCAACAAGACGACGTTGCATTGGTTCGACTGGAACAAATTTATCCGTTTCCCGAAGAAGATATTCGCGTTGCATTAAAGCCCTTTGAGCATGTGACTGACATGATTTGGTGTCAAGAAGAGCCGATGAACCAAGGCGCGTGGTTTTCAAGCCAGCACAGAATGAAACGTGTACTTGAGCGTTTAAATTCCGATATATTTTTGCGTTATGCCGGTCGCCCCGCGTCTTCAGCTCCAGCCGCAGGTTATATGTCGACGCACATTGATGAGCAGAATAAATTTATTAATGCGGCGCTTGACGTGACCGTTTAAATGAACAATAAAAATCCTGAGCTAACCCTTAAAAAGAGCATCGTTAAATAGAAGGATTGATTGGAATGACAATTGAGATAAAAGCACCCACCTTCCCCGAATCCGTGCAAGACGGCACCGTTGCAACGTGGCATAAACAGCCAGGCGAGAGTGTCGCAAGAGACGAATTGCTCGTGGATATTGAAACCGACAAAGTGGTGTTAGAGGTAGTCGCACCCGCCGACGGCAAAATTGCCAGCATAGCCAAGGCCGAGGGTGACGTGGTTTTGAGTAACGAAGTTATCGGCGTGTTTGAAGCCGGCGCGATCTCCGCAGACGCGCCTGCTGAACCCGCAGCAGCACCTGTAACAACTGAAACGCCTTCGAAGAGCGGACAGTTGGTCAACCCCGCCGCACAAAAATATGCCGATGAAAAAGGCATAGACTTGACGCAGGTGACAGGCACAGGCAAAGACGGCCGAATTACAAAAGAAGATGTCATAAATTTTCAAAAAACTGGTGCACAATCTACAGTAGCGACTCCAGCAGCATCCGCCAGCGCAAATAAAGGTGTAAGCGCAGAGAAAACTGTGCCGCCACCGGTCGCTGTTTCGGGTGAAGGCAACCGAGTGGAAAAACGCGTTCCGATGACGCGTTTGCGCGCACGTATTGCGGAGCGCTTACTCGACGCAAAACAATCGACCGCTATGTTGACCACGTTCAATGAAGTGAACATGGGGCCGGTAATGGAATTGCGTAAGCAATACAAAGACAAATTCGAGAAAGTGCACAATGGCACACGTCTGGGCTTTATGGGCTTTTTCGTTAAAGCTGCGGTGGAAGCACTGCGTCGCATTCCAGCAGTTAATGCGTCAATGGATGGTAATGATATTGTTTATCACGGCTATCAGGATGTCGGTGTCGCAGTTTCTACCGACAAAGGTTTAGTCGTGCCCATTTTGCGCAATGCAGAGAACATGAATATTGCCGAGATCGAAAATACGATACGGAGTCTTGGTCTTAAAGCGCGTGATGGCAAACTTGCCATCGAAGAAATGACCGGGGGGACTTTTACCCTTACTAATGGCGGTGTATTTGGCTCGTTAATGTCAACACCGATATTAAATCCACCGCAGGCCGCAATTCTGGGTATGCATAAAATTCAAGAGCGACCAATGGCTGTTAATGGCAAGGTAGAAATATTACCGATGATGTATTTAGCGCTTTCTTACGACCACCGTCTCATCGATGGAAAAGAAGCGGTGCAATTTTTGGTCGCAATTAAAGATTTAATCGAGGATCCTGCGCGAATTCTTCTTGAAGTTTAAGAGCAATTTTACGCAGATCTTGAAAAACAAATTTGGGGGATAAAATGTCAACAAAATATGACGTGATTGTGATAGGCGCTGGACCGGCCGGTTATGTTGCCGCGATTCGCGCAGCTCAGCTCGGTTTAAAAACAGCGTGTATAGAGAAATGGAAAAACAAAGAAGGAAAAGGCGTGAACGGTGGCACGTGCTTAAACGTGGGCTGTATTCCCTCAAAAGCGCTTTTAGATAGCTCGCATAAATATCATGAAGCCAAAGCAGATTTTGATGTCCACGGTATCAGCGCGACGGGCGTTAAAATTAACGTGCCGTCAATGATTCAACGCAAAGATGAAATTGTTAAACAATTGACTAATGGCGTTGCCGGACTATTTACGTCAAACAAAGTCACTTCACTTTTCGGAACCGGAAAATTATTAGCCGGGCACAAAGTTCAATATACCGATCACAATGGTAAAGAAGAAATCCTAGAAGCTGACAATGTTATTTTGGCGACGGGCTCGATTCCGGTTGCAATTCCGGTTGCCAAGGTCGACAACGATGTAATTGTTGATTCTACCGGTGCCCTGGAGTTCCAAGAAGTACCAAAACGTTTAGGCGTAATTGGTGCAGGCGTTATTGGATTAGAACTTGGCTCCGTATGGAGTCGACTTGGTTCACAAGTTGTGTTATTGGAGGCACTGGAAGACTTCTTAGCAATAATGGACCAACAAATTGCCAAAGACGCAAAAAAAATATTTTACAAGCAAGGTTTAGATATTCGCCTTAACTGTCGGGTGACGGGTAGCGAAGTTAAAAGCAAGGGCAAGAAAAAAGAAGTTGTTGTTACCTATAAAGACGCCGATGGAAACGAGCAAAAAGAAATATTTGATAAGTTAATTGTTTGCGTTGGTCGCCGACCCTTTACCGATGGTTTGCTATCCGAAGATTGTGGCGTCAAGCTCGACGAGCGCGGATCTATTTATGTCAATGACCTTTGTTCAACCAGTGCGCCGGGCGTTTGGGCAATTGGTGATGTTGTGCGCGGCCCGATGTTAGCGCATAAAGGCTCGGAAGAGGGCGTAATGGTTGCTGAAAGAATTGCCGGTCAAAAAACGGTGATGAATTACGACATTATCCCAAATGTTATTTATACACACCCGGAGATTGCTGCTGTTGGACAAACCGAAGAACAATTAAAAGCCAATGGTGAAAAGTATAAAGTAGGCATTTTTCCTTTTGCAATTAGTGGTCGCGCGATGGCCGCCAATGAAAGAGACGGCATGGTCAAGATGATTGCGCACGAGGAAACTGACAGAATCCTGGGCTGCCATATTGTTGGCCCCAGTGCCGCAGACCTTGTGCAGCAAGTGGCTATTGCAATGGAGTTTGGCTCCAGCGCGGAAGATATCGGCATGACAGTTTTTGGCCATCCGACACTATCAGAAGCTGTTCATGAAGCGGCACTTGCAGTGAACGGCCACGCCATTCATATGGCGAATAGAAAAAGACGCTAAACCGGTTCAACGGGCAAATTTTACTGGGATCGACTTTTAATAATTACAATTTCCTATACTTACATTGTTAATTAAATTTTCAACAGCAAAACTCAACGGAAAACATCATGAATCTGCACGAATATCAAGGTAAGCAACTTTTTAAAGAATATGGCTTGCCCGTTTCAGCGGGCATTGCCGCCGAAACTCCTGCCGAAGCAGCAAACGCTGCAGATATTATCGGCGGTGACAAGTGGGTTGTTAAAGCGCAAGTTCACGCCGGCGGTCGCGGAAAAGCGGGTGGCGTGAAATTAGTTTCCTCAAAAGGCGAAATCGAAGAATTTGCCAAAAAATGGCTCGGCAATAACCTTGTTACTTATCAAACGGATGAGAAAGGCCAACCGGTCAGCCGTATTTTGGTTGAAAGCTGTACTGACATTGCGCAGGAATTGTATTTGGGCGCCGTGGTTGATCGCTCCACACGCCGTATTGTATTTATGGCGTCGACAGAAGGTGGGGTTGAAATTGAAAAAGTTGCACACGAAACACCGGAAAAAATTCTAAAAGCGACAATTGATCCGCTGGTTGGTGCACAGCCTTATCAGGCGCGAGAGTTGGCGTTTAAGTTAGGCTTAACGGGAACGCAAATCAAACAGTTCACCAAGATCTTTTTAGGCTTGGCAAAAATGTTTGAAGATTGTGATTTTGCTTTGTTGGAGATAAACCCGCTTGTTATTACCGAGCAAGGCGACCTTCACTGTCTTGATGCAAAAGTTAATATCGACAGTAATGCGATGTTTCGTCAGCCGAAATTAAAAGAAATGCACGACCCTACGCAAGAGGATGAACGCGAAGCGCATGCGGCAAAATGGGAATTAAATTATGTGGCGTTGGACGGCAATATCGGTTGCATGGTGAATGGTGCAGGGCTGGCAATGGGGACAATGGATATTGTGAAGCTTCATGGCGGGCAACCAGCAAACTTTTTGGACGTGGGCGGAGGTGCGACTAAAGAGCGCGTTGTTGAGGCATTTAAAATTATTTTATCAGACGACAATGTAAAAGCCGTTTTAATCAATATTTTTGGTGGCATTGTACGCTGTGATTTAATTGCAGAAGGCGTTATTGGTGCGGTAAACGAAGTTGGCGTCGAAATACCAGTTGTGTGTCGCTTGGAAGGCAACAATGCCGAGCTGGGAGCAAAAGTTTTAGCCGATAGTGGTTTAAATATTACGCCGGCAACGAGCTTGACGGATGCAGCAGAAAAAGTTGTGAAAGCGGCGGCGGGAGAATAAATAATGAGCGTATTAATAAATAAAGATACCAAAGTGTTATGTCAGGGTTTTACCGGTTCGCAAGGTACATTTCATTCCGAGCAGGCGATTGATTACGGCACGCAAATGGTCGGTGGAGTAACACCTGGAAAGGGCGGTCAAACGCATTTAAATTTACCCGTGTTTAATTCGATGGCGGAAGCTGTCGAAAATACGGGCGCCGACGCTTCCGTTATTTATGTACCTGCACCCTTTTGTAAAGATTCTATTTTAGAAGCGGCTAATAGCGGTGTTAAATTGGTGGTTTGCATCACCGAAGGTATTCCGACTTTAGATATGCTTGATTGTAAAGTCAGGTGCGATGAATTGGGCGTGCGTTTGGTTGGCCCAAATTGCCCTGGAGTGATTACACCAGGCGAATGTAAAATTGGCATTATGCCAGGGCATATTCACAAGCCTGGCAAAGTGGGTATTGTTTCTCGCTCTGGAACCTTAACTTACGAAGCAGTTAAGCAAACAACGGATCATGGTTTTGGACAATCGACGTGTGTTGGCATTGGTGGTGACCCGATTCCCGGTTCTAACTTTATCGACATACTCGAGCTTTTTCAGAACGATGCGCAAACTGAAGCAATTGTCATGATTGGTGAAATTGGTGGTACAGCCGAGGAAGAAGCAGCGGCCTTTGTTAAAGAAAATGTGACTAAGCCTGTTGTCTCTTATATTGCCGGTGTTACAGCGCCTCCCGGAAAACGTATGGGGCACGCAGGTGCGATTATTTCAGGTGGTAAAGGTACCGCCGATGAAAAATTTGCGGCGCTCGAAGATGCCGGAGTAAAAACCGTTCGCAGCCTTGCTGAAATTGGTAACGCGTTAAAAGAGCGTGCCGGTTGGTAAGTTTTTATTTGCTAAGAAATATTAAAAATCCCCGCTAATGCGGGGATTTTTTTTGCCTGTAGGTAACTATACGCTGGCGTGATAAGAGCTTTTAAGGTCACAATTTAGACGGTCTCTCGCGCGTTGTATTTGAGTGTTCAAATAAGGGACTAGTTCTTAGCCCAAAACGGACTCAACTTCGGCGCCTCCGAGTTCAGTTGGGTGCCGCTTGCCATGATAGACAATATAACGCCGGATCCAGGTAGTGTATGTTTCGATTGTGCGCTTCGCATAGCGCCGGGCATACATTTGCGAGGTAATTGAATTAAGAAAGGGAGAGGCTTCCATCTTCAAAAAACTCCTTGTAGAATGAGGGGAATTAGGCTTTGTCTATACTGGTTAAATATACAGTTTATTACTTCGTCCGCCTAAGTGCAAGAACACGGAAAGTTTCCGTATTTCCACATGGCTATCAGCCTGTAGCTAAGGAAAATCTGGGCTTTCCTCGTTTTTAGAATTTATCTTAGACGGAAAGAATCCGTGTCTAAACACGGATTCTTTCCGTCTAATAATATTGTTAAGCCCAAATGAATATCAACCACTTTCATAAGTTCAAAGAGTATGAAGAAAAAGGCCTGAAAAAGAAGGCCTCTGAAGCGGTGCGTGGTTTTATTGATTCATTTGAGAATGATGAAGAGCGTGAAGATTGGGTGTTGGATTACCTCTCAAGTCTCAAATTAGAGAGGCATTCAAAAATCAGGCATGAAATATTTGCTGAACTGGTTTATCCAATATTAAAAAACGGATACATAAATCAAGATTTTAATAGCATGTTATGGCTAGGTAAGCTTGCTCAAAATCTGTATCAAAATCGACATATTCACGAAGAAATGGACTGGGTTACGGAGTTGTTCTTATTTAAACGAAGCCTTGAAATCAATCCCGAAAACGATGAGTCCCGGTTGTTATTTTTAAGTGTCATTGTGGCTTGGCTCGAATATTCCGAACATGAATGGCCAAGTGGTATTTTGTACGGTAACGATGGCGCTACACCCGAACAGTGCGATGAAATACTTGTTGAGGTACAGAGGGTAATGAAACTAGATAAAGAACATAGATATAGCGCCTTCATAAAACAATATATAAAAAAATTAAACGAATATAGAGAAAGGCTTAACAAGTAGCTCCAGTTGACGTTTTGGTCTACGCTTCGTTTTGGGGTGGCTGCGCCACTTTACCTCAAAACTACACTCCAACAAAAACGCAACTGAGCTAGGCGTTAGTGCTCAATCAACCACGAGGATTAAATGGTAACTTTTCTTAAAGATATATCGCCTTTTTTGGCTATATTAGTTTCCATACTCGCGTTGGTGGTCGGGCCTGTTGTCAGCGGAAGAGTTTCAAGAGCTGCCTCTGTCGCGCAAATGAGGGAGAAATGGATATATGCCTTTCGTGACACTTTAGTAGAATTGTGTACCGAATTTGATATGGCGCCAGAAATGATTGGAAACGAAGGAATTATGGGTCGAGATATAACAGAAAAAGATTGGGAGCTGATGAAATCGATCCGTTCGCAGCGAAATAGAATTCGACTTATGGTAAACGCTTCTGAGCCTGGGTATGCGCAGCTAATTGAACTTATAGACAAAGTTATAGGGTTATTGGAAAATGGCATTTCATACTATGATAACTTTTACTCACAAGTAGAAAAAATCAAGGGGCTCTCGCAAAGGGCAATACGCGTGGAGTGGGAAAAAGTCAGCACTAACAAAGCCATCAAATTGACGGCTACTACGTAGCCGCAATTTATAGCGGCGTTAGTACGTCAAATTAACCAAGGTAAAAGGGGTAAATAAGTTGGGGAAATTACTTTTTATTTTTCTGTTCACAGTATCTAGTATCGCAATAGCTGGTGAGGGTCGGAGAATTGTTACGATAAATAAAATTCTTTCATTTTCCGGGGCTAGGCCCGCCCAAACTGCTTCTCAAAATGTAATTCGTGTGTACGTAAACCAGGCGGAATGGACTGGGGCCCCCTCTTGTAGAAACGATGCTGCAGACCTTCAAGCTAGTGATCAGCACACGTTGTCATTACTTATGATGGCATGGGCAACTGGTAAAGAAATTGAAATCGGAGTTGAAGAAAACCTGAAACCTATTGACACAGTTTGTCAGATATCATTCATAATAATTAAATAGCTAACAAAGCGCTCCGTACACTGCAGCTGGGCTCTGCGTTAAATGCCCACGTAACGTCATCCCGTGCTTGACACGGGATCCAGGAGAAAAGGATGACAGAGAAGGATTTTTACGTTTACATAATGGCGAATAAACGGAACGATATGTTGTACGTAGGCGTGACCTCAGGTTTGGTTAAACGTGTTAACCAGCATAAAGAAAATTGGGTCGAGGGATTCACGCAAAAATATGGCGTTCATCA
>JANQJB010000124.1 GCA_028281865.1 Marinagarivorans sp.
TGATGAACGCCATATTTTTGCGTGAATCCCTCGACCCAATTTTCTTTATGCTGGTTAACACGTTTAACCAAACCTGAGGTCACGCCTACGTACAACATACCGTTCCGTTTATTCGCCATTATGTAAACTAAAAATCCTTCTCTCTCATCCTTTTCTCCTGGATCCCGTGTCAAGCACGGGATGACGTTACGTGAGCATTTAACGCCTCAAGAGTCGGTGCAGTTTACTGCTTCCGGTTGCTTGATTTGTTAAGTTATTTTTCATAGTGGTAACGGCATGAAATTATAGTTATTTGGTTGTCATCGACCGCATAAACCAACCTATTAGTGTCGTCGACACGCCTAGACCAAAACCCCGCCAAATTTTCTTTCAAAGGCTCGGGTTTACCAATACCCTCAAATGGAGATCGTTGAGTATCCTGGATAAGTTTATTGATGCGTTTAAGCGTTTTCTTATCTTGTGTTTGCCAGTACAAATAATCAGACCAAGCCTCTCGAGTCCATGAAAGAATTTCAATCATCCGTTAATCCATGCTGTTTAGTCTTACCGGCACGGTATTGCTTAATAGATTTGGACAGGTGGGCTGCGTTGGCAGGACTCTTCAACAAATGGACTGTTTCCATAAGACCATTGAACTGATCTAGAGACATAACAACCGCATCCTCTGAATCTCTACGAGTAATAACGGTGTAGTCCGCATCGCTAACTACCTGATCTAAAACGCTTTTTAGCTTGTTTCGAGCCTCCGAGAAGCTAATAACTCTCATAAGAAGTCACCCTAACTGGTACAATATACTGATCAATTATAACTTGTACAGTATGTTGTTCAAGTGGTATGGTCTGGTAATTTAACGTTTTGTTAATGCGAGCACCAAGAAATGAAGCCCATTGAGGCTCGTCATTTTATATTTACTGCATTGTAAAGCTGGGCTTAGGGGTTAGGGGCGTCGCAATTAAGCAACTTGTTAAACTATTTAATAGTATAAATATATCTCATAGTCTGAACGTTGTTATAAAGACTACAATTGGTGTTATCGAAGACTACTTCCGTACTGGACATGTGGGCCGCAAGAGCCAATGAAAGCTGTCCTTTACCAGCGTCAGTAGTTATATCAAAAACATGATTCCAGTCTGGATTTTGTTGACATGCATGTTGGAACGGATTTTCACCGTCAACCTTTATGAAGGCTTTGTTTGGTTAATCAGAATTAACAAGAATAGCAGCAATTTTTCCCCTTGTTTCGCCTAGTACTGGGCAGCAAACAAAAGTAAATATTACAAATATGTGAATAAAATGGCGCGTCAAATCTGAGAGCATTTTCAATGCAGGCGCAATGAGCGGGCGATCTTCGTGCAATTCCGTATCATATCGCTCGAAAATAAAATCAGCGGTCGACCCGAGAAATAGATAAAAAGGGCGGGCTTGTATTTTGAAAGAGCTTACGACTAGGTTCGAAAGCATCGGCAGTTCAGGGTTGAACTGCCGGTGAAATTTTTAATGGTTTTTGTGCAGCTAGTCTAAGCTGTTTTTAGTTTGGCGATCTGCTTGCGTCTTGAGAAAGCGGCGAAGATTAGACCCAAGCCAAGTAAATAAATGGTTGATGGTTCAGCAACGTCCTGGCTTACGTTATTAGCGGCAAATCGAAAGTCGTCGATTCCATATGCACTGATGTTGCCAGAATCAATTGAGATTGATGAAATAGCACTGTTTGCAACATAACCCCAGAAACCGATGCCACTGGCATTAACGTCCGGTAGCGTAAACAAGCTTCCGTCAACAGTGATTTCCAAGCTATCATTCCAAGCAGGGTTGTAGCTATAAGTAAACCCAAAGCTAGAAATACCCAAGGTATCAATGCCTAAGAAGTCAGTAATCGAACCAGTATTTCCTCGGTCAGTGTCGATATAAAGATACTGACTTCCACCAGGGGTGGTATTTTGAGAAAAGAAAAATGTGGTATCGATGACTTTTGCTGCATTTGGTGCGGTTGACACAGAAAAGTAATCAAAGTCTAGCTGTTGTGATGCTCCCGACCCCGTGCTACCCGAAAGGGGATAGGATTCAAAGTCCTCAATCGTGCTGTTTGTTACCTGCGCATCAAATAGAGCTGCATCAGTATAAATTACTGCAGCATTGACGAGAGGCGCACTCATTAACAACAAAGCCAATAAAATGCTTTTTTTCATGGTGTTTTTTCCTTTTTTGATTTTGATGATTTTTTTTAGGGTACTCGAAGAACAACTTTCGGCTTCCGAGATATGCAAATTTTGCGCCTAGAAAAAATATTGATTGAAATCAAATGTTTGAAGAGGTTTTTTAGATGAATGGCAGAACAGGGTGTTAATTTTATCGACGGGAGGAGGGTAGAGAAAACTAACAAGGGTTTAAATTACATGGTTAGTTTCTAAGCTTAAATGAAGTTTTGCTAATAATTTATTCGACTATTTTGAATCTGGCGAGTTTTGTTTCAGGAAATTGTATTTTATGTCTTTCGAGTTCGCTCTTACTCAACACCATCTTTTCGCCGCCACGGTCTTCCCAAATGACTTTTCCAATTTTTCCCGAAATTCGCAATTTGGTTAGTTCTGCTGCTTTTTTTCCATGTTCTTTTCCATCGACAAAAATTGCGCCAACGGCTTGATTTTTGCCGATCCGGTTTTGCAAAATAAAAACTGGCAGTTCGGTATTGTTAATTGTCCAATGCAAAACATCTTCGCTAGGTATTGCTATACCATTATCCTTAATATTAAAAAAGTTATCTAAAAATATTGCCGAGAAGTTTCGATGATCGGCTGTAGCTTTGGATTTCCAATCAGACCAGCCATTAGTTAATTTATATTGAATTTCGAAGCCCGCGAACTCAGCGCGTCCTTGATCCAATAGCTTTTTATGGAAATAATGCGATGCAGACATTTTTTTATTAGATAGAACGAGAAATCTCTTTTTGGCATCGTTTTGCAATAAATAGGCAACATTTCGAATGAGTGATACCAGTGAGACTTTTTCTAAAATTCCTCCAAAGTGAGGGGGCACAGCCATATCGGTAAAATAGTGGCGCGGGTTTCCGTTAATACCATAAAAAATCACAATTTTACTGGTTTCGTATTTCAAGCGTGGCCCCAATAGTAGCAGTGCGTTATCGTCGCCAATCAACACGATATCGGGGTTCAAGCTTTGATAAAATTTCCATGCCTTATCAGCGGCGCCGCTAAATTCGGTCGAAGGTATTCGCTTGGTATCCATGTAAAATGTATGCACTTCAAAATTACTACCCAGTTCTTCTTTAATCGCACTAGTACATTGCTCGGTCCATGTATACTCCTTGTGGTATGAAGAAATATTAAGCACAACATAGGTTTTCGCGATTAATGTGGTAGGAAATAAAGTGATAAGCGCAACAGCAATGCCCAGCTTAATTGGGATCTTAAATAAGCGATTAAACAGCAATTGTTTTATCAAAGCTGCTGAGCAAAGCATGTGCTAGGATTCTCAAATATTTGTCAGACTTATGGCCAGGCCTCTATCTATAAACTATAGCTAAGAATCTCTTTGGGGGTTTGGTACCTGTGCAATCGGGCGCTTGAGTTTCGGTTGAATCCCCTACCTAATCCGAGTTTATACTTCATTGCCGGTAAAAGATTATCGCTTAATAGACTGACAAATGCTGGTTTGCAGTTGGTCGAGAAGTTTGTTCGGCGTGAAATTAACTCATTCTAATTCCAATATTGAGTAAGAAACCGAGTCCCTTATTAGTATTGCATCAAGCTATTATTATTTTGTAGGGTTTGGTGAGGGGTTGTTACCTTGGCCTTTGGCTTTTGAAAATTTTTGAAGCCGTTACGCGGCCGGGAATTGTAATTTGCCACCTGTTGCTTATTTGAAGCTTCTTTCCCATGTTGTCTGCCAATCAAAGATATTTGGTCGAGGCCAGTTCTATTTGGTAATTGCGTGTGATATAACCGTGTTGCCAATTTGGAATTGGTAGGCCCTTTAAAGCTTGGGAAGAAAAGCTTGTTTGGAGACCTCTGTTCTAGTTGCAAAGGTATATTTGGTCGCAGTTTGTGTTTAGCCTATATTAAGGTTAGATAACTAATAATAGATGCGATCTACGCTAGTTAAGCGTCTTAAAAGTTGTTTTTAGAGGAAAGGACAAAA
Source organism: Marinagarivorans sp. (assembly GCA_028281865.1). Lineage (GTDB taxonomy): Bacteria > Pseudomonadota > Gammaproteobacteria > Pseudomonadales > Cellvibrionaceae > JANQJB01. The sequence goes on from JANQJB010000124.1 coordinate 4,157, forward strand.
TGGTTGTGTGCGCAGTAAAAGGTTTTTTAAATAAAATGGTTATGGTGTGTGCATTGCGTAAAGTGATGTTACTATTTTCAAAATTTCTTATTTCCTCCGATATTATTCGCATCAAAATACAGCTCTTGTTGCTGGTCTGCTTAAACATTTTAGTCTCCTGTGGGGACTCGCCCGCTAATGATGCTTCAAGCACATCTTCTAGCTCAAGTTCTGGCATGTCTAGTACGAGTTCAAGTTCAAGTGCGTCTAGTTCAGGTATGAGCGCTTCAGAGTTTTTGGTGGGTATCACGGATTACATGGCACTCGATAAAAACAACCGCCGTATCATTGTGCTTAGCCGGCACCACAACAGTATTTATGCCTATGACCTGGATAACGGTTTAAAAACACTTATTTCAAAAAACGATTTGTCTCTGGGGCCACGCGTGCACCGCCCGATGAGAATGACGCTTGCAAGTCCGGATCTCGCTTATGTAAACGATATAAGCGGCCGTATCTTATCGGTCGATCTAAATACAGGTATGCGCGAGGAAATCTTTGATATTAAAGACGGTACGGCTAACAGGGCTGGGGGCATGTTTGCGCTGTACTATTTGAATGGGTTGAGCGTCGCAGGGTATCTAAAAGATACAGCTGGTGCCGCTCCGATTGAGCGTGTAATGAAATATGAAAATGATACTTTTGATTTTGTATCGGTTAATAATGACAGTGAACTTGGACCAAGTTTGTCAAGCGGAGCCCGTTCAATAGCAGGCTCGACAAGCCAAAATAAACTTTTTGTTTCAACCTTTGCAAAAATTTACAGCATTGAATTGGATACAGGGCTGCGTGAAGAATTAACACCAAAGTTTGCGGATATCAATTCTAATTTCTATTTACAATACAGCATGGATTTTGATGACGATTCCGACACCTTGTACTTTGGTAATATAGTTAGAAGCGTAAACGACGAGGTTGGTCCCGGCATTTACAGTTGGAACTCTGAAACCGACGATGTCGCTTTTATTCCGTTGAAAGAACAAATCCGCAGAGGCGCATGGGTCCGTTCAGTTTTATCAGATAACCAGTTAAATAGCCTTTACTATGCCGAGGCTTCACAGTTAGAAATAATGAGGTATGACCTAACGGAAAAAACACATGCTGCGTTATTTACAAATAACAACACCCAAATTGGAAGCGGACCACAATGGGTTAGCCCGGATCAGCTATTCCCAGGAGGGGGGCCTGATGTTTATGTGTTTGACGGCGTTGCAGAGCAGCTCTTTCGTGTTGATCTTATGACCGGTAATCGTGAATTACTCATTGATTTAAAAAGCTTAAATTACCAAGACCTTTATTTGGAAACTCTTAATTTATCGGTAGCGGGAATCGACCTGCCAAACTCGACGATATACATAAATCATAGCGACGGTGAATTATTTGCTCTCGATTGGGTGCAAGGAGAATTGGTATTAATTTCAAATGATAAGATACTCATTGGCGATCGGGAGGTATCTTTATCTTCCGATCTTCCGCATGTGCTTGACAATGCGAATAATCGTGTACTGACGCTGCTTGGTGGCGATATTGTGGCGACAGATTTAAGCGACGGAGCGCGCTCGTTTATTCCTGATCTCGCTGTTCAATCGACTTTCGGTCAGTTTTCTCATATAAAATTATCCGTTGATGGAAACAAATTATGGGTTTTTGATAATAGCCAGTTTTTGGAGCCTGAAAGGCCGACGAAAATTGCTTTTATCGATTTACAGGAAAAAACGGAGACTTTAGTTTCTCATGAGAAAGATAACGAAGGACCGGAATTTGATTATATATCAAGAGTTGCTGCTGCTGACGAAGGGGCTAATATTCTTTATGTTTTAATGCCTTATCAAGGTGCTATTTATCGTGTCGATATTAATTCTGGTACAAGAACCGAAATGAGCGGGCCAAATGTGGGACAGGGTCCTCCGCTGTCTAGTCCCACTGATGCATTGCTTGATAAAGAGAATAATCGCCTTATTGTTACTGATAGTTCGCAACTTGAGTTACTTGCTGTAGATCTTACTACGGGTGATCGCGCCGTTTTAAGTCGATAATTAGTTGTTTTTTGCAGAAACATTTAGCTTGCTCGTCCGTCACCCCGTGCTTGACACGGGGCCCAGTAATCTGTGTATACAGATCCCGCCAATTCGGATTCGCCATAAACCAATTTATGAACGCCATATTTTTACGTAAACCCTTCAACCCAATGTCCCTT
>JANQJB010000136.1 GCA_028281865.1 Marinagarivorans sp.
ACAGCATTTTTGCATTCTGTCGCGCGGCGAGATCACCACGCGAAACGTAAAACTATTCGGCTGGTGGCACCAAACTGATGGCTGGGGAGGCGGCGACAATTCAATTGTGGAAGATAGTTTTTTCAAGGTCAATGACGATATCGTAAAGTTTTACGGTGCCAACCAGGTCGCTCGCAACCTCGTGATCTATCAACAAGTAAACGGTGCAGTATTGCAACTGGGTTGGAGTGGTGCGAATGCCAAGAATGTGTTGATGGAGAATGTTGATATTATCCGAGTCGAAAATAAATTGCGCGGCAATTCAGAAAACAATACCGCTGTATTAAATCTTCGCTCACAACGGAAATCAGATACAGTTGTTGACGGCGTGACTTTGCGCAACATTCGGATCGAAGATGACGTTACGCATTTGGTCGGCCTTGGAGAAGTTTATGGAGAAGTCAACAATATCCAACTTGAAAACGTTGATATCCGAGGAAAATTGCTTTATCCAAATTCCAATTATGTACGAACATTTGATAATGGAAAAGTAACAAATATTCGTTTCAGAAATGTCAGGGCAAATGGAAAAACAATCGAAGCCAATAAAAAAAGCCCCTTTTGGTCAACAAGTGGTAACGTTAATTTTTAGTTAATTTTTAGCTAATTTTCAATATCCTAACACGACCTAAAAGACCCTTTTTTATACAACGTGGTTGCATTAAGCGCCAATTTTACTGTCAATTCACTAAATTTGGTGATATTTCCTATCCCTCTTTTACTGTATAAACTACTCAAGTGCCGATAAGAATCGCGAACACTTATTGCGATAAACAGTTAATGCGATAGAAAGACTGATGAAGAGCAACTCTTACGTCAGTCCTAAACTTGGATAAAGAGGACTGTGATATGAAATCATTTTTAGCTGTATGCGATCGGTCACATAAACTATTGATCAGTTTCATATTAATAACGGGCATAGGATGTGGTGCCACAGATATTGTCGTGCCGCCTATAGACAACTCACCTGGAAACTCGAATATATTGGTTCAATCCTGGAGTGCTCGAAATAAGCTAATTGCCAAGGAAATCACCACAACAAGTCTCGAGTCCAGTATGCACTCTCTTGATTGGAATGAGGACGGATATCCCGACTTAGTTTTACATGAGCAAGGTTCTGATCAACTAACGCTTCAACTCAACGACGGTAAAGGTGACTTTTTCTCAATCTCCATAGCCTTACCAGAATCGATTAATACAATCGAAAGCCTAAGGGACTTTAACCAAGATGGAACAATCGATTTACTCACACGCAATCAAGACGCTATGCTTGGGATTTACTACAATCTAGGCGCAAATATTTTTTCGCTTCCTAAAAAAAACCTCAATCATGCAGCAGACATAGTATCAATTGTTGATATCAATAAAGACAAGCGACCAGAAATCATTCTTACAACAGACCAAGGTATTAATATACTCAAAAATTTACCTAGCGGTAACTTTGATTCCACATTCGTGTATGCCGAAGAAAGCCGCGACAACTCCATAGGTTTTGGGCTAAGCACCAAACTAAGCCTTGAAAGTGGAGACCTCGACGGCGATGGTGATTCAGATCTTATCATAAATAGCCCTATTTACGGCACGAGACATTGGTATAAAAATGAAGGTGATTTTTCATTCTCGGCAATCGTATTACCGAGCGAAAGTCGAGCAAATTTTGCGACTATCAGAGATTTTGATAATGACGGGGATATAGATGTATTGATAAATGCTCTTGATCCAAGTGCTGCCATTTTGCTCAATGACGGAAAAGGTAATTTTACGAATTTGAAGTTAGATTATAAGCGTGAAATGGGCAACACTTATAATCGATTATTTCCACGCTATGTTTACAGCCGCGATATCGATGCCGATGGTGATTTCGATTTAATTGAAATGTCTTCGCATACTCAAGGCAAAGCTAGGGTCGATGGAATAAATATTTTTGAAAACCTCGGTGATGTTAGTTTTGTCCTTCATTCAATAGCAATACCAACCAATATGTCATACGTAAATTTTACCGATATTAACGCAGATGGTGCCATGGATATCGTTGGTCTCAATGCCGAAAATGACAAAAAAACAATAAACTGGTTAGATCCAAGTGACTCCAGATTAATTGCAGATAACGTTAACCTTAGGCTTGTAGACGCAACGGACTACACGAACACGAACAATGCGGAGTACAGTATTTACGGAAAAGACGCCACGCTGTTTTCGGTGAATTCACAAACCGGAGATTTACAATTTAAAACAGCGCCGAAACTAAGCAGCCCAAATGACAGGAACCGCAACAATATTTACGAACTTTTTCTTCGTCGTACCGCTGATAAAAAATCAATAAATAAAAAATTCTCGATATCAATCTATCAAGACGATGAAGATGACGACAACGATGGTGTTTCCGATATCCACGACCAATTTCCTCTCGACCCCCGAGAATCAACTGATTCCGATTTAGACGGGATTGGCAACAACGAAGATACCGACGATGATAACGATGGAGCCTTGGATATAATTGATAACGCTCCGACAGACCCAACGTCGACAAGACCGCCTGTATGGATACGCGCGCCTTTCGAGTATTTTGTGGTTATAGAGGGAAGTAGTACGGAAATTAACTTGACGGCGTCAGACATCGATAACAACCCAATAGAATTCAGCGTTGTCAGCGCAACTCCCGGTAGCGAGACCAACATCGCCGGCGATCAGCTATATGTAAAAGCACCGCTTCTAGCACAGCTAGATGCAAACAAAGAAAGGCCATCTCAAATAGAGGTAATCGTCGCGGCGGGAGACGGGTTCTCTAATACTAATCACGTCTTAGTCGTAAATCTGCTGGCCGATGACGGAGATGCAGACGATGACGGTGTTGAAGATAAGAATGATGCATTTCCCACTGACCCGTCAGAATCAACCGATACCGATGGCGACGGTGTGGGTGACAACGCGGACACCGACGACGACGGTGACGGAGTTGCAGATTACAGCGATAGATCACCCAAGCTAAAGTCCTCGTTCTCACCGCCTTTTTGGGAGTCGAGTTTTGAGTTCTCGACATTGTTCCAACATACAGGTGATTCGATTTCGGATTTTCTCGTAACAGATATTGATAACGACGGTAAGGACGACATAGTTGTTCTTTCACAAGGGAAGGAAAACCAACTCTATTACTATCATCAGACTCCAGAATCCGAGTTTGGCATATCCCTAATTTCTGGCAACTTACCCCACTATGGCCGTCTTTACACAGCCGATTTGGATAACGATTCCAAGCAGGAAATTATCTTAGGCAGTCAAGCTGAAATTCTTGTTTTCCAAAATTCTGACGGCGATAATTTCACACAAGTTAGTCTAGTTGATGTAGAAGCTGGCGATAGGTTGGCGTTTGGGGATATTAACAGTGATGGAAAAACCGATATTGTCACAAAAAGAGGAGACAAAGGTCCGATTTACCTGCTCGAAAATAACGGTGATCTCAATTTCACGCAGAGACTAATTCATCAAGCATATGACCAAATACTCGACTTTGCCCTAACAGACTTTGATGGAAATGGTACAACGGATATTTTCGGTTTTAGCTGGATAGACAAACCAAACATCGTATTTTCAAATGACGGGACTGGGAACCTTACGCAAATCAACCATCGAATCAGTGCAGATTTTCGATCAACCCAATTGGGTGATATAAATCGTGATGGAAAAATGGATCTGATAGATTATTCCGGTCGCGACCCACAATGGTTCGAACAACTCGATAACGGAAATTTTACACGCCATCGAATAAACGTGTTAAGCAACCCCCAATATCCCGATCTATACACGAAGTTCTCAGCAAAACCTTATGTGCTTGATTTTGATAAGGATGGCGATATCGATTTCATCATAGGACCAGAGCAGAACATTAGCAAAGCTCCAATCGTATTATTGGAAAATATTGGGCAAAACTACTGGGTTGCGAACTCATTATTTAATGGCGAGACTGCAAGGATTCAAGACGTGAAAAATACTGATCGCAACGAAATGGATACTCCTGTTGTTTTCTTCCAAAATGAAAATATCATCAAGCGTTCAAGCCTAGAATACCATTACAAAATCGTAGAGGGTGATACTTGGTCCAGCGTTCTCGTCGTGAATGATCCAGATGGAGAACAATCGCGCTTTAGTATTGTCGATGGCCTCGACGCAGCTTTTTTTGACATTGATACTCAGACGGATACATTGACATTCGCACTTGAGACAACAGTAGACGAACCACAAGATGGCAACCGCGACAATATTTATCAGGTACGAGTAGAAGTCACCGATGGTCAGTCAACTTCAACACGGACATTTAGTATTGAAGTGTTGCCATCTCAAACACAGCTAAAATAGCTGCGTGTAAGTAATTTATATTCCTGCAAGGAGGCGGGAAAGCACCTACGTAGCCAAGCAATCAACTAGCTTATTTTGAGATAACTCATTGAAAAAATATTTAGAAGCTAAATAAGAGCATTCGTAGGTATTAGATTAATTAAATGAGCTGAGAAAAACTAGCAATATTAAAAACCATAAGAGCAGAACACTTATTTGGACCCACGGCGAACCTATCTTAAGCTGGTCGAAATACAATACTTTTGGGTTTTCACTAACTGTTGTTTGTACACGTGCGAGAGCAGGTTTTGTTAAATAACTTATAATTAATGCAACAAAGACACATGTCATAAAACCGGAAGCGTTCCACCACAGCCACGACACATTGGGTGCGAACTTCCAAAGCCAAGCGTTAAGTATTACGCCAGCAAATAAACCCACAATCGCCGCACGCGATGTGCACACGCGAGTGAAAATACCCAAGGAGAAAACTGCCAGGATAGGTCCCAGGGCCAACGAGCCAATTTTATTGATTGCTTCAAGAACTGTCGGTGCAATATCATCGACAAAAAAAGCCATAACCAAGGTGCTGACTCCCCAAACAACAGTGGCGACGCGCGAAAAATAGATTTCATGCTGTGCAAATAATTCTTGTAAACGTTGAGACCTTTGCATGTTCGGGCGAATAAAGTCTTCGATTGTAATAGCACTCAACGAGTTTAAAACTGAATCGAGCGAAGACATTGCTGCTGCGAATAATGCAACCATTGCCAGGCCAACAACTCCTATCGGCAAATGGGTAATAATGTACTGCGGAACGGCTAAATTATAGTTCGGCACACCATTACTCGAAGGTAGCGAAGATACAAAATCTCCCTGATTTGCAGCATAAACGGCGATACCAACGCCCACAAAGCAATATAACGCAACTAACGGGAAGCGTAGCAAGCCATTAATTAACAACGAGTTGTGGGTTGCACGAATATCCTTGGTGCAGAGCTCACGTTGCACCTGGCTTTGATCACAACCGTAATACGAAACATAAAGGAAAAAACCGCCGATTAACATGGGCCAAAACGCAAAGGTTTTGCCATCCCCCAGTCCGTGATCAGAGAAATTAATCGCCATTTTTCTGTCGGGAGAAAGCTGCGACATCATGCTTCCAAAACCACCGATATCGACTAAAAGCACGGCAAATATAAGTAACAAAACGATAACGAGTATAAACATTTGAATAACGTCGCTATAGACAACTCCCTTTATTCCTCCTATGACATCGTAAATAACGGTAAACAAACCCAAAATTACAACTGACCAAAAAAAGCCTATTCCGGTTATTAAATCGATGACGATCGAAATACTGTAAACCGTTACAGCCGTTGCAAAGGCGCGCAAAAACAAGAACAGCCCGGAGAGTACTAGTCGCGTAGTTCTATCAAATCGAAGTTCAAGATACTCATAAACGGAAACAAGCTTTAGCGAGCGAAATAGCGGCATAAAAAACACCATTAACACTATCATCGCTAACGGCAAAGCCAGCTCATACTGTAACCAGACTAGGCCTCCTCCAGCCGCGAACGCGACAAAAGCCGGCGCCCCTAAAATACTATTGGTCGAGCACTGCGTGGCCATAATAGAAATCGCGACAGGCCAAGCGCCCATAGTACGGCCGCCAACATAGTAGTCTTCGCGCGTTTCTTGGGACCTCGACAAGTAAATTGCAAATGCCATTAGAGAAACAAGGTATATTGCAATTACGAGCCAATCGAATACATGCAATGAACTGTTCATTTTGTCATTTTACGGCCATGCCGATTACTTCTCTCGCAAATGCATACATTAATATGTCGAGTGACGGATTTATATCGAAGGTAAATTTAGTTGTATGCTTTTAGTATCAAGATAAACTTACACAGATACCATTTCCATACTCACAACCAAACGTACGGGTTTTTGCCGAGTTGCTTTAGCACGAAACGCAGAAGTACTTGCGCGATCCCACCTGCCAATACGGGAATCATTCTTATCAAGAACATCGAATTCATTTGACGACAGGTCTAAGTATGACCCAATAGACTCCTGTGTATCGTTAAAAAAGTGGTCCCAGCTCAAATCGGCCACACTAACAGATTCGGCGCTCGAAATCGATTCTGCAGAGTTTATATCGAGGCCAAATCGCGGCGCACCTGGATTTTCTTCAAGCACCAAAAAGCCCCTACTAATCCTGGGGAGTCCGAGATACAAAGTGTCGTCCGAAAGGTAACTTTTAAATAGAGGTAAAATCGCCGAATCAAGATTATTTAGATCGTCAAGCATGTAAATATTTAGGTCTTTATAACATCTTATTAAATCACCGCGTATAAGCACCACCATGTTTTCACCCTCAACAAAATCGGGTAGATGTGATCCTGCTTTATTTTCCCCAAGCTTTGCCTCGCCCCATTGGTGAATCGGCTTAATATCAAAAAAACCTTCTTTACTGCTTACTCCGCCATCATCCGAGGTTTGTGCATAATCAAGCAAAGAGGTTTTCTCCCAAAATTGGCGAAAATAAGATCCCTTCCCATCGGAAGGATAACCACGCCAGCGTAGTTCTCTTGCAAACTCGTAGTTCAAACCCACAAGCAGGGCTTCAACGAAAGGTGTGTTAGTCTTTAAAACTTCAATCGAATTATTATTTACAGCGCCAGCACCGGCCAAAATCCATTCCTTAGACAAACCGCTGAGTAATTTAGAAATAGCGATATTGATTTCAGGGTATGCGGCTATCTCCTCAAATTCAACATCGTTATTTTTTTTGACGTAAGTCGAAGCGCTCAATTTTACTTGCTGTCCCACTCTCTGAACCAACTGCCAGTGACTCCCCTCACTAACCATAAAGTGGAGTTCAGAATTAACGTTATTGATTAGCGGAGAAATGGCAACTATTTGTTGAAGGTTAGGAAAATGATCGCCAAAATCCACGTTAACAAAAGACTCAGGCGACAATTGAATAGCCTGCTGACGAAAATAGTTTTCTCGTTGGCCAGAAGCTGCATAATATCCAAACTGCTTATGCTGCTGTTTTTTGCGCAAGGGTCCACGCGGTCGCGAAATTCTTCGACGAGCATTGGAATTCAGTGCTTGGGGCACTGCGGTAATCTCATCAACTTTATCCGTCAATTTTTTATTCTGCTCAGAACGCGATTTAGTACGAAGCTGCATAGGCCTGGTTACTGCAACTAAACTGTCCGGCGAAAACTTCGCAATACGCCGCTTAAATTTGTCCGAAATCTCCTGACCAAACTGAGCCTGCCTTAGGATTGCGTTGGCAGTCTCGACTTCTCCAAGCTGCTCCCACGCTTCCTGCATAAATATTTCTTGATGCTTGCGAGCAATTTTTGCGCCCAGCCCCGCAGCCGCTCGGTACCGCGGATCGAGATTAATTTCCGCAATCCAGTTTTCACGAGCAAGTAAATTCCTACTACCGTTATGCTCATGATCGTGATGTTCTCCATATAAAGGCGGTGAAATTGTAGGTAATGAGATCGATAACTCGCCATTCTCACTTCGATATTGCTCCACGTAACGGTAACCCCAGCTTGCCCAACCCCTTGAGGTACGAACACGCTGTGATAATCGAATATAAAATTCATATTCAACCTCCGGCAACAAGGGCAAATCAAACGTATAAGTGCCACTTTTCGCAGTATACTTAGAGACGGTTTTAAACGAACCCAAACCTTTTCTTCGGTATAGGATGTACGGTTTTAGACCAGTCGAAGAGCTAAATGCGATCGTCACTTTCTGAGCATTTTCGTTAATAGCTGCACTGAAATTCGATACATTTGGAGATAAATTCGTCGGTGTTTTAATATTCAAAAATTCTTCGCCGTCGGCAACTACATTAGAGCTAATTTCTCTTTTGACTTGGGTCGGTATTTCGCTCAAGCTCTGATTGACATCCGGTGCACTTAGCTCCTGCAAAGCACTCTGCATGGCGGGGATACTATGCCCACTCCAATCAAGTCCATAGCCAGGATCATTCCAGTCCATCGGTTTACGCCCTAACTCAGAGGAAGGTGTTTTGGGTTCCAATAATAAGCGTGTTAGATATTCAAAATCTCCGCGGGTCGTAGTATGAAATTGCCAGTGAAAATAAAATGGTAAAACGACAGATGAACTCTGTTGTCCGGCTTCATTTTTATTCCAAGCCAGTTCCGCTGCCGAAACACCTTGATCATCAACATCGTATCCAGCAAGGCGAAGCGCAGCATTTTTTCCTAAAAGAAAACTCGGCACAATAAACGCGCTGTAAGATGTATTGGGTTGTAATCGTCTAGCACAAAGCAAACGTGATATACATTGTTCCGGGCGCTCGTTAAGTAGTTCAGTTAATTCTCCGTCGTCGGGTTGCGACTCTGCTGTCACTTGTACGTGTGCCCATCGCCAGGCATAACGCAAGTCGGGCAGAGACCGAACGCTATTCACTTTTATTAGTGTTGCCAAGCCTTTACCTGACAAATATTCAAATTCTGCATTTAAATGCCCCTCCCCTGCACCGTCTTTCAATACAATTAAACTCACCCAAGGCGTCAAAGCCTTAACCGATTCGGGCGCGCTACTGCCGCCAGATGAGTAGGGCTCCGGACTAAAGCGCCAAGGAAAATCCGCTTGTGCAAATTCGATCGACGGAAAATAATTGGGTTTAAATGCATTAGAATTATTGGGTGGGTCTGTGCGCAGTATAATTTCCTCTTCAAAACCCAAAACATCTGCGGGCCCCATTAGCGCAAGCCTTTTAGTAATTTCTTGCGGGTTTGCTTCCCAGGCACGTAAATTTCTATCATGCCGGTCGATTAAAATACTCACATCAATCTCAGCCCGTGCTCCATTTGCATGTTCTTTAATGGAGGTAGACAAGCCAGATCTTAGTACCGAGAGAAAAAAGATATTATTCATATTAGTTATCACTTTCCCCATCCGTATGAAGTCCAACCGTGTCCATCTCATATGCTGCAAGGGCTAAAAACTCGCCTTCAGTCGGATAAACCGTCACGTAGTCATCCAACGCAGTCGAGGCATGGGTAAAATTAGTGCCCCAAAGATTTGAATCCATTATCCAAGCACTTTTCACAGGTTGTAGAGTAGCTCGATCAACTAAAACGTATTTTACTTCCGAGCTAGCATACGAAATCAGTGGTTCGCCTCTCCGAGCTTTGGAACTTGCCCACGTTGCAGAGCGCGGCGATGGTGAAATTACAACATCATTTCCATTGACATGAGAAGCGCTAGAGGATTTATGTTTAGAAAAAATTGTTTTTTCTTTATCGACCGGTTCGCTTATTGTTAGGAAAATGGTTTCGAATTCGGAATCAACAGTTTCGATGTCTTGCGACACTTCTATTTTGTTTGAACGCGAGGCTTCAGCACCGGCAACAAACTTCTCAAATGAAGGGGTCGATAATTTATCCTTATTATTCAGGCGCTGGTATTGTCCGCGGGAAAACTGCTCGCTTAAATCCTTATGTGATAAGATCTCGTCCCCAACTTTAAACGCCCTTATTTTAAACTCATTAAATTGCTCTATAGGAGCGTTTCCGAGTTTATTAAGCCGCAAACCAAACGGAAGGGAATTTTGCTGTACTGCCAAATAACCTGCGGGGTGCACAACGATTGTTTGTTCATCGCCTGACTGATTTGCTTCGCGGCTGGCCAACTTTTCGTGCCGGCGTAAATAAGGCGCTAATCGAGCTTGCCAACTCGCATTCTCTGACAATGCGTCAAACAATATCGGCCAAGGGTCGACAGCTGCAATTGGCACCCTTACCTTACGACCGAAACGAAAGCTAAAACCAACACCAATTTCGAAGAATAAAAACCCAATGGTTAAAGATCCCCGAACGTGCCACGGTGCTGGTCCCGATAGATGAAGAGCAACACGAACGCTGGCAATCGTCTGAGAAAAAATTTTAATTTGCATTCCACCATTTAAGTCCACTGCAAAGGAAAAAGGCGAAAATAAAATTAAACTATCAAAGCTAAGAAAACCGCTAATTCCCACATCCGGATCTCGGACACCGATAAGTACGGAAATTCTGCCACCAAATTGTAAAGAGTTTGGTGTTACCGCTAAATAGCCTCTGCACCCAAGGCGAACAAAAGGACCATAATTGACGGTTAATGCCAAACGTCGTAAATTAGCAAAAATGGTCGGCGGCGCAGGCGGTTGAAAGCGCGGATGGAAACCACCAATGGCAAGCGCCAGTTCTGAGTTCGGCCCCCAGCGTAAAAAGAAAGCGCAGTCACCCTCAAAGGAAAAAACCATCATACTTGATGCACTAATACTTGCTTTAAACGCAAGTTCTTTTTTCCTTAAATCAATGCTACCAACCACGTTGATATTGACGGCAACAATCTCCTTATCAGGCTTCGGTAGCGACATTTTTACCTGGCCCAGTAACAGAATTCCTTTAAACTCGTCTAAGCTAAATTCAGCAAAAATACCTAATTCACCGACAACAAAATTCGGGCTGCCATAGCCGATCGCTATCATCGG
>JANQJB010000166.1 GCA_028281865.1 Marinagarivorans sp.
CTCCGTACTCTTGAACCAAGAGTATTCACGATATTTTGCGTTGTCAGGAACGAAAACTACCCGACATTTACCCGACAGCGCAGTATTGGGGCATTTAACGCTCGCATATGGGGCCGAAGTGGAGTGGTGAAGCCACGCAGCGAAGGTCCCAGCAGCCACAGGCTGCGAACATAATGCGTTTGTTATGCATTTTTATTACTTAACATCGTCAACCATTCGGCATATTCTTTTGGTGGATCTTCACCGGCACGAGGATATATTCTGTGTTCATATACTATACAGTTGTCTTTACTGTTAATTTTTTCGGTTGCCAACCAAACTTCAGTATTTATGGTGCGTAATTTTTCGGGAAAACAGTCTATTTCTATAGCTTGGGTTTGCTCTGAAGGCTTTCCATCGGGCGAAACATTATCGTATCTTCCCGGCCAGAGCGCTAATGATATATAGCCCGTTTTTAGTTCACCAATGACTTTTGCTGGAATTATTGCCATGTTTATTTCGATGCATAACGCCCGCCTAAAATGCGAGCAACGTAGTTGCGAGTCAAGCGCACTTGTGCGCGTTTTTTGAGGCGTTTGTTAAGTGCTTTACTCGTTTCGCCATTGATCTAGATCTTCAACCGGATTTGGTAAACGGCCTTTAAGCCACTCCGCACATGTGCCCGGTTTAAATTCTGGATTGCTACACTCAATTACCCAAGACAAAAATTCTTCCGGACCACCATTCATATACGGAGGTGGAGACACTGGATGAAAGGATGTCGGTAAACGTTCTTCTAGTGACATGTAATTTAAAACATACCCTAACTCTTGAATTGTATGCCATGCAAATTGATGGTTGATATCTATTTCGAATTTTACCCACCAAAACCCATCATCATCTGCTCCTTTACCAATTGCACCACATATTGCTGGAATTTTTTCCAGAAACTCAATTAATTTATTAAAAGCTCGTTCATCCATAGTGACACTTAACGCAGCCTTGATGGGCGAACAAAGCGCAGCTTTGTGAGTCCTTGGAGGTGCTGCAAGCACCGGAAACCATCGAAGGCCTTGTTATACATTTTTTATTTCATCTTTTTCTGAAAATTAGTTTCTTTTTTTGCGTTTATAACTTCAACATTTGATATGCTGGCTTTAAGCACAGTTTTTATCTCGGGATAACCTTCACGTAAAGTTATTACTCCGCAAATTGCGAGTATTTGCTGATTAAACTTTTGAAATATTTCATGATAATTCTTGTCAAAAATCCGTATTCCGTTTTGATTTAACGTATTTATGGCGGAAAAATCATCCATATATAACATTGTTATTACTCTTGGAATGTAAATAAATTTACCTTCCAAATATATCTTTTTGCCTTCGAAGTCTTCGGGGTTTGCGATAACTTTAACCATAGGCTCATATCTGCAATTGTCCCATTCATCACTTAAGGCTTGATTTGTTAAAAATAAAAAAGCAGTAATTATGTATTTCATTATTCCTCGTATAACGTTGCGGTATGGGCGAGTAAAGCGAAGCTTTACGAGTCCTTGGCCCGCATCGCGGGACAACTTGCATACACCGCCTTGTTAGAACGGCGACATATTTTACTTGCTATGGCTCGTTTGCGACGCCCTCGGGCGGAGCATTTACTTTAAACGAACCGACCAATTTACCATTTTGTTTACATTTAGCTATCATTTAACCCTAAATAGACATAGGTAGTTGCTATTGAGTAATTCTCTTTTTTAATCTTCTAAATTCATAAGGATGTTACTCAACATGCTTCTGTTCTCTTTCGGTTTACCTAGATCTTTGTTTGACGATGGCGTTAAACCCTTCAAAGTAAGATGTCTAGGTTAGCTTCGCACCTGCTTAAGAGCCGTTTCGTTTTAAATAACTTTATTCCGTTTTTTTTCTGCCTCTCGCTGCTGGCAAAACTTTACTTCGCTTTAGTGATAGCTAAATTGAGCCCGCCGTCTAACGCTTGGGTAATGGGCGAGTAAAAGCGAAGCTTTTACGAGTCCTTGGCGCCAAAGGCGACAACTTGCATTGACCCACTTGTTATGCATTTTTCTTAGATTTGGCTCGATTACCTTTTGCTTCATAGATTGACATTTCACCTATTTGGTAGGCACTATTTTCAACCCCGTAAGCTTCAGCAAGAGATCTCACTGGATAGACTCTATCAACTGATTTGTCGTTTGATTTAGATTCGCTTAATTCAACATTGGCTTTTGCCAGTAACTCGATCGCTTCCTTTATGGATTTCGGGAACAATCCTGAGAGTTCACGTTTTATATTACTTTCTGTATTAGAGCTTACTTCTTCTATTGTCTTGTGAATTTTATTTTCAAACAATCTACTCAGCTCACTCAATAGGATTTCATAAGCTTCTTCTTGATTCTTTTCCTTAATGTGTCGTCGAATGTAATCTGTAATCGTGACACCTAGCAGTAGCGAAATAAAGGATAAAGCTTCGAACGCCCCCTCTGGATTTAAATACCACAGAAACCCAAAGACAAGAGCTAAGACTAAAGCTAACCCCTCAACAATCTTTAATATCATTCTCAATGCTCCTTCCTAATGCATAACGTCGCAATCACCGGAAAAACTGGCGCTCAGCGACTGATTTTTTCCGAGTGGATTGCCTTGTTAGGCATATGTTTTACCGAAGTTTGAGAAGTTCATCAACAGAATCTGGCAACCTAACCGTATAGGTAGCAGAGCTTCCTGGTAACTTTTCTAAACTACTAGTAACGTTAATGGATCGACCTTTACCAAAATCCAAATAAAACCTTCCAGGATAAATCCCTTCATTTATTGATTCTGGAACTGAACTCCAAGTCTCTATTGATAGTACCATTTGTGTGCTAACCAAGTCGGACAAAGATACAATATCACCGTTGTAATTGAAAAGATGGTGAGGCTGAATACTTTTCCCTTCTATTCCAAACTCCTTTTCATCTATATCGAGTTCAGCTGTGTGATCTGGCAAGTCACAATCATTACCAGAATGACCTATTGCAGAACATGAACCAGAGACAAACCAAATTTGTAGAAGCGGATCAGGCCAATCGCGTTTAGCGAGGGTGACGTCTATATTACCAGGATAAAACTCTACGATGACCCTTGCCCAGCCTATTGATTTGAGATCATTACTAAGACTAAGCTCTTTAAATATTTTTGACTTTGTAGACAAGCTAATACTACTCGGGCTGTCTGGTATATCACGTTTTAATATGATCTCCATATCATCGCCACGGTAAATTGGATTTATTCGAGGATCATGCTTGCTTTTGTGAATGGCATTTGGAGGAGCATTATCTAATGTTTGAACTGCTTTCAGGCTTATTAAATCTGAAAGTTCATCCAATGTGGAGTGTTGTGGAAAATTTAAGTTATAAGTTGCTTCTACCAACTCGAAGCTATGAACCGCGCGATTAACTTCAGTTAAGATACCTTCCATTCTTTGGATTGACTCTTGTGAACGTTGAGTCGCAGCAATAGCGGCACGCTCTTTTTCACTCATTTCGAGTATTTGCATCACTGCCGTGAGGCATGTTGAAAGCACAATCAGGGTAAGCGCAATTTTGCCGGATTTTTTTACCTTTCCATTCTCATCTTTATAGTCATGTAATAAACTCCAAATGCCAATAAAGCCTGTGAGAGCTATTGAAGCAAATTTTATTATCGAAAAAAGCATTGCACTAATCCATTCGCTGTTTATGCCTAACGCTTGGGTAATGGGCGAGTAAAAGCGCAGCTTTTGCGAGTCCTTGGCGCCGCAGGCGACAACTTGCATTGACCCACTTGTTATGAAACACGACGCTCCATTTCTATATTAGCCCTAGAATATACCGGATGCTGACCGATTGATACGGTGGTAAAACCAAACTTCTTATATAAATGAATTGCGGATTCTAGCTTCGTATTGGAGATAAGATATACCGTTGAAGCTCCGATTTCTTCAAGTCTGTCTAATACAGATTGCAATAAATACCTGCCAATACCAGAACCTTGATATTTAGGGTTTACAGCCATTCTTGCTAGTTGATATTTTCCTGCCCCTTCTTTAAATAAAGCACATACGCCTAGAACTTCATTTTCTTCTACTGCAGCAAAGATATAGCCACCTCCCCGAACTATCTTTCCTGGGTCTTTGGCTAAATCAATATCAGCTTGTTCCAACTCGAAATACTTAGTAATCCATTGTTCATTTAAACGAACAAAATCATTTAAGTATTTTTCTTCGTTAACTTCAATCTTCATACAGTGTTTCATAACATCTATGGACGCTCCGTTTTGTGCAAGCAAAATTTTCAAAGATTAAAGGTATGCAGCCATCTATTCGGATTCTTTGTAAGGCATTTAGCCTAGATCCCTGATGATACCCGCTAATTCAGAGCTAATCATTTGGACGTACATAGCGTACGATGTTAGGAGCAGCTTTACTGAATTACGGTTTTACCTTTCGGTCTTCAAAATAGTATTGCCTACGCAAACCTTGAAACGTATATACTCTCAACTAGATTGCTCCAGTCGCCTCATCATATTCAATATTTTTTGACAGCAGTGCCCACGCTATTCTTGCGAGTTTGTTCGCCAGAGCAACAATAACAACATTTTTATGCGCTCGGCATGACAACCCCTGCAACCACTGGGTATTGTTTCTTTTCGGGTTCATATGCCTGATTACGGCTCTTGCACCATGGATAAATAATCGGCGCAAATAGCCATCACCACGCTTACTAATACCTAGCAATCTCTGCTTGCCTCCGCTCGAACTTTGTTTTGGTACCAAACCTAACCAAGCCGAAAACTGTCTTGCAGATGAAAAACTTTCACCCCTGCCTATACTCGCAACAACAGCAGAAGCTGTTAATCGGCCAATGCCGGGTACCGCCTCCAAGCGGCGACAAAGCTCATTACTCTTACCTTCTTGATCAACCGTTTTTTCAAGTGTCTCTAGGTCGATCTCCAATTGATTCAAGCGGGATTTCATTCGCTTTACATGTTCAACGAGTAACTTTGGCATACGATTTTCCGCCTCTGTAAACTCTTCTTTAAACCAAGCATGTAAGTGACGAGGACCTACAGGAATTACCAAGCCAAATTCAGCTAGCGTAGCTCGAATACGATTGATCAAGGCTGTTTTTTCTTTAACGATGCCGTCACGCTCTCGATGAATAAGTAATAATGCCTGCTGGTTTTCACTTTTAGGTGTAACAAAAGCATACTCGGCCTTGTAACAGCTTCACAAATAGCTTCCGCATCGTTAGCATCATTTTTATTTGTTTTCACATAAGGCTTAACATACTGTGGAGCCATTAGTTTTACCGTATGACCCTGCTTCTGCAAAAGTCTCGCCCAATAATGTGCACTAGAGCAAGCTTCCATCCCAATTAAACAACGTGGCAAATTGGAGAAAAAAGTCAGCAGCTTTGCCCGCCGAATGGCTTTTTTAACAACAATACAGCCTTGTTCATCAATGCCATGAATCTGAAAAACAGATTTCGCTAGATCTATTCCAACAACACGTATATTTTTCATGATAGGTCTCCACTCGTTTGTATGTTAACTGGCAGTATAAGTGGAGCGTCCATATCATTATTTGTATATACGCCTTAACGACGCACTATTCCAAATAGTATGTCAGCGCGACGCATGATTTAATTTCAACAATACAGGAAACCCTAAGTACCCTCTATGTTTCAAGGAGTTTTGCACAAATCTTATCCCGGAATAGTAGTCTTTAGGCCGATATGTACTCGAGTCCAAGCACTGGCAAATGACAGTAAGCAGCTGGTTTTAAAGGAATATATAGTCAGTATAAAACGCTAGTCAAGATAAGTGTCTCGGAGAGTTTAACTAAGCAGCACGCGGCTTGTTTACCCAAACAACATATCAGTGAATATTTAAGTTACTTGTCAACCAAAGCCGCTCCCATGCGTTATTACCTCTAGACGCGTCGAAAACCCAGCAAACAGCAACCTCTAACCGGGAGACGAACATGCTTTCGACAAAACTTCGCTGTGCCGTGGCGCAGCCCAATACCTATTTGATTTTGTTATGTTTTTTATTAGCTACAGCTTTTGCAAGCCTCAGCGGTTGTGGCGCTTCATCATCTTCCAGTGCAACGGAAGACCCCATCAATGAGGGCACAGAAGCACAAAAAAGCGAACTTTACGTCAGCCTTACAGACGCCGAAGGTGATTTTCTGACTTATGAAGTTGCCGTTACTAATATTTCAATGGAGAGTGAAAACGGAGCGCAAGTGAATATTCTGCCTCGCACTACCGAGGTCGATTTTGCACAATACGTAGAGGTGAGTGAGCTACTTACGGTACTCGAAGCGCCGGTTGGGCGCTACCAAAGTTTATCGCTGTCGCTTGATTTCAGCGACTCGTTTATTACCGTTCAAGGAGAAAATGGCGAAGCGATTGAAGCACAGGTGCAAGATCTCGATGGCGATCCGTTAACACAAACGCAAATTGAAATTGAATTTAGCGAGCGCGACGGATTTGTAATCGCTCCGGGAGTTCCCGCGCATATCACATTAGATTTTGACCTCGATGCGTCCAATACAATTGTTATTGATGGCGAAAGTGCAACGGTTACTGTTGCTCCGGTGTTGGTTGCCGATACCATTTTTGAAGAGTCAAAGCCTATCGAACTGAAAGGTTTATTACGTCAGGTTGACGAACTAACAAATAGCTTTTCGATGGCGATACGGCCTTTTCGTGTGCGATCGGAACAAGGTTATGGTTTTGCTAAAGTTTTTACCGACGAAAATACGCATTTTGAAATTGATGGCGCCGCTGTCGATAATGAAGAAGGTATTTCCGCTTTGGCAGGTTTAACTGCAGGTTCGGCCGTTATGACCGAAGGACAATGGAACCGCGAAGACCGTCGCTATATTGCCACCCATGTTTTCGCCGGTACTAGCGTGCCTTGGAGTCAAGCTGATATTGTTCGGGGCATTGTTGTTAGCCGGGAAAATAATCTGCTCAATTTAAAAGGTGCCGTACTTCAACTCGAAGAAGGCGAATTCAGCTACCGCCAGTCTTTTTCAGTTAGTATTTCCGAGTTGACCCAAGTATTAACTTACGAAGGAAGAGAATTGACAATAGCAGATCTATCGGTAGGTAGCGCACTTTTCGCCACTGGTGAGATCGGTGAAGATGGTGTCCTCGATGCAGGAGAAGGTTTAATTCGTGTATTGCCAAGCCGTTTTTCCGGCACTGTTGTGAGTACAAGCCCTTTGGTAGTCGATTTGCAGACTTTGAATGCGCGTCGTCCCAAAGCATACGATTTTTCCGGCACCGGCACATCGGCCGAAACAGACGCGGATCCTGATGCTTATGAAGTATTTTCTGCAACCATCGACACAAGCGATCTGCTAATAAATGACCCAATTCGTGCACGCGGTTATGTCAACGCTTTTGGCGCAGCTCCGGAAGATTTTAATGCAACAACATTAATCAACGTTGCTGATATTCGCGGCCATCTAGTTGTAAACTTTGAACCGGAAAGTGAGATGCGGGTATTATCGGCCAACGCCGAGGGTCTTGTACTCAACCTCGAAGCCGCTGCCGGTAGGCATCATATTGTACGAGCTGGAACTGCCGTTGACCTTAAAGCTAATAGCGCTTCGGTAGCCGTAGTGCCAAATGGTGAGCGTGGGCTTTATACTATCTGGTCACAACACCGTATTGAAGTTCACCACAGCTTTGAGTCTTTTACAGCGCGAATTTCGACTGCGTTGGAAAGCAATAGAGAAATTGTTCGCTTTGATGCGCACGGTTATTATGACGGCGAAGAAAATTCCTTTGCGAGCAAGCAAATGCGGATCATGATTAAATAAATCTAAAACTTAGGGGTCTACTAACCTGGCGATAATTATCGCCAGGTTAGTAGCCTATGAACACTAACAAAAATTCGATGAAATCAATATTTACACCGTTTTTCTTGATAACTTTATTTTCCGCAGGGCTTAAATCCTGGGCCGAAAACAAAGTAGCGGAAGAACCGCTAAGTAAAGAATTCCTAGAATTTCTTGCTGAATTTGGTGAAGTGGAAGACGAAACCTTCGACGTTATTCTTCACCACGGGCTTGAAGACGCTGAAAAACAAAAGCTGAGCGATCAAGCATCGACAACTACTCAGGAATCTGCAAACCAAGAAAGTTCTGTTGCGACTGACAAACACGAGGTGCAACCATGATTAAACTGGCCGACACAATGCTGTATATAAGCGGCTTTCTCATTCTAAATCTTGTTCTCGTGACAACGGCGATAGCAGAAAGCTGGGAAAATTTGGGCGAAAACGATAAGAAACTCCTTGCCCCCATGCAGAGCGAATGGAATTCATTACCCGCAGCTAAACAAAAAAACCTACTCGCCGCCGCTAAACGTTGGCAGGCAATGAATACGAGCGAACGCCAGCAAGCACAGGCGAGGTTCAAACGCTGGAGTGCACTAAGCCCAACACAAAAGCGCTCAGTGTTAAAGCGTTTTAATTCATTTCGAAATCTGCCTAAACGCGATCAAGCACGTATTCAGCGCAATTACAAAAAATATAAAAAATTACCCGACCACAAAAAACAGCAACTAAAAGAACGCTGGAAAAAACTCACACCTAAACAAAAGCGTGAGCTACAAAAACGCCTACAAAAAGCGAGATAAATAACGCAATGTTTAGGAATTTCCGCTTAAGTAAGATGCCAAAAACAGATTTTATTTTTACAACAGCTATGCTGACTACTCTCGTAATGATAGCGATAGTCAGCACGAATCAGTCCATTGCAGACGAACAAGAATGGATTGGTACTGGTTCTAGCGGTGGCAACGCATTTATCGCCTACGGCAGGTTTGACAATGACGCCGATAACTTATCAGCTGGCCTGTCATTGCCAACATTCAAATTCAGTGAATTACAATTCTATTATTCTCAATTTGATTACCAAGATTCCGGTTACGATCTCGGTAGCTCGAACTGGAGTATCGGCTGGAATTCAGACCCCGTGTCCAAGCCCTCATTTAATATTGCTTACAGCGTCTCCGGAATCGACAGTCAAGTTGAAACACACGACCTAAACGTACAAGTCAATTTCGATCTGATTAAACAATGGGGTGTAGGGCTAAAATTAATTTACGGCTCCGTTGATCTTCATGCGGATGATATTACACAGTTATTTGAAGACGAATTTGAAAAACTCGAATTGTTACAACGCGATCGCAATGGTATTGGTGCTTCCCTACGCTACTCGGAAATAGACTGGGAATTTAATTTTGCTTTTAATTATCACCACTACGAATCGCTTGCACTACCCACGACGGAAACTATTCTGATTGCCAGCGGTGTTACTCAACAAGAACTCGAACAGTCCTCCCGTTTACTCATTGCCGGTGCTTATTTAAAGCGCATCGAGCAGTATCAAGAGCGCGGCTTTACGCGACAAGAAGCTCGACAATTAACTAACACTTTGTTTCGAGAAAACAGAGACGCAATTTTACGCTGGGCAGAACGACAACTTGACCAACGCATCTTGCGCTATCAATCGTCTTTTTCTTACTATTATCGTTCTATTTACAATCAGCAAGCTTTGTTATCGAACTATGATTTTCGGCTCGATGCCTCATTTATTGTAGGCAATTTTTCTTACAACATTGGCGCCTTGAGTTACGAAGCACATTTGGAAGAGAATATTTATTCGCAATTGTTTGCCGGTCTTGAATACAGTTTTACATCTGGTGTAAACGTCGGTACAAATATTAATTATTCAGTAGACGAACCCGTATTCTACGGCGAGCTTTCGCTGGGTTATTCTTGGTAAGGATACAACATGACGCATACGCGCGTAGAACTGAATAATTTTTTCGCAGAGGTCCAATACAAGGCATTGCGACAGGCCGAAATTTCGCTTGGTAACCGTGACGAGGCATTTGACATTTTGCAAGATGCGATGATTCGGCTCGCGGAGAAATATACCGACCAACCCGAAGATTGGCCGAAATTATTTCAGAGAATACTGCAAAATTTAATTCGCGACTGGCATAGACGGAAAAAAGTGCGCAGCATTTTAGTTTGGTGGAACCAGGTTAGCGATGAAAAAAATTCAGTTGAAGAAACGCTTGCAGAGGAAACAATAGAAAAAAACGATAAAGGTCTTAATGTACTCGAACCCGAATCAAGACACAGTTTGCATCAGATTTCTGATCGAATAAAAGAAGCTGTGCAACAATTACCGCTGCGCCAACAGGAAGCATTTTGGTTGCGCGCTTGGTGGGGACATGACGTCGCTGAAACTGCATTTGCAATGGGCTGTACCGAAGGCAGTGTTAAAACTCATTACTCGCGTGCCGTTGGACGCTTGCGCAAATTACTTGGTGAATTTGAATTATGAATGATCAAACCTCAAATGAAGACGAATACAGTGCTAAAGTGAGTAAACAATTACACGAAACAATGGATGATTACGATGATCAGGTAAAAGATAAATTGGCTCAAATGCGCCAAATAGCGCTTGACCATATCCCTGATCAGGCTGTTGCCAAACGCCGAAAAACAGCGCGTTACTTAGCTTTCGCCGGCGCTGCAAGCCTGCTGGTTATATTTTTTATTGCATGGCCGCAATTTAATTTGCATAATGCTGGAGACGAGTTTCCGCAGTTTGCTGAGCTCAATAAATTGGAAATTTTAACGCAAGGCGAAAACCTCGAAATGCTTGAAAATGATATCGAATTCTATCTCTGGCTCGAAGAGGAATTAGCTAACAGTGCAGGCTAGCTGATGCAACGTTCTGACAATGTTAACAATATTCAAAACGCTCAAAACCCTATTACCAATGTTTATTTTGCTTCGCTCGAAGAACTAGAACCCCATATAAGCGCATCTACTGAAGTACTCGATGATTTTGAGCAATCTCGTGCAGCGCGTTATAAAGCTGAAAAAGCGCGCCACACTTTTACCCTGGCACGGTTTATTGCCAAAATCCAGTTAGCCAAGATTTTTCAATGCGAACCACAGGATATTGTTTTTCAATACAGTGAAAATAAAAAGCCTTACATCAATCGAACACCAAAAATTCACTTTAGTATTTCTCATAATGCCAGCCATATCTGTGTAGGCATTTCGCCTTATAACATAGGTATTGATATCGAAAGTTTACGCCGCAATACACCATGGGAAAAAGCTGCGACTATGTTAAATGAGGATGCATTGATTTTTATTAAAGAGGGAGAATCCGATGCGGAAAAACATCGGCGTTTTTGCATGATTTGGTGCGCTACAGAGGCCCGAGTAAAAGTAAAAGATTCGTCGCTATTCATGGAGCTTCACGCCCCATTAGCCAAAAAATTAATTGGCCCGGGAGACCAGCAATTTTCCTTTGAAGATATTCATTATCAAATTTGTAGCATTAACGATGAACTGTTACTCGCCATGGCCTGCCATGTTAACCATGAAGTTAAAATCTGGCACTGGTCGCTGGACGAGAATATGAAAGAGCTAAGTGTTTAAGGGCTTAAGTAGTCGAACGTGAAAAACTTATATAAACATGATTTTATTGATAATAATCAATAAAATCATCATTCGAAATCGCAAGTTTTTTGCATTCGACATTAATTTTCTTGCACGAGAAAATTAATGTATGGTTCGTGAAAATGGCATTTTGTTTCCAGAACAAGGCGATTTTGTAAGCTGGAGCGCAGTTAACTCACGTTAATGAGCACCACGACTACAGGAAGTGGGAGGTAGGGCGAAGCCAGGAGCCAGAGCCGAGGAGTCCAAAATCAACGCAGTTATGGGAGCAAAAGGACTTTTTCACGGGCGACTATGGCTTGAGCTTGCCAATCATCGCTAAAAATACCACCGAGACATCTCTTACACGATGAAAAAGCCAGCGTCTAAAGCTACTGTTGGCATATTTGGGATATTCAATTTCGCGTAGCTTTCGAAATGCCTCCACCCACTCGTCAGTAATACGTTGATTGGTATATTCCTGACTTTTCACTATTGCCGCCTCTATCCGCTTTGCGAATTCTTCCGGATTTTGTTTTAAGTGCTTCACAGAAGCTTTTAAACTCTCAAAATCGTCTACATATACGGTCTCTAAATCATCGCGACCGCTTTCGTCCAAATACGCGGGTTCCGGCGTACAAACGGGCAAGCATTTGGCCAACCATGCATTATAGAGTTTGGTTGAAGGCTTGTTATAGTGTGGGTTTCCGTCAAAATCACGAACGAATAATACTGCATCGATCTGAGAGAAATTTCCCCAGTCTGACATTTCGCCAACAAGACGCCACTCCACACCGATGTCAGCTAAAAAGTTTTTCCATTCGTCAGAGCGAAGCTCCGGCGCAAGGTTATAGTCGATACCAAAATAGGCCAAGCAGTTTAGTTCGGCGGGGCGACTTTGGTCGCGAGCAATTAAATCGGGCTGCGGCCAATGCCGAACAAAATAGGTATTGGCTGGCCAAAATAAACTGTAAAAAAAATGGGAGCCTTCTGGCCTAGTTTGCGCGAGATTTTGACAAATGTGCACTTGCGCGTATGGATGACGCCCCCAGTCAGCCTGCATGCAAACAAGTAATTGACCAGGCTTTGCTTTGAACCCTTCTGTTAACGAAGCGCGATGCGCGATAATAATGCAAGGTTTGTCGCCAACATCGCAGGACAATTCGCACTCCACGCCATGATCACGTAATAGCAAATACGACTGTAAGGACCAATTATAATGGCCATCGCCAAAACCGGGCCAACTGAGGTCGTAACGTTCGGGAATGGGATCAGGCCACTGCTCAGGAGAAAGATAAAAATATATTGGTACACTCATAATTTTTATTTCGAGAAAATAGTGTTCGGCTAAAAAATAATATTTGGGCTAGTGAGTTGAGCGAATTTATTCGTATTTTCGATCAACTTGAACAATTGAGATCACCCCCATAATTCGCATCAAAAATTTAAAGCTATTTAAAAATTTTAGTGTTGCAATAGCTTATCTATCAATAGGGAGATATTCGATCTAGTCTAGGTCAATAAAAATATTAACTAATAACTTTTTTCATATATTCAATCGTTTTGACTAAACCATCCTGTAATTGTACTTTTGGCTCCCAACCTAACTCTTGTTTCGCCAAATCGATAACAGGTTGACGTTGCAAAGGATCATCTTGAGGTAGAGGCTGGAACACCAATTGACTTTTAGAGCCGGTCAAATCGATAACCTGTTCCGCTAGCTGTTTAATCGTAAATTCATTGGGGTTACCAATATTGACCGGGCCGGTAAAATCATCGCGCGATGCCATTAAACGGCACATGCCATCAATTAAATCATCAACGTAACAAAAACTACGCGTCTGCGACCCATCGCCGTAAATTGTAATCGGCTCATTTTTTAAGGCTTGTACAATAAAATTGCTCACCACACGACCGTCATTGGGGTTCATACGAGGGCCATACGTATTGAATATTCGTATAACTTTAATATCGACCTCATGTTGTCGGTGATAATCAAAAAACAGTGTTTCGGCACAGCGCTTACCCTCGTCGTAACAAGCGCGAATACCAATTGGGTTTACCGCACCGCGATAAGACTCTGGCTGAGGGTGAATCTCGGGGTCGCCGTATACTTCAGATGTTGAAGCTTGCAATACTTTAATTTTTAAACGCTTTGCCAATCCAAGTACGTTAATCGCACCCATCACAGAGGTTTTTGTCGTTTGTACAGGATCGAATTGATAATGAACAGGAGATGCTGGGCAAGCAAGATTATAAATTTCGTCAACTTCTATAAAAAGAGGAAAAGTAATATCGTGACGCATAAACTCAAAATAGGGATTTGCGAGTAAATGCTCAATATTCGCCTTGTTACCGGTAAACATATTATCGACGCAAATTACATCATTACCCTCTGCTAAAAGACGCTCACACAAATGACTGCCTAAAAACCCTGAACCACCGGTGACCGCAACTCTCTTTTTCATTCGAACCTACTCTTTAAATTTGTTTGGAATTTACAGCGCTTCAATTGATTGCTCTACTTTTGAAGAGTATGCGTTTTTGACAACAATGCAATATTTTGACATTTTTGATGTTCCGGGAAAGCGCTAACATCATGGCCCTATCGAACGCCGATTTTATCCTTCATCTACAATAAAACGCAAGCAATCGGCAGCAATACGCTCACTGCCGTTTCAGCTCAGAATGCCGCATTTAAGGCCGCTCTATTCACCACCATCTCAATATCAGAGCGTTAGCTAGATAAAAAACATACAGATACCTCGACTGCCTGTATAATGCACGCTCGCTTCGGCATGAACGTAAATATCCGCTGAGTAAATATATGGCAACTTTAGCCCAAAAAGTCCTGGAAAGCTCAGCGATTATGCTGGCAGTCCGTTTGGTACAGCGGGGTATTGGGCTAATCAGCATCTTGATATTGGCTAGACTTTTGCTACCTGCTGACTTTGGCATCGTCGCGCTCTGCTCCACCGTTGTTTTTTTCTTTGATGTACTCGCTACCGCAGGAAGCTCCCAATACCTTATACAAAAAGCCGATCTGGATGACGATGACATCAACACCGCATGGTCTATCGATATCGTACTAAAATCGTCATTGTGGCTGATATTAATGCTGTCCGCACCGTTCATTGCGCAGTTCCTCGACGAAGAGGCGTTAACCGCGCCGCTGCGAACTATCTCGTTTATTCTGATTATAAATGCTTTTCTCAGCCCTGGAATTGCGCTTTATTACAAAGATCTCAATTACCGACGAATATTGAAGCTTTCCATCATACAAAAACTACTGACATTTGTGGTTGTGATATCTGTCGCAATCGTCACGCGCTCTTATTGGGCGCAAATAATTGGCGATTTGGTATCGGCAACCGCCTATGTCATTGGTTCGTATGTAATTCACCCCTATCGACCTAAATTCAGCCTCAAAAAAGTACGTGAGCAATTTAAATTTTCGCAGTGGGTGTTGTTAAAAAGCATCTTCGGTTATATGCGAGCGCACATCGATACATTTATCGTAAAAAAATTATTCACTTTGGATGACGTCGGAAAATTTAACACTATAAAATATTTAACCTCGATTCCCGCAACCGATATTATCTCGCCCGCAGTTGAACCCTTACTTTCAGCATTTTCAAAATCCAAACACGATCTCGATGATTTGGCCTATAAAGTTCGATTTAGCCTATGCGCGATAGTCGTTATGGTTATGCCTTTGTGTACCTATATCGCTCTGTTCCCCGAGCCCATTGTCGACGTATTTCTTGGCCCCAATTGGGTTGAAACGTATGGCATTTTATCGGCACTGTCATTACTATTGTTCACAATATCGATGTCATTTGTTTTTGAGAATTGCTTTATTGCACTGGCACGTGTAAAACAGCTTTTTATTTATGATGTCATGTCATTTGTGATAATCGTGACAACCATGGTGCTATATTGGGGGGACTCTTTAGAAGGTTTCGCTTGGCTTCGCAGTACTGTCGCGCTTGCTTTAAGCTTGCTATTTTTTGGTTACACTTCAGTAGTGCTAAAAATATCTGCAATAAAAACTTTGCTATTATGTTCACCACCAGCAATAGCTGCAGCACTAGCAGGTTTTGTCACGCTACAGGTTTATAATATAGATATAGAAATTGCTTTTTTCGAGCTTATAATAACCTCAGCTGTATTCTTCTTGATATACCCGACTTGTTTAGTCCTATTTTATTTGGCCGGCATGCACAAATTGGATGAATATCAACACGCAAAAAATATTTTGTTCGACGTGGTTTTAAGTCGAATTCCTATTCTTCGTAGATACGTAGGCGCAGCCTAGATTTACATTGTCGAGATAATGGTAATAGTATGTTAAAGCAAACAATTAAGAACAAAATAATAGAAATTGTTAAATTTGATTATCAGCAGCTCAAATTTCCCTTGGTATGGCTAATGCGATTGCGGGCAGCCTGGCTAAATGCGCAGGGCAAACACGTTCAGGCCTTTGATGTTCTATCCTCAACTTTTGCCACCGGTTGGGCGGGAAGTTTTGCGCCTATCTGCAATCACGCCAAAGCGCTTTATTCTGATAATGAAGACAAAAAACAGTTACGCGAAAAAATTCATCGTGAATTCATCGACAGTGTCGAACCTCTTTCAATATCGGAGAAATTTTTTACCGACCCCTCATTACTGCTCGAAGCGATATTCATTGTTATAAAACCGTACAAAGAAAATGAAAAAGGTGTTTTGTTACTGAACTACAGCTACTATTTCGCATTGTTACCCAAATTTTTCGATTTAAAGGCAGTAACTGAAAGATATTTTATCGTGCTTGAACCCAGCTGGGCCGGTTTTTTCGACAAGGGTATTTTGCTTTATAGTGATATAGAAGATGAAGTCTTTGTTATGACTTATGAAGATCGTGACCGGAAATTATTGGATACAATCAACAATAATATTACACCCGTTGATATTGGCCCTAGTTGGTGGGTAGATCACCGTATGTTTCAGCCAGAAGAAGGTGTGGAACGCGATATCGATATCATTATGGTTGCGGCTTGGGAAGCCTACAAGCGCCACCGTGAATTTTTTCTAGCACTGGCTAAATTACGCAAACAAGGGCACAAGTATAAGGTTGTTCTCTGTGGTTACGGCGGCGAACTCGATTACATAAAAGGACAAGCGGAAAAAATCGGCGTCGCAGACCAAATTACTTATCACACTAAAATTCCTCCTCAAGAGGTGGCCAAACTGCTAAATCGCTCTAAAGTCAATGTGCTATGGTCACGCTTTGAGGGAAACAATCGCGCTATTATTGAAGGAATGTTTTGCGATACCCCTTGTATTTTGCGTAAAGGTCACAACTACGGCCAACAATACGACTATATAAATCCTAAGACAGGCGTATTTGCAGCAGAGCACGAATTGGCATCAACACTGAAACACATTATCGAAAATTATGACACATTCAGCCCTAGAGAATATGTAATGGAAAATCGTTGCTGTATAAAAGCAACCGAAATTTTAAATAACGATATTAAGCAAGTCGCCCTAAAAAGAGGAATGCCATGGACAGAGGATTTGCGTATTAAAGTTAACGCACTAGATGGAATGACATACTTCGATGAAGGAGATTCAGAATATTTCAAAGATGACTATGCCTATTTGACAAGTTGTATAAAGGAAGAATACCGCAATAGCTAATTAACCTAGCAATCCAATAAATCGTCCTATCTATTGGATTGCACGCCCCTGAAATAAAAGCGAAAATGTGCGAATTTTCTTGTATTTAAGGGGCTTGCATTACCATTCTGGCAATGGCGGCTCATCCATACACCGCATACCCGGCAATAATGATTGCCGGCTTACTAGTGATCCAGCGAATATAAAAATGCAGTCAAATAAGCTATTTCCCTTGGTTTCAGATCAATACCTGTCAATTCATGATTCGATTGTTTGCCAGAGTTCGGTGGAGAAATGTAATGGCGAATAACGGCGGGAACAGTCTGCGCACGCCCATCGTGAAAATACGGCGCAGTTTTTAGAAGATAACGTAGTGACGGCGTTTTGAAAGCGCCGTTCAACATGTGGTGCACATCTTTGTTCAAAAAACGCAATTGATAGCACTGCTCTTTCTTCGCATCAGAATACTGCCCCAAGCAATTAAACTCGTCCATTAACACAGCTTGAATACCCCATACGCGACCGTAATCGGCGTTTAACTCTCCGAATGTGCCCGTACCAATATTATGGAAATCATTGTTAGTCAACATCGGCCCATTGTGACATTGCAAACACTGCGTTTTCTGCATATCGGCAAAAAGTTTTGCACCGGCAATTTCAGCTGTGCTCAAAATATTGGCAGCACTTTCGTCACCATCAACAATATAACGCTTAACAAATTTATCAAATTTCGTTTCCGGTGGTAGTAGTGTCCGCTCATAGGCAGCAATAGCTTTACCTAAATTGGCATAAACATGATTGACATCAACTTGTGTGGACTCGGGAATAGCTTTCCAAGCTCTCTTCTCCAAAGGCAACCCTAAGGGACCTGCATTATCAGGCAACGAATTGACTAACTTATCGGGAAATTCGCCCCATATTTTTTGATACAAAGATTTCAATTTCGGAGTTTGGCCAACGGTCTTTAAAATAGCGGTTCTTGTTGACCCCATTTCGACACCCGCTTCAAACGGAATAAGCGCCTGTGACCAAAGCGAATCTCGTCTGCCATCCCAATAAAACCATTGTAACCAGGCGCTACCAATAACCGTGGGCGTATTGCGCCCCGTTAGCCCAATACCAAGCGCTTTAGGCAAACCATCAGTAAAAAATTTATCGGGTTGATGACAACTTGCGCACGAAATTTTCCCGTTACGACTTAAGCGCTCATCAAAAAAAAGTGCTTTTCCCAGTTCAGCCGCAGTCTTATCATCCGCAAAGCGATTTGACGGAGAGGGAGGAGGATCACCCAGAACGTGAAGACTCAATGAAAGTAGAATGCGTTTTTCTTTTTCGCTAAGAATTGGCTGTGTGGCAGCAATATGCAGTTTATTATCAGCAGCTTGCTTGTAAGTATTTTGTGCATAGCCAATTTGCGTATCGATCATTAACGCAGCAAGCAATGCGAACACGAAACTTACTAGCCGGATCGGATTCACAATCAAGCGCCGCGTTGCCAAATGCCTAATACTCAAGCTCAATATCAAACGTCGTGTTATCTTTAACGGTCGGCGTTTTAACAC
The DNA here is from genome assembly GCA_028281865.1 of Marinagarivorans sp. GTDB lineage: Bacteria > Pseudomonadota > Gammaproteobacteria > Pseudomonadales > Cellvibrionaceae > JANQJB01. The sequence continues at coordinate 18,731 of JANQJB010000166.1, forward strand.
CAAACACTAACACCCAGCGACCGATCATATTAAATTTCATCCCTTCAATTAAATAACGACCGTTACCCAAATTGCGTGTCACTTCCGGTTGCGACGGCATGCCATGCATATGTTCCGGCATACCACCGGTAATGGCAATTTGCGCGTCTGTGACAGGTTTACCGTCATGTGTTTCTATTGTAATAAACCAATCGTGAAAAGTAGAAATTGGAACGTGGCCTTTTTCCGGCCCGATAACAACATTAAATAATTTCTTTTCCGAAGCCTGACTCCACATCAGTGCCTCACTCGCGCTCACAAGATTAGCGATAGCAACGGTGGATAAAAAACAGAGGATAATAAGCTGATATTTTTGTTTCATTTGTTAACAGGAATTACTCAATACAAATTAACACTTCGCGATCATCTATAAAAAAGGCGTGCAAAGCACGCCTTTTGTTAGTCGGTCAAACTATTATTTTAGTTCAAGTCTGCCGGTTGAGCTTCCAACAAGAACTTTTCTATCAAAGCAGCCTTAGCCGAATCAACATCATCGTGCGCCAATATGGCATCCAATATAGTCATTGCAGAACCATCATGCAGGTATGGCGCACTATCCCACAACCCATGCAAACCAGGAGTGTCGAAACCTGTAAGTGGCCCACCTAAGCGCTGTCCACTGGCACTGTCAATTGTTCCGACATTGTGCAGCGCATTGCTAGGCGAATCTGTCATCTGGACGCCACTGTGACACGATGCGCAGCCCTCGTCTTGGAAATGCTGCTTACCTAACTGCGCATCAGCAGATAAACCGCCGTTGCGATCAGGAGACGCAGGCACATCTGTCAGTGAGTTAACATAAGCCGCCAGCGCATCAAGATCCGCGCTTAAACCCGCCTTCGCGGGGCCCAGAGTAGCGGTTGTCGCGGTGAAATCAGCATTTGACATCAGCCCCGTGCCACCGGCCAAAGAACGGATTTGATTTTCAAAGTCCTGTACTTCGTCAAAATTAGCGGACCAATGCAAGCGCCCATGACCAGCGCCATGCCCTTTTAAGTTGATCGTATTGCGCACACCTTCGCCCATGCCAGTTAAATCCCAAACACGTCCGTCATCACCCCCGTCGTTATGACATGAGGCACAGCTCATATAGTTATCAAGCGCGAGCCGATCATCAGCAGCATCGTAGAACAGCTGCTTGCCGTTCAATAGCTGTGCGCTTAGTGCCTCATTGCCAACCACCGCGATTGACTGGGATGTAAAGCCGCCAATTCCGCCGGTCAACAATAAGTCACGAATTGAGATAGCCGTGATACTGCGATCCATATAGTTGTGCACGAACAGTGTTTCACCGTTGCTTGATATCGCGAGGCCCTGCGGCGCGCGGCCAACGGAAATTCGCGTTAAGCGGAAGCCGTTTTGCACGTCGTGAACTTCAATCTCACGCGCAGTTTCGAGTGCGACAAACAAATACTGGCCATTGCCACTGAATACGGCTCCGGTCGCAACACTGGCGTTATCCAATTGGATACGCGCTCCAGTATTCGATGTCTCGTTGCCGAGATTGATGACCGATGCAACAGCGCGCACCGTTTGGTCGAAGGTCATACCCGGCCCGCCACGCAAGCCTCCTGACATAATGTTATCTTGTTTCGAAGGCACGTAAGCAGTTGTGCCATCGGGTGAGATAACCGGAGCATTTAAGTAATTCGGCAACCCTGGGCCCGCCGACTCAGAGACACCACGATTAGAGTAACCCAGCGTAATCGTGTTCAAGGACGCCATAGAGCCCGCATTTACAACAAATACTTCACCACCTGCGGTCTGATATTTTGGTACAGCAGTACTTTCGTCATCGACAGGAGGTGTAACAAAGTTGCTCACATAGAGTTTACTGCCGTCAGCACTCAAAGCGAGATGGCGCGGCTTGCCACTTAACTCAGCAGTTCCTGCGACGCTCTTGTCCGATGTATTGATCTTAATTACTCGTGACAAGGCCTCCTGAGCGACATAAACAAACTGCCCATTCGGTGCTACCACCAAACCGTGAGGCTCCGAACCAGCAGCGAGATTGATCGTATCGATTACCGTTTTGTTCACCGGGTTGATCACGCTGATAGTAGCGCTGCCCTTGTTGCTGACGTAGATCAAACCACTCGTGGGTGATACCGCTACCGACCAAGGTCTATCGCCCACCTGCACTTCCGCAGCAACATTTCCTGATGGAAACTCAACCACGCTGGCGGTGTCGTTATCGGGATTAACGTTCCAGACTCGGTCGATATTGTCGACTGTGATAGTCGTGCTATTGAATGCCGGCGCCGCAGGGTTTACAACCAAGGCCGGGTCATTCGGGTATGCATCCGCATTGTCACCAACGCCATCGCCATCAGTATCAGCTGTTTCCGTCGCATCATTCGGGAACGCATCTTTATTGTCACCTACCCCATCGCCATCTGAGTCAACATATTCACTCGAATCGCTCGGGAACTCATCGACACTATCTGGCACACCGTCAACATCAGTATCTGCTGGGAACGGACGAGGAACGAATTCAAGTACCTCTTGAGAATTGATCTCAACAGCATTGGTATTGTTGCCAGCAACCACAAATAAAGTATTGCCAAAGCTCGCGCCACCAGGTGCGTTGCGCGCAAAATTTAGATCGGGGAATACACGCCAAGAGTCAGTCAACACATCATACGATTCAACCTGTTCGTGCTCATCCACTTCACTCTCACCGGCAGCGACGATAAGCTCAGAACCCAAAGAAAATAGCGCAATTCCGGAACGAGGCGTAGGCAATTTCTTATCGAGCGAGCTCCAGCTAGCACCACCAGCCGCTTCAAAATCGTACACATCAATCGTGTCTTCCGTATCGCCAAAGGGGTTATTTAGCTCCGGAACAAGCAAATTCGTGGCAGAACGTCTACCCGCAACGACATAGAGTTTATCCCCCTTTATCGCAGCGCGATGGTGATCGCGTGCGTGCGGTGCATCAGGCAATACTGTCCACTCCCCTGTCGCAGGATCGAAGGAATCGAACCAAGGAACAGCACCATCTTGGTGGCCGAGCGTATTGCCACCAATGATATAAATTTTGCCTTTGTAGTTTACTGCAGCGGTCGAACCACGTTGACGCTCCTCTGGCACATAGCCCTCAACACGCCACTTCGCTGGGTCCGCCGGGTCAAAGCTATAAATTTCCGCAACACCTTGTTCTTTCGGGTAATAGCCAATCATTGCGCCGATGATGTAAACCCGATCACCCCAAACGACAGCTTGGAAGTGATGAAAGTCAAGGCGAGTGTTGTCCTCTTCATCGCGTGGGGAGCCCCAGTTTTTCCATGTATTGTTCACCGGATCGTATTCGTTGACTCCACGATCACCGCGCCCACCCAGCAGGAACATTTTGTCACCAACGAGTATGTAATCATTCTCATGGCGCGCTTGAGGTGCACCCAGAGCGGGCTCAAGAATTTCCCAATTGCCAAGGTCATCTTGAGGCAAATCAGGGTTATTCGGGTATGGATCGGCATTGTCACCAAGACCGTCGCCGTCGCTATCAGCAGATTCCGTTGGGTCATTGGGGAACGCATCTTCGGCATTTAATACACCATCACCGTCACGATCGTTATCGGTGTTATCACCGATGCCATCGCCATCGATATCGCCCCATTCGCTGGGATCGTTAGGGAAGGCATCGTCCTGATCATCAATTCCGTCACCGTCCGTATCTTTAGTGCGCGTAGGATCATTCGGGAAATCATCCTCAGCATCGACTACACCATCGCCGTCAGAGTCGGACTGCTGCGCATCACGTACGATTTGAATGGTAAAGCCTTCAGAAGGAACACCCTGCGCATCAACAGCAAATATCCAGTAAAAACCCGGAATCAACACGTTCGAGTTGTCATTCATATCAAGCGTGTAACTCGAACCAGACCCAGCGCTAAAACTCACTGGAATGAAACGCTGATCAGTATTGATTGAGTGTGTTGTTCCACTTAAGCGAATCATATTGAATTCGGCGATTCCAGCAGATGCATCCAAAACTACAGCCTCGCCAGCACTGGCTTGTTCTGGTCCCGAATTGATCGAAGGACGATCTGCAAGAGAGCCATCAGCGTTATAGAAATAGGATGGAGTATAAATCTGTGCATCCTTGTGGTTGGCACTACAGTTACCACATGCACCGCCACCACCAGAGAATACACGGCCGTCTTTCATCAACAATGCCACGGAGTGATAGTTGCGCGGGATAGTATGGCTACTTAGATGTGTCCAGGTATTCGTGTCAGGGTCCCAAAGCTCTGGCTGCAATATCGTGCCGTCATCATCGAACAGTTTTGCCGCAGTAGTACCGCCGACAACAAGCACCTTACCCGTTGGCAAGACAACCGAATTCTGGAAAGTTCTGCGCGCCAACATATTGGGCAGCTCTGTAACGACTGGGGCAGCACCATTAATATCAATGCTAAAGGCCTGATCCGAAGACGCGATTGCTTTCGACTGATCATTACCACCAGTAACAAGCACTTTGCCGATATCGTACATCACTGCAGAACCAAACATACGCGCCTGATCGCCCTCTTTACGCACGCCCGCAGCTTCAACCGAGCCCAAACCATCAGTTTCGAACCAGTGCATCGTAAATGTTGGGCCCGAATGGAATACTTTTCCGTTCGGCGCAACATGCATAAACGCGTACCACTGCATATCAGTACTGCCATTACCGTGAGGCATTGCGTTAACGTGATTTTGCTCGTCCTGCAACGGCTGCATGGTTGCACCTGTAGTCAGTAACCAGCCGTTGTTATCAGAATAAACTTCTGAAGTGTTGCCAGCACCCAAAGCAAAGGTCGTGAATACACGATTATCCGGCAAGGTCATCGCTGTTGGATACCAACGAGGCATATTCATATCCGGCAGAACGTGCCACATATCATCGCGGTAATTAAAGCTACCGGTTTGCGTTGTCGCTGGGTTTCCGCCAGATGTCAGCACCGTTCCATCCTCACGCATTGCAATACCGGCACAAAACTGATTGTGAATGGGGTGGTCAGTCATCACAAACGAACCGTCAATTGGATCGTAAACGGACGATTTGGTTAAGCCACCATCAAAGGCAAGTGCCGAACCACCAAGCCAAGTTAAGATACGGCCATCAGGCAAGTTGGCTGCCGATACCGGAATATGTGGCCAATCAATAGCTCCGCCCCAGGTGCCGCCGATATGCGGCGCCAATGTTGGCGGTGGCACCAACTCTGCATTAATGCGATCAGTCAGCAACGCATACTGCTCGGCGCCGGCATAGAAATCGTCACTATTGCCTTTAGCCGCGAGCACCTCAACCATCGCGCCACCCGTGGCCTCAAAATAATAAACTTCGACGGTGTGCAAACCTTCAGTAAGAAATAGAGAGCCACGCGTATCTGTAGGCAAGTGTTTCATTGGGTCGTTAACAACAACCACACCATTAACCTCGACGGACACACCATCATCCGAGCGCGTCAAGAAACTGTAATAGCCGTCCTCAGCCACATAAAAATCTCGCGTAAAGTACGCGGCAAAGTTGTTCTGATAAGGAAAGGTTGAATTACCCAAAGTCAAATCGTAGTAATCGTCAGCTTCCGCATAGTTGATCGCTTCAGTTGTCAACTCGACAACGTTAGGCTCGTTGTCCTTGTTAGCAATCAGGGCTTTCGCCTGGTTAAACGTGTTAAGTGCGCTGCCGGATTGTACAAATACGGCCTGGTATGGATCACTGTAATGCGACCGCGTTGGGTCGTTGGGATAAGCATCGAAGTTATCGCCCCAACCGTCGCCATCGCTATCGACCGTTTCATCGGGATTATCGGGTAAATCATCTAGTTCGTTGTTTACGCCGTCACCATCGCGATCAAGGTCAGAATTGTCACCAATCCCGTCGCCATCTATGTCACTCCATTCGCTGTCATCACCTGGAAAGACATCACTATTATCGCCAACGCCATCGCCATCGGTATCAACGGTCTCCGTGGGGTCATTGGGGAACTCATCTTGACTGTCGAGTACACCGTCAAAATCCGAATCTGGCTCGCTGTTATACAGGCACATACCCGATACTTTGGGCCAGTCTGTAACAAGGCCGAAATCGATGTCGATAACACCGTCCGTCACATAAGTGATGACGTTTTTCTTTATCGCCGTAAGCGTGGGAACTGCGGCCAAGATATCGAAGTCCTGAATTGCGAGCTTGTCTTCGACATATACATCAAATCGTCGAGTTCCAGGGCCACCCTGATCAGATGCCGCTTGGAAATAGGTCTCAGCAAACAACAACTCAACGCGGTAAAAACGCTCTTCCGTAACGGGAACTTGGTAGCTAAAAATACCGAAGCGTTCTGAGTGATAAAGCTGATCGTCCAATGTATCTTCAATCTCAAATACGCGCGTACCTGTTTGACCACCCACATGGTAAGTGTCCGCTAAGTATTCAATACCATCAGCGCCCACCATCGCCGGGCCAGCCGAATTAATGCAGAAAAGGAGGTCGGGGTCTAAGTCCACACCCTCTGGAAACGGGTCGCTGTTATCTCCGATGCCGTCTCCGTCGGTATCGAGCCATTCGCTTGCATCGTAAGGGAAGGCGTCTACCGCATTCGCGAAACCGTCATTGTCCACGTCTGGGTCCAATTCATCCGCAATTCCATCGCCATCAGTATCAAGGGTTCGTGTGGGGTCGGTCGGGAACATATCAGCGTTGTCACCAACACCGTCGCCGTCAGTATCTTGCGATTCGTAGAAATCGTTCGGGAACTCGTCATCGCCGTCGAGCACTCCATCAGCGTCCTGATCGCCGTCATTTCCATAGACACATAGGCCCGCAATTTTTGGCCAATCTGAAATCACGCCAAAGGTGAGATCAAGTGTTCCATCCGTAACATTAACTGGGACCTTTTCAACCAAAGCAGTCGCGGCGGGCACTTTCGTAAGAATGTCGTAATCGTTGAAGATTTGACCGCCTTCGGCATAAATATCGAAAACACGTGAACCGGGGCCACCTTGGCTACTCGCTGCTTGGAAATAAGTTTCCGCCATAAACAGCTCGAGGCGATAGTTTCCTGTACCTGGAACCGGAATAGCATAGCTAAATTGACGGCTGCGCTCGGTTTGAAAAATAGGATCGTCAACTGTCCCAGCGATATCAAAACCCACCGAAAACGACTGACCACCAATGTAATGAGTATCGGGCAAAAATTCTACGCCATTGACATCTGTGTGGGCACCGCCACCTGAGTTTATACACATGACCAAATTCGGATAACTGACTGGACCAAACGGCGTAATGTCGCTATTGTCGCCGGTGCCGTCTCCATCCGAGTCTAACCACTCTGTCGGATCCAATGGGAAAGCGTCTGCACCGTTCGCGAATCCGTCATTATCGATATCGGGATCGCTATTGTTGCCGGTACCGTCGCCATCGGTATCGTAGGCCTCATTAGAGTTATTCGGGAACGCATCGCCGTTATCGCCAACACCATCGCCATCGCTGTCGACGCTTTCGTTGGGGTCGTTCGGGAATTCATCTTCGCTGTCTGGAACACCGTCGCCGTCGATGTCACCCTCACTACTGTAGACACAAAAACCCGATATTTTCGGCCAATCACTCTCAAGGCCAAAACTAATATCAAGGTTGCCGTCTACCACATTTACCAGGTCGGTAGTTTGAAGGGCTGTGGCGGACCCAGTTTGCGCAAGAATGTCAAAATTGTCGTATTTCAGCTCGCCTTCAAGGAAAACATCAAATACGCGAGAGCCAGGCCCACCGGAGGAGGATAGTGCTTGGAAATAAATTTCGGCAAACAATAATTCAACACGATAAGTTCCCGGCTGCGACACAGGAACGCTATAAGATAACGGACCATAACGCTCAGTCTGATACACCTCATCGTCAAGCGTATTAGCAATTTCAGTAACATAGGAGCTGACAGAGCCAGAGCTATAATGCTGATCAGCTTGATAGAGGACTCCGCTGGTGGACATAAAGTCTCCACCACCAGAGTTCACACACATGATCAAATCGGGATCAGGGCCATCGGGGGTAGGATCGCTGTTATTACCCAAACCGTCACCATCATTGTCGGCCCACTCAGTCGCGTCGTCAGGGAAGGCGTCGGCAGCGTTATCCACTCCATCACCATCGCGATCAGCGTCAGCATTGTCGCCTATTCCATCACCGTCGAGGTCAGCCCAATCGCTCGAATTGTTAGGAAAAACATCAGCGTTATCGCCAACACCATCACCATCTGTATCAAACTGTTCGCTAGCGTCGTTGGGAAATGCATCTTCGCTGTCGTTAACTCCATCTCCATCACTATCGCCAGCACTGGAGTAGACACATATTGAAGAAATTTTCGGCCACTCAGTTTCGACTTCGAATGACAAACTGAGCGTGCCGTCTTGTACTAGAACATTTGAGGTTTCTGTTATCGCAGCCGCAGGTGCAGTATTCGCGAGGATGTCATAGTCATCCAAAATCAAACTTCCTTCGGCCCGTACATCAAAAACACGGGCGCCGACGCCAACATTAAAATTTAATACTTGGAAGTAGATTTCGGCAAAATTAAGTTCAACGGTGTAGAAACCAGCGCTAGGGACGGGAATTTCATAATCAAAATTGCCATAACGCTCACGCTGATAGACGGGATCGTGGTCGGTATCAGCTATTGCCGTGTTCACGCGGCTCGACCTGCCGCCGCTGTAGTATTGATCAGAAGTGTAGAGGGTTCCATCAGGCGCTGTGTAGCCATTACCACCTGAATTAATGCAAATAAGAGGGCTTTCTTGTCCCAAGGTGCCGCTTGCACTCAAAGAGAGAATTAGCGTCACCGCAACAGCAAATGTAGTCCTAACTTCAAACATTCCAAAGCTCCGAATTAGCGTAATTGTGAAATGACTTGCCACTAAAATATAGGGGCCGTCTGATGCAAAAAATATTCCGCCGCTCAAAAACCCTTTGAATAACAGGGAGTTTCAGAGATTACCCAAAACACGTACAGAGTAAGTGAAAAAGGATTCGACACAACGTTCGACATTTTCACATCAGAATCCCCGCATTGGCACACAAATCAACCTATTTTGCACAAAAAACAACCAGACAGTTGAGAGCGGGAATTCCCATAACAGCTAAATGACTGCGCCATCAGTGCGCGCAAACTAACAGCGGAAGCAGAGTTTTAGCTGACCTAAATCAACTAAACTCGCTTGTGCCTGACGAGCAAACTTACGCAGCTAAACAAGCTACAGTTGCTTTATTTTTATATTGCGATAATAGATTTCTGCCCACTCAGCTTGTAACGCGATATTGCCCTCAGCGAGTGGGAGAATTTGGTCTGCCTGATTTTTATATGCCATATCGTAAATTTGGTTAACTAATTTTCCATTTAAATAAAATAATGCGGATTTATTTTTTCTTACCACAATGTCGATATAGTTCCACTCACCGCGCTCCCTCTCCATTGCCTCTGTTGTTCTATTCGAGCGTCGATTAGGCGACCCGTCACCAAAAACTATCGGCTCAGCATCGCGCTTCCAATAGGCTCTTTTTTGCTTTGGGTCATAACCCATACTCGATGCCTTAGCGAGCGTTTTACCCAACACCCATAAATCACCTGAAACATAAGGGTCTCCGGGCACCCCTGCACCAATTTGCATTTCTACAGAGGCTGGCCAAACGACACTTAAATCGGAGTGACAATGAAATAATACTCCGGCATCACGCACTGCTTCAGCGCGCGGCGCAAAGCGTTTTTCTCCCCATTTATATTCGAGCTGTAAATGATAATTCTCGTACTTTTTATCACTGACAATTGTTGCGTGATATTGCGGTGAGCCCTCCGTCGCACTGGCGTAGACATGAATGCTGTTATCGGTAACGGTAAAAATTTCTTCAATAGGTAAGCTTTGATTATCGCCGCCTTTTTCTCCACGATACATGCTCCAACCCGACAAATCCTTTCCATTAAACAAATACTCCCACTCGGCCTTGTGCTCTATCGCCGGCGGAGGTGCCGTGCTAACACAACTCGTCAAAACCGATACCAACAATATATTTGTAACGGTGAGAAAACTGCGCTTGGTATTTCTTCTATTCATAAGCTTAATCTGGCAATCTGTTTAGGAGCAAAATAAGACAAAACCGCTACACATCAGGGCTGCGAACGTAATCGAGTTCAATAAAATCCGATACTTGTTTCAGCCAATAATTTTCGACAAAGGCAATATGTTGCGGATGGTTATTATAAGCCTCGTATGCATGCTGAGTTTCAAAGTACATCGAAAGCGCATATTCAAAGGAGTTTTTTTTGCCTACCTGTTTCAGCACTTCAAACTCCTCCACTGCGGCAATTTCTGATAGCGCGCGCGCCGCGCAAAAAAAGGCACGAATATCACCTTCTTCTAGATTTGGTTTAAACTGAAACGCAACCGTATGTTGAATCATCGCCGACACACCTTATTTTTACAGAATCTTATTCTAACAAGACGCGGAAATATCCGTCAGCCCTTGTATTACAATTACCTAGATTGCGATCACACGGCGGTGTGTTAAATACGATTTCGGGGTGATGTGCGCCATTGCAGCCTATGATTGATTACAATTAAATGGCGTTCACGAATTTTGCACTAAAGTAGATAGCAATTACTCAAATAAGTAGCCTAGGCAACGCTAGGCTATCGCGGGATAAATATATTTAGTAGGACAACGGCACTTGGCGACTTCAACTTACGAGTTAAGAGCCTTAACATATCTTCACAAAGCATGTTCTAATTCCTTGCCAGCTCTAACGTTAAGCTCAATAACTTTGTTGATGGTTATAATCTTAGGGTTTACCCTAAGCTAAATAGTCCATTTTAACTATGCATTTAAATATCCATTTAGTTATCCGTTAATGCTCTCAGAAGCCAATGGGTCGGCGCTTTACATGCACCATTATATTTTTAAAATTAACTTTATTTTACTTGTATAATTTATACTTTTTATTCTTCAGTTTCTTCTCTTCCCTTATATAAAACTCTATTCCCTTATATAAAACTCGCTCTATAAACGCGCACTCTTTAGAACTCCAATTCCCTTTATCCCGACTCTTATTACCTCCTAATTTTCTAAGCGTGTTTTCGAGTAATCGGCCGAGTTCGCATGTAATCTCACTTACTCAACAAACCGTTCCAATTATATTTAGGTCTTCACAATCAGTAAGGCCCGGTGTGCTAAGTGAGAGAAAAAAAGTGCTTAAATGCATCAATATTTCGCCGTTACCACCCAAGCCCACCTCATTCAAATAGTTTTCGCTGTATCATGTAGCTTCACCACCGCTAGAGACTAAACAATGTATAACACTTGGCTAGAACATATCATGCTGCTTTTTCAAGGCTGTAGCGTGGTCATCACGGCCGGAATTTTGTTGTTCAGCATTCCCGCTCTGCGCCAAAACTTGTTGGAGCGCAATACGAACATCAAAATCCAATTTGCTGTTGTTGTTTTATTTAGTGTACTAGCAATTTACGGCACCCACGCAGGAAAAGTAGTGAAGCTCGACGGCGCGTTAATCGAAGAGTCCAGCGGACAACTTTCCGGAGCGCAGGCAGTGATTAATTTTCGCGACATCGTGGTAGTCACCGCCGGGCTCGCCGCAGGACCCTGGTGCGGGCTGGCCGTGGGAACGGTTGCAGGAGTAGAACGCTACATGCTCGGAGGTTTTACTGCACTGCCGTGCGCACTAGCCAGCATTTTATGTGGTGTTTTTGCGGGCTATATGCGCCAGCGTAACAGAACGATGCTGACACCCTTTAAGGCATCTCTTGTTGGAGCAAGCTCTGTCGGGTTGCAGATGGGACTGATCTTGCTGTTAGCACGACCATTACCATGGGCTGTGGAGTTTGTACAACAGACGGGCGTTCCAGTATTGCTAACTGCGACAATAGCATGTTACGCATTTCAACAAGTGTTATACGGCCTTGGTAAAATTCACTCCGATCTAACAGCAAGGCAAATCGAAGTAAGAGCGCAACGCGCGGAAATTAGAGCTTTACACGCACAAATTGAACCTCATTTTTTAATGAATGTATTAAATGCTATTAAAGCATTAATACGCTTAGACCAGGATAAAGCTCGCCACTACGTCACGCTGCTAGCAGAATTTTTAAGGGATACACGTGCGTATGCAGTATTAGACTTAATTGAAATTAGCGATGAATTGTCGCATCTGAGAAAATACTTAGATTTTCAGCAATTGAGGTTCGAAAAAAAAGTTAACTATCGGGAAATCATTGAAAACGAAAAATTATTAAAATATAAATTACCACCCAGGACACTGCTTACGCTTGTTGAGAATTCACTCATTCATGGATTCTCCTCCGAGCAGAACGAATATCAAATCACGATTCATATTTCTCAGGACAATGATCGGCTCGAGATCTTAATCAGTGACAATGGAGTAGGTATAGAAAAGAATAAATTGCCGCTACTGGGGAAAAAACCGGTCGACTCCAAAAAAAGCGGTGGAGGCCTCGGCATATACCACTTACAAAAAACATTAAATGAGTTTTATAACGACGCAAATGTACTCGCCATATCAAATAATCCTACTGGAATTGGCGCCAGAGTAAAAATCTCAATACCGGCGTGAATCCAACTTAAAATAAGCGAGTGCCGTCGAGATATGGAGAAAGCGAGAGATGAAATAGATTCCTGCATCGAGCAGGTATCGATGCAGATATTAGGGCAAAGCAGGAGCACGCCAAATTTACACACGTAAATACGCAGCCTTTAACGCCGTATCAACAATACATAGTGATTTTGAGACGGATTATAATAAAAATTGAGGTACCGAAAATGATAAAAGTCATGATTACCGACGATGAACCGCTAAGCAGAAATGAGCTTAAATATTTGTTGTCGAAGTACGACGACATCAATGTCATTTCAGAAGCGCATTCGTTCTCTAGTGCGATTGATCAAATTAAGTCGCAACGACCTGATCTTGTGTTTCTCGACATTCAAATGGAGGAAGAGGATACAGGATTAAAAATTGCTCAGAGAATTTCTACATTTGAATTTGCTCCGCTAATCATTTTCATCACATCTCACGCGCAACACGCGTTGGATGCCTATGACTTTAGCCCTTTGCATTACTTGCTCAAGCCAATTGCCGAAGGAAAACTTGCTTTAGCATTAGACCGCGCGAGGGAGCTTGTCGGAGAAAATGTCACCAGTTCACCGGACACGCGCAAACTCAGCATCAAATATCGCAGCATCGATCGAACTGGCGAGATTGTTCGGCCGCTGGTATACCTTACCGCGAGCGAAATTATTTACATCCACAAAGATAAAATGAGCAATACAGTTACCGTTTACGCAACAAAAGGTCGTATATACAACGGTATTCGGCAAACTCTGCAACAGTTTGAAGACGAATTAAAAAGCGATAAATTCTTTCGTGTACACACAAGCTATCTCGTCAATTTGGATTTCGCAAGTGGGCAAAAGAAACGTAGTCAATCAAACGAAAATTATGTGTTGCAACTCGAAGGATCGGAGAAAGAACTGCCCATAAGTAAATTAAAATATCCCGCATTAAAAACCCGCCTGGATCAGGCGCAAGTTTAGCAGTACATTCTTAGGCCTTGTATTTAGTCGAACGTAAAAAACTTGCAATTTGAGAGGTCAATTTTATTGATTATTATCAATAAAATCAATTGTTTACAAGTTTTTTACATTCCACTATTTATCGATAATCAATCTGTTTTTTCAGCCGTGACACTGTATATCATACCGCCTAGTCGACTCTCAATGTTAATAGCACTTAAGCGAGCCGACTCACACAGTTCTAAACATTGGGTCTGATCGAAGTATGATGAATGTTTGCCCCATGAACGCAGAGCAACAGCGGAAAAGCCTCGTAATTTTTTCCTTTGCGAATACTTTTGGATGTTATCCAAGGTCATCAAATCACTGGGTAATAGAAAAGATATTTTACCACCAACATTTAATACCCGTTTCATTTCTTCGATAGCGTCTTCAGCATTCGATACAATATTTAGAACGGAGGCAGCAATGACAAAATCGAATTGACCATCCTGAAAAGGAAGCGCGTCAATCTCGGCTTTTGAAAATTTCAACTTCAGTTGCGCATTATTATTTATTAATGCATTGGCGTTTTCTTCGGCAGTTTTGACCATCGATTTAGAGCGGTCAACAGCCTCCACAATATAGCCTGAATTTGCCAAATACTGTGCCAACAGCCCCGGCCCACATCCCACTTCTAATAAAATGTCGCCGGGGTGCCCTTGCAACCCATTTACCCAATTTTCGTGCAATCGGCGATACCAATTCAACTGATAAAGCCTTCCAAATAGCTTTGCAGGATTGCTCGCCATCAGCCAGCGGATATAAAGCCGATAAAACAAATCGCTTTTGTAACGCATATCAACCCCTGGTGCAGATCGAGCGTCGCTGCGGCTTAAACGCGGGCTTCTAAGCGCGCTGTCACAGGACAGTAAGCGTGATTCAAGATCACCCTTGGCTAAAGACTATATAACCAACCTATCTCGCCTCAAACCTTACCGCATTCGTTTTGATGTATCAATCTCGCTTTACCGCCTTACAAACGGCGTCAGCCTCTATTTAGTCTGTACAATGAGGCGAAATGTGCGTTACATTAATTATGTCGCTCATGTTGATGACTAATTCAAGAAACAAATAAAAATGAAACGTAGTAACTTTATTAAATCGATATTTCTTGAATACCAGCTTGAATTAAAACGCTATATATCCCAAAAACTGGGTGGCCAAGTTGAAGCTGAGGAAATTGTGCAAGATACATTTCACAATGTCTTGCGCAGCGAAAACCCTGAGTCAATTGAAAACCCCCGCGCCTACCTATATAAAACAGCTTATAATCTTGCTTTAAATCGTATCCGTAGCCAAAAGCATCACGAAAATTATCTTGCGCAACACAACTATTCTGCCGAAGAAGCCCCATCGCCGGAAAGAACCGTTAGCGCATTACGAGACTTAGAAGCGGTACAAAATGCACTGGATCACCTGCCGCAAAAATGCCGTCAGGCTTTTATTTTAAGTCGAGTACAATCAAAGACTTACAGCGAAATTGCCGAAGAGTTAAATGTTTCTACTAGTGCGGTGGAAAAATACATGATTCGCACGCTGGAATACTTACGAGAAGTTTTAGATAAGGAAAGTTAGTTCTGCGGTGTCTTAATCATTAACAATGAGCGGAACAAAAACAAAATGAAAATAACTTTCGAAAAAACCATCAAATAAGAGAATGCGTCATGACTGTTGACTCGTCAAAGGCGAATACTGAACGAGAACCCAATATTGAGAAAAAAGCCATTGAATGGCTGGCAAGGCTCCAAGCACCCGATCTAACAGCCGAACAAGAACGTGCTTTTTTTGAATGGTTAGAGGCCGATGAGAAACATCAAAAGGCCTATATCGAAGCCGAAAGCCTTTGGCAACGCGGCGAGGTAATCGCTCAGGCTGCAAACGTTTCCGGTAATCAAGATAAAGCAACTTCTGTATTTTCTCGGGCTCAATATTTCGAAGGCTGGCGAGTTGCTGCTGCGATTTTCTTGGTTGTAGTCGTCAGTGTTAGTTACTGGCAACTTCAACCAGCCCCTAAGCAAGCACAATGGCAGAGTTTCGCTACTGCCATAGGTGAACAAAACTCGTGGTTACTGGAGGATGGGTCCGAAGTTACACTTAATACACAGTCTAAGATACGTATTGACTTTAACTCGAATGTTCGCGCCGTCTACCTTGATCAGGGCGAAGCGTTTTTTAAAGTGACGCATAAACCTTCACATCCGTTTGATGTTGTGACTAAGGCGGGCAGAATTCGCGTTCTAGGAACACAATTTTCTGTCTATCAAGCAGACAAACAAACACTTGTTACAGTTTTAGAAGGCAAGGTCGGCCTGGATACAAAAGGCTCAAGCCCAGAGCAATACACTGCAGACGCCACGGTAGCTGCCAACCAACAACTGTCTTTTGAACGTGCACAAAAGCAACTAAGTCCCAAAAAAATCAATGCAAATAGCGAGTTAGCCTGGCTAAAAAGCCAACTGATTTACCGTGGCGAAAGCTTGCAAACCGTTATCGATGAGTTAAATCGTTATTACCCGATGCAAATTCAATTAGATGATAGTCAGCTAGCGACTCAAAAAGTTATTGCCGTCATTCAACTCGCGGAACTCGAAACTACCTTGGCAACGCTGGAAAACTCACTGCGTCTCAAAGCACATGTCGACGAACAAAAAGGTACGGTAATATTGAGCGCGGCGGAAAATTAAAAATCTTTATAAAAATCTTGAGGGGTCTCGTGAGTCACGTGTCCTAACAATAGCAGCTCTGCGAATCAGTATTTAGACAAGTATTTAAGGAGTGAATAGGACTGTTAATGACTACAGGGAAGTTAGCAGAATGGAGCAGAATGGATTCAGCCTGCTGCTAAGCTATGGTGAGCCAGCACGAGACCATAATGCGGCTGCAAACCCTAAACACTTTTACGATGGTTCGACAGTAACTGAAAAGCGAATGCCTGCGTAACAATACAGTTAAAGTGAGACCACTGGCACTCAATTTTCATAACGGTGAGTTTAATATAGAAAAATCAGAAGTAGATTCTAGAGCACGTCAAAACAAAACGATACCAAGCGTGATAGCTTTTAGCCAAACCAATGGAGTAATTTTACTTACCGCAGTTCTCAGAAGCTGTTTTATATTAATTTTAGTTTTTTATACTGCTCTGTTAAATGCCCAGCCTTTTACAAAGGAACAGAGACGCCCTCAACTTAACATTATTCATTTTGATTTACCTAGACAAAGCCTGCAGGTTTGCTTAGTTGAATTTGCACTACAAGCGAACGTTAATCTAATTGTACCTAATGAAATTGTCTCCGGTTTCTTTTCCGAACCGGTCATCGGCGCGTACACCGCGGAAAATGCATTAACGAAAATTCTGGCGAATACGCCGCTGAAATATCGTTTTCTCAAACACCCTCAAGCGCTCCTAATTGAACCTGTAGCGAAAAATGATGTATCTCCCTCCTCTGCAAACAATGTCATATTGGAAGAAGTGACCGTTCGAGGAGTTCAGTATCCATTTTACTATTCAACCATAAGAGCTAGTTCACAAGTTCACAATAACCTTTCAACGTTTGACACTGCCCGATACATTAACGTTTTACCCAAGCAACTTGTGATTGATCAGCACCCCGATGACCTCAGCGATGTGCTGCGTTACAGCAGTGGTATCACACCTGCAGATGGGCTGGCAGACAGTAACGACGACTTTTTTATTCGCGGCTTTCCAAGGAATGCTTTGTATATAGATGGCTTTCGTCTAGAGC
Organism: Marinagarivorans sp.; assembly: GCA_028281865.1. Taxonomy (GTDB): domain Bacteria; phylum Pseudomonadota; class Gammaproteobacteria; order Pseudomonadales; family Cellvibrionaceae; genus JANQJB01. Next base: position 36,125 of record JANQJB010000166.1, read on the forward strand.
AAAACAACGGTATCAAAATTCGTCCTGCGACTATCGAAAACATTGAGATCGTAAAAGGCCCGTCGACCTTATTTTACGGGCAGGCCGAGCCGGGAGGAATTGTTAATATCATTCGCAAGAAGCCGCGATTAAATGGGCAAAATACAGTATCCATATCGACCGGATCGGGTAATTTGACCGAACTCTATAGCGATTTAAATTCACCCGCATTTTTAAATAACAGGGCGCTTACTCGAGTTATTGTAGAAAAACAACGTCAGTCTGAATTCAGAGATTGGAATTCACTTGAGCACGAGTTAATTGCGCCCTCCCTAAGCTGGCAATTTAGTCAAGCTACATCGTTTAACGTCGGCGCAGAACTTCAGCGCATTTCCCAAATCCGTGAGCAAGGTGCAATTGTGCTAACGCCAGAAAGCAACAACGTCAACCTTGTTGGCATTAAACTCGCAGGGCGTCAAGCACAACCGAATTTCGATAGCTCGTTTGCGTTGTTCAATGCGGAATTCACACATCATATAAACCGAGATTGGAATATCCGCGGAAAATTCTTTAGACAACGTGAAAATCGCCAAGGTGTTAGGGGTAGAGCAGATTTATTGCTCAGCGACGATATCCTAATTGAGTCCGATAACCTAAACCCGGATATAATTACCATTCCCATCGGCGGTATGGGCATAGAAATCCCGGTCGGTACGGAAATTAGCTCAGGCGAAGATCAATTTATTTCGGTTGCAACGCTGCAAAGCCTATATGATGAACGAGGAAAGACTCAGGCCCAGCTCATCCGATTTTCGTTAGACGGGACAGCAGACACAGGTGCAATCACCCACCACCTTGCGGCCGGGATCGACCAACAGCAAGAGCGGCTTTACGAAAATTTTACGCTTGAAGAACGCCACGATATACGCCAACTTAGCTTGAGCCAGCGCGAGCAAACAACAGCGCTTGATCAAATTGAAGCCGTCGTCAACAGTAACCCAAATCTGGGTGAGCTTTCCGTTATAGAACAAAGAATTCGTAACAACGATTACGGCATATACGCCCAAGATACCGTCGAGTTCAACGAATATTGGCTCGCATCCATCGGTGCACGCTACACCGTCACAAACGCAAAGCTCGACAAATTTAACCAAACAGCCACTATCGATTTAAATCGATATGAAGCTCTCTCTTCCCAACTGGGTTTAATTTATAAGCCTAGTGCTAGCGCTTCATGGTATTTAAATTATAGTGAAGCTATGCGAGCAAACTATCAATTCGATGACATTGGGACAGCAATCGATAAACCAGAGTTATCCGAACAATTAGAGCTAGGCCTTAAATCTTTTTTACTCAATGGGAAATTTTTATCAACATTTTCACTGTTCTCGATTGACAAGAACAATATCGTCAACATTAATTTTGAAGAGGGTAAACGTGTTGCAAGCTTAGGCGGAAAACAACAAATAAATGGGCTTGACTTAGATTTCAGCTATCAAGTTTCGCGTTCTTTAAATATTATCGCCTCGGCTTCGTATCTAGATCCAAAAATCACTACGGGAGCTAATAGAAACAATCAACCAAAACTCGTGACAAATTATACTGGGAGTATTTTTCTAAACTATCAAATCAAGCAAGGCGAAGCACGCGAGCTATCTTTTAACTTTGGCTCTTATACGGTGGGAGATCGATTTGTCGAGAACAACAACCACACAGAGATTCCGGGTGTCACGGTATTTGATGCGGGTATAAGTTATCGTTACACAATCAACAAAACCAACGCCAAATTTCAAATCAATGTGCGTAACTTAACGGATGAACTATATTTCTCAGCCGTCGAGGGTGCGATTAGAACCAACCGTGGATCAGGTCGAACAACGACAGCAACTTTGGCATTTTATTTTTAGTTTCCCGACATCGTCATATATTTGGAGGGCGAACACCCATATTTCTCCTTAAAGCTCTTGCTAAAATAACTCGAGTCTTGAAAACCTACATTAACTAAAACTTCGGAAACGGAATAAGCACCACTTTTCAACATTTCCGCCGCTTTTCTCAAGCGATAACTACGTATTATATGTGCCGGAGTATTACCCGTTAATGCCTTAATTTTGCGATAAAAAGTCGCTCGCGAAAAACCCAGCTTTTTGGCGAGTTCGGTGATATCCAATTCGGGGTCGTCAAACTGTTCTTCCAGCAAAGCTTCCATACGTTGTAAAAAAAAGTTATCCGTTTCGTTTAAAGCGGCAGTCTCAAGAGAGGCTTTTGGATTTGCATTGAACTGCTGCTGAATACGCTTGCGATTCTCAAGCAAGTTATTTAAGCGTGCTATCAGAAATTCCACGTCAATGGGTTTGGCTATATATTCGTCCGCACCTACTTCAAGCCCCTCCAAAGCATAGTTACGCTCTCCCAAGGCTGTTAATAATATAACGGGGATGTGGCAGGTCGCTTCATGACGTTTTAAGCGCCTGCAACACTCAAATCCATCAATTTCAGGCATCATAACATCTGAGATAATAATATCAGGAATATTAGCTTGCGCCGCATCTATTCCCGTCTCACCGTTTTCTGCTTCAATAATTTGAAAATACTCATCCAGCGAAAACTTCAAAATTTCTCGAATTTCGCGATTATCCTCTATAACAAGTAACAGAGGTTTTTCTTCGTCGGTATTTAAGATGCGAATACCTTCTCTTCCTTTATCAAGCTCAAATAATTTGTTTTCCGTCACAACTCTGCTTAATGGAACTACTACGTGAAAAGTCGTACCCCTATTTGAATCTACATCAGTAGGGCTCGTCAGATGAATTTCCCCTTCCATTAGGTCGACCAACTGTTTCACATAAGCTAGACCAATTCCAAATCCATCTTCACTAAGCATTTTGCTAGCCCGATAAAAGTCGCTAAATATTTTTTGTTGTATTTGAGCACTGATGCCAGGTCCATTATCAGCAATCTCAATTTCTAGGCTCGACTTTTCTTCATCTACGTCCTTAATAGAGACGACCAAATTCACCTCACCGCCAGGCTGAGTATACTTAATAGCATTAGTAATCAAATTGTCGGCTATTTTCTGTATTTTGTCTTTATCATACTTGTGAATATGAAGCGAGACATCAGCGGTAATTTGTAGTGCAACGTTTTTATTTTGAGCCAATGGTTTAAAGCTCATAAATATACCATTAACAAATTCGATGGGATCACCGATATCAAAGTGCATTTCTTCCTGCCCCGCATCTAGACGTCGGATTTGTAAAATCTGATCGACAAGCTGTTTTAAACGCAAACTGCTGTTGTAAGCCAGGTCGATAAGTTTTACCTGCTCAGGCGTGTTTGCTATTTTTTTTAGCTTTTCCAACGGGCCGAGTATTATAGTTAACGGTGTACGGAGCTCGTGTGTGACGTGGGTATAAAATTCAAGTCTTATTTTATTGAGTATTAATAAATGTTTTTCACGCTCACGAATAATATAAGCGATTAAACCAACGATTGCTGCAAACAAGCTCGCCATTAACACCACGAACCAGGGTTGCAACCACAACGGCGCTTGCACAGTAAAGCTAACTCTAGTTGAACTTGGACTTACATTTCCCACCGCATCACGCACAGTAAGTTCCAGCGAATGCGTACCATGCTTTAAATTATCTAGCGTAATGTTCGTATTATTTTGATAACTAGACCATTCCTGATCGTCAACACGATAACGATATAACAAATGCTCTGCTGTGGTTTGATTCCATTTATCGTAGCCCTGCCAACGAATAAATTGCTTGCCCAGCGCGGCAACTTTCTCGGAATATTCCATTATACGTAATCTTGGAGGGTCTTGATCGGGACGATATTTTACACTGCGAATCTTGGTATATTGTGTACCTTTTTTATCCTTAAAGCCCAAAGCCCTTTCGTACCAAAATGCAATCGCGTAGTTAAACCACAACGATCCATCTGAGTCTATTTTCATATTTCCGCTTTTTCGCATCATATAAAACGGCTCCGGTAAAAAGTGCCGATTCCAAACCTGGCCGTCAAAATAAACAACACCCTGAAACGTCATCGCATACAACCGACCATCTTTCGTTGGATGAATAAAGACTGCGGGGCTACTGCCAGTCGTATGTTCTTTCGGGAAAAATCGCCACTCGCTACCATCGAAACGATGCAAACCTCGGCCGAAGGACGCGATCCAAATAATATCTTGCGCCATCGCAATATGATTAGACTCTTCAGCACGATAATTATCTGGCATCTGAACTTCTAACGCAGCATGCCCGTCAAATCGAAAAAGCTGACGCGAAACTAGCCACAACGTTTTATTCTCCGACTGCATAAAATCTGAAATGACAAAGGGCACCTGCGGTGGTTTGAAATGTTCACTCACCCATTGATCATTTTGATCAAAGGTAAAGCGAATAAACCCGCCTTTGTAACGCGCCGAACTCCCGCGAAGGTTTTGTCCATTGCCCATATAAAAATTACCATCTACATCTTCAAAAAAAGCGCGATAAAAAATTGTTGATGCGAAATCGTGAGTCACATATTTTTTCCATTGATTTCCGTCGTAGCGCGAAAATGCGGCGTCTAAACCATCTGAGCCCACAACAAAAACGTGGCCGTTTCGCGCCACATGAATGAGGACGGGTGTGTCAATAATATTTGTCGGGTCGTGATGTACCCACCACTTTTGACTGCCCTTGTTATATGAAATGATTTCTTCTTGCGCGCTAATGAACCACTGATTTCCATTCCGATCATCATCTTGATAAACCATACCGCTAAATTCTTGAAATTGCTCACGCGTCCGATCAAGACTGTAAACACGTCCCGATAATGTACCCACCCACAGTTTGTGGTCGCGCGACTCGTAGACGAAAATGTTTGACAAATTTTGGCGAAACCGCTGGTGATCGATGTGCATCCACTGCCCATCTTTGTACTGGTAAAGACCATTGTTAGAACCAAAAACTATTGTTCCATCAAAAGTCTCTACGACCGACGAAAGAATTTGGCGTATAGGGTGCTCTATCCAAGTATTCGTTGCAGCCCGATACTGAAAAATTCCGCTGTCCGGATATTTGTCAATCACCCAAATATCACCCTGAGCGTCGACAAAAGGCCGGAATTTATGAGTCGAATCCGATGCAATATTTTTCGGCAGCTCAGTACTACATATCGAGAGGTCGAGAGGATCGTCGGTGACCTGTTTAAGTTTTGCAAGCGGGCAAACATAAATAGCTCCCGCGTCCTCCATCGTTACCCACAATCTATCTTGCCGATCCGCCGCTAAACCAATTGCTAAACGTTTCGAAATCTCCAAAACAAGGGTAGGTTTGTCGCCACTTATTCGCACAATACCTTGAGGTATGCGAAGCCAAACTGTGCCCGTAGCATCCTCGGCAAAGGAGTTATGAATGAGGCCTGAGAAGCGAAGCTTATACACTTGTCGCCAGCGATCGCCATCGAAACTATAAATGCCATCACGATTAATGACATACACATGCCCACTCTTTGAGGCGTACATTTCGTAAACCGCTTGCTGTTCAATGCCGTCTTCGGGCCCAAAGTGCGTTAACTCATAGCCATCATAGCCATAGATACCGGTCTCAGTACCAAATAGTATTACGCCATCCGGAGCTTGCACCATCGTCCGAAAGCCTTTACCCCGCAGGGGTTCGACTTCATTCCAAAGCCAGGCTTGTGTCAGTGGCTCTACAATCTTCGGTTGATAATCATGCACAACATTTTGTGCAGAGCAGTACCCGCACGTCAAAACGTAAAATAAACAAGCGATGAACAGTGAAACTAGTTGCTTCATTGAGCACTCCGTTCACGCCCATTCACAAATATAAACGTTTGAATTAAAACTGTTTCGATCATTCTAATCGACTGACAAAAATGACTAAGAGGAGGGAGAAAGATATTACTGAATTTAAACATTTCTCCAGTGAGGCACTACAACAACTTATGTCATTGTCTCAGAAGTTGAGATTCCAGTTCAATTTTTTCAATCTGAGACGCTACAACAACTATTGAGACTTGAGTTATAACAAAAAGAGCGGCCAAAGATTTAGTCTAACTACCGAAATACAGAGCAAATGAGCCGCTTAACCAGCAGAGTAGCGCCAAAAATTGTTGAACACGTTTGGCAATGCTGATAATCAAAGTAACTAACACCGATTAGGCTGGTTCAAAAGGTGAGCGAAAAGCTCGCCCTGCTCTTTCACACAATAAAACACACGTCGAGACAGGTGCGTGTCGTGTAAGGAGGCCACTATGGCGACTCATATGTTTAGTGGTGATAGAACAAATCTCGAAACAGGTACTTGCAGCACATTTTTTGCCGAACATCTCTACAAGTGTCTTCTCAAAGCCAGTAAACAACCGGCGAATTCAAAAGAAAATTTAGCATTCAACTTTCCATCTTTTAATGAAGAGAGCCGCAAAACCCGTGACGAGTTCTCACGCTGCTATAACAACGAAGTGCTGGCCATAGTCAATGCTCTGCTAAGCTCAGAGGGCCCTGAAAACTCACTTCGCCTGATCGCGCCGGTAAAGCCAGAACCGCGAATGCTCGGACAAGTGGGCGTAGCGGGTCTTTTGTGCCGCAATCTGGGAGAGGCATTGAATTTAAGTATCAAATACCAATCCATTATCCAGCAACTCGCAAGCTTGAAGCTTGTGGAGCTAGGCAATTACGCTACCTTAGTTGTCACCTCCAACCTCGAGGACGAAGCGCACAACTTTGTAACCATGTTAGTTTTGACTGCCTACATTCAAATAGGTCGCAATCTAGTCAGTGATTTCGATACCTATATTCACCGTGTTGACTTCCATCAGTCAGAACCTAATTCCGTTTCTCTGTACCGTGAGTTTTTCAAACGTCCGTTGCAATTCAACTCGGCAGCGAACGCGATTACTTTTGACAAAAGGCTATTGCATAAAGCTCTACAGCAGCACAGCCCAATTCTACTGAGTCATGTTTGTCAAACACTGGATACTCAAATGATACACCTCAAACCTGACAACTCTGCAAAAGCAAAAGTTATTCGTTATTTGCGGACCACGCTTAGTAACAAAAAGCCAAGCCTCTCTGGCGCCGCTGTTGCGCTGAATATTGGTGAGCGCAGCCTAAAAAGGCGGCTACAGGCAGAAAACACGAGTTATACAGAGCTGCTTTCCTCCGTTCGGCGCGAATTGGCAGCACACTATGTGCAAGAATCACACATGCCAATGGCAGAAGTTTCTGACCGACTGGGTTTTATAGACCAAAGCGCTTTCACACGCGCGTTTAAATCTTGGTTCAACTGCACACCTGGCAGTTATCGCAAACAGCACCTCTCAAAAACGAAGCCGTTAGTTTCACAACAAATTCTCAGAAGCCCTAACACTGTATTTAAACAAGCTGGCTAGCGGCGCTACGCTAAATTCGGTATTGAGCGTTTCACTACAACGCCTCCGAGACGTACCCGAAAACTGTATCGTGCCCCTCTCAAAGACAAATAGTTATAGGGAAATCTACGGCTTTTATAATCCTATTGCATATCGTTAGTGCGCCAACACATAAAAAAACATCAAATCGGTTGGCATAAAAGAGCAAAATGCATAAGATTACCTCGCTAATGGTTAAAAAAGTGGCTATTTTCTTTTTCATCGCGAGGCAACATTTCTAAATGTTTGGCCGAGAAGGTGCCCTAGAATCAAAAAAAACCAGTCACCCAACCGCTTAACCGCATTATTGCTAAACCGGATATATGGCGTTCTTATCGATATCAGTGACTAAGATCAGCAGGGCTGCTCTAGTCATAATGTTTATTGCCTATTTGCTTTCCTTTTATATCAATTTCGATGTAAATAAGAACTCTAGTTACGAGCGCCCGCTCGATCCCTGGGTATTTAGATCCGTACTCGACTCAAAGCCTAGAATCGCAACCGCGGCACTGCACGATAACCTATATGTTGCCTACGATACTCAAGCAGGCTTACTTTACAAAGCATGGAAAGGTAGAGTTAAGCTGCAGGGCCTTGTCTACGATGGAACGCACGGTCCGCAGCCGGAAAGCGAAGGTGTTACCTTTAGCCTCAACCAAAACTCACAACACTGGCACCTTCAATGCGACGAACGTGAGGCTCCACTAATTTATAAATATTTGGGTCACGGGTTCGACCAGGGACAGGTAGTGTTCAAATACCAGTTTCGCGCACCAAATGGCAAAGCTATTGATGTTTATGAGAAACCAGAATACACAGCGATTGACGAGAAAGACGGATTCCAACGCAATTTTAATGTTAAGCACCTTCCTAAAAATTGCGACCTCTCTCTGGACATTCATGTTGTCAATCTAAGTTCTGAGCGAGCCTGGCTAACGAACGGCCGACTTAAAATCGAAGCCAATGACGAAAATGCGTTACGCGGACAACTAAGGCTCAACCACACTAAAGAAACTTACATTACTTTCCACTTCGACGAAAATAGCAAGCCGGACGATGAGTTAAGCACGATCGAAGAGGCTCCAAACCTGGAGGACATGGCGAATAAAATTATCGCAGCAAGCGATTGCGCAGCATGTCACGATCGGGAGCAGCAAACAATTGGACCATCATTTAAAGAAATCGCTAAAAAATATCGTTTTCAAGAAAACGCGCGCGAATATTTAATTGAAAAAATTAAATTCGGCGGCAGTGGCGTCTGGGGTACAACGGTTATGACGCCACACCCAAATTTGTCTGCACAGCAGTTATCGACTCTGACCGACTATATATTATCGCTGGGCCAAAAGAGTGGAACAGAATCTCTCAAAGAAAACGAATTGCAGGCACTCAGCTTGGGCTTGGATTCTGTTCCTCTATTGCTAAGTACATACGATCCAGTTTATATCACCGATAACCAAAATTATTATCCTGGGCTTGCAGCCAATTTATATGACACTCCGCGTTACAGTTTTGACAATGTAGAGCCGAGCTTTGGACCAGTGCTTTCCGGTGTAGTACCCGCTCTGCACATTTTCGACAAAAAAGATTTAGGCCGCTTCCAAAATAATATTTTTGTTTCTTTCAACGGCTATATAAACGTACCAGAAGCCGGTAATTACGTTTTTAAAGCCTTTGCCAACAACATCGTCGACATTTATCTCGACGAAAAACTCCTGCTACATGACACGTCGGCAACAGACGAAGAGGAAAAAAATATCTATCTTGAGGAAGGTCTCATTCCACTGAGAGTCCATTACCGCCAGCGCACGACCAACGCCACACTTTCGCTGCAATGGAAAAAACCTGGCGACCAAACGTTTACCTTGCTTACTGGCGAACATCTAAAACACCAAGGTATTCAATTTAGAGGGACTGTTCCATACGCACCGCGCGACGAACTTATTCGCAGCATTCCCGGCAATACAATTCCGGTCGCTGGTGTCCACCCGAGCTTGCAACTAAAACAATTTCGCCCCACATCTTTCCAACCTCGTGTCGGCGGAATGGATATGCTATCTGACGGGCGACTATTAATTGCTACCTGGGATAAAGAAGGTGCTGTGTATGTAATAGACTCACAAGAAGATAACGTCTCCGGTGGAATCAGTATCCAGCGTATAGCTGCGGGATTAGCAGAACCGCTGGGTTTGAAAGTCGTTGACAATCGCATCTTCGTTTTACAAAAGCACGAGTTGACGGAATTAATTGATCACAACGGTGACGAAATCATCGATGAATACCGCGCAGTCAGCAATTTATGGGGCGTCAGCAGCAACTATCATGAATTTGCTTTTGGGCTGGAATATCTCGACGGCTATTTTTACGCTGCTCTGGGCATTGCCGTAACCCCAGAGGGAAAGAGTGTCAACCAACAACACACCGATAGAGGAAAATTAATACAAATTTCTCCCGAAGATGGAAACTACGATATCGTAGCCAGCGGATTAAACTCACCTAACGGGTTAACTATTTCCAACAATAATAGACTTTTCGTAACCGACAATGAGGGCGAATGGATTCCCGGAGGCAAATTAATAGAAATTCAAGCAGGCGCATTTTACGGACAACGCAGTGCTTTAATAGACAAGCAAAACCCGCCCCTTGAAACTCAACCTTTGTTATGGATACCCAAACAGATAATTGTTTCTCCTTCGCAGCCCATACAGTGGACAAATGGTCCGTATAAAGATCAATATCTAATAGGCGATATCGTTGATGGAGGGATTCGAAGAGCATTTATCGACGTCGTTGATGGAACCTCACAAGGCGGAATGATGCGCTTTTCTCAAGGGTTCGAATCAGGCGTAAACCGACTTGTTTGGGATAAAAGCAATAACAACCTTTACGTCGGTGGTGTAGGGATTACGGGAGACTGGCAACAAGGAGAAACCCTTCAGTATGGACTGCATAAGCTTGCAATGACGGGAAAAACCGCGTTTGAAATTTTAGAAACACGATTACAAACCAATGGAATGAAGATCATTATGACAAGCCCGATTCACCCAGGAGAAGTTTTGCAACCCTCGAGTTTTATGGCTACACAGTGGTTTTATCAGCCTGACTTACAATATGGCGGAAAAATGCTTGGTAAGACGCTACTTGAAATAAAATCTGTTTCAATTAGTGAAGATCGTCAAGAGATTTTTCTGGAAATACCGGGGATCAAGGAAAATCGGATTGTCGACATTCGAATCGTTTCTCCGTTTATCGATACAGAGGAGCGGTCGCTATGGTCAACCAAAGTTTGGTATACCGTCCACAAAAAACCTAGTAACCAGTTCGTTCAGGTAAATCCAATTCCAAAAGTCGCGGCCAACACTTTAAGTGATTACGAAAAACAAATGGACTGGGAACTATTATTTGATGGAAAGTCGCTAGAAAAATGGCATTGCTACAACAAACTCAGCGACTGTAGTTCTTGGAAAACCACACCAGAATATTTCTCGCTGGACTATCAAAATAAAATACCTGATATTGCTGATCGCGAGCACTTAATTAGCAATAAGCGCTACACCAATTTTGAATTAAAATTCGAATGGATATTAGAGCGTTCTGGGGCGAGTGGCTTAATGTACGGCATCCAAGAATCGTCTCAGTATGGATCGCCTTGGCAAAGTGGTTTGGAAATGCAAATAATCGATAATGTGCACAGGTTAGAGGGACGAGAACCTAAGCAAAAAACAGGTGACTTGCACGATTTAATCGCGTCCAAATTTCCTGCGGCGATTCCTTTTGGTAGCTGGAATCGAGGATTTATTCGAGTTAACAACGGCTACGTGGAACACTGGATTAACGGCTATAAAGTCGTTGAGTTTGATATTAATTCCGAGCAGTTTAAATTACTGAAAAAGAAAAGCCGATTCGCACCTTACAAAGACTTTGGTATTTTGACAGACAGAAAAATAGGTATACAAGACCAGGGAAAAGAAGTGCGATTTAGAAACTTCAAAATCCGTGAACTTGTCAATTAGTTCGTATCTCAACGGAAGACCCCAGACATACAAACAAAGCAGTCATTAATTAATGGCACTTCCAATACTAATAACACATTAACTAAAACGGTAAAGCTACTGTGCCATTTCTACTCCATTATCTCGCGCTTCAGGCTCTTTATCATTCCCCACAAATGAAGTGAGACCCCATTTTTCATTGCATTTCTCGATATCAAGTGCACTCTTTAAAGGGCGAGATTTGTACCGCGACAACCAAAAATGTCCTCGACAGTTATCTTCCCTATTGGCAAGGTGCGCAATATGCTGGTTTAAACATTTCATAAACCAGCCAAGCTCCGCGAGCCGCACCCGCCAAATTCCAGCGAGCCTTGCTAATTCACTGCGTTCCTTGTCATCCAATTCTTGACCACTTTTGTACTTTTGAATGAGCTCAGGGCCTTTGTATACTTGCGTCCATTTTTCTATTACGAACTCATCAGACCAAATGTCTACCCGATCTGAGTCAATCTCAATAATTAAATGATATTCGTGAGGGTTTACAGTAAACGCATGAATATTTAAAGCAAATATATTAGCGAGCTGCTTAAGACGATCCACAATCCATTCGCGACGATGGGAGTAATTTCTCTGTGAACTCAAGTCTGTGCCCGTTAAATAGGCGCCGCGCACGGTTCGCGATATAAGATGATAATAGGGTGTTATTTCTTTCGAAACTATATCTTTCCGCGGACGGGTCATAAATCCAAAAACCTCTTTCTTCTATTCACCTTAATTAAGAGCAGTTAATCAGTAATTTCTATAAATATGCGGCTTAATCTTTTAGTCGTTGTAGGCATATAAACCTTATGCACGCATTATTTATCATTACTTGACACTTGTTGTACCAGCTCAACCAAGGTGTTACCGAAGGTGCCATGTTACCATCGGTATCAAGCGCTGCAATGTTCCATTTAATCGTATGAAGAGTCAATGCAATTAATCGTTTTTTTTAAAGTTTTTTGTGATTCTGCTAGCATTTGACAAACTAGTGGTCATTCTGACGTTTTTTATTTATTCAAATATCAATACTCACCCCACAAACAACAAGCCAGCGAAAAAAAAGCAAAAAAAGGACACACACAATTTAAAAGAATACCAATGAACCCGAGGAATCGTTTACCCGCCAAGTCAAGACAACTTTAATTCCTGCGGAAAACTGCTTATCAGAAAAACTTAATATGGAGAAGGAAGGGGAAATAAGCTGTCTGCAAATTGGCTGTTATACATTGCGCTTATAACACCAATAACAAACAGCTATGAAAAATTAATGCGATGAACGGTTAATTACGATCCCGACATTTTATTCAGCTCACGACTTAATTTAAATTTTTTAGAAGTAATAGTCGCTTCCAACAGTCTTAACTTCCGTTCGACGCGATTGAAATGCCGATCAAAATCTCGAATCTCCGTGCGCATTTGGCTTGCATTAGGAGGACCCTCTTTAGCGCGCGAATCAGAATAATCGGATTGAAACTGTCGATTATTGCCTCGCCCGCGATGCTCACGCTGATGCCTCCGACGCCCACCTCCTGGATGAACACGCTCATACTCACCGTCAATCACTTCATCGCGGCCTTTTCGCTGGAAAGGTGTGTTATCAAGCAAAATAATGGCCGCGATATATAACCAAAATGCCACAGGAAAACTTATAATTGCGAGAACTCTAACAATTAACGAATTGACTTCAAAATAGTCTGCCAGCCCCGCACAAACACCTTTAATCTTTGCTTTTTGTGGATTTTTATAGAGCTTTTTATCCTGATCATCCATCAAAATATACAGGCCAAAGTAAACTAAAAAAGTATAATAAAAAATAAATGTCGCAACTAAAAAAGCGATACGAACGAGCGTTACATTAAAATTAAAGTACTCCGCTAACCCCGCGCAAACACCACTTAATTTCTTATTACGTCTATTAACTTTCGGAAATCTACCTGTCATTGTAATCGTGCTCCTCTCTCCAATCTGGCACTTCAACATCTAAAATAGCTTCTAAAGCTGCGATTCTCTCTACCAAATCGTCGGCTTTATCCTTTAAACGTTCAATATTAGCGCGGTCCTCATCTGTAAGCGACGACTGCCGCGCCTTCAAACGCTCCTTTTCTACTCCCGACCACATAGCAAAGAGTGGTAAAACGATTACCACACCAATGATAATGAAAGGAAGAAAATCACCAAAATGCATGTTTATGCCTTTTCATCCAATTAAATTAATTTATGACTTTATCAAAGCCCCAACAATTCAATGCAACCTAAAAACGCTTGTTTCTAACTTTTAGATAAGCACTAGTTGCCGCTTTCATCCGCCTGCGTTTTTGAAGCAACCTTTTCTTTTAGCGCTTTTAATTCTGCATCGATTTTCTCTTCCATCTCAAGCTCCGCAAACTCTTCTTGCAAACTTGCTCGACCGATTGCATCAGCTTCTATTTGACTTTCCATATGGTCAATTTTTTTCTCGAAGTAATCGAGTTTATTTATCGCCTCATCAATAGAGCCGTCGTGCAGCTTTGAATTTACCGAAGCTCGCGATTGCGTCGCCTTGGTGCGCATAAGCATTGTTTTTTGGCGCGCTTTTGCATCGTTTAGTTTTGCCTGCAACTGCTCAATTTCACTCGATAGACGCTCAAGCGACTCGTCGAGCTTTTCTAAATCCAAGTGCATAGATTCGAGCGCGGACAGCTTAGCATTTTTTTCAATCAATGCCGCTTTAGCAAGATCTTCTCGACCCTTTGCAATTGCCAATTCCGCTTTATTTTGCCAGTCATCTGCATGCTCTTGAATACGGGCAGAACGGCGTTGCAATTCTTTTTTATCAGCTAAAATTTTTGCCGAGTTAGTCCGTACTTCAATTAATGTTTCTTCCATTTCTTGAATGACTAAGCGAATCATTTTTTCTGGATTTTCCGCTGAATCCAATATCGCGTTAATATTTGAATTAATGATGTCACTAATTCTCGAAAAAATACCCATTGCTTTTCCTCATTGTCTATCAAATCGTGAATATTAGCCTTCCTAAATGCATTCGGTGCTGCGTCGTGCTCACCCCGATCTCTCCTTAGCTTCATCTCAGCTATTGCGGGAACTGTGCCAAAATCACAAAAATGACATAAGCAATTGATTTTATTACAACTTACTCCAAATCAGTCGCTCGACAACCTTAATTATATATAGACAAAAAAACCATAAATTAGCTATATTAACCAACTTATGAACTTATTAACCACATTGTTTGTTTGGTAATCAAAAGGCTATGCAGCATACTGATCGGCTAATTGGCGAATCAAGTGTATTTCTAGAAGCTTTAGAACACGTATCCTTAGTCGCACCGCTGACAAAACCTGTCCTCATAGTTGGTGAACGCGGCACAGGCAAAGAACATTTCGCAGCGCGGGTCCATTATTTGTCGGCCCGCTGGGACCAACCACTTTTAAAGCTTAATTGTGCAACGCTAAGCGACACACTGCTCGACTCTGAGTTATTTGGGCACGAGGCGGGCGCTTTTAGCGGGGCACTCAGGCAGCATCAGGGTTTTTTCGAACGCGCCAGCGGCGGATCACTCTTTCTAGACGAATTGGCGACAACGTCTTCTCAAGTACAAGAAAAAATTTTACGCGTAATCGAGTACGGCGAACTCACCCGTGTCGGAGGTAAAAACACCATCGAGGTAGACGTACGCCTAATCGCAGCGACCAACGAACACCTGCCGTCTTTAGCCAGACAAGGGAAATTCCGCGAAGACCTTCTAGACCGCCTAAGCTTTGACGTTGTCACACTTCCGCCTTTACGCTACCGCGAGGAAGACGTCGTATTGCTGGCTGAATTCTTTGCTCTCGGCATAATCAATGAGCTGCAACGCGATTATTTTCCCGGGTTTACAGCAAAGGCGCTGGATCAACTAAAACACTACGCCTGGCCCGGCAACGTGCGCGAACTTAAAAACGTGATTGAACGCTCGATTTATCGCAGCCAAAATCCAGCGGAAGCGATCGACGAACTCATTTTCGATCCATTTAAATCCCAATTTTTGCAAACGGCCGCTATCGCTGTGGCCCCTAAAAACAACGAAATAACAGAGAGCGCCTCAGAACCGCGAGCTGAAAATATCTGGCAAAACTTTGTTGATAGCCAATTGGATTACAAGACATTTTTCGATCAGCAAGAGATGGAGGTACTTAATTGCGCACTCAAACATTGCCAATACAACCAAAAGCAAACCGCAGAATTTTTGGGCTTTAGCTACCACCAGCTGCGCAGCCATTTGCGCAAATATGGAATCAAGTGATACCCACGCGTCTGTTTAAATCATAGGTATTTTTCTTATATAGTACGGCCTGCACAAATCAAAACACGTATTCAGACCAATTTCGCAGCAGTCTCTAATTACATTTTGCTATGCATCCATTCCGGGGGTTTTATGAAGCTTAGATACTTATTAATCATTGCAAGCTTGCTAAATATTATTTTTATTGTCGGCTGTAACGGCTCCAATGAAAAAGAGCAAGAGCAGACAAAAACAAACGAGCCGGAAACAGAAGTAACATCAAAACCCGCACAAGAAAAGTCTCTGCTTAAGCAAGTGGCTGAGCGCCCTCCAATGGGATGGAATAGCTTTGACGCTTACGATAGCCGTATCAACGAGCAAGAGTTTCGTGCAACTGTAGAATTTATGGATAAACATTTAAAACAGCACGGTTGGGAATACGCGGTAATTGACTACATATGGTGGAATCCTGCCCCGGGCGGGTACAACACGAAAGACAACTTCATTCGGCGCTACGGCCATGCCAATGTGCGTTTAAATGAAGATGGCTCGTTAAAATACCCAGAAGCGGCAACCATGGACGAATACGGCCGATTACTCCCCGCTGTCAATCGTTTCCCTTCCGCCGCAGGAGGTAAAGGCTTTAAACCCCTTGCCGACTGGGTTCACAGCAAAGGCTTAAAGTTCGGTATTCACCTGATGCGCGGCATGCACCGTCACGCTTATTTTGAAAATACTCCCATCATGGGGACCGACAAAACAGCACAGGATATCGCTAAAAAAGATGATCACGCCGCATGGTTAAACAACATGTTCGGCATTGACCACCGTAAAGAAGGTGCCCAAGCGTATTACGACTCGATTTTTAAACTCTATGCCGAATGGGGCGTTGATTACATCAAAGCGGATGACATGATGGGCGCGTGCTGGGCACCATTTTACGGCTATTCCGGCGGTGAAATCGAAATGATGCGCAAGGCAATCGACAACTCTGGGCGCCCGATGGTATTGAGCCTATCCTGCGGCGAGGCTCCTATTTCACGCGCGCATCACCTAGAAGCCAATTCTAATATGTGGCGCGTCTCAGCCGATTTCTGGGACAAATGGGAAGCTTTACATCGCAGTTTCGAATTGCTCGATAAGTGGTCTCCGTTTATCGGCGATCACACTTGGCCCGATGCCGATATGATTCCATTCGGGAAGCTATCACTTACCGGTCGTCCCAAAGGGCCAGAGCGCCTTAGCCGTTTTACCGTGCCCGAACACTATTCACTGATGACACTCTTTTCTATTGCTCGCTCTCCATTAATGATTGGCGCTGATTTACTGTCGACACCAATGGAAACGATAGATACTTTTTTCAAAAACGATGCTGTTATTTATGTCAACCAGCACAGCATTAACAATCGTCAAGTGGTGCGACATGAAACTGATGAGGGCGGTTACGCCGTGTGGATCGCTGAAGACCCTAAAAACGGTGATTATTTTGTTGGCCTCTTTAATATTGACAACAAACCACAAACCGTCACATTTGAATTTCATATGGAAGATATACGTGGCGAATATCGAGTCACCGATCTTTGGTCGGGCAAAGCGATGGGAGAAGCAAAATTTTCATTTGCGCAGGAATTACCGGCTCACGGAGCAGGCTTATATCGTTTTAGTCGAGTTCCTGGGTCATCAGAAGATTGGGTTCCACCAGCAAGTCAGGGAACGCACAACAATCAATAATGTTGGCTTGGAAGCAATTTTTACCTCGAAAAAAGAGGTATTCCAGCCATTGCTGACCCATAAGTTAATTGCGGATTAATAGAAATATCAAAAAGAACCCTTGAATATTTCTATTTACCACCCCCGAGACAGGGATTGGGAGTTGTTTTCAAGACACGCCGTAAATACATCCATGTAGGCTCGATCGCGCGATTCCCGCGCGCGACGGTCTTGAAAACAACTCCCAATCCCTGTCTCTCAGATTTTGTGGGGAAGAGTAATAGCCAATCAGCCTCTTTTTTTATTTAATTTTTTAGCTAGGACCAGATCATAATCTATTGATCATTTTATTAGGACGGATTATGCGCGGAGTGAGTTTTAGGGTCGGTTATCAGGTTCAAAAACCGTCAATTCAAGGAAGAATTGACGGAGCTATAGGGATGTATTCATGCGTTTTTTGAACCTGATAATCGGGCCGAAAACGTTTCGATGGCACCTTAAGTAATTACTAAACCTCATCCAAAACTTTAAAAGGCTCCATTTCTACTTTACTCAAGTGTTCACCAACAAACACCACACTACCTTTATAACGCCGATCACCAATAGTCGAAAATTCAAATCGATATAAACGCTCTAACGCAAACAATGACGAAGAAGAACGACGAATACGCAAACGTCGCAAGACAACCGATTGGTCTAACAGCTGCACATTATTCTTATCTGAATAATCGCGAGCAACTTCATAGGCACGCTTACTAATTGCAAGATGACGCCAAATAAACCAAGCAACAAAACCAAGACCTAAGACTAAAACA
Source organism: Marinagarivorans sp. (assembly GCA_028281865.1). Lineage (GTDB taxonomy): Bacteria > Pseudomonadota > Gammaproteobacteria > Pseudomonadales > Cellvibrionaceae > JANQJB01. The sequence goes on from JANQJB010000166.1 coordinate 54,352, forward strand.
ATATTACCCAAACTCATTGTAAAACTTCATAAAACCTTAGAGAGAAATTATTTTTCATCGAGATTATTTATCTGCCCTTTAAAAATCATCCCCATAAGCGTATTAAAAGCCTCGCTCGAACGCGAGTGATTAGCATAATACTTAACATGCTCTTCTTTTCTCGCCACTGGCGACAACTCTATTCCCCACAAGGCATTAATTTCATGAGGCAACAACGAATAACGCATATCAATAATACGATTTTTATCCTTAGGGTCCTGAGCTAAATAACCCGCAGAAAACCAGCGAAAACGCTCCACGTCTCGTGCTTGCTGCGAACTTGCATCGAGCCAAGGAAAATCACGTGTGAGATCGAGCTTTTCAATCGAGCTACCCTGCCAAATCGTACCCGCGCTAGCAAGTCCGAGCCGCACAGCATCGACATAGTAGCGATCTTCTGTTGCAGTAATGAGTTTCCAAACAATTAAGTTAGCAAAGCTCGGTTTCGCCTCGATACTTTGTACACTCAACCCTCGCTGACCGGCAAGCACTTGCGCTTGCGCAATAGCTCTTTCATGCTGAACCAAACCAAGAGTCAAGTACACCGCTACCCAAGCCATCGCAGCGACGGCCCACTTACGCCCCCTCCAAGCTGCAATTATCGATAGCATCAACAACGGAATGGTAAATAGTGGGTCAATGACCGAGACAATATCCCAACTCACACGTAAATTACTAAACGGCCACAGCAACTGTGTGCCGTAACTCGTGCAGCAATCTAGCAAAGCATGTGTTGCAAGACCCAAGGTCGAACACAATGCTGTTTGTTTAAAGCTCAGCCCCCAACGCTTCGCGAAAAGCCAATAGACAAAAACGGCAACAACGATCCCCCCAATCGGTATAAACACCAATGAATGAGTAAAGTGCCGATGATATTCGAGCGCTAGAAGCGGGTCCTCGGTAGAGCGAATAAAAATATCAAGATCCGGCGCCATTCCGCCCAGCAAGCCGATTAGTCCCGCTTTGGCTAAACGCGTTTTATCGCCCTGAGTCTGAGCAAAACTCGCACCCAAAACGCCTTGTGTGACAGGGTCCATAAAACTACTCTGCAAAATTAAAGCAAAGCATTATAGAGGAACGTCTGATTAAGCTCAGCAATACCGAGGTTCCTTCAGAAGAAAGAAAGGGGTCTTGGAGCGATATTCGGTTAAAAAAAAGAAGAAATTAAAAAAGAGCGTCCCTGCCAAGTGCCGTATATCCATGGTTGTTATTGTCCAGCAATCCCGCGATCTGTGTTAGGAGATTTGAGTCAAATTAATAGGACAGACAAACCAATCAAGAAAACACTTTATAATCAGTGACTTAAACCAAGGGCAATAGTAAAGTGAGTCAATATTTAAATTTGCATGCTAAAAATATTTGTTTTAGTTCACACCAGCGTTTTGCTATTAGTGTTTTGGGATCAGATGAGATAGCTGAGAGTATTGGAATGCACTACTTTATCGGGGCAATGTATACGCTGTGCAACAAATGAACAATCTGGATTTAATGAAAAAAAACGGCCTCCCTGCCTCGTGCCGAATGTCCTTACAATTTCAGTATGTCGCAAACCAAGCGGAACCGTTATGAACCATTAACCTAGTTGTTTCAATCATTATCCATTTGTTATTTCACTTGAACTTATGTTGCAAATCGCTTGTACAAATGGGTCAGGACCTTGAAATCGACCTTATTTCATTCAATTTGGACAATTATCGGCTCAATCGAACAATTTGGTTCTAGACACAATTTTTATCAAACGGCGCCCACGCAGAAAACCTGAAGACTGCGACTACTGATCAAAAGACCAACTCAAGCCAAAACTGAAGTTTTTACCCGGTAAGTTATACTGCCGAATAAAACGCCGATCGGGATGTAGATAGCGTTCACGTGGCTGTGCAAGGACATCTTTTATATGAGCAAACAGAACTAAATTCTCAACCACATTTACACTGAACGAAAAATCAAGCTGCCCATAAGCTGCAATGTATTCCTCTCCTCCAATCCAGTAAGGGGCAAATTCATTAGCTTGCCCTGTTTGCGCGCTATTGTCGCGAACATAGAGTTGCCTATCGCCTTTTTGGAGGGTCGGCCCAGCTAAAAATTCATCTCGATAGTTGTACGCAAGCCGTGCCGCCCAGAGGGGCGATTCAAATGAGAGTGCCAAATTGAATGCATTATCAGACAGCCTCTCAAGCGGTTTTCGCTTACCATCGAGTTCACCAATGCCACTGTATTGATTACTATCGGTATAGGTATAGTTAGCAAACAACGAAAGTTGATCAAAGGGTTTAGGTAAAAAAACAAGTGTCGTTTGCGTACTGAATTCAAAACCTAATATTTTACCGCCACCACCGTTGGTCGGCTGAATAATATTAATTAAACGCGCATTTTCCGATTTTTCAACAATGTTGTTTTGATCGTCAATAAAAGCCTCAAATTGACGAATTTCTTCAAAATTTGACAGGTCTTTGTAAAAAGCGGCCAAACTCACCAGTGTATCCAATCCGTAATACCACTCCCATGCGATATCGAGTTGATTTGCTGTATTGGGCTTTAATTCAGGATTACCCAAATGTATCGTTGAGCGTTGAGCATTTATATTCGCGCGTGGAACAATGGAATACGGTGCCGGCCGCGTGATTGTCCTCGCCAAACCAAGACGAATAATCGACTCATCATTGATGTCCATACGCAAGTTAAAGCTGGGCAAATAATTCCAGTAATCATTTTCAACACTTGTATTTTCATCGCGCAACCCGTTTAAACTGGAAGAGTTCAACCGAGTTTGTATTGCGCGTATTCCAAAATTACCGTCAAAAAAATAATTGTTCCACTGAAAGTCATAATTAGCCATGGCGTACAGCGCGTAAGTCGACTCTTGCAAATCGAAAGCGTGCAATTCGTTTCTAAGCCAAGTCCATGCGGGCACCGCTGTAATATCATCGAGACAAACAGGGTCGTTGCTATTGATAATCTCGTTATTTGTATTACGAGGACAAGCGATACCGTCTTCACCAGGACCAGCCCTTCTGCCCGGAAAATAGCGATCAAAAATCTCATCCTGCCAATATGTGCGCGAAAACACTTGCGGCCGTACAAAACGCCTGGGAATATCACCGGTTGTCGAAGTAAACAATAAATCTTTATCTGCAATGATAAAAAAGTTATCTGCCAACGAAGGATCGAGCTTTATCAAATCTGTGTAGTTGTTTTGCGAGCGTATTACATCGTTCGATGGCTCGCCATCACCATTTATCCAAGCCTGGCTAAAAATAGAATGCTCTTCCCAATTAATGAGTCGTTTGAAATTTGGGTCACCTTCTAAATTGTAACGCCCAATATTTGACTTATCTCTTTCACTTCTGAGGCGGGCAAAACGAAAACCGTAGTCAATTTGCGTAATGATTGAATTATCTGTTTGCCAATCAAAATCAATTTTTACTTCTTGATTACTCGCGTCGCGCGTGCGAAATTCTGCTCCAATTTGATTCCAACTTAACAATTCTGGTGAATTTAAATTGAAGGGTGCCATTCCAAAACGAGCTCGATCGTAATTTAGTTCAGAGAAATCAATATTGAACGTTGGAATGTCATTCTTAGTTCGATAATCAAAATAAAGTGCGGGCTGTAACACCGTATCATAATTGCCGTCCCCATCAAGATCAGGATTATATTGCGGACGAAAAATACTAAACGTATTTTCACGGCGATTGCCAGAGGTTGTAAAAGTTGCATCAATTTTCAGGCTTAGCTGTTCATCAATAAGCCAATTTACACCAACGTTGAACAACTTGTTATTTTGTCTAACCTCATCAAAACGGCCTGCAATTTCGGCAAGCTCCGCATTAATTTCTCGCTCGTCATCACGCGAGTCAATCGTTTCAACCCGACCTTTAACGACCACTCCGCGCCGTATTGCATCCTCATAGGGAATAAACTGCCCTTCACTGGGTTGTATATAAAAGCCTCCTGGATTTGGACGAGAATATAAGTCCAAAGTGTAGTCCGTTAAGCGTTGAATATCCTTATCGAAAAAGACATTCACAGCAGAGACTTTATTAATATCAACATTTTGTGTGATTAAAAATTCCGAGTGAAGCTCAAGGTTATCACGAACCTTGTATTGCACCACGGCATTTGCACTTTGGTTGTCAGACTCATAATCAGCGAGTTCAATGCTTGCCTTATTTGGGACAAGTACAGAATAGTCTGGCAGCCCTGCTACGGGTTCGGATTTATCGCGCGTTGGTTTAATATTTGCGCCTACTTGATTCGTCAAGGTGTAGCGCTTTTGAGTATTAATATTTAAGAGAATACCTAAGCGATCATCAAGTAATTTTTGCGACCAATAACTTTTTATATTACGCCCAAGTTTGTCATTTAAATTATGGTCAATACCTAAAATCGAAACGTTAAACGTTTGATTTTTTTTAAAATCAAAGGGTTTAAAAGTTTCCATCCGAATGGTTGCCCCAATCGAACCCTCAGTTGTATCCGCAGTGGGGCTTTTAATCACTTTAATCGTTTTAAAAAGCGACGACGGTGTAACACCAAATGGATCATTGCGTTCAAATTCCGAATTGGACACGTAGTTAAACCCGTTTACCTCTACATTATTTTCGACCAAACCGCGTACTTGAAATCGGTCGCCATCACCGAGATTATTGCGTTCAATCTGCACGCCGGAAACACGCTGAATCGTTTCTGCCACATTGAAGTCTGGTAATCGACTGATGTCGATAACACCTACAACTTCCATAAATTGCATTGCATTCTTTTTCAGGTGCAAGGAGCTGCGCAGAGAGCTCTGATAACCGTGCACAATTATTTCTTCTAAGATCTGTTCCTCGTGATCCTGCTCTTTCTTTTTCTCAGATTTTTTATCCTGTTTAATTCTTGCGTGAATCGCTACCGTATTCGAATTTATTTGCGTAAATGTTAAATTCGTATCTTTCAATAAGAGCTGCAATACTTGCAGTGGAGTATATTCTCCAGTTATAGCTTTCGACTCGATAGCAGCGGTAAGCTCAGAGGGATACAAAAATTGAAGACTGGAACGGATGGAAAACTCGCGTAGAGCATCATCCAAGTTTCCTGCAGGCAAATCAAAACTGATTTTCTTATCGCCTTGAAATGGTTGCGCAAACAATCCAGAACAAATTAAAAGAGATATACCGCATAAACAAAAATATCTAACCACGGAAGCAACTGACGCGCCTTAGCGCTCAGCCCCGTAACAATTCGATAGCTTAGAATTCCAAGTAAACGCTAAATCGATTTTGTGCCCAGCTTTAATCGGGCAGTTAGTTTGAGTTAAGTAAAAGGATAAAGTAAGAAAAAAATTTTGTAGGAAAAAAAAAGCGCGGAGAAGCGAAAAGCTAGCGGCTTTCGCTCCGCGAGAGAACAATCTTAGAAGCCAGTGCATCATAACGCCACTGAAGCGACATCGTCTGGGACAAAACGGCCAAAAAGGCATCAGTATCATCGGTGCTGAACACCCCAGTCATTTTCAATTGACCAATGGCATCGTCGTCAAACATCAGCGGAATATCAACATAACGGTTAAATTCGCTGATAATTTCTGACAAAGCATCATCTTTAAACACCATTCGATTCTCAGTCCAAGCCAACACTTGATCAATATCAATGCCTCGCTTGAGCACCACGTCTGCCTGTGTCTCGGCAAGTGGAATAACCGCCTGATCAAATGATGTTAGCGTGTAATCGCCAACCTCAGCTTCCGCGCCAGTGAAGGCTGCTCTCGAAACAGCGACACTGCCCTCTTGAACCGAAACGACCGTTTTATCAGGATAAAGCCGCACATTAAACTTTGTACCAAGAACACGCACCAGGGTCCCCTGGGAATCAATAAAAAACGGTCGGCCAGAGTCGGGCGCTATATCGAAGAACACCTCACCTTGGAAAATCTGCGCTAAACGATAGTGCTTTTCATATTTGACTTCAACGTTTGAACGAGTGTTTAGGTGCATTTGTGAACCATCTTCCAGCACAATTTGGCGCATCTCACCCAGTGCCGTCAGATATTCCTGCGCAGCAGGCTGGCTATCGAAGCGATAAAGAACAGCTACAGCAACCATTATCACGACCGACGCGGCAGCCGATAGCCATGTCCGTGCACTAATACGCGGCTCTCTCGGCTCATCGCGCTGCTCTTCGTTCACAGATGCTCCCGCATCATTTTGCGGAAATTCCTTGACGGGTGGTAACTGCGTCAGTAACGCGTCCACATCTATACCCTGCGCTGCTTGTGACACACCGAGCCAGATAGCCTGCTGCTGCAAAAACTTATCGGCGTTCTGCGGCGATGCACTCAACCAATCACGGAAAGCACGCTCGTCAAAGCCCGATTTATCGCTGTCTGACAGCGCAATCAACCATTCTTCAGCACTCTTCAATGCACTTTGCTCTTTATTACTCATCGTTTACAACCTCTTGCACAGCCAGAGTGGACATCGCTTCTTGTAAGTAACTCACGCCTTTGCGCAGATATTTTTTGACCATGCTCTTTGATACACCCAATTTCAGCGCAATTTCGTCATACGTAAAGCCATCTCTACGATGCAAAATTAGTGCTGCCTGAACATTCGGCGGCAATTCTCGCAATAGCTCAGCAACCTTCGCCAGAGCTTGCTGGCCCGCAATTTGATCATCTAGGGAAACTGATTGGAATTCGCCTTCTTGCTCCGGCAGCTCTTCTACAACATCAACCACTGAACGTTTCTGGCGATTGCGATGTTCGATAGCTAAATTCGCTGCCACGCGCAGAAGATAGTGTTGGGGCTCATCGATCGGTCGCTGACGTTCGATATGCATAACACGGGCAAATGCCTCCTGAGCAAGCTCTTTTGCGTCCTCCTCATCATAAACCCGACGCACGAGATAATTCACTAGACGCTTAGCTTGATCAGCATACAAAGAATGCATCACCTTGTCGGCAGCATTTCTACGCATAGGGGCATCCCCGTTTTATTCTCAATTTGTGTGTAATGTCGCGTTTTGTCAGCAATTCGTAAGGTCTCACGGGCTTTCGTAATTACTACAGTCATTTTCTGCAAAAGTGGGCACGGCCATGGCGCTTAGCACTATAGCCGAGCTCACCTTTGCGTTTTTAACAGGTGACAGCTAGCACTGGATTATTGACGTGACAGATCAAGGGCAGGCTCGTCCAATAACGCCAATTGTTCCTTTAATTCCAATATATGTTCGGCCCAGTAACGTTCTGTATTAAACCAAGGAAACGCCAATGGAAATGCGGGGTCATGCCAGCGGCGGGCCAACCAGCCCGCATAGTAAATTAAACGCATGGCACGTAAGGGCTCGATTAGCTGTAGCTCACGACGATCAAATTCGTGAAAGGACTCGTATCCCTCTACAAGCGCCGATAGTTGAAGCAACTGCTGGTTTCGATCCCCCGAGATTAACATCCACAAATCCTGAATAGCAGGCCCAGTGCAACAATCGTCCAAATCCACAAGATAGAGAGAATCCGGCCTCGATAATATATTGCCAGGATGGCAGTCGCCATGAATGGAAATTAATTCCGGCGAAAATTGTTCGAGCGCGCGCTTTATTTTTGACAATAATTGTTCAGAAATAGCGCTGTAAGCTTCTAACAACGACGGCGGTATAAACGCATTATTTAAAATATACTCCCGACTCGTCTGCGAATATTGCTCACATGTTAATATACTGCGGTATTTAAATGGATTAGCCGCGCCAATAGCATGAATTCGACCGATATGCTGCCCGAGCGTGTCCAGAGTATCAAGATTTTCCAGGTCGGGCGCGTGCCCACCACGGCGGCGAAACAGTGAAAACCGAAAACCTTCAAAAGAAAATAGGCTTTTATCGATTGTATTTTCGATATTCGCAGTATGAATCGTTTGATTTCTTTTTGCATCACTCACGCAGATAGGTGCAATAATCGGAATTTCGCTCTCAGCAAGCAAATGGCTGAAACGATGCTCCTCAATAATTTGTTCGTCGGTCCATCTTTCTGGGCGGTAAAATTTTGCGATGAGCGGTTCTTCTTCCTCAATCCCGATTTGATAGACGCGGTTTTCATAGCTATTGAGCGCCATAACACGCAAATCCGATAGATAACCAAGACTCTCAACTGCATCAATAACTTTATCGACATTTAAGCCTGCAAAGGGCGGATTCTGCTGCATATTGTAGTTAGCTCGACTGCGTCAAAAACCGCTATAATAACACCACGATGGAAACAATTATCGCTTTTTGCTGTCTATTGTTAAATTGGTCGACGGCACAGCTGTGGTATTAACCAACCGTTATTAAGTGTTAACCACTCGTTATTAGCCGTCAGTTATTTACCTGCGCCTTGCTTTAAATCACAAGTTTCACATTCTTAGTCAAGATCGACTTGAAAATCGCTTGCTGATCAACACAATAATTATCTAAAGGACGCTTTAATAAATGCGAGATGACAGTATATGAAATACTTATTTGATATACGCTTAAAATCTAAAAGACTTAATCAGCTAAAAAAACATGAGTTTAGCAGTATATTCTTTTACATACTGCTTGGTTCTAGTATTTTTTACAGCTTTTACGCCCACTCTAACCAAACAAACCAGCACGGCGAGGAGCAAGAGCCTTCATCTACGCTAAACGAGCCTAGAATTTCCGCTAACACCAAAACCGTCTCTCAAAATAATATTCAAACAACTGAACAAAAATTAGTTGAAATAAAAAAAACTAATATCCTGACGATAAGCGACGAGATTAAAGACGCTATCGACAGGCATTTGGACGGTGTGAGAGGCTACCAGCGTCGCGCAGAGAAGTTACACGATTTATTATTTTCTCCGTACTACTTCGATATTACTTACAGCCCGCAAAAAACTAAGACCGCGCAAGAAGTATTTGATACACGCACCGGCAACTGTGTCGGTCTTGCGAGCTTATTTGTAGCTGCTGCTCGGCACGCGGGACTAAACGCTTATTTTCAATCAGTTGACGTGCCACGAGAATGGGAACCACAAGACGCCGGCTTCTATATTGTACCGGGGCACCTCAACGTAGGTATTTATGACAAAAGATTTACACCCAAAGCTGCTCGTCGCTCACCCTGGGTTATGAACAATACATTTGGCACTTCGACAGACAACTCAACCGGGTCGACATCGGTAATTTTTTCTTCGCGAGCCAAAGCAAAACCGCGTTATATTGTCGAGTTTATTTCTCTCTATCGAGGAATCGATAATCGTGATTTAAAATATAAAGTGATTAGCGATGACGAGGCCCAAGCAGAATATTTTAATAATATTGGGGTAGAGGCTTTAATCAATGATGACATTGAATATGCGTCCAAGCTGTTCCTGCACTCATTGGATATCCAACCCGATATTAGCTTTACTTGGTCTAATTTGGGTTTTTCGTTGAAAAAACTTCAGCAATTCGAGCGGGCTGAACAAGCTTATAAAAAAGCTTTGAAAATCGACAAGAAAAATATTTCTACAGTTAAAAACCTTTACGTACTTTATAAAGACACAAACCAAGTAGATAAAGCTAACACAATAAAACAAAAAGTTGATGCGTATAATAGAACCAACCCCCATTACCAAGCAAAGCGAGCGAGATTCGCTGCTGAAAACAACGATTTGCCACTCGCGCTTTCCCACTGGCAACAAGCCGTTAAATTAAAACCTAAAGATGACGAATTTCACTTCGAATTAGCAAAAATTTATTTCGAGCTTGGCAACCATAAAAAAACACAAAAACATCTAAAAAGAGCGCGCCGTTATTCGCAAGACTCCACCCGCTACGAGGGGAAATTAGATGCCCTCGCAAGTTTAATGAAGTAACAAATGTAATAAACACTTAGCTGCTTTGGTATACGCAAACAATCAAACCTGTACAAAAATCATACATTCAAGCGAGTTTTCGATAACAAAACTACCCGTCAGTGCTACTAAACCAAGCGTTAGTAGTGCTATCCGATTGGACATATTGCATTACGACGATATTCACCTGTGGTATAGTGACGCGCCGATAACTTACCGAAGTCACTCTTAACCGCCATAAACCACAAGCTTTCTATGACGCGTAAGCCGCTTCCATCGCCTCATTGGACAGCCCCAATCATGGATTATTTTTTACGCTTCGCTGCAAGCGGCACTGTTCCTGCGAGTTGGTTTTTGCCTGACTTCCCCCCCCTGGAAAAACGTCGCTCGTTTTCTGGTGAATTAAATATAGAAATCGTCAGCCATTGCTGGCTCTATGGTCATATGCTGGTTTACCAGCTAAGTTCGCTTATCAATTATCCTCCGACAAATTGCCAAGTCACAATGACAGTATTTTATTGCGAGGAAGATACTCGAACGCGCGAGCTGCTGAATTATTTTTCCGGCATTCAAAAAGCTAACATTAGATGGAATTGGCAAGCACTTCCGCGTGAACAATTATTTCGACGCGGTATTGGCCGCAATTACGCTGCACGTGAAACACAAGCCGATTGGATATGGTTTACCGATTGCGATTTGATTTTTCATAAGGGGTGTTTAGATGATCTGTGTCAACAATTACAAAACCGAAGAGACGCGCTAGTTTTTCCAAAATTTGAGCGTTGTACTTCATTGCTAACCAATGAGGACCCGATGCTCACCGTTGACCCAGGGAACATACAAATACTGGATATAAACACGCAAAAATTCACGCTGAACGAAAGAACACGTGCAACAGGACCGTTACAAATTACTCACGGTGACATTGCACGCCACTGCGGCTACTGCGAATGTTTGCCGCTTTATCAAACACCGGCAAATACGTGGTGCAAAGCACGCGAGGACAGAGCGTTTCGCTGGCTTTTGCGCACACAAGGTACTGCACTTGATATAAAAGGCGTTTATCGAATTCGACACGTATATAAGGGGCGCTATAGCGGTGGAAAAGTTTCAACCGGGATGCGCAGTAGGATTAGAAGAATTAAATCTTGGATTAGCGAAAAACTGGGGCTTACTCGCCCGAAAAAAAGTCAAGGCACCTAATGTCAAATGTAAACCACTCCGAAAATTCTTGGACGTGTGAAATAGACCCTAACAAGGAGGCAAACCGACAGAGTTCATCGAGACCCTCAATGATAGAACAGACTCAAGAAAATGATAGTTGTACAATAATAACTAATAAAACAATTTTTTCCGATATCAATTCGCGGTATTTCTCTCTCGATCATTGGCGACAGCAAAACGCCGTAATCGGTCAATCAAAAGGCCGCAATGCAGTTTTTTTTATTCAGCACGATAAACATCAATTAGTGCTACGCCACTACTATCGCGGCGGCGCCATTGCGAGAATTATAAAAGATCGCTATTTTTATCAATCACTAAAACAGACTCGCGCTCACGCGGAATTTCACCTTTTATTGCACCTGCAAAAGCTTAATCTACCAGCACCGTTACCAGCCGCAGCTCGCATCGTCCGCCAGGGATTTACCTATACTGCCGATTTAATTACCCAAAAAATATCGCAAGCGCAGGACCTATTCGCTTTTTTGACCGAGCGACCACTCGATGGCTCCCAGTGGTCTGCTGTTGGTGCAACAATCGCTCAATTCCATTGTAACAACATCTATCACGCAGATCTGAATATACACAACTTAATGATCGACAACGAAAATAAAGTTTGGCTGATCGATTTTGACAGAGGAGCAATAAAGGAAACAGGAGGAAAATGGAAAAAAAACAACCTCGATCGGCTACAGCGTTCGTTGCGTAAAGAGAAAGTTAAAAATACTAATTTCAACTGGAAGGAAAGCGATTGGAATACTCTTATAATGGGCTATAAAAGCAACTGAATATAATAATGATGTAACGAGCATACAACACATAAAATGCCCGCCTGAAAATCACTCTCGCGGGAAAAGCTATTTGTTCATTTTTTCTTTCATACAGCCACGCACAAACTTACGCATCTCTTTTTTCTCTAAACCTTTTTCCTTTGCTGACTCGCGACAAGATTTCATCGCAGTACGTTGCTCTTCCGTCATTTCGCGACCCTCCTTGTGTCCTTTTTTCTTCATACCCTTTCCATGTTCCCCGTCATGTTTTTGCCCTTCTCCCCCGTGATGAGCAGCATAAACAGGTCCACAGAAAAATAACGAAATAAGTAAAATGTTTAAGCATGTTTTTAGCGATAAAATTTTCATCAGCGTGTACCTAATATTATGCTAATCAATATATTATGGTTATCAATTCACACTTTAATTCGGTCACAACCATTCTTAGTTGTCGCTGCAAAAATCAAATGCCCGCAAACCGAATTTAAGTGAGATTCGCGCGTATAAAAGCCTAACGCTAATTCAGTATATCGAGTGTATTTAAAATCGACTATACGAAAATAAGGAAATAAAACGCATAAAGCTTGGCAGCTCTATCCCTTTCGACCACCCAAAGACTTCGCCCACTGTTTTGGATTCCAGCTATTTAGACGCTCTTTAACTTTTTTCATTTTCGGATCATTGGCTAAATTCTGAAATTCGAAGGGGTCGTTTTTATGGTCGTATAACTCTTCTAAGCCCGATGGATAACGGATATAACGATAACGCTCATCGCGCGCGGAGAAAGCTTGCTCGCCGTAGGAAGTAATGGCCGGGCGATCCCAACGACGCGAAGGCTTTTCCAACAAAGGCTTGAGACTTTTCCCTTCAAGCACATGATCGAGTTTTGGTAAGTCGCAATACTCTACCAACGTGGGGTAAACATCGACGGTCGAAACAGGTTGTTTAACCACTTTTCCTTTATTCTTAAATTTAGGCAGACGCATAATCATTGGCACATGCGCTGCAGCTTCCCATAGGGTCGCCTTTTCATAGTGATTTTTTTCACCCATATGAAAACCGTTGTCAGACCAAATCAGAATAATGGTATTGTCTGCATAACGACTCTCGTTGACAGCGTCAATGACCCGCCCAACATTCCAATCAGCAAAAGTAGTTGCGGCTAGGTAACCATGTAATATACGTTTCCAATTTTCCTCTTCGCCTTTACCGGCGTTTAACCAGCGTTCTCCCCAAATTTTGGAAAGCATTTGCCCGTATGGCGGAATATCGGACAAATCACCATCTAGATAGCCACGGGGGAGGGTAATCTTTTTCGGGTCATACATATCGAAAAATCGTTTCGGTGCCGTAAATGGGGTATGCGGTCGCCACAGGCCATACACCATAAAAAAAGGTTTATCATGATCTTGCTTTAGAAATTCAATGGACTTGTCGGCGTTGACAACATCTGGGAAGTCACTGTCCGGGTCGGTCCATTCAGTGACACCCCAAAATTTCTGCGCGCCTTTAAGTTCCGCAGGCTCGCCCTCTTTAGCAATACGATCCTTAACCGGCGGATAAGGCCCAAAACCTCCCGCAAAGGGCTTGTTATGCCAACTTTTTTTCTCTCGCCCTTCTTCTAACTTAGCGTGGTATAACTTACCGTTGCCAAAGGTGGTATAACCAGCGCGCTTGAATAACTCGGGCATCGTTTCTGCCTTACGCAAAAGCTCGCTTTTGCGCCAGGGGTCGGAGCCATTTCGGTAAGCTCCCGTCGTATGCGGGTATAAACCACTGAAAAATGCTGCGCGAGAAGGGCCGCAAACAGGCGATGCGGTATACGCGTGTTTGAATGTGACAGCTGTTTTTCTGAACTCGTCAATTGCAGGTATTTCAGTCCCGGGATATACATCGTAAAAACCATAATCATTTTGATCATCGGTAATAATGATAACGACATTCGGGCGCGTGTCTTTTGCGATAACGGAAGAGGATGCAACGGTGACGATAAAAAATGATACGCCTAATAGCAGGGACATCGTTATTTTACGCATGAGGTGAACTCCTAAGGACCAGCTATAAATTGTTGTAAAAGACGCAATCCTAATCGAAATCGATAGAAAAACAACAATAACCACTCTCGGCTTCGGTTTAGTTGCACTTCAAGCGTTAAGGAATCAAAGCAGACCGCTGCTCGCCAAGAGGTCGCAAATACCTACTCACACAGCCCTTTTTACACAAACCTGTCAAACTTTAATCAGGTCAGAGCCGCTACCAGCCTGGATTCCTAAGCTAAGGGTGTTAAACTGTTAAACAACAATAATAACGATCGATACACACAGTATCCCCCATATTCGTGCCATGAAAACTGATACAGAACCGAGCAAGACGACTGCTAGCACCGACAGCCTTCGTCTTAAACAAGCTTTTTTTGACAGCGCCGCTGATCTCCGCGCTACGGCACAATTATTTTCATACCTAAACGACGTCTATTTCTTCATAAAAGACCGCGAGGGCCGTTTTATCGCCGCTAATTCACCGCAACTTGAGAAGATGGGCTGTGCGCGAGAAGAACAAATCGTAGGGAAAACGGACTATGACTTTTTCCCAAAGCAAATGGTGGAGAACTACTTGAGAGATGATGCACAGGTTATGGAATCGGGTCGCCCACTTGAGAAGAAGGTCGAGCTTGTCGCAAACCCGGATGGGACGGTTGGCTGGCACACGACGAGTAAAGTACCCATTCTCGGCAAAAACGGTGAAGTTATTGGCATTATGGGGTTTATGCGCGATTTAAATAAATCGGTAGATAAGTGGTCCCCCTACCAACAAATGGCGCCTGTAATAGATTATATCGCTCAGAATTACCCACAGCGCTTTGAGATAAAAATCCTTGCCGACCTGGTCGAATTATCTCTAGGTCAATTCGAAAAGAAATTTCGCGGTGTATTCGGTATTTCCCCTAAACGTTTTATCACACGCTACCGTGTTACTCGAGCGTGCCATGAACTCTCAACAACAAGCAAGCCCATCACCAAAATCTCAGTAGAAATTGGCTTTTATGATCACAGCCATTTCTCGCGCGAATTTAAGAATATTATGGGTGTCTATCCCGGCGAATATCGCAAGCGTCATCAAAATTAAGCTTTTTTAATAAAAAATACTTTCTAACGGATAACTCACCTTCATGAATAACTACCAAACCGCTCTTATAACCGGTGCCTCATCGGGCATTGGCTTTGCAACCGCTAAGTTGTTAGCCGAACGCGGCATGAAAACTGTCATTTTAGCTCGCCGGCGCGACCGCTTAGAGGAACTCAAAAACCAATTGAGCAAACCGGAAGACTGCCATGTCCTAGCCTGTGACCTGCAAGATCACACTGCAATACAAAATGGAATCAATCAATTACCCGCTCCATTTAAATTTGTCGACGTACTAGTAAACGCAGCAGGCTTAGCACTCGGGCTTAGCAAGGCACAGTCTACTCACTGGGAAGATTGGGAAACCATGCTAAACACCAACTGCATGGGCTTGGCTTATTTAACTCGCCAAATACTGCCGAACATGGTTGAGCGCAATAAAGGCCACATCGTTAATATCGGCTCTATCGCCGCGAATTACCCTTACGCAGGCGGCAATGTCTACGGTGCAACCAAGGCATTTGTCGAGCAGTTTAGTTTGAATTTAAAGGCGGATTTACTCGGCACAGCGGTACGCATAACTAACTTGGCGCCGGGCATGGTAAGCGATAGCGAGTTTTCATTGGTACGCTTCGAAGGTAACGCTGAAAAAGCACAAAAAGTTTACCAGGGTATAACAGCGCTGACACCCGCAGACATCGCCGAGAATGTCGCGTGGGTAATTTCACAACCCGCTCACGTAAACATCAACCGCATGGAAATTATGCCGACCGCACAAGCACCATCGCGCACAGCCTACCACAAAGAAAATCCATAGAAACGCAGGACCGTTGCAGCGGAAGATTCGTTGCCCCAACACCTAAAAAAAAGCATTTGGAGCAACGTTAAACAAGCAGTTACTGTTAGCAATAAACACTCAGCAACTTATAAAATCGACAACTAAAGCATCAAATGCTTAACGCATAATCAATTAAGCCAAATGCGTGCGCTTTTGATACCGCTTGTTGTCGATTCTTAACACCCAATTTGTCAAAAATCCGTTTAGTGTGAGTATTAATCGTATTTTCCGAGCGATTTAAATATTTTGCTACCGATTGAATTGTTTCACCAAATGAAAACAGCGTCAGAATATCCTGCTCGCGTTTTGTCAACGAAATAGTGAATTCAGTCCATATCACTTCACCATAAGTTTTTTCAACATGGCTTATTAAATCGAAGTCGATAAAAGTAGGACTTTGCGTCGCTTTACACGCTTCATTTAAAAAATTCAAAGAATCTTGGGAAGTTTCTAAACGCAAAATACCAACAGTAGTGGCATTTATCCGCCAAGGAATGGTTAATATATGCGTTAACGATAACTGCTCGATCATCTCTGCCATAGGCGGTGACATGATACTTATGCGCTTTAAAGACAATTCGTTATTTCGCCACACAATGGGCTTCATTTGCATTAAAGCGTTCAGCAGCAAAGGGTCGCTGACAAACAATTTTTTATTGGTGTAATACCGGCATATTGCACTTTCAACACAGTTAGCAACCTTGGCCTTGAAAATCCCTGGTTGCTCGCGCGTTACCTGAATAAACGTCGTGCTTTCAACAAAATCACGGTCGATATTCAAGATATTACTACCTTGTTGGCAGGCAATAGATCCGATAAGGGCGTTGGGGCTGGTGTCAGTAGGTTGACATACACTACACACAGCCTGATCAAGTGAGAAAAACATATTGAGCCTCTCCATAATTATCTTGTTCGTTAACGGCGCTGTTAGCAGTTAACGGTTTTCAATAATCCTTAGCAAACGGCCAATAATTTACAGCGTGTAGTCGTGTGAAAAAGCAAATTCCTTGTTTTTCTTTTTATCCCAAATGTTGCAATTAAATTCTGAGACGAAAAAGTTTTACGCTTACTCACCCATCCGGTTCGAAAGCTCATCTTATTGTAAGAGCTATTCTAACTGAACAGACTAATCAAACTCTTCCGCGTCACATCGCTCCAACTGCAACAAAGCTATGCTTAAACCACTTTAAGGTATTTCAGACCTTTATTTTTTTAGATGCGGCATTTATTTATCCGATGTTAAAAAAATTTAACAAAACAGCCGATCTAAAATTATCACCTAAATCCGAAAAGCTTATGACAAGCAAATTAAATTCAGGTTTTTATTATCTGGCGGGGATATACGCTAGTATTGCAACCGCTTATAAAACGGCTAAGCTTGATCACACGTATGTTTAACCAATATACGTAAGCTTAATTCCGCGTATTTAGCAATTCCTATACCTCAACCCTTCGCCCAGATTTAACTAATTACTTCGAATGCTCTTGTACGTAACGACGTCCATCTCAGTTACCCTATCCATTTTGATTCGCTTGTGACAAACACGCACAGCGGGGAATCGATGTGCGCCCGAACAAACAGGCGAAACGCGGTAGACGTCACCTGACAAATAGTAAACAAGTCCAGAACAAACTCAAGTGTAGATCTCGAAAAGTTTTAAATAGTTTTGTGTTTCGCCGCTGATCAGCCTAATCCCTAGGGCAAAATAAGCTTTGAGCCGACAAACAGCCTGTTTTTGTGTATACCCAAGCAAATACACATCAATTATACGCGCCAACTTCAAGATTCGTAGGCCGATTTCGCAGATATAATACAAAGACGCTCAACGCATTCAAGTTGCGCGACCATGCCTCTTTATCTTTATTAGGCAAAACTCAGCTAGGAACTGGCCTCCTCAGTTAAGGCATCATCCACCTAATACGCATTACTTGCATTTCGACACATTATGACGCTTGCTTAAATTCATAGAGCTTTTTAATAATGCTTATCCTAATAACGGCCACTATCGCCTCAGAATATGCAATACATTGCCGCTTTCCTCAGTTTGACCTTTCTCTTGCAGGCGTGTAACGGGCCAAAACTAAGCCCACAAGCGCTTGACGCAGACCCATCAAGTACCCGTTCGTTTGAGAATAGCTCGACAGACTATTCAAAAATCAATCCGGTAGATATGGCAGGAGAGCCAAAAATAATCAAACAGGGGTTCACATTCACTGAAGGCCCACTCTGGATAGAATCTCAGCAAGCCTTGTTGTTTTCAGATGTGAGAGAAAACATCGTATGGCGCTACCAAGCACCGGACAAATTTGACAAGTATATAACTGAAACCGGCGGTACCAATGGCCTCGCGCTTGGACCAAACCATACATTGTTTATGTGCCAAGTAGAGGCGAGGCAGCTCGCAGCGCTGGAGCTTCCCAAAGGGTACGGTCAAGCGGCGCCAAATTTCAAAACCATTACAAAAGAATTTTCAGGAAACGGGGAGGACTTAGCTTCCGGAAAGTACAACCAAACTAACGACGTAATTGTGCGCAGTGACGGTACAATTTACTTTACTGACCCCGCCTATCGTCCACATCGACGCGAATTAGATTTCACTGCTGTGTATCGTGTCACTCCGGCGGGAAAAGTAACCGCCCTCACGGTCGATTACTATCCCAACGGTATAGCATTATCACCCGATGAGAAGTGGCTATACATCATCAACCGAAAAAAAATTGAGCGCGCAGCGGTCAATGCAGATGGCTCTATCGAGACTTCAAAAACATTCGCCATGATGGACGCCAAAGGCGACGGTATGGCCGTTGACGACGCGGGCAATATTTACGTCGCCGCCAGACCCGGAATTCAGGTATTCAACCCCCAAGGTCAACACCTTGGGGTTATCAACACGCCAAAAGGAAAATCGACAAATTGTTCGTTTGGTGGAGCAGACCGCAAAACGCTATTCGTGACCGGGGGAAATTCGCTCATAAGTATCGCAATGCCAATACCTGGGTTACCATAAGCAAAATCGACTAAACTATTTACCTAGTATTCAAATATATCTTCCTGATATATTTGAATGTCACCACTAAAAATTAGCAGCTTTGTGCGAAAACCTTTGATTTTTAGTGGTTCGCGCCGCTTTTCACGCGGCGGCGGTACGTCCGTGTACCGCTTACTAATCCGACATATTTGAATGCCGGGCTAATAACACCTGTTGTCAAAAAAGTTGACTAGTTGACAACAACTTACTCTCAAATAAACAACAACTTACTTTGGAATATAAGGAATAACAACAATGCAAGGCGCTGGCGGCACTTCAGGCGGTATCGGCCAATTTTTTATTGGCTTAATTATGTTGTGTGGTGGTTTTTATTTATTACTCAATGCTATCCATGTGCGGTCCACCTTCGGGATGGGTATGGCACTCTATCATTTTTCCGGGCGTGGTACCGGTTTTAATATCACAACGGGAATGGTCATGATCCCATTTATTTTTGGAGTCGGGATCATTTTTTACAACGCGAGAAACCCCTTTGGTTGGCTGCTAGCTGGCGGGTCGATTGTTGCGCTAATTTTCGGTGTTATCACGTCCATTCATTTTAGTTTTCGATCAATGACCGCATTTGAATTAATCGTTATCCTAGTTTTATGTTTTGGCGGCTTAGGCTTATTCTTGCGTTCGTTGAAAAATTTCGGCGATTAATAGAGTAAAAGATTTAAGTGGTTATATCGTCCAGCATATTATGAGGGCTTTTCAACCATTTCCATTGCGTAGAGTATTGCATCCTCTAGGTCGAAAGTATCTTGCTCTTTTGCAGACGCTAAACGATAGTAATTTTTGCGCATCCCTACTTGGTTAAATCCAACTTTTTCATACAACTTTTGAGCGGCTATATTGCTTTCACGCACCTCTAAAAACACACTTTCGGCGTTAGAAAATACATTCTCAACAACGTGGCTCAAGAAAGCGTAACCGAGACCGCTACGCCAATACCGACGCGCAACTACAAATAACAGTAGTTCAATTTCACCGGCCACCTCAGAATAAATCGCATAAGCTGAGATTGAGTCATTCAACAACAATGCAATACATCCGTGGTTTCCCATGATGGAATCCCTGAAATTCTTTTCCGTCCAGGGTGTCTTATGAGACTCACGCTCGATAACAAGTACTTCATCCAAATGAGCTAGCGTAAGAGGTTCGATTCTAGCAACGAGGCCTCGCCATCTAAGAACTTCAATCTGATCCATTTGCAAAAAAATTATTTAACGTTTTCCAAGTGACTCTTTTTAACGAAGGGTCGATAAGCATATCAATTAAGCTCGGCAAGATAGCAGCATCGCATTTAAGTGTTTCCATCCTATAACAGTCCCCCAACTGGTCAACGTATGAACTATCGTTTTCAGAGACATATTGGCATGCCTGCTCACCCATTAACCAGAGCCCTTTAATGTCCATTGCTTTTGAGCGGCTTTCCAAAAAGGCCGTAATCATTTGCTGTACAGCATCGGGATCGTCAGCCAAAGAAAAACCTTTTGTTGGCGGCCAGTGGATTATTTCCGGCTCTGTCTTTAATGTTCTCAAACGGTAAAAAGCTAAAATATTTCCTAACAATGCGGTAGTCGGCATTGCTTGCCTAGCTTTTCGACTATCGAGCACCAAAATTCCGTTGTCGAGCTGCCAAACGCTTATACTAAATTGCAAGGTAGTTTTGCTAGCCCCCTCCGAAACCTGATCCAACAATTGGGAAACTTGTTTTTTCGGGCTTGTGTTTTCTTTAACAGGCCTTTGTTTTCTGTTCGCGTCGGCTTCCGACAGTAAGTCATCGCTCAAAAATTTATTTTCTATAACTTTGCTGCGCTTCCCTGCCGAACCTATTTCGTTTTCTGCGCTAGTTTTACTTGTCGATATGTTCGAATGAAAATTGGAGGAATAATCTTTGCGATTAATATTTTTAAGGAGCAACAGAGTGGAGGGTAATGCGTCCTTAATTTCTGAACGAGGCGCATACTGCTCTACGCCCATAGCATTTAGATAGTGCATGCGCAAAATTTCGCGCTGATACAAATCTGAATTATCTTGTTGCACGAGTTATCTACACCAGCTAAAAGTATTTTAGGTAACTGTTAAAAAAGAAAATTGTAAGAAATTCTCCATAACCTGACAGCAACCACTAAGACTTGAAATCTAGCATTCGCTTTAACGGCACTAATGCACCATTTGCGATAATAGGCTCCACATGAATTTCATTATACTTATGGTCAAAAACTTCAAGCATTTGATCAAGCGTATTCATCGCCATCCACGGGCAATTTGCGCAACTCCTGCACGTCGCACCTTCGCCGGCCGTCGGTGCAATGTAAAACATTTTATCCGGGCAAGCCTGCTGCATTTTAAAAAAGATACCTTGGTCAGTTGCAACGATAAATTTTTTACTTTTCATTGCTTTTGCAGCCTGAATTAACTGTGAGGTCGAACCGACAACATCTGCTAATTCCACAACTGACTCCGGTGATTCGGGGTGAACCAAGATTGAAGCCTCAGGGTGGGCAGCTTTTAAATCAAGTAAACCCTTCGCTTTAAACTCCTCGTGCACAATGCACGAGCCGTCCCACAGCAACATGTCCGCCCCGGTTCGTCGCTTAACATAAGATCCTAGATGCTTGTCGGGAGCCCACAAGATTTTTTCACCGCGGCTATCAAGGTAATCCACTACGTCCAAAGCAATGCTTGAAGTTACCACCCAATCAGCCCGAGCTTTAACTGCCGCTGACGTATTAGCATATACCACAACTGTGCGATCGGGGTGAGCATCACAAAAAGCGGAAAATTCGTCGCTTGGGCAACCGATATCGAGCGAGCAATTGGCCTCAAGTGTCGGCATAAATACTTGTTTTTCGGGGCTGAGAATCTTTGCAGTTTCACCCATGAATTTAACGCCGGCCACGACCAATGTCTTAGCTTCATGGTCCCTACCAAAGCGCGCCATTTCAAGTGAATCTGCGACGCACCCTCCCGTTTCCTCCGCCAACGCTTGTATAACCGCCGGTGCGTAGTAATGAGCGACCAACACCGCATTATTTCTTGCAAGCAGTTGTTTTATCTCATTTTTTTTCCTCTCAACATCTCTCTCTTCGCGCACCACGGGCGCGCCCAAGTCTTCAAGGTGTACCTTGACCAACTCGCGGGGAGAGTATGCCTGTATGGGAGCTAAATCATTCATACTGGTTTTAAGCGGTGAAAACCCAACATTATAACGCATCGGCGATGACAATAGTTTGGTTACCGCAAATTTTAGATCGAATCAGCCCAAAATGGCTAAAAGCGGCCTAAAACCCGATATACAAGAAACGGTGAAGCATATTCAGACACTGGCGAGCAGAGGCCAATGAGCATTACCCCTAGTACGCGTTTACTCCATCAGTAAAGCAATCTCAATTGAATTTCGTTGCAAGGCGAATTCCGAAAACCCCATCTTCCGCCTTTAGGCAATAACAAAATCGATAAGGTTTTCTCCTTGCAAATGCGTTTCCTCGCTAATTTTCCCTGTGCTCTCATATAACTCGAAAACAAATTTACATTTTTCATCGCCAAGCGCGGCACACACATAAAAAAAATGCAAACCTTCATTAAATAAAGCGAGTTGATACAATGCTTCAGTCGAACCCATTATCCCCGCTATTAACAATTTATGTTCTCCACCAAGTGATTTCAACGCAATGTGACCGTCGCGCACATTTAATTCTTTAAGGTCGTAGTCGCGTTCCCGCTGATCAAACCTACTCACTGCATCAATATAAGTCGCATGATCTTCGCGGCTAAAATGCAAAGTAAAAACATAAATATTACTTAAGGCTAAAACCGACACAATTACCAGAGGAAAAACAGGAATTTTCATCTCATACTCTCTACGAACTATATGATAGCTGAGCCTTTGAGACCGAAAAGATATACTAGATTTATGATAATCATGTTAAATATAAAATTTTATTAATATCAAAATAATATTATTTCGTGCCAGAATGGCATCGCCTATAACATTAGCTATCTCGAAAGGGAATTATCGAAAACAATTAATGAGTTTATTCAAACGAAAATTAGGAAAACGGTCATTCGTATAACAATTAATATAAATGACACAAAAAGCCCGGTCTAGCTGTAAACGTAATGACCAGACCTTTGAGGAAATAGGTGACCAAAAGAAAATGTCACGACTTGTAAAATAAAACTGTAATTTTTGTGAAGGTTGAGGAGAGTGGCGCCAAAGCGTCTCTAAAAATTAATCCGTACACCAAATTCAAGTTCTCGCCCTCTAACCCGATACATACGAGGTCGGTTTTCATCACCAAAATAAGAACTTCTCGCGTTATTATCAATATTACTCACGTCAAAAATTAATTTGATCTTTTCGTCCCAATCATACTCAATAAGAAGATTCGTTTCAGAATAATTCTCAAAATATATATCTTCTTCGAAGGAGTCACCAATCGCATCTAAAAATTCCGTTTCGTAACTATTGTTTAAACGAATATTAAATTTTTGATTCCGATAAACAATTGCAGTTTGCAATTCATTTCGAGGTATTGAAGGTAACACTATAATTCTGTCGTTTGCATCAGTTTCAGAATCAGAATAGATCCAGGAAAAATCAACAGAAAAAGGCGCAAGCGATTGGCTAAGCTCAGAAAAACCCTGTGTAATTCTAAATTTAAATTGGTTCAGTTCACCTTCGGCACCATTCACTGAAGTTTCGCGGCGAAAACCTGCGAATGGGCCGTCTGCGACAATACTTGATTCATCGACGAGAATATCTTTTTGTGATTCATGAATAAACTCCAAAGAACAAAATCCCGCATCGGAATACTGATAATCGGCAGAAAGCTCAAAAACGTTAAATGTGAGAGGTCGTAAATTTGGATTGCCTTCGGTGATAAGCCGTTGGCGCGAACTTACCGATCGCGATGGAACTAAGTCAACATAATCAGGGCGGCGTATGGCTTTTGTGATCGACGAATAAATCGTAAGCTTATCGCTAGCACTATACGCGAAGTGAATACCGGGAAAGAATTCCGTATAACTATTCTCGCCTAATTGAGGGCGCGTTTCGACGTAAACACCATTTTCGTCACGTAACACTTCATTGCCAGTAAAATCGTTTTCTGTTCTCTCTACACGCACGCCAACTATAGTACGCCATTTATCAAAGAAAAATTCCGACATTAAATATGCCGCGTATATGGATTCCTGAACATCAAATGTAGCGGGATCCGTACGCCCGATAGAGCGGGAAAAATTTAATTCAAAGTCTTCGATATTATTGTTTAAAAAAGTACGGAATTGCTCTCTACCTTGGAAACCACTGAACGAATAGCGCTCACCTAAAAACTCATCGTATGACCACGGGTTTACTACCTGCGCAACATTTAGCCCCCCCTGAACACCGTCATAAATATTAAAAATCTGTGAGGCAGACGTATCATTATCCTTGATCTTAATACCTGTCTTCAGTATGCCAGCGCGTGAAAATAGTTGAAAATCCTTCGAAAGGTCAAAACTAAACGTGAGCTTATTTTCTTCTTCATCAACGATTCGCACGCGCGATTCATCATATTCATAAAGTGTTAAATCATTAACATTCGCATTGGTTAAATTAAAACGTGGAAAATCTTGTTCGAAATTATTATAAGTAAGATTGGCGTTGCGCAATGTAAATATGCTTCCTTGGCGATCGGGCTCGTCTTCGACAAATTTACTCGCAATTAATCGTGTTTCCCATTGCCATTGCCCCCTTTCGAATCGCAACCCCGCTGTAAAGCTACTAAGCGTTTCATTTTCGAATCTATCTTGTAAAATACGATTAATTTCACCGCCAGAAAGCTGGCCTTCGCCCGCACGTGCCTCACTCCACACACCGCTATTCAACTCGTACTCAAGTACACGCCGCAAAAAGTCAACCTCTTCCTTTTCATAGAGCAGCCGCACGTAACTTGAAAAAGTGTCACTGATTTTATAATCGGCGTTAATGCTGACAAGGAATTCATCTTCGGTAACATCGCTCTTTTCAAACCGAGCATTTTCCGGCACATAGTCTTGGTCTAGTGTGCTTGTAGCCGGCAAATTGGGGTCGATATGGTCATCGTCCAGCGACATCCATAGACGATCAATTTCTTCTTCAGACTCCACCTCCACTTCGTAACTTACCGTTAGAATATAACCAAACCTTTTATCGAAGCTTTGTCCGTAAGTAAGGCTTGCACTCTTGGAAATATCTTCGGCTTGTTTGTTGTAACTTGTATTGATGTTCAGTCGCGCAGTTTCTTCTTTATTTTCATAACTGGGCCGGAATTCAATTTTAATCGCACCCCCGGTAGTATCAGCATCCATATCAGGAGTAGGGACTTTCAATGACTCAAGCGATTTAACTGCTTCCGCCGAAATAGATTCCAACGAGGCCGACGACTTTTGACCATCTATTTGAATAGAGTCAAATTTCAAATCAGGCCTGCGCTCAATCGCCTCACTAATGGAGTTATCTTCTACAATGTCGACCGACTCTTCCGACGTCGCGTGGGCTTCTTGCTCTTCACCATGCGCTTTGCAAGTTATTTGCAGAGGCGCGGCTAGCAGAATTATTTTAATGATGCTCAAACGGGGTATTGCGGCGGTAACTTGCTTAAAATTGGACATTTTTTATACATCTATTATTGTACTTATCTATCTACGTCCATCATTATAGAGGATAATAAATGCCTTATCTCTACTGGATATTGGGAGCGACAAGTCAGAAGGACGGCTTCGAATATTAAAAGAGGGCTACGAGATGGCTGCTGTCTGTGACTATCTCGTTGTAACGAAATAGTGCTTAAAGTGAGTACCTCTGCAAAAGATTTACCTATCGCAGACTTTATACGAGATTCTTGGTAGCATGATAATAATCCACGGCGCTGCCATCAGATAAGATTTTTTTTACTGGCTTAAAACCGGAATAGCCAATTTTCTGATAGAAATCATACGATGGAAGAGAAACACTCAATTCAATCGTGCTACAACCCAATTTAATTGCTTGGTTTTCCAAATGGCGCATAATAGTCGCGCCGATACCTTTTCCCTGCTCTTCCGGATCAATAAAAACACCTAATATTTTATTTCCTAATAATGAACCGGTACCGACTAGCTTCTCTGAATCATATACAACGACAACTAATCCGTTTTTCATTCTATTGGTTATTTCTTCACACGAGTGAAATTCCAAAAAAAACTTTATAGCTGATTTCGAGTACGTGGTTCTATAACTCTCGTGTATAGTTCGTTCAATAAGAGAATTTATTATTGCTACCTCATCGGCATTAGCAGCTCTATATTCCATTTTTTCTCCTTGGGTCATTGGATCCCAACAAGCAGTAGATTGCTTTAATAAAACTATTTTTTACACGGGACGATAAAATCTACATGATAGTGCTCGTCATGCCTTACCCATGAACGCTTTTCACTAAATTTGATATTTGACCTTAAGTAACTACCGTATTTAGATTTAAACAAATTTGGCTGCAAAGCAGGATCGAAAATTACTCGCCATATATCGTAGCCCCTAGCTTTAGACTGCTTATGCAGCGATACAATATGCGCGCCAAGCGCCTCATAATCGATCGAATATTGCTTGTATTTACCGGCGCTATCAAATTCTATATCGTACCCTAATCTATTTAGCACATTTGTCGGCAAATGGACTGATTTACCCTCCAAATTTACCACCGGCGTCATAAAGTCAACCGATAAACCATTTTGATGTGTCTTATGTGGCTTAAATTTGCCTCCTTTTCTAAATCCCGTTTCGGCATATTTAAACACTTTTTTAGGCAAATCTGTTTCTAAATCTTTGTATGCCGCAACAACTATTTCTTTAACAGCCGAGTGAACATAAGTTCTTCCCGCTATCTCGGCTAAATTGCTATAGCTAACAAAATTCTTTCCTTTAGAGGGTAATTTTACGCCGTTTTCTAATCGACCATTGGATGTAGTGCCATAACAGTTACTCTCCGCAGCCTGACACGGAAAACTTAATAAAATCATCACTGCAAGCAAATAGTGGGTCCGCATTTAAGTACTTTTTCACTATGTTTTTTATATAGACATCGTACTAAGCAAGTTTGTTAGGAGACTCTTAATTTAGGCAGAATGAACGCCACGCCGGAAAAAAGCACAGTGAGTATACCTGCCAATGGCCAATATGCCATCCATTGTATAGGTAATCCAGAAGAGTCTGACGGTAATAACCAAAGGCTAGCGATTAAAAGTAGTGCTAATGATGCGCCGGCAAAACCTGCATGAGCAACCGTCGAACTAGGCTTAGCCAAAAATAGGAATGCGAACCAGCAGAAATAAGGGGCGGTATAAAACAATACACCACCAAATAGCACTCCAACGAATCCACTTACATCTTGGTGTTTCGCAAAGGCTGTCAAAACTAAAGCGAAGAATATCGGGATTAAGAGATGAAAAGCTGCGACTTTAATTGGACTTACTCCTCGCGCTTACAGGCGTGAAATACTTACAATAAGAAACGAGCAGAAAATATTTCAAGTGGATCGTGATATTACACTATTTAACTAATACACTGAAATTCCGCTTTTACAAAAGCTATTACTTTTTTGTAGTCACAAGATTATTTCTGAGTAAACCACAGCCGCAGTAAATTGCTTCATTTGTAACTTAAACATCACACTCATTACTGTCCCACGAAAGCTGAGAGACAGGGATTGGGGATTGTTTTCAAGACCGTCGCGCGCGGGATGACCTCCATGGAAGGTGGAAATACTGAAAGTGCAACGGTCCGGCGTTCCGGGAGCACTCTTTCAGTGATCGCGCGATCGAGC
>JANQJB010000055.1 GCA_028281865.1 Marinagarivorans sp.
CCGCGTTGAACTTGAGGGAAGGACCATCCTGCCGGATGTAGCGGGTGATCGGTTTGCGAATACACGCAGTATTCCGTCAACAATTATCGCCAGTTTGGATGTTTTTAAGTCGCAATCAGCAGATATGACTGAAGGTTCGTTAGGTGGAACGGTTGTGGTGCGCACCCGTAAGCCGCTTGACACGGGCTACGCTCTCTCCGGCCAGATTGGGATGGGAAAAGATTCTGATGTTGATGAGTATGATCCAAAGCTTTCATTTTTAGCGAGTAATAATTGGGATCTCGCTAGCGGAGGTCGATTTGGGGCGCTAATAAACTTATCTTTCGAAGACTACCACGAAGCTTCTAACCAAATACAAGCCCCCGATTGGCAAGGTTGGCTAGGTGGCAACCGAGCTAATTTATGTTCCGGAGACTGTCAGACTCCAAGAGCTGATGGTGGTCAGCACGGCTTGGAAGATTCGTTTTTTGCTGTTCCGCAGTTATTTCGTATCCAGCAACCGTACGAAGAGCGCGAGCGCATGGGCATTGATGCCATTTTCCAGTGGGAAGTAAATGATCAACTGGAAATTGGTTTACATCTTAACCGCAATACCTTTGACAATATCAATTCCCAGCAGCGAACGGTGGTTCCGATTCGTCAAAACGGCTTTACACGTATCGATGTAACTCGGCCCTACACTGTGGAAGGGGTCACTCGTGGTGCATTTGGCGATGAGTTTCTTGTTAGAGACAACATCGATTTTGGCATCTCTGAAGGAGATGACGTATTACTAGGGTTGCCGGGTGTTATGCCTGAAGAAGATGAGATGCGGCCTTTTATTCCTAACGGAGTTGTATACAACACCGCAACCGCTCAGCCATTGACCACGGCTGATCTAGTCGCTTACACGGGGGAAGTGACTCGCGGGTTTATTACAGCAGGCGCCGCCACTCAGTCGCGTCCGCGTTTTGCTACTAACTTTTCGGAAAGTGAGCGTGAGCAATGGAATAATGCTATTTCGTTAAAATGGACAGGAGAGCGCCTGACTGTTGATGCTCAGCTCAGCATGGCAAGCTCTGAACAAACCACGCAAAACTATAACTTTCAGATATCGACTATCGATAATGGCTTTACCTACTTTGATGAAAATGATGTAGAAGTCGCTATTCCGCGAAATCACCCGACCTTGTTCTGGGACTTTAGAGGAGGCGGTGAGAACGTTGTTCTTGATTACAGCTTTGAAGATTATGCCACTGGTGGCCACGACTTGGATCGTAACGGCACGATTGATGCGGATGAAGTCTACGATCTGCAAAATCTAAATTCCCTTGCTTTCCAATTTATGAACTCGACCCAAAACTTGACGGGCCCGGGTGAGACACAGGACGAAGATACTTTTAGAGTCGATTTTGACTATGAGATTGAAGCGGGCATGCTTACCAGTATTGAAGCGGGCTTCAAATTTGATTCTTTAGAGGTTAACGCGGAGCGTCACCGTTTTAGAAACCATAACCAAACCGTATCGCTACCGTTCTTTTTGCTGCCTGAGGAGGTTCAGAATTTTTATCAACTCGATCCTGAGCCGGTCGCGCGCGATGCAAAAGGCTCATTTTTGCGCACCTGGTATACACCTAGGCAGCCGCAAACCTTTGCGCAGATCGATCGCATTACAGATTTGGTTGAGCAGCGTGCTAACCAAGATGATGTATTGCACAACTACATTAATAACCAAGGCGTGCTTGTTCCGATCGACAAAACTATGTTTGAGGAATTTAGCTACTTTTACAATATTACGGAAGAGTCCACAGCGCTTTACTTGAAAGGTAACCTTGAAGGTGATGCGGGTGATTGGCCTTTTAAAGGTGATATTGGTTTGCGGTTTGTGTCTACCGATGTTGACAGTATTGGTGCGGATACCATTCATCCTGATTATCAGCAGTATCGAGCTCTGGATGGCCCAAGACCAACTTTAAAGCTCACGTCTTCCTATTCAGAGGTCTTACCCAGCGCTACCGTTTCGTTTGATGTTAGAGACGACCTGATCCTGCGTTTGCACGGCTCGAAGCGCTTGGCGAGAGCAGACTTACGTGATTTGGCACCCAATTTACAGATTGACGTCATTAATACACGCGGCTCACGCGGTAACCCCGATTTAGAGCCAAAAACATCTGTTAACTTGGATTCCTCGTTGGAGTGGTATTTTGAGGACGGCGCCTTATTATCTGGTACGCTGTTTTGGGTTGATTTGTCGTCCTTCTTTGATACTGCCTTTATCATAGAGCAGTATCCTGATGCAGCGAACGACAATACTTTGGTCGATTATCTAATTGAGCAGAGAGTCAATGGTCCAAGTGGTAAAACGACCGGCTTTGAAATTAATTATCAACAGTCTTGGGGCTATGGTTTTGGTGGACAAATTAACTTCACCTACGCTAAAAGCGAATTACCCAAGACGTTCTTGGATGAATTGAGTGGAGATGTATTGCCGCTGATCAACACTTCTGAAACCTCGTATAACATCGTTGTTTATTGGGAGAATGAATCTTGGGAGGCGCGGATGGCGTATAACTGGCGTGATGAGCGTTACTCAAACGACACTCCAGGAAATCGTGACCCGATTACCTTTTCGCCGCAGAATAATCCCGAAGGCGCCGATTTGATTTTCCAAACTCCGGTTGCGTTACCAATTTATTGGGAAGATTACGGTCAGCTCGATATGTCGATTGGCTATCATTTGGGGGACTCGATTACCTTCCGACTCAATGGTCGTAACGTATTAGAAAACCACGCCCGCCAATTTGTCGGTATCAAGAACGCCCTGAATGACCTGTTGTATGCCGGTGCTCGTTACGAATTTACAGTAACGGGACGCTTTTAATTCATACAGCTTCTAGTTGTACTATTGATGATGCCAGGCTAAGCCTGGCATTTTTCGTTCAACCTGCTTGTACTTGCGTTTTATAGCGTAAATTACGCTTACCGGCTGATACTTTTTGTATTGGCCTTTCACCTCATTATCGCGTTTGTCTTCTATTCCCCAAGCGCGGTTGAATTCTATTAAATAACCCCCATCTAGTCGTGCATTAGTGGAGTCGAGCTTTGGTTTTGGCCTGCGCTCTGGACAACAAATTTCAATTTATAGGGGACTTATACAAGATGACTGCTGAGGCAAACGTCGAAACGCGAGGTTTTGAAACAGAAGCAAAGCAATTGCTTCATCTAATGATCCACTCGCTCTATTCGAACAAGGAGATATTTTTACGCGAGCTTATTTCCAATGCTTCAGATGCGGCAGATAAACTGCGTTTTGAGGCTCTTGCCAACAGTGAGTTATATGAGAACGACCCCGAGCTACGGATAAAAATTGATTGCGATAAAGACGCGAATACACTCACGATGACCGATAACGGTATTGGCATGAGTCGTGAGGAGGTGGCCGAAAATTTAGGTACGATCGCCAAATCGGGTACCGCGCAATTCTTGTCTAATCTCACCGGTGATCAGCAAAAAGACTCTCAGCTGATAGGGCAGTTTGGTGTCGGTTTTTATTCGGCATTTATTGTATCGGACAAAGTCGTTGTTGAAACGCGTCGCGCGGGAAAGAACGCTGACGAAGCTGTGCGCTGGACGAGCGAGGGCGAAGCAGAATATACGATAGAAACTATAGACAGGGCTGCGCGCGGAACTTCTATTACCCTGCATTTGAAAAAGGGCGAAGAAGATTTTGCGGAGAGCTGGCGCATTCGCTCGATAATCAAAAAATATTCTGACCATATCTCCATTCCGATAATGATGGACAAAATAGAGAGTTCCGTCGAACCGGAGGAAGGCGAGGAAGAAAAGACGGACGATGAGGCACCTAAAGAAGAAGTCATCAACCAAGCGACGGCCTTATGGGCGCGTTCTCGCAACGATATAAGCGACGATGATTACAAAGAATTCTACAAGCACGTCAGCCATGATTATACGGACCCATTGACATGGAGCCACAATCGCGTGGAGGGCAAGCTAGACTACACCAGCTTATTGTATATTCCATCCAAAGCGCCGATGGATCTTTACTATCGCGACAGCGCTCGCGGCTTGAAGCTCTATGTTCAGAGGACTTTTATCCTCGATGAAGCGGAACAATTTCTACCGTTATATTTGCGTTTTGTAAAAGGTATTGTTGACTCAAACGATCTTTCGCTAAATGTATCGCGCGAGATACTGCAAAAAGATCCCAATATCGAAACGATGAAAAGCGCTTTAACGAAGCGCGTGTTAGATATGCTCGACAAAATGGCGAAAAAAGAGCCTGAGCAATATGAGACGTTCTGGAAAGAGTTCGGACAAGTATTAAAAGAGGGCCCGGCCGAAGATTACGCAAACCGCGAGAAAATTGGCAAGTTATTGCGCTTCTCGACAACCCATACTGGAAGTGAAGACCAGGATCAATCGCTCGATCAATATATAGAGCGGATGCAGGAAGGGCAGGACAAAATTTATTACGTAGTTGCTGAAAACCACACGACTGCAAGTAATAGCCCCCACCTGGAGGTTTTCCGTAAAAAAGGAATCGAAGTATTGTTGCTTTCGGACAAAGTGGACGACTGGCTGGTTGGTCACTTAATGAACTACAAGGAAAAATCGTTTGAGGATGTCGCGAAGGGCGAGCTTGATCTTGGTGCGGTGGAGTCGGAAGACGATAAAAAAGCGCAAGAAAAAGCCGAAAAAGAAATGGAAAGTTTGGTTGGGCGCATGAAAGAAATACTCACTGAGAAAGTCGATGAAGTGCGCGTGACACACCGCCTGACTGATTCTGCTGCGTGTCTAGTGGTTGGCAAAGACGAAATTGGTAGCCAGATGCGCAGAATGCTTGAAGCAGCGGGACAAAAAGTGCCCGATGGAAAACCGACCATTGAATTAAACCCCGAACACCCGCTGATCCTCAAATTGGATCAAGAGCCCGACGAAGATCGGTTTGCCGATCTAGCGAAAATTGTGTTTGACCAAGCGTTGTTAGCTGAAGGCGGCCAATTAGAAGATCCGGCCTCATATGTGCAACGCTTGAACAAGGTTTTGCTAGAATTGGCAGGGTAATTTAAAGATCTTGTCGATCGGCTTAAAACTATTAAAACTGTTTTATTGCCATAATAAAGCACGGCGCGGATTAAAAACCGTTTGTAAAATTCGATTTTTAGTCAGCGCATGTTGCCGCACCTATTTTACAGAGAGCCCACCTCTATGACTGAAGCCGATCATCAAGTTTTGACGGTGGCCATCTTAGGTGGCGGAAGTTTCGGCACAGCACTTGCCAATATAATCGCTCGCAATGGTCACGATGCCAGACTCTGGGTTCGGGATGAAGTTCGGGCAAGGGAGTGTCAGCAATCGCGCGAAAATGCGCATTACCTACCCGGTTTTAAACTCCACGAAAAGCTCATTATTTCTGCCGATTTAAAACGCTGTATTGCTGGTGCGCGCGTTGTGGTGATCGCAGTACCTAGCGAATCTTTTCGCGAAGTAGCTAAAACCGTGTCGCCTTTGCTGCCACAGAACACGATTGTTATAAGCGCTACCAAGGGTGTTGAGCACGACGGTTTTGTGTTGATGAGTCAGATTTTGGAGCAAGAGCTTCCCGATAACGATATTGCGATTGGTGTCCTCAGTGGTCCTAATTTCGCAAAAGAAATTGTGCAAAACCAGTTTACCGGCAGTGTGATCGCAAGCGAATACTCGGAAGTTCTGGAGCAGGTGCCGAGAATTTTTTCTTCCTCGACATTTCGTGTTTATACCAATAGTGACCGGTACGGGGTAGAGCTTGCTGGAGCGCTGAAGAATATCTATGCAATAGTTACAGGCATTGCGCGAGCTCTGGGTTGTGGAAATAATACTATTGCAATGTTGTTGACGCGTTCCCTCGCAGAAATGAGCCGTTTCGCCAAGTGTTTGGGCGCAAACTCGATGACCTTTTTGGGTTTGACAGGGGTTGGTGATTTGATTTTGACTTGCACCTCTGACCTCAGTCGCAATTATCGTGTAGGCTATGCAATAGGTAGCGGAACGTCGCTTGAACAGGCAATGGCGGATATTGGCCAGGTTGTCGAAGGCGTAAACACGCTTAAAATTGTCAAGGCAAAAGCTGAGGAGCTGGACGTATATATGCCGCTTGCTATGGGTTTACACGCCGTACTGTTCGAAAAACGAGATATAAAAACCATTATCGCAGAGCTGATGTCGGGAGAAAACACAACGGATGTAGAATATGATCGCTGACCACGCAGTGGCGGGAGAAAGGCTATGAATCAAGAGTTAAAGCAAAATCTATTATCGCAGCGCCAATGGGTGCGTTTACTTTTTATGGTTTTATTTATAATGTGCCTTTATGCTGCGGTATTTATAGCGGCAATCATT
The DNA here is from genome assembly GCA_028281865.1 of Marinagarivorans sp. GTDB lineage: Bacteria > Pseudomonadota > Gammaproteobacteria > Pseudomonadales > Cellvibrionaceae > JANQJB01. The sequence continues at coordinate 6,379 of JANQJB010000055.1, forward strand.
ATTCCTGCGCAGTTTATTTTTTCGCTTGTTACCGGTGATAACAATCCAAAGTTGCGGCAATTCTCGGCGAATTTATCCTACTATATATACCAAGTATTTTTATTTTTGACTTACAATACTGAAAAAAAACCTTTTCCATTTGATGATTTTCACGATGTTAGTAGCTCTTCAACCATGCATGAGCATACCGAAGAAAATGATACTGAGGTGGAAACCGGTGCAGAGAAATCGAAAGGTAATCCGCAAGATGAACTCGGTGAAGAGATTGCTTCTTCGGTGGAAAAAGATGCCGTCGAACCAACAGTAGGAGACGTGGAAAATTTAGGCGACGATGACAATGTTTATTTTGAAGCGGATGTTGATGATAATTTTGACAACGAAAATAATTCGAAAGAAAAAGGTGCCGCGCCCAAAGATATAGAAAGCGGCTCGGATAGCAAAAACGAAATGGATGAAGACAGTAAAAAGAAATCTCAAACAGAAACGGCTGAAAGTTAGTCGTAATTTTTAGATTATTTTGGTCACTGCCCTATAGTTTAGATAATTTTAATGAGAGTATAGATGGAATTATTTTTATTGCGCCACGGCCACGCCGTTCCGTCTGCACCGCGAGACAGTGAAAGAGAATTATCCTCGCAAGGACGTGAAGATTTATCGATGGTGTTGCAACCGTTGACAAAAGAATTAAATCAAATTGAAAAAGTATTGTGCAGCCCTTTTATACGTACTCGACAAACTCTTGAAGTGGCAAAACAGTATTTGCCTGCTGCCGTTGATTCGAATATCACGTATTCCGAAAATTTAACACCGGATGCAAATTATCTTGCTCTTGCTAGTTTGTTGGAAACTATGCAGGAAACAAGTGTATTGTTGGTTACGCACCAACCCTTGGTGGAATTACTGCTCAATTGGCTGTGTGGTTTTGCTCCAGGTGAGTATCGTATGGGCACGAGTGCGATTGCGGCAATCGATATTGATCCTGTTGCCGCTGGACTGGGTGAGCTACGTTGGTTAAAACAGCCAATATAAATGTCGACTGAAATTAATTTAAGCTCTCGCTTTTTTTCACGGTTAAAACTTCAGTTTTCGAAAAATGCTCTCTATCAAAATTGGTTTTCGCGCATAATTTTTATAATGGGTAGAGAATAATGTCATCGAAAACTCCGCAAATAGAAGATGTTCGATTTAAGGTTGCCGGCCTGGAAATAGCCGGCAAGCATTGGAAAAACCCTGGCGGTATACCAACATTATGCTTCCACGGCTGGCTTGATAATGCAGCTTCTTTCGATTTTTTAGCGCCTCTTTTACACGACCTTGATTTATTGTGCCTCGATTTGCCCGGCCATGGCCGTTCCTCGCACCGACAGGATTATGCTTCGTATACAATCTGGCGAGATGTGATGGAAATTATTGCGCTTGCAGATAAGCTTGCTTGGCAAAAGTTTGCACTTTTAGCTCATTCACGCGGTGCTGCAATTGCAACGATTTTGGCCGGAGCATTTCCCGAACGTGTGACCCACATGGGTTTGATTGAAGGTATATTTCCCATTGTTAACACAGTTGAAGAATGCCCCGATCAATTGCGTAGCGCTACTGAAAATCTGCGCGATATTGATCGACAGCGCTCTACCGTGTATAGCAGTTTCGAAAAAGCTGTTGATGCGCGTGCTAATGGGCTATTTAAAATTGCTCCAGCAGATGCACGAGCGCTCGCTGAGCGAGCCGTAATTGAATGCGATTCGGGCTATACTTGGTTGTACGATTTTAAATTGAAAGTGCCCTCAGAAATTCGCATGAACAGGGCACATGTCGATGAATTTTTAAATCGTATCGAAGCGCCTATAAAAGTCGTACTTGGAGACAACGGTTACTTTACTAGCAATCCTCATTTGATGGACTGGCTAAAGGCACATCAAAAAGTCGATATAAAAATCTTGACCGGAGGGCACCATATTCATATGACGGAAAACTGTGAAAAAGTTGCGCGGGAACTCAATGTCTTGTTTACGCAATGATTTTTTCACGGATGACTAATTAATTAACGGTAAAAACTCAGCTATTTCCTTCATATGGTTGCCAAATCCGGGCAGCCCCTTATCAAGACACGTAAATATCGCATAAATATCAATGGTACGATGATCGATTATTCCTACGTCGATGCCGTAACGCTAGGCGCGCAGATCGAAATATAGGTTTGCTTTGCCGTATTTAAGCGCTGCATAAGAAGAATAGGTGTTTTTGCTACTACGCGTTAGAATACGCTCTTTTGGCAAGATTAGATTTGATGAACAGTAAACTCGATGCGCGAGAGCAGTTACATACCGTTAACGACTGGATTCGTTGGATGGCCTCGCAAATGCAAGCGGCGGAAATTTATTTTGGCCACGGTACCGACAATGCTTGGGATGAGGCGGCACAACTAGTTTTGTGGAGTATTGCAACACCGTGGGAACGCTTGACGCAAATTGGTGAAACCCGTCTTACTCTCGCCGAGCGCGACACTTTGCTTGATATTCTCGATCAGCGTATCAAGGGCCGCATGCCAGCCCCCTATATTACCGGTGAGGCATATTTCATGGGGCATAAATTCATTGTTGATGAAAATGTGCTAATACCGCGTTCGCCTATTGCAGAGCTAGTCGAAAATGAATTTGCGCCGTGGCTGGCAGAGGAGCCGCAAACAATTTTAGATTTGTGTTGTGGGAGCGGCTGCATTGGCATTGCGGCCGGTATTGTGTTCCCTGATACCGAAGTCACACTGGCAGATGTTTCACAAGAAGCGCTCGCGATTGCAAAACAGAATATCGTAATGCATAGATGTGAGAATAATGTCCGTTTAGTGCATTCAGATTTATTTAGTGCACTTGATCCCCAGGAAAATGAGTTTGATATTATTGTTTGTAATCCGCCCTATGTCGGCCACGCTGAGATGGCAACTTTACCGCGGGAATATCAGGCTGAACCAGAAATCGCGCTGATTTCTGGGGAAGATGGGCTTGACTGTGTCAATATTATTTTGCGGCAGGCCGGAGAATTTTTGAGTGATCTAGGGATTTTGGTTTTGGAACTTGGCAATTCTTGGGAAACGCTAGAAAAAGCATATCCCAATGTACCTTTTACTTGGTTGGAGTTTGAACACGGCGGGTATGGTGTTTGTATTTTTTCTCGCGACGAACTGTCACAATATTTTTAGTTGTTTGCTATAGCGACTAGCTGAAATAATTTATTTGAAACAAAAGATCGAAATTTAAAATGGTAGCTTATGTCCGGTAACACAATTGGAAAACTGTTTACTGTCACGACGTTTGGCGAAAGTCACGGTCCTGCGTTGGGATGCACTATTGATGGATGCCCACCCGGAATAGAAATTAAGTTGGAAGATATTCAATACGATCTAGATCGTCGTAAGCCGGGCCAATCAAAATACACGACACAAAGGCGTGAGGCCGATGAAGTCGAAATTCTATCTGGCATATTCGAAGGCAAAACAACCGGTACTTCGATTGGTATGCTTATTCGCAACACTGATCAGCGCTCCAAGGATTATTCCAATATCAAAGATTTATTTCGCCCCGCCCACGCGGATTATACCTATTTACAAAAGTATGGAATACGAGACTATCGCGGTGGTGGCCGCTCGTCTGCTCGTGAGACTGCGGTTAGGGTTGCCGCCGGTGCGGTAGCGAAAAAAGTTTTGCACGAATTATGGGGAATTAAAATAAAAGGGTTTCTATCTCAGTTGGGCCCTATAAAAATTGACAAGGTTCAGTGGGAAGAAATTCATAGTAACCCTTTCTTTTGTCCCGACCCAGATAAAGTCGAAGCGATGAAAAATTATATGGATGCATTGCGCAAAGAAGGCAATTCTATCGGGGCGAAAATTGAAGTTTATGCGACGAATATGATTCCGGGTTTAGGCGAACCTGTTTTTGATCGTTTGGATGCAGATATAGCTCACGCGTTGATGAGCATCAATGCCGTAAAAGGAGTAGAGATTGGTGCGGGCTTCGCTTGCATCGAGCAGAAAGGTACTGAGCATCGCGATGAAATTATGCCCGAAGGGTTTTTATCCAATAACGCGGGTGGCATTCTCGGAGGAATTTCCACCGGCCAAAATATCGTAGCAAAAATGGCGTTAAAACCGACTTCAAGTTTGCATTTGCCCGGAAAAAGTGTCGATATTAATGGAAACTCGGTAGAAGTAGTAACGAAAGGCCGACATGACCCTTGCGTAGGAATACGTGCAACGCCAATAGCGGAAGCCATGATGGCGATTGTTATACTGGATCATGTCCTGCGCCATCGTGGGCAAAATCAGCATGTAAAAGCTCCAGAACCAATTCCTACAAGCGAATAAAAGTGTTTTTTATCGTTCGCATACGCTGAGCATTGTTGTGCAAAACGTTCCTTATTGGCGGCTTTCGGGGTTTTATTTTTTCTACTTCGCAACGGTTGGTGTCATTTTTCCTTTTTGGAGTCCGTACTTACATTATTTGGAGTTCTCTCCAGCTGCTATTGGTTTTCTCGCTGCAATTCCTACCGCAACTAAAATTATCGCACCAAATTTTTGGGGTTGGTTAATTGATCGCAGTGGAAAATTAACACGCTATATTCAAATTGGTTCGTTTCTCGCTGCATTGACATTTATTGCGGTTTTTTTTTAGCCAGCAATTTTGGTCTGTGGCAATCAGCACATTTATATTTAGTTTTTTTTGGAACGCAGTATTACCCCAGTTTGAGGTTGTGACTTTGCGATGTTTAGGTTCGCAAAGCCGCTATTATAGCTTGGTGCGCTTATGGGGCTCGATTGGTTTTATTTTAACTGTCATTGTATTGGGATGGTTATTTGATGTTTTTTCTATCGCTATTTTACCTTGGGTGCTTTTTTTGTTGTTGCTCACGGTATTGGTGGCATGTTTCACCGTCCCAAATATAGAAAATAATCAACCGCATGATGAACACCTACCGCTAAAAAGTATTCTGACAGACCGAAATATCATTGCATTTTTTATAGCAATCTTTTTGCTGCAGATTAGTCATGGTGCGTATTATGGTTTTTATAGTTTATTTATGGAAATGCATGGTTATTCAAAAAAGACAATTGGCTTACTATGGGCGGTAGGTGTTACAGCAGAAATTATATTATTTTTTAGATGCCATGACCTTCTGCAACGATTTTCTTTGCGTCGATGCTTTTTAGTCAGTGCTTGCGCCGCGGTTGTACGATGGATACTTATCGGTTTTTTTCCAGAAAACTGGGTTGTCGCGATTTTGGTTCAAGCATTACATGCTATGACATTTGGTTTGGTTCATGCAGTATCGATCGAAGCGATCAGACGCTATTTTGGGCGTCGGCACCAGGGGCAAGGTCAGGCTTTTTACAGCGCATTTGGGATGGGCGCTGGCACAGCGCTGGGAACTTTTTGTGCAGGCTTGTTCTGGGGACAAAGTCCGGTCGCTATATTTATTTTCGCTGCTGCTATGTCGTTTTTGAGTTGGCTAATAGCGTATGTGGCCTGGAAAAAAGTACCCGATAAAGTTTGTGCTTAAAGTTATTTGCAAATAGTTCATGATTTAACCGGTGTTTTACGTAAACGCACTTTTATCGAGCAATATCGCGATGAGCGAGACCTATCTCCCAGCTTGAAAAGTTTTTTTTGAATTACTTGCTCGATTAATTTCCTCTATATATGCTTAAAAGTATCAATCTATAAAAGCGTGCGTGAAAAACTTTGTATGCATAGACGGTCGGAAATTCAGGCTGACTGAACGCGGTATACGTTGTTAACGCTCTATGCTTTTCGACACAAATAAAGTAGTCATTAGTAAGCAACTAGACTCGATTTCGCTGCTTTCGAGTGATTTTGGAGCAAAGCGGGTTTATCCAAAAGCAAGCAAATGTTAAAGCAAGCAAATGTGAAATAGTTTCTAGTTAGATTTCGCGACAGAAAAGCCGTTAAGGTCATGAGTGTTGTAATGATTCTTTCACCGGGTTTCAGGTGGTTGTTAATACGTTTAGCTGTTTTACTTCCATTAGTTGTAACAAGTCCATCGGTGTTGGCGCAGAGTCAAGAGTGCCCGACTGTCAATTGCGATTGTCGTGCTCTTGTCAAATCTGGTTGGGTGGAATTGTGCTTAAAGTCTGAGCAAGTGGTAAAAAATGCCTGCATTGCCAACGGTGGGAAGCCAAATAAGTATTGTGGTCTGCACGGGCCAAGTGCTAGTCCTGTTGCTTTACAATCTGTTTTTCCTGCGTATGAACTAGAGCGCGACTCGGACTTGCTAGACGGCATGAAAAGGCGCGTCGTCATAATGCTATGGTCCGTTCGCAACGATATGGATATTGTGAAGGAGAAACTCGAAGAAAAAAGCTACAAAGAAGCATTCCAAATTTTGACGCTTATAGAGGCTAATATTGACCGTGTTTTTAAAACGCAACGCCAGCTCACGGGAAGCTGGGACGCTTACGGTGAGGACAAAAAAGTACGCGATGCATGGCGGGGTTATGCTGAAGAGCTAGGTGAAATTGTCATGCTTTTTGACGAATACAGTTCGATATTGTGGAGTCGGTATCAGAATGCGAGTGATGACGCTGAGAAAAAAGCGACGCGTATTTTAAGTTTTCGCTTTATGCGTGCTGTTGGTGAGTTGATCGAGCAGGAGGCGTTCGCAATTGGGGAACTCAGGCGCAATAGTACGTCGGCCAAGCGTTGGCGCGCAGCAGCGCTGAACGCGGAACAGCTAGAACAACGCGAAAAACTGACCACAAATAATATAAAGCGCGCGATGTATTATCGTTATCAAGCAGCCGCGCGATGGAATCGAGCGAGTTATCATTGGCTTGCCGCAAAAAACGAAAAATTTTCTCTGTCCGACCACAATCAAGCAAGGGCGCTACTTGGCCTGCCTTCGATATCGCTTGATAAAGAGAAATTGCAGCAGAACGAGCTTATCGCGCCTACCGAACCGGAAGCATCGAATGAGGTGCCAGAAGTAGCAAAAACGAACGATCAAGCGGGCTTGCCTGATGAGGAGAGCAGCTCGCTTGAAGAAAACGAGACAGCAATAGCGGATTCTGCTGCGGAGCCTGGGCCGGCCGAAGAGCAGCTAGTCGGCCTGGATGCTGCTGATGATGGAGAACTTGGAGGAGAAAATCAGGCCAAGCCGGATAACAAGCCGCCAAAAATAAAACGTATTAAAAAATAACGCCGCACTAGAACTCAAATTTCATTCCGCCGCGTGCACCCTCCAAAAAAGCGTCAGAATACAATCCCGCCATGTCGGGTGTAGCAAGCTTTGCGTAGCGGTAACCTGCGAAAAATCCGACTCGAAGCCCCCAAAGCTCTGTCATTGTGCCAAATTCAAGATCAATATCGATCATTTCACTGGTGCCGTCAGAAATATAGTTGCTGACAGCGCTCCCGTATATATCAAAAGGCAGGTCGAAAATTTTGATGCGCGGTGCATTCAGCTGCACTTTGGTATAGAGCAATGGCATGATGAGATCGATTGGCGTTATATCGGTCTGCTCAGGGCGCACATAGGGTGAAGTTCTAGCATCAAGGCGTTCGAAAAAACTGCCGTGCATTTTTCGCAGCGTTAAGCCGACGTCAAACTCTGCTAGATTCTCAAAGTAATCAAAATCGTAATAGGCGAGAACGTCATAGACTTTCATATCGAGTTCGGTTTCAACAACGTCCTCAGCCCATAAGGGATTTACATTGTTGGCTCTGTCCTCAGGGGTCAGAAAGCCCGGGCGTGGATCAATCAAAAATTCGCTCGTCGACTGTCCGACATGGTTAACTTCGGTAAAGTAAAATTGCCCGTGTGGGATGTACTTGTTTTTAAAGTCGTGTTCGTATTTGACCCAAAACTGAAAATGGCGATTTAACAGCAAACCACGCTCTTTAAAGCTGGGAATACTCGGGTCAATTAGCGAGGGAAAATCTGGATTATCCGGCAGTGCGTCATAAGCATCTTTTTTCAATACGCTGGCGACAACACCTGTCATTTCTCCCCCCCATTGACTCCAACCTGTGCTAATGCCAATGCGTTTTTGGGGGTTTTTAGGCTTGGAGGCAGAGGTGTATGCGCCTGCTGCCGTCGCAAAGCACATACTCAGAAGGGCTGCCAACAACTTATTCATCGATATTCTCCGGGCGCAGCGCGTAAAACCGCGTAACTTTAGTTCGATCACTTCTTAGTTTGATCACTTCGATCTGTTCCATCACTCTGACCATTTTCATCAGGCTGGCTTCCGTGAAACGTTAGATTCTATGAGCATTAGCTTCAATAACTGGAGCGTTCGCCCAATTGGGCCGAGAGGCACCGCGCAAAAGCCCAATTTATAGCAAAATTTTTGCTGAATTAGGAGGAAGCAGATCTTGATATCGCAGTGCCCCCGTTAAGTTTTGATCGTATCTTGCAGCAAAAGCTCAAAAAATGCGTGTGCGGCATTACTCAAACTGCGTTGTGGGTGGTGCAATACGCCGAGATCTCGATGGAGTTTAATGTTGTCTATCGAAAAGCGCTTCAGTTGGTGGTCAATCATGGAATCAGGCAGGACGCTCCATCCCAGTCCCACTGAACAGAGCATCTTTATCGTTTCAAGATAATTGGTCGACATGTTGATCGTCAGCGGCAATTGGCGCTGATCGAAGCATCGCTTGATTATTCGGCCTGTAAACGTGTTCAGGTCGGGTAGGATGGCGGGCAGCTCACTGAGCAGGTCGAGACTTGGCGAACAGTCAAACTCATATAAAGGCGAGGTAACAAAGCTCAGCTCATCGCGCCATAGTGGTGTAACCTCAAGTTCATTATCCGCGAAAGGTGATATGGTAACCACGGCTAATTCGCAAACCCCTCTGGCGACCCGTTGGTATGCGACCTCTGAATCGAGAAATTCAAACTTCAAGTTAACCTCAGGGAAATTGGCGGAAAATTTTCTCAGCATTGGCGGCAGTTTGTGTAAGCCTACATGGTGGCTCGTTGCGACGTGGAGTTCGCCGCGTACATCACCCGACAAGTCGTGTATCGTGCGTTTCGCTTCATCGAGCGCAGCAATGATGCGATTCGCCTTGGGCAGCAGTGCGGTGCCCGCCTCAGTCAGTCTGACTTGACGATTGATCCGATCAAATAGCTTGGCATCTAACTGAGATTCCAGAGAAAGTATGCGCTTACTTACGGCTGGCTGAGTAATATAGAGTTGCTCGGCGGCCAGCGAAAATGATTGGTATTTTGCAACGGCGAGAAATGCTCTAAAGCAGTCAATATCCATTCGATAACTATAAGGAATCCAAACTATAAAAACAATGAATTTGAGTTATTTTTGTGAGCCGTTAAAATGCAGTCAGCTTGATACTATTTTGCACCGACTAGGGCACCTCTTATTTAGGAGCTTCCAATGACAGCCAAAACGCTTTACGACAAATTGTGGGACGCGCACGTTGTGACAACGCGTGAAGATGGTTCTTCGTTACTGTATATCGATCGTCATATTGTTCATGAAGTCACCTCACCTCAGGCCTTCGAAGGCTTGCGCCTTGCCGGCCGTAAACCTTGGCGCGTAGACACGGTGCTGGCGACTCCTGATCACAACGTGCCGACAACGACTAAAGAACGCCTTTCGGGTGTGGCTGGAATTGCCGATCCCGTTGCCCAGATTCAAGTGGAGACGCTGGATAAAAACTGCGATGAGTTGGGCATCCTCGAATATAAGATTGATGATGACCGACAGGGAATTGTGCACGTCGTCGGGCCAGAGTCTGGCGCATGCCTTCCCGGCATGACGATTGTTTGTGGTGACTCCCATACGTCTACAAACGGCGCTTTGGGTGCGTTGGCGTTTGGTATTGGTACCAGTGAGGTCGAGCATGTGCTTGCTACTCAATGTATCGTCGCTCAAAAAATGAAAAACATGCTGGTACGTGTCGACGGGGAGTTGGGTCCAGGCATAACCCCTAAAGATGTCATTTTGGCCATTATTGGCAAACTCGGCACTGCTGGGGGTACGGGCTATGCGATCGAGTTTGGTGGTGAGGTTTTTCGCAATATGTCGATGGAGGGTCGTCTCACTGTTTGTAATATGGCAATCGAAGCTGGCGCTCGCGCTGGCATGGTTGCTGTCGACGATACTACGTTGGATTATGTTAAAGGTCGTGAATATGCGCCTACTGAGGCGCAGTGGCCGGCGGCAGAAGCCCTGTGGCGAAATTTAGTTAGTGATGATGGCGCTCATTTTGATGCAGTCGTTACGCTTGATGCGGTGGAAATTGAACCTCAGGTTACCTGGGGCACATCGCCAGAGATGGTGGGGCCGGTTGGCGGTAACGTTCCCGACTTGGATAACATTGATGATCCGGTTAAAAAAGCGGGCCTAGAACGGGCTTTTGAATACATGGGCTTAACGCCAGGGCAAGCGATTAAAGACATTCCTGTCGAACGTGTTTTTATTGGTTCATGTACTAATTCTCGCATAGAAGATATTCGTGCTGCTGCGGCAGTTCTGAAGGGGCAGCAAAAGTCGTCCAAGGTGAAGGAGGCCATCGTTGTCCCGGGGTCGGGAAAAGTGAAAGCCCAAGCTGAAGCTGAGGGTTTACATGAAATCATTACGGCGGCTGGCGTTGAATGGCGAGAGCCTGGGTGCTCCATGTGCTTGGCTATGAATGCCGACCGCTTAAAAGAGGGTGAGCACTGTGCCTCCACGTCAAACCGCAATTTCGAGGGTCGACAGGGCTTTGGTGGTCGTACCCATTTGGTTAGCCCGGCTATGGCTGCCGCCGCTGCAATCGCAGGACACTTTGTCGATGTGCGCCACTTTTCTTCCCAAGCGAAAAGGCCCTAGGAGTTTAAAATGAAAAAATTTACTACGGTTGACGGTATCGTTGCTCCGATGGATCGCGCTAATGTTGATACTGATTTAATTATTCCCAAGCAATTTTTAAAATCTATTAAACGCTCGGGCTTCGGCCCAAATGCTTTTGACGAATTGCGTTATTTGGATACCGGCGAGCCGGGAATGGATAACAGTAAACGTCCATTAAACCCGGACTTTCCATTAAATTTTCCCCGTTATCAAGGCGCAAGTATATTGTTGGCGCGAGAGAATTTTGGCTGTGGTTCCAGCCGCGAGCACGCTCCGTGGTCTCTGGAAGAATACGGTTTTCGCGTGTTGATTGCGCCGAGCTTCGCCGATATTTTTTTCAATAACTGCTTTAAAAATGGCATGTTGCCACTCGTTTTGGATACCTCGATTGTCGATCGCTTATTCGTCGAAATGTATGCAAACGAGGGTTATAGGTTGACCGTCGACTTGGAGAATCAAACGGTTGTAACTCCTTCCGGGGAAAGCTTTGGTTTTGAGGTTGATGGCTTCCGCAAAACCTGTTTGTTAGAAGGTTTGGACGATATCAGTATTACTTTGCAGGAGGCGGAAAAAATACGCGAGTTTGAGCATGCTCATCGTAAAAATTCACCTTGGTTGTTTCGGGCGAATTAATTTTGTTTCGGTTGTTCTGCGCTTGAATGGACTGCGTCTGCCAACAACATTAAAGTACTTAGCTAAAAAATAGGTTTATCAAATGAAGGTGGGATTTGTTGGCTGGCGCGGCATGGTGGGATCGGTCCTCGTAGGTCGCATGCTGGAAGAAAATGATTTTGAATTGATTGATCCGATCTTTTATACGACCTCAAATGTTGGGGGCGAGGGTCCAGCCGTTGGAAAAGCGATTCCCGAGTTGAAAGACGCGTACAGCATAGCTGAACTAGGTCATCTCGATGCGATCGTTTCTTGTCAGGGCGGTGATTACACCAAGAGAGTTTACCCACAATTGCGAGACTCGGGCTGGAGTGGCTATTGGATTGATGCTGCTTCCTCACTGCGGATGCAAGATGATGCGATTATTATTCTCGATCCTGTCAATAGCGAGTTGATCAGTGATGGGCTTGCTCGCGGAGTTAAAAACTACATTGGTGGAAACTGTACTGTCAGCTTAATGCTGATGGCAATCGGAGGTCTGTTTCAGAGAGATTTAGTCGAGTGGGTATCAGCGATGACCTACCAGGCTGCGAGCGGGGCTGGGGCTCAAAATATGCGCGAACTGATTGCTCAAATGGGGGCAATTCACGCGTCTGTTCGCACGAAGTTAGAAAACCCGAGCTCAGCAATCCTCGATATTGATAGAGATGTTGCGGCGGCGATGCGCGGTGATTTGCCAATCGAACAGTTTGGTGCTCCGCTTGCCGGCAGTTTACTTCCTTACATCGACCGCCAGCTTGAAAATGGGCAAAGCCGTGAGGAATGGAAGGCGCAGGCCGAAACCAACAAGATTCTTGGCACTGCGCCGAGTCGCGTACCGGTGGACGGGATATGTGTTCGGGTTGGCGCAATGCGCTGCCACAGCCAGGCTCTGACAATAAAACTGAAGCAGGATTTGCCGTTAAGCGAAATAGAAAAAAACATTAGTGAAGCTAATGATTGGGTAAGAGTCATTCCCAATAGTCGGGAACTCAGTTTGAAAGAGCTTAGCCCGACTGCTGTGACTGGCTCGCTAGGTGTTCCAGTGGGTCGCTTGCGCAAGCTCAATATGGGACCGGAGTATCTTTCTGCCTTTACTGTTGGCGATCAACTGCTTTGGGGGGCCGCTGAGCCTTTGCGTCGAATGCTACGTATTTTGCTCGCTCAGACGGCATAGCTGCCGCTTCGATAGCTTGTCATTGCTGCTCCTCGGCAAGTGGATTGAACTCAGAAATTTTTCCTATTGACAGTGAATTTGCATTGTTTTTCAGCAGTGACATTGCAAGAAAATTAAAAAAACTAGCCCATTTGCCTGTTGTTCGTCGGAAAAATCGCTATACTCGGCAGAAGATAGCGCATAAAAATTAAGTCAATTTTTGACCTAAAATCCGCGATTGATTTCACGCTTTGCTGGCAAATCCGCTCAGCTAGTGCTGAACTTTTGGTTAGAAAGTTGAATTTGGCAGGTCAATCCTGAATACTTGCGCCTTTGATTTCGGTGTCGGTTGTTGGGTGAGCATACTTCGCACTGCCGACATCAGCCCAAATGTTTGTTCTGTTCATAGGTCGATTTGACCCGACCGATGGTGTGAGCAACGAAAGTGATTAACTAACGCTCGGTGAATCATTATCTCTACAAACACTAATATCAATAACAAGGATCTTTCCATGGTTTTACGCACACAAGCTTTGTTTTTTGGTTTGGTGTCGTTGTTGGCGAGCCAACTAACGCTGGCACTTGGCTTAGGTGAAATCAAACTCAATTCCTTTCTGAATCAGCCCCTTGATGCTGAGATTGAGTTGGTCCAAATTCGAGGCTTGACGGAAAACGAAATCAGGGTGGGCTTGGGCTCGCCGGAAGATTTTCAACAGGCAGGCGTAGATCGACCTTTTTTCCTTGTCGACTTAAAATTCGAGGTCGAATTACAAAATCCGGCCGGTCCGATCATTAAAGTTACTTCGTTAAAGTCTGTTCGCGAACCTTTTTTGGATTTTATCGTCAAGATCGAGTGGCCCAGCGGTAAATTATTACGTGAATATACCGTGTTAATGGATCTGCCGGTCTTCTCAGACGAGCCTGCGCGCGCGGTTCAAGCGCCGAGTTCGCAGCAACAAACCAGACCGAGCCAAACTCAGCAACCGGCGACGAGGCCGACAACTGCGGCACCGTCGCAGCAAACGCCGAGCTCGGTGACTCGCGCGGGTGACGGAACCTATACCGTCAGAGCGAATGACACGTTGTGGGGCATTGCCGCGAATGCTAAGCCTGATAGCGGAGTCACTATTCAGCAAACAATGCTCGCGATTCAGCGTTTGAACCCCGATGCGTTTATCAACGGCAATATCAATTTGCTCAAGCGCGGTAAGGTTTTGCGCCTGCCAGAGTATAGTGATATCGACCTCTCTACTAATCAAGCTGTGCGTGAAGTCGCGAGCCAAAATCGCGAGTTCAGTAATGAAACAGGCGCTCAGCTCGAAGGTTCAAAACAACTTCGCGAGACGCCATCCTCTGCGCAACGCGAGGAAGGCTATGTAAAACTCAGTACTGCTGACGAAGCTTCCTCGCTCGACGGGCGAGGTGCTGGTGCGGGCAGCGGCGACGCCGATGCTCTGCGCAGCCAATTGACCAATACTGAGGAAGAGCTTGCCGCTAGCGAGCGAGAAAACGTTGAGTTGAAGTCGCGACTCGCTGCTATGGACGATCAAATTCAAACAATGGAAAAACTCCTTGCTGTCAGTAATGAAGAAATGAAGCAGCTCGAACTTGCTCTGCAGAAGCTCAGGCAAGAAGAGGGTGAGAGTGGCCTTACTGATGATGCTGAAGCCACGGAAACGACAGGCGAATTGGATCCCGTTGAAGGCACCGGCGACGGCTTGACTGAGGAGGGGGAAGAGGCAAGCTCTGAAACCGATGCAGCTGAATCTGACGCTGGGCTTGTGACTCCGCCGCCTGCTGAAGAGCCGAAGGTAGAGGAGAAACCTCAACCGCAACCGACATTTGCAGGTAAACCCAAAAAGTCGTTCATCGACATCATCATGGATTACTTGTATTACATAATCGGTGCTGCGTTGCTTGTTATCGCTGGGGCAGTTTATTTCCTTGTATCACGCAATTCAGGTTTTGATGATGATGACGACGACTTTGATGATGAGCCGTCGGGCGTGGGGTTTGATGACGATGATGATTTTGAGCCACAAGTTGGTGGCGACACGACACAAATTCATCACCGCGAAACGGATTCTGTCGAGGCTTCTGAGGACGATGCTGGTAATGTCATATCGGAGGCCGATATTCACATTGCCTATTCAAATTTTGATTCTGCTGAAGAACTGCTGGTCAAAGCTGTAGGCGAGGAACCGCAAAACGAGGCATACAACCTAAAACTCTTGGAAGTCTACTCAAAATCAGGAAATGTGGAGGCCTTTGATCGCTATTATTCTAGCTTGCACAGCTTTGGGAGCGAAGATGGCCTGAGTCAAGCGGCGGCGATGCGCAGTAACATTGAAGGCGCGGGCGAGTTTGATTTAGATGCTATCCCCGCTGACGTTAGCCTCGATGATCTCGCGGCAGAGCTAAGCGAAATCGATGTCACACAGCCTTCTGGAGAGCAAGATCTTGCTGGTGACGACGATGTAAATGACTTTAGCGAAGACAGTTTTACATTGGATCTTGATGAAGCATCCGAGACGGATGATACGGTGTTAATGGATTCAGAGGACGATACGGTTCTAATGAATCCAGACGCTGAGGCGCTCGATGAATTGGAGCTTGGGGACTTAGCTGCTGATGACACATCTGAAAAGCTGGAAGAGTTTGAGTTCGAGGCCAGTCTTGATGACAGTTCAAACACGGAAGAAATTGCGTCGGATGACACCGCTATTGATTACGGAGAACTCGGTGCACTAGAAGATTCTGACGAAAGTTCGGAGTCCACCTTAGAGATGGACAGTTCTGACGAGATATTGGAGGGGCTTGAAGAGCTCAGTATTGATCAGGACGCTGATACACAAGTGACCTCAGCGATTACCGATGAGATGCTTGAATCTGTCGATAGTGCTGAAACAGACTTGGGTTCAGACGACTTGGAACTCAGCAGCGACGATTTAACAATTGATAACGATGAACTTGGGCTGACTGAGTCTGTTGAGCTCGTTGCAGAATCCGATACAGAGACTCAGCCGGGCGATCTCACGTTGGATGAAGATTTGGATCTGCAATCGCTCGATCAAGAGCTAGATCAATTGGCTTCAGAATTCGAAGGCGATCTTGCCGACCTTGAAGAGACCCATGACATAGAAAGTTCCGCAGAACTGGGCGATTCAGACGTTGGTATTGGAGACGTTGGCCTTGAAATTGAGCCCGCCGATAAAAGCGAGTTGGAATTAGATTCTTCCGCTGATATCGAGCTCGATGGCTTAGACCTTGAATCGGGTGACGACCTTAGCGAGCTGAGCTTGGATGCCGGTGACAGCGAGATATCGCTGGACGCTGACGGGCTCGCTTCAGATGGTGCAAGCGAAAACGAGAATGGGTCGGACAATGTTATTCAGCTAGCTGAAATTACTTCTGCAGCAAAAGGTGTAACCGTAGAAGATGATTTACTTGAGGTCGGCGGAGATAAGTCTGACGTTGATTCAGGAGAAGAGCTGTTAGGGGCTGAAAGCGATGAAACGATTTCGGCAAACGCATCCGATTCTGAAGATGATTTGACCGATGTCACCGACTCAGAAAATATGGCGACAAAGCTAGATTTGTTGCGCGTGTTTGTCGACATGGGAGATTCGGATTCAGCTATGAATACCTTGGAAGAAATTATGGAAGCCGGTGATGACAATCAGAAAAAAGAGGCGGAGCGCTTGGTCGCTCAGCTTGGATAGATAACGCGCTTGGTCTATCGAATTTATATTCAACTAAAAATAAAACGATCTTAAATAACCAACACTGAAAAAGCTGAGCCAGACTCAGCTTTTTTTGTTTTTCCTGTACGTAAACTGTTGCCTGTGTACAAACGTAATTGCGAAATTAAACCTGGCGTCAAATTTCCGAACGATATGCGTCGCGTCGTTTGCTTGGTTGAATATGATGGTAGTCAATACCGGGGCTTTCAGTTCCAAAAATCAGCGGATATCACGGTCCAGGGTGTTTTACAGCGCGCATTTAGTAAAGTCGCTGACGAAGACATTACCCTCATTTGTGCGGGACGAACAGATGCAGGTGTTCACGCAATAGGGCAAGTCGTGCACTTTGATACGCTCTCAGACCGGCCAGCCAGGGCGTGGATTAGAGGCACTAACACTCATTTGCCTGATTCGATCAGGGTGCATTGGGCGTCTGAAATTTCTGAATCGTTTCACGCGCGTTTTTCGGCATTGCAACGCAGTTATCGCTACGTTATTTACGTCGGTGAGGTCAGTCCAGCTATTATCGCTAAAAAAGTCACTTGCGTTGATTTCCCGATTGATATCGAGCGGATGCGAGCTGCGGCTTCGCTGCTAATTGGGGAGCATGATTTTTCTTCGTTTCGTGCGTCTCAGTGCCAGGCATCCAGCCCGGTACGCAATATAAAAAGTTTGGTCATTCATCAATTTGGGGCCTTTATTGTGGTCGATATCACCGCCAACGCATTTCTCTACCATATGGTACGTAATATTGCTGGTGTGCTGTTTGAAGTCGGTCGTGGAGCCAAGCCGGTCGCTTGGGTGAAGGATTTATTGGTGTTAAAAAATCGAGCGTGCGCCCCTGCGACGGCAGCTGCCGACGGTTTATATTTTTCCTCCGTTGATTACCCCGATCATTTCAAAATACCCACGCGAGATTTCTGCTTGTCACTACCAGGCTTTCCAAATTAGCGTTATAAAAACTGGCCCAGATCGTCCTCTAACGTGCAAATCTGATACAATCGCCGGTTTGCTTCGCCTCGTAACTTATTTTTAAGGACAGGGTTTTAAGGCTAGCGTTTTAAGGACAGGGTTTTGTGTTATCAAGTTATAGATATCGTGTTTTAAAGCGGAGCCATTGCTTGTGTGGTGTGTTGGGTTTTGTCTAACATCGCGACAGCTTAAAGATTCCTTGCAGGTTAACTGATGCGAATAAAAATATGTGGGATTACGTCTAGCGATGACGCGCATGCAGTTGCGCAAGCAGGCGCTGATGCCATCGGTATCGTATTTTACAGTGACAGTCAGCGCAACGTGGCGAACCTTGCTCTCGCCCGCGAGATTGCTTTGAGTGTCGGAGCGTTCGTCACGGTGGTTGGGCTCTTTGTCAATCCCGCTCCTGCGGAAGTTGAAACAGTTTTATCAGAGTGCCCTTTGCATGTACTGCAATTTCATGGCGACGAAACGCCCGATTTTTGTCGGCAATTTAGGCGACCTTTTATCAAAGCTGTGCGTATGAAACCTGGTGTGGATGTCGAGGAGAGTGCCGAGCGCTTTTCGCTCGCTTCAGGCTTGTTGCTCGATGCTTATCGGCCGGGCGAGCGCGGCGGCACTGGCGATACTTTCGAGTGGAATCGAATACCGAAAGGCTTAGCGGGTTCGATAATTTTGGCGGGCGGGTTGAGCCCAAGCAATGTGGCACAAGCAGTCCAACAAGTGCGGCCGTATGGGCTTGATGTCAGCACTGGGGTTGAGAGTGCTCCTGGCAAGAAAGACCCCGACAAAGTCAGCAAATTTATTGCTGCTGCGCGGCAGGCAAATGCGGGATTGAATTCTTGAATTTGCGAACCGATAAAAAAACTAGGGTATCGCGGTTCACGATGAGTAATTATTTTAGTAGTACAAGTTTAGTAGTAGAGGCATTTTCTGGTGAATGAAAACGAGCAATTAGGGCACATCGATTATACGCAAATGCCTGATTCGCGCGGGCATTTTGGGCCTTATGGTGGGCGGTTTGTGTCGGAGACACTGATATATGCCCTCGATGAGTTGCAAACAATTTATGATCGTTTAAAAAACGACGAGGAATTTCAGCGGACATTCGACAAAGATTTAGCTCATTACGTCGGTCGGCCGTCACCACTTTATTTCGCTGAGAGGTGGACGGAAAAAGTCGGTGGTGCACAGCTCTTTTTGAAACGCGAAGACCTCAATCATACCGGCGCTCACAAGGTCAACAATACAATTGGCCAGGCGTTGCTTGCGAAGCAGACGGGCAAAACCCGCGTAATCGCAGAAACCGGTGCAGGTCAGCACGGCGTTGCATCGGCAACTGTGGCGGCGCGTTTAGGCTTAGAGTGCGTGGTTTATATGGGGGCGGAGGATATCCAGCGTCAGGCACTCAATGTTTATCGAATGAAGTTGCTCGGGGCTACGGTGGTTCCGGTCGAGTCTGGGTCAAAAACGCTAAAGGATGCTATGAATGAAGCGTTGCGCGACTGGGTTACGAATGTTGACGACACGTTCTACATTATCGGTACAGCTGCTGGCCCTCATCCTTATCCGCAACTTGTGCGGGATTTTCAGTGCGTGATCGGCCGTGAGGCGCGCGAGCAATGCTTGGCGCAAACTGGCCGTTTGCCGGATGCTTTGGTCGCGTGTG
>JANQJB010000064.1 GCA_028281865.1 Marinagarivorans sp.
GTTTTCAAAATAACCCCGCCCAAAGCGTCCTTCCAAAAAGCCGTGAAAATTGTGTTTGAGGTTTATTGAAAGCATTAACCCTAATGATGCATTTAAAGATTGCGCTTTCAGGTCGGTAATCTGGGTCACTTCGGTATTGATAAATGATGGTGTAAAAACTACTTGAGTGGGGTTTTCTAATTTAAGACGTTGGTATGTCCAGCTTCCCAGCAAGCTCGTAGACAAGGCGTAATGATCGCTGAGTTCGGGTTTATTTAGGAAAAAGTGATCAAATAAAGATTTACCATTAAAAGTGTATAAGTTATGTATGCCAAATAATTCCAATTTAGTTGACTTAGATTTTTCTATAAAACGAGATTCCCGCCCCGGCCCAACTAAATTTTCGGCCTCGGTTTGAAAGTTTTCCAAGGTTTGATAATTGAGGTTAAATCGCGAATGCCTAAATTTTTTATAAGAGAAAATCAAATCTTGTGTTTCAGTTTCCTGGTCATTTTCAATCGGATCGATCGCATAACCAACTTCGATGCCGTTGATTTCAGCAAAAACACCGAATCGTTCATTATTTTTAGGTTCTAATAGAAAGTTAATTTTGGACCCAGCACCGTTTGCCCCGCGATAAACCAGCGAGTGGACGGTTTGCGGCTCCGACAATGTGAACCGGAGTGAATCGAGTCTTAACTCGAATGCCTGGCTATGCGAAACACAGCCAACCAATAACAATGCAGAGAGCAGGAAATTTCTCATCTCGTTCATCTCAACCTACAGAAAGCTTTTTTATTTTCCGTTGTTGACGCTTGAGTTCGTGTTTAGTTACACGATTCATAAAACAATAAATTTTTAAGGCCAGTATTCCTCAAGACGTGGCATTAAAAACTTTCTTATAACAGCTTGTTTGTAACAACACTATAATATTGAGCCCATTAAAATAATTAAATAAAGGCAGGAAAAACTAAAGACAGGAAAGCTCAGTGTCGGTGGACACTGAGCTTGGCAGGAGGAATACTAATCAATACGGCATAAAGATGCCAGCGGAATTAAACCTTGTTCTCACTTAAACCTCTTATCACGACACCTTGAACCGACTAGGCTTTGATAACGTTCGCTAGCGTTCCCTTATCATATTTCGGGCTAATGAAGTTCCCGGGTTCGAAGCCAAAAGCATCGATAAAATTGGCGAGTAATTTAGTTTGCGGGCGATTGTTATCACGATTGTGATTGCCACCCTCAACATGATTAAGCCCCATCTTAAAGTAGCCACCACCACCGGCAATGATATTACATTGGTCGTACCAGTTATGGTCACCGGAAACTTCTGTAAACCAATAAACAATCGAATTGTCGAGCAAGGTTTTGCCGTTTGCCTCTTCAACTCCATCGAATAATTTCATTAGGCGCAAAAATACCTCGACACGAAACCGCTGTACCGCATTCATCATGCCGACGTTGCCGTTATTGTGCGTTGCGCCATGGTAGCCGCCATTTACCCCGTCAAGGAAAGACGCCTGGCCCGCCCACAAATGGCTCATCCATTGTGCGCCGGCAATCCGCGTAATATCACAACTAAAAATAATTTGAGCTAGACGTGAATAACTTTCAATCGCGAAATCCCATCGATCTCCCCCGCTATTTAAACTCGGGTCGATATTGCAGGAACCACCCGCTTGATTAGACGCTGCTTCAGCACTTTTAAATTGCCGTTCAAGTTCTGAAATAGAATCAAGATGTGCCTCCATACGCATGCTATCCTCTCGGCCTAATTTACCCTGCAAACGTTTAAGGCTGGATGTTAAGTGATTTAGCACGCTGAATTTCGGCCCGTAGTCGATAACCGGGGCATTTCCACCGAGGTTAAATATATCTTTATAAAGGTCTTCTGGCATTTGATGACGCTGCTGTACGACGCCGTTTTTAAAGGATATCGATTTCCAAACTGGATCATTGGTGTGGCCCTTATTCTGCCAACCCATTCGAATATCTGTGCGAGGTGTTTTAACATTATTCTCGGTCAGTTTCCTTGCCAACCATTGGTCTAGACTGTCGTGGCCATTAAAACCATTGGCGCCTTTCCACAAGTGTGAATACTGGTTAGATACTCCTTTTTGGGCGGACCAACCGGAGAGCATTGTCATACCAGAAGCCTTATGACCGCCCGAAAGTGGTGAATCGTAGGCGGCACTATTGGTCAGGCCACGTATGCAAGTCATGCGATCGGCCATCTCATTCAAGCCTGACATGGCGCCGGTCCACTCCAATTTGCTCTGTTTCTTCGGCAGCCAAGTCGCGACAATATTGCGTTTAGGCAAGATAGGCATATACCAGTAAAAAAAACGCAACGGTACACCGCCGCTAACAGTCGCTGCGTCAGCTTCGGTGACTGGGATAAAGGGATAAAGTGCAGTAACTGCAGCGCTACCGCCAATCCGGTTCAGAAGTGCGCGACGTGTATATTTTTTATCAATAGACATAGCGATACTCCTATTCTGGATTGCGGAAGCGAAATGCATTGCTTTCAGCAACAGCGAGGATCAGCTCTTTAAGCGATAGATCCCGCGCCTGAAACTCGTAAGCAAGCTTATCCACTGCACATTGATCGGCCTCTGTTGGATAGCGGCCGAACGCATAGCGAAACCAAAACTCGGCATAACAAGACTGCGCTTTGGTGCTAGTCGCCACAAGATCACTAAGGGTAATAGCGCCTTCAAATTCGCCGATAATATCGGAAGGATCGGTGTTCACTTCAACAATTTCACCGGTGTCGTCAATTGCCTGTTGAGTACCGTTACCCAAAATATAGTTCTCGCGATAAGCACCAAATTGATCGTATTTTTCAAAGCCGAAGCCCACTGGATCTAACAGCGTATGGCAGCCTGCACAACCGGGAACCTCCAGATGAAATTTTTTCAATTCCTCCACTTTGGACATATTGGGATCGTTTGGTAAAAGCGGAAACAAATCTTGAACGTCAGCACCCGGGACCGGAAACGACTGACACATAATTTGATTGCGGAAGAATGCACCTCTAATAGTCGGCTGCGGCCCATTTTCTTCCGCTCCGTGCACAAGATAAGCAAGGCGGGTCATAATTCCTGAGCGCTGCGCATCCAAGGTCACTTCAGTGCCGCCTCGATAACGGTTGCCACTGAGCGTGCCGGGGTTTATATCGTAATTTTCGGCTATGTCTTCGGTGAGGAAAGCCTTTCTCGATGTCATAAGGCCTATAAAATCACCGTCTTCAACGAG
Source organism: Marinagarivorans sp. (assembly GCA_028281865.1). Taxonomy (GTDB): domain Bacteria; phylum Pseudomonadota; class Gammaproteobacteria; order Pseudomonadales; family Cellvibrionaceae; genus JANQJB01. The sequence continues at coordinate 3,241 of JANQJB010000064.1, forward strand.
TGTTATATGGCTCGCAAAACGCTGCGTTTCAGCATAGGCCGACTCAATACTCAAACCAACCCCTACTAGAGGGTTGCGCAAAAACTCCAACTCGCTCGGCTCGATAAATGCCATCCAACCCTTATAAAACTCGTCGAGACCTCCGACAGCGCGCTCGTCGTCAAGCATCTTAAGCGCTTGAGCACGCACACCTGCTTTAGTATCCAGCGCTCCGCTCTCTGCCACGCCGATCAACTCGGCGTCGGGAGCGCGATTCCAAATAAGCAACGCGAGTTTATTGGCGATTTCCAAGCCACTGAGCTGCTCACGCTGATCCACATCTTCTTCGTATTGATATAGCGTACGACCGTCGAGTACCAACGCTGCAGTCACTCTTTCAATTGCATCGGGGCCCATACCGGCCTCTTGGGCAAGGCTGACAAACTCATTCGCCTCCGCATTATCGAGCGACTTGCGAAACAACGCGGAGCCGTATTTTTTTGCGTAATCGCGTATACAGGAGTCATCGGAGCTGTTGCAGTTCATTAGCTTGTCAAAATCGTCCGACGCTAATGCAGCGATAGTTTCAGCGACTTCAAGGTAATTTTTTAAATTTTTGACACCCATTAACGCACCAGCATTATTAGCAAACCCTGCCGTTGCTTGGTCTTCCGGCAACATAGCAACAATGCTTTCAGTATTGATATCGAGCGAATTAAAGGTATCGACTAGAAGGTTCGACAATTGTTTTGCCGTTAACAAGCGCATAGGCGCATTGTCGTGGCCTGCGTCGCTGCAATTGGGTTGCGAGAGCGCAACGCCTGAGGAGGAAGAGGACCCTATCTGATCGTCCGTAGTGCCGCCGCAGGAGGCTAGCACAGCACATAGAAATGGCACGATTAGTTTTTTCACCCAGAAACTCCTATTGAGAATAGCTTATTACGCTTCTACTTCATTGCGTTAATTTTCAGCAGCTCCGGCATCGTATGTATTACAGCAGAAACTTCGACTAAAGATTGTAATCGAAAAAAATTACTTCCAAACCTAAAGATATATTCATAAGTGGTTATAGTAAATATGATCAGCAGTACATATATTGCGATGACGCTCATTTTTTTCTAAACATTCTTTTAATGTGATCGGCGTCTATCTAGTTGAGAGAACTTCGTCATTTTAAAAGAACACAAAACTCCAGATGGTATTGACGCAGGCCAATATTCTCACTCCTCCAAGTCCAAGCGCATACCTCGTGGCACAACGTCAAGAAAGCATCGGTGGATATGTCGCATTCAGCGAAAATAATTCGACCTTATAAGCCTTTGCAGCAATGGCAAAAAGCCCTCAATGTCTTGCGCACGCAAAAAGAATACTGCGTATTGCCAGTATGCAAATCAAAAGCCTTTAACCTTCGCTAGGGAGACGAGCCAACTTCCTGAGAAAAGTTGTGAAAAAAAAGAATCATGTAAGGCGCATATGATTATCAAAGTCACATAGCAAACGCTATTTTTACACGCCATTATTTTAAACACTTACTTTTATGATGTGATTAAAGTCAATCTCCACCAAAATACTAAAAATTGATAAACATAGTATCCTGGCGGAGATATTTAGCTTGTTAAATTTATATAAATTCGGCTAACAAACCACAAGCTAGCGAGCTAGCACGGTCCAATTAACTTCCAGTTTCCATTGACTTTCCCTTTATTATTAATCGGCTTTTTCTTTTTATTGGCTTTCTTGGCTTCAAATAATTTATTTTGTAGCTTCACTCGACTACCTTTTTGATACTGCGTATTCTTATTCCAGTTAAGAACACTTGTACACTGCGAAACAGGAAGCTTTTTGAAAGTTACAGAAATTGAGCCGTTGGCCCTCACGTTGGAGTATACGTAACGAGAAGCCGGAGTAATATTTGCGCCGTCGACTGTGAGCTGATCAACTTCGTAACCAGCATCAGGGACGATATCAAACGTTTGATCCGATCCCTCAACTACGGAAACTGTTCCGCTTGGAGTAATACTTCCATTCCCCGTTGCAGTGGCCTGTATATCAAATGTTGCAACTGGAGGACCGTGCCTAAAGGTAACATTTACAGTTTTATTGGCGTTTACCGCAAGTAGGGTAAAGTCACCCCTGACAATTACTGGGTTTCCATCAATACTAGCATTTGCAATAGCAAAGCCCGGGTTGGGCGTTATTGTGAAATGCTGTGCGCCCCCTTCAGTGACAGGAACAATACCGTTGGGGCTAATTGTGCCGTTGGCACCGGCAGTAGCAGTAACATCAAATGTTGCCGGTGTACTGCAAGGTCCGATCACCTTCCAAAAGCCCGGGGTGACATCGGGTTTTTTATTTTTATTTTTATTGTTTACATTTTTCTTGGCTTCATAAATAACACCTTGATATAAAACCTTTTTGCCTTTTTTCCATTTGTTGCTCTTCCAAGCGGGAATTCCAGAGCAAGATCCAGGCACTGCTTCGAAGTTTACGTGAATCGTACTGTTGGCATTTAGTTCGTTATAAAAGTGAGGGCTAGTTGGATGATCTAGCAGAGTACCATCAACAAAAACTTCGCTGACTTGAAAGCCATTATTCGGGGTAATATTAAACTCAAATGGATCACACTCTACATTCCCTGGAAATAACAAACCACTTGGCACTATATTGCCATTGGTGCCGGAGCTAGCGTCAATTTCGTAACTTTTGACAAACTCAGCGTCGATAACATGGTTGGCATGCACCGCTGCAATCCTCAGCTGGTCTTCAGGGCAGCGGATATCACTTCCGTATACGCCGGCTGTGGCTTCTCCATTTACAATCACTCGATTTAGATAGTGGTCATGATCAGCCCTAAAGTTAAACGTGCGTGACTCGCCCGCATTAACGCCAACAGTCGTGTCCCCTCCGTCAACAGCAATATTACCACCCGTTGTAGCCGCAATTTGTAGATCGTGAGTTTCAGGTCTTATTGTTTTAATTTCAATATATTGGGCTCCAGGAGCAGCATCAAAATCATTAATAAAACTTCTATCGTTCGCTGATAGGTTTTGCGGGACTCCATTGATATATACATCATCTAACTCGTAACCGTTCTCAACTTCAAAAGTAAAAGTAACAGGTGAAAGATCTGTCGGGTCAGGGTTTCGCCACCTGCCGTATCGGTCTGACACGCCTCGGCTTGCGCGACCGATACGGATACCCTCGTCGCCCCTTATCAGTGGTTGTTTGTCTTCAACTCCACAGTTACCAAGCAAGGTCCACGGAGCTCGGTCTGTAAGGTTCCAAAGAATATTACCGTTTTGATTCCCCAATCCGAACGCGCGGTTGATTGGGTATACCCCCGGGATTCCGCCGCTATTCCGCTCCCATAGTTTATTATTTCTTATTACGAGCGAGTCGTTATTTTGCTCGCCTAGCACCCAGTGGCTTGGTGATCCAAGTGGATTAGTTGCGGTGCAGTCTTGAGCAGGTGCGGAGCATCGTTCGACCAAAGTCCAAATGTCGGGTCGTTGATCAGGTGTAAGAAATACCAGAGGGTCCACTCGACCACCTCTTACCCAGTTATCCCAGATTTCTCTATTAGCTATAATCTGTGCTCGGGGAACGCTGGCCATATAAATATTATCGCCATCACGAACCAGGTCACCAACATAGCCATAAATAGCATTCCATCGATATGTCTCCACTCGCCCCTCTGAGCAAAGGTATCCCGGAATACGCATAGATTCGACAACGAGTTCAAAATCTCCTTTGGTCAGATCTACTTCGTGTTCACGCGTATACGCATTACGGCTTTCATAAATTGTTGTGCCACTTTGTGTTAGTTTGATATAGCTAGTTATAAAACCTGGTTTATTCTCAATAAAAAAAGTTACATGGGTGTCAGACTCAGACGCCACCTCAAAGTCAACCTCCCGCATGTGCATACCATTCAGTTCTGATTGCTTGTCTAGCTCAAAAACTTGAAAACGCGTTTTTTCACTTTGGCCGCCAAACTTATGGTTTGCATAAATCTCTACTCCCTGATCCACGAAAATATGACCATTGCTAATGATCTGTTCATCTACTCGACGCTTTGTTTCAACAGAAACAATATTGGGCTCGAACGTGGTTTTTACCGAAAAAGTTCTGCGTGTATCGAAAGGCCCTTGTGAGACAAGCTCGCCATCAACAAGCATTTTAATGCTATAAGACTTACCAAACAGCGGTGTTACTTGAAACGTAATAGGTTCGCCTACCGCAGCAGTTTCTCTGCGTCCGCGATTAAAATGCAAATCATCTTCATTAAAATCAAAAAATACTGGTTTTCTCGGGCGCTTTCCTATTTCAAATGTAAATACGTCTCCTACACGGGAAATATTTTTAATAGAAAGCCCAGAAGGCGTACCGTCCCACCAGTTTGAATTTGGAATGGACTTCCCGTCAAACCTGTCTTTATAGCTTTCACGAAATAAATCCCCACCCAAGAATAGAGGAAGAGTTCCCTCAACCCCCGGATTTCCCTCTAGTTGTTTGAGGCCATCTGCTTGAACCAAGTAACGCCCAAAGTGCAATCCAGCACTTTGGTCTTTAAATTCGTTGACACCTGTATCAAATATGTAGTCATAGTTTTCCGTGTGCCAAATCATAAGTCCCTCGTCAGGGCTTGATGCGAAATAGGGCATTCCCGTTCTAGGGTCTACAGAAGTAAGATCAGTTCTAGGTGCTCTCGTACGCGCCTCAATATAAAAGCATTCAAAAACTGGAGATTTTGGCTTGCAGTATTTATATGATCGATTAACGTTCGGCACTGAGCCATCGGCGTTTGGGTCAATGGTAAAGACGGTTCCTTCGGCAGCATCGATCAAGTCTTTTGACTCCTCCCAGCCAAGTCGTTCCCGATCAAATGCATTAATCGGAGATGGTGCTGACTCGAAGGTAGATGTCGCCATTAAATCATATTGCCCGATTGCCGCAGATCGAAATTCGTCTCCCACCGGTTCCATTGTTCGGGTTGATGTGACGCCATCGGCTAAAAGAAAAACATCATAGGGACGCTGCGTATCGTAGTAATCTTTTAGTCCCAACAGAGAGTGACCTGATTCATGTGCCAGCAATCCAAGCTGAGGAAAATCATTTGTTATGCTGCCATCACCAAGCCGTCTCCCGATATTCATAATATGGGCATTGCCAACTGTGCTCGTTTCTCCTCCTGGGGATCTCACGTTTTGTTTTACAAGGTTGGCGCGAGGCCAAAGCCCCTGAAGAGATACGCGATTAATATCATATTTTCCTACATACATAACGTTAAAAAACTGAATAAGATTTGACGCATCGTCAGTAAGATTTGTGTCGTTATCGAGTCTGCGAGCTGCCTGCTTCCAAAAAGGGTCGAGGGTAATAGGTAAATCTTCAGTCGCGTGCACATGCGTGAGGCTTGAAAAGTCAAACGGGCTAAATTTATCAACAAAGCCCCCACTTTCAAAAAGCTGATAGCCCCCGGCGGAGTTTTGCAGGACCTTGGTAATATCTTCTATCAAGTCCGCCATTGGGCCTGATAGCTCATAATTACCACTGCTTCCAAGGAAATCATCCTTATGAGTCCTATCGTAATGGCTTAAATCATCGGCTAGCCGGACCAATACTACTGCACTGGTAAATTCAATATGGCCATTAGATACGTGCTCTATGTAGTCCTTAAAAGAACCAGCCGTTGATATTTGAACGCTCTTGCGATTGGTATAGCCTGTGTAGTCTTTAGCAGTAACGAGATTAGCTGCATGAATGGCCTGCTCCACGTCGTCAAACCTCTGATCATCAAACTCTACTAGCACAGTGAGTCCGTGAATGACTTGAGTTGGCGTGGAACCGTGCCCAGGGTGGGCAAATGACAGGTTACACAAGATAAGAGAAAGGAATAAACATAAAAGCGGAACTATATTTCTTTTATGATCCTGGTTCCAATTAATCATAAGGTTTTCTCCTGATATATAAATTACAAAAAGTGCTTTGACTTCCAATTTTTTGGCTTAAGTGTTTATGGTTGTGCAGATAAAAATTTAGCTGTTAAACAAGCTACGCAAATACTTTAAAAAGATTGGGGAATCTGCCTGTCAATGCCCTGGCAAGAGACTTTCCATAGGTAGAGAGAAATAACAAAAAAGATTAAAGCTATTAAGAACTTTGACATCACGACACTCCAATTAACACGCTAAATCAATAAAGCATTAGCGTTAAACAAAAAAATTTTTCAAGGAGAATCGGCACAAAAAAAACAAGAACAATATTTTTATTAATTATTTTTTAGTTAAAGTCCATTACAAATCTAATTACTCGTAAATAATATGATCAATTAAAAATGCGCAAAATATTTTAAGACCGGTATTCAATCAAAGCGGCCTTCACAATATATAACGCAAAAAACTACAGCACTTTACCTTAACAAAAAACAAGCAAGTGCAGTTATCGCACTGATCCTTTAACTAGAATTTAACTATAAACTAACCATAAACTAACCATAAACTAACCATACTTTTTTCATTTACCATGCACATGCAATATGATCAAAGTATGGCAGTACTTTGGCATTCATTATAATTATTGTCAATAAAAAAATTATCAAAAAAATAAAAAAAACAACAGATAACGCTCGCATAGAGAAAATCAAGTTTGGCTCATAATTTAAAAATAAAGAGCACCCCAAAACCCTTCAAACTATTGCAACAATGCAAGACTCCATGACAATTTAATTTTTCCGAAAACCACGTTTCTAGGAGAACCTGACCACAACTTAAAATTTCGCCAAAGCTGCAGCCCTCATAGAAAAATGATAAATAATTAATCGCAAATCGGCGCCAAATAAAACATCCGCTCGCATTCTAACAATATCTGTTTCGAATTTTTTATTTAAAATTTAGTAATGGAAAAATGCTCCGATGCCTCAAAATCAAATAAAAAACCTAATAGGCTTATGCAGAATATCCCATTCGTAGAAATTGCCTTTATATTTGAACACCTTAATACACGCAACTTTTGTCACGAATATTATTCAAATAACAAATTCTATTTCTCTATGTTTAAAGACTTAAAGCGATAACTACAGACATAACAAACACCAATTCCCCAATTTACAAATCTTGACATAGAAAATCATTACAAATACCTGCCGCCTCTCGCAGCGCAGGAGAGTCAAACAATGTAAGGAAATGGCACAAGAAAATTCCTTTTTTTGGAAAGGAGGCTGATCACTACAATCAAGATTACTAAAATTAATATGTAATCATCAGAATTATTTTTTAATTACTGCTGCTTAATTAAAGCACTCAGCGCGTCGATACTATTAAACTAACTTGAACAATGCAACCTTTGAACTCTAATCCTTTGTTTTCTTCAAAAGAAGTCACAATTTCTTAATTGGGTTTTATTTATTTCGAGCTTTGGAGCATTTTTGATCCATGCAGCATCTCTAGCTAAATTGTGGACACGACCGCAATCAAAAATGTTAATGGAAAAACTAGCTCGTTCAATCATTCACATAAGGCTCACCAAGTTTTCTAAAAGAAGCGGGGGAAAAACACGCAGTACTTGCTTTCAGGCCAGCCTCAAGGGAATGGCTACTCCAACACCTCTCGCCAATACAAAACCCGATCATGCCCGCGGTAAGTACCAAAATTATAATTCGCCGTTGGTAAGGCGGTATCGGTATAGTTACCATCGCCGTTCCAATCAAACTGCAGCCAACTGTAGCTCGATAGGCTAACGTCGACTGAAATCGAACCGGTATTACCGCTGCCAGGCGCGGTAAAATAATGGCCTGCATCGCCGGAAGAGAAGTTAACGTTACCGCTGCTTATACTGCTGTACGTACCCGTTGTGGTGCCTCCTCCAACCGTGGCAGTGCGATTGCCAACGACATCGATCGTACCATCTGGATAGGTGATCGCCGAGGTTGCAATCGCGGTACAACTGTCATCGGTATTGGATACCCAGGTACTACCATTCCAATATTCGGTAGAAAAATTCACCGGCAGATTGGCAGTTTCCGGGCCAAAGGCATTGGCAAGCACTAAGCGACCGTAGCGCACCTCACCCTGCCCTAAAGTCGCCGACTCGTTAGACATATTGTTGTCAGCATCTAAATCGAGGTCACTACTTTGCAAGGCGACTGAATCACTATCGGAAGGAATAACACCGACGTTCAGCTGGTCGTAAGGGCCGTCTGGCGAAGTGGTACGCGCCAAAACTAAATTGGCTCCCAATGTGCCAACACCGCTTGTCCAGCTGTAACTTTGGCTGCTACCCGAAAGCCGGCTCGTCAATACGGTCGGAGTATTCGCATCAATCGCGGTATAGCTGATAGAGCCATAACTGGATTTAAGCTTGGCGAAATCACTTTCGTAATTGGTTGTAGTCGCGCCCAGCGAATTGCGCGCTGTCAGCGTGTAGCTCGTGGTAAAGGTTTCGCCCATATACGAATAATCCATTGCAGGTGTGCACGCTTCGGTAATCGACGCGCCGGAAATCGCAAAATCAGCCGGATAAAAGCGCCCAACATAGCCCGATTTGCTCTCCATTTTATCGGTATTAGTTGTACCTATTCCCAAGTAGTTGCCATCGTTTACCTCAGCTTTAATTTCGATAATACCAACCTCGGCAAAATACACATTACTGCTTGAGTCCGAGCCACTGCTAAAGCTATCGAGCACACGCCCGTCACCCGCGCCGGCGTCACCGTCTGCCAAACCCCCGTCAGTGCCACCCGATGGGTCAATTAGCGTCGCTGTTAATTGCACTTCCTCAGGCGTAGTTTCCTGTCCAAACGCAGCGAGCACACTGTTGTTAGATAAGTCTGCATTGTTCGAGGGATCACTATCGCTGTGATCGTCAGGCACGCCATCGGCATTGGAATCATCACCCGTTTCCCAGCCAACTGCGGAAACCGAGACTGTGAAATTTGTTCCAGCGGTTGTAAAGACTGCACCCGCTGCAGAGGTAGCGGCGGGGTTAGACGTGACATCGATATAGAAACCAAACGGTCGCACGGTAATGGCTGACGACGTACCATCGATATTGGTATCGGAATAATTTGTGCTGTCATCGCGCATCGATATCGTAAATTGCCCAACATCCGAAGTGCCCAGCGTGACGTTGGCGGTGCCGGAAGAAAACGGCACGGTCAAATTATTAGACACAGGCAGTGAAGTTGGTAAGGTCACCGAGCCGGTTCCGGTTAACGTCGGCGCTGTACCTCCGGGATCGTCAGAGGAACGCGTCATATAGACTTTCATGCCGGTTTCGCTGTAATCCGTAGAAACGGAGCACTTACCGGTACCGGAGTCGACTCTAATCATATTTACGGTAATCGTATGATCCCGACCGGCAATAACATCCGTATCCGATAGCACAAACTCAAACTCATTTGAGCTAAATGTGGTGCTCGAAGATGTGGAGTCTACGCTAGCATCGGTATCATTGGCGTTCACTGTTAACGTTTCCGCGTGACTGTTTTCCAGCTCGATTGTGATAACACCATTGTCATTAGCATGGAATGCATAAGTCGCCGAGCCGCTGTCAGAGGCACCGGGCGTCAGAGTCCCCTCGGCGTCGGTCGCTGTTTCTGTTTTTGACCAATCGCCATTATTCGTGCTGGTTGAGAGCGTAATGGTGCCGGTATAGTCGGTGATCGTTGAATCACCGGAATCCTTGGCAGTGATTGTTACACTCAAAGGCGAGCAAACACTGGCTGTAGCGCTAATTGAAAAATCAAAGTGGTCGAGCCAGTTAGGGCAAGCACGCACCGTATCTTTGATCGTGCCAATATCCGAGCTACCAAGCACGGCGCGATAGATTCGGACCTCATCCAGCCGACCATCAAAAGGCAAATTCTCGCCTCCTGAACCCTCATCTCCAATATACAAATTACCACTATCACTCGTTATGGTGCCGGTATAGCTCTCGCTGGTACCGCCACCATCCAAAGCTACGGCAGTACCATCGATATAAACCTGCCGCGTTTTGCTAAATACATCGTGCACAAAAGCCAGGTGATACCAAGTGCTAGTAGACAGCGTATCCGGTGTGCTTGAAGCGTTATCCGTTCCACCCTTTGTGGTGATATTGACGTAATTATCGATGTAAGACAGTGACCAGCCAGTATTATTGTCGTCATCAGCCATCAGGCGACCAAACGAAACATTGCTATCGAAATTAGCCCACATCGTTACGGTGTAATTGCCGTAGAAATTGGGAACTCCCGATACATCGAGATAATCATCAGTACCGTCGAAGTCGGCATAACGGCAGGTGCCGGTTGTAGTACCCGAGGCCGGAGAGGAAGACGAGGTGGTCACACCACCGGACGCAGTGCCGTGGTGGGCATTGCCCGAGTCGTCCACAACTTCATTCGAAGTGCCATTCCAAGAAGACTCATCAAAACGCCACTCTGCCAGCAAGTCTGAGGTGCTGCCGGCACAGGAATGGGTATCGTTCATAATCAAATTGATTTGATCCTTTGACAGTTGGCGGTTGTAGACACGTACTTCATCGATAAAACCATCAAGTGTTTCACCGGTTGCGCCGGAATCTCCGCCAACGGTAACCGCTTCGTTATTGGTTTGAATGGTTTCGCTGCTTGAGCCGGTATTATCCGATACTCCGTCGATAAATATTTCCTGACTGCCAACGGAGTACGTCGCAGCGACGTGATACCACTGCCCCGTCGATAAAGAAGTCGTCGAAGTTACCACCTCCGTATTTGAACCATCCTGCCGCCACCACAAACGTAAGTTGCCTGCAGCACTGATTTCGAACTCATACGCATTGTTTTTTGCATAAATATTCACCAGTTCGCTATTGGTGGACAGATAAACCCAAGCAGTAATCGTAATCTCATCGGACAAATCTAGAGCCCAACTCGAACCCGCGTCGCTGACGGTCATCCACGTGGAATCGGTTCCACCGACATCCAAATAAGAGCACGTGCCCGGGTCCCCTGTTTGCGCGGGGTTTACCGGTGCGGTTGTCGGCTTACCGCTGCTCTGGGTCGCCGTTAAGTCGAGATTATTTGACGTTTGATCGTCAGCTTCACCAGAGGTACCGTCATAATCCCATTCATCAAAGCGCCAATTGGCCACTAATACGGAAGTATCCTCAGCACAGGTGCGCGTTTCATTCATGATCGTATTGATCTGCCCGCGATTAAGTGCTTTGTTGTACAAGCGCACCTCATCGAGTTTGCCCTTCATTGTATGGGTCGTATCCTCCGACTCGTTGCCAATCATTAACACGTCGTTATTTTGATCAATCGTATGGGTATTCGTAGCTGAGTTATTCAATACTCCATCGACATAAAGCGCCTGAAAACCATTTGAATAAACTGCGGTGACGTGCATCCAGACGTTTTCCGATAACGCGGCGGTGGAATCTAGGTTGTTAGCAGAAGATGATTCAAACCACCTTAAGCGCAATATATCCCCCGCTCGAAAATAAAATTCGTAGGCATCGTTTTTACCTAAAATAAAACGAATATCAGCACCGGTGTCCAATTTCACCCAGGCGGTAATGGTAAATTCACCCAAATCGACAACGGAACTTGCCCCAGGGTCAGCGACGGAAATATAGGTCCCGCTGGTATCATTAAATTCACTATAGGCACACGTTCCATCGGCACCATCATTGGCGGGGTCTGTGTTAAAAGTATTCGGGTAGCCCGATGATTGCGTAGCCGTCATATTCAAACTGTTGGAACCACTGTCGGTCACTTCACCCGAGGTGCCATCCCAGTTCCATTCATCCATGCGCCATTCGCCAACTAAATTAGTCGAACTGACACTGCAGCTGCGGTAAGTGGTCATAATGGTGCTGATATCAGAACCACTCAGCGCTGCTTCATAGACACGTACTTCGTCTATTTCGCCATCAAAAGATAAAAGCGCATGGTTTGCACTCGCCGTCGTTTCAGTGCCAATGGCAAAATTACCACTGTCATTGCTGGTAGGATCACCCGTATAGGTCCACGTAGCTGAGCCACTGTCGAGCGTGACGGCCGAGCCATCGACATAAATTTGCACGGTCTTAGCGTGAACGTCGTGAACTGCCGCCACGTGATACCAGGTACCGGCGGTTAATACGGCTGCATTGGTTTCAACCTCATCATCTGTGGTCAAACCATCAATTTGGACGCGCAACTTGTTGGCGCCGCGATAGAAAAGAAAACCGTTGTCATTGTCATCGTCAGCAGCGATGGCCGCGACGCCCGTCAAATCGTTAGTATTGATCCAGGCTGTAACCGTAAAATTGCCTTTGATATTGGGCAGGCTAATATCCTGGATCACATCGGAGCTGCCATCAAAGACCGCGTAGTTGCATGTGCCCGTCGCACCGTCATGGGCCGGGCTGATTGAGCCGACCGCAGTATTACCATTCGTGGTGCCGTTATAGCTATTGCCGGAGCTGTCAGTCACCTCGCCAGAAGTGCCATTCCAACTCTCTTCCTCAAAGTACCAAGCGCCGAGTAAATCACTGGTGCTGCCTGTCGAACACGTTCGGGTAGTGTCTTTAATAGTGCCAATCTGGGAGCCGTTCATCACGACATCGTAGTAGTACACCTCGTCGATAAAGCCATCCCAGGAGCGTGATGCGGTATCGTCACCACCGATATAGATATAGGTCGAATCGGTGGACAACGTGCCCGCCACGCTGCCGGTTGTTGCGTCGGCAGTGCCGTCGATATAGATAATTTGGCTGCCAGTGGTCCAGGTCACTGCTACATGATTCCACTGTCCGGCCGTTAACGTGCCCGTCGAAGTCACGGTATTAGCCGAACCCGTATCAAACCAGAACTCCACATTGCCGGAGGTATTGACATGCACCTCCCAATTATCCGCTTTGGAAATAATCGTGCGATAACTCGAAAAATTATCGGGATAAACCCAAGCAGCCGCGGTAAAGGTTTGCACATCCATCGCAGCGGCGTCGCTGACTCGCAAAGACGTGCCCGAGGTGCCACTAAAATCGCCGTAACCACAGGTACCATCACTACCGGCATCGGCGGGATTACCGAAATTGGTGGACGGAAAACCCGAGCTTTGCACGGCAGTCATAGACATACTGTTTGTACCGCTATCTGTGACTTCGCCGGATGTAGCGGTGTAGCGCAACTCGTCCAAGTACCATGCCGCAAGCAAATCATTCGAGTCCACGCTTGCATCCTCACAGGAGTGCGTTTCGTCTTTGACCGTGTTGATTTGTGAGGGCGTTAACGCAGCATCGTAAATACGGATTTCGTCTAAGTCGCCCTGCAGTTTCCCGCTCCCGGCAGGGATTGCACCAAAGGAAAGGTCGCCGCTATTTTCTCCGACTGACGTAGTCGTAAAGATATCACGCACCTCGACATTACCATCGATATACATCGTTCGCGTACCAGGAGTTGCGACAAGGGCCACGTGATACCAGGTTCCTGTGGTTAAGGTTGTGCTGCTATCCAGGTCTTGATCGGTGCCGTCATTAACGCGATAGCGCAATCCATCATTGGTACGCACACGCAGCAAGTAGTTATCGCCTTTCGAAACAAAAGTTGCGGCCGTACCGGACGGTGAGACATCCACCTTTAACCAGGCGGTAATGGTGTAGTAATCGCTATCGCCAAAATCCAGTAAGTTATTGTCCGGCACCTTCATATGGGTGTCTGATGAATCAACCTCTAGATAGCGGCAAGTACCAGGGTTGCCGGCGGTGGCAGGAGAAGTATCAGTCGTGGTGGGATGCGTAGTACCGTAGCTTTCACCATTTAAGCTATTAGTGCCGCTGTCAACCAACTCGCCTGTTGTGCCACTGTAACTCGATTGCTCGAAGCGCCACTCACCCACAAGGTTGGAAGCCGAGGGTGAACTTGCATTGTTATCACAGACGTGGGTTTCATCTTTTATCGCGTTAACTTGGTCAGATGTAAGCGTCGTGCCATAAATACGAACTTCATCTATGCGCCCACTTAAGTCGGCACCACCAGAGGTTCTCTGGCCAATATATATCGTATTCGAGGCGGTATTGATTTCCGATCTCGAGGTCGTATCGTTACCTCGTTGCGTTCCGTCTATATATATTTTGCGATCATCATCTGCTACCACAACTGCAATGTGGTACCAGGTGGCGGCCGATAAATTAATCGTACTATCAAGACTACGTTCCGTGCCATGGTCCCATGTCCATTCTAAGTTCCCAGCCGTTTCAACCTTTAGTTCAAATACATTATTCTTTTGTATGATCACCTGATTGGTACCGATAGAATCCAAATAAACCCATGCCGATATGGTAAAACCCGTCGCTTCGGAAACATTAAAATCGCTGTGATGTGCTATTTCGACTCCTTCAGTGGAACTTGAAAATACACCATAATCACAAGTGCCAGGGTCACCGGCAGAAGCGGGGCTTGTATCGGCGGTTGTCGCTTCAGTGCCGGAAGTCGCCTTGCCATGATGGTCATTGCCACTCACATCCTTAACTTCGCTTGCGGTACCGTTCCACGACGACTCATCAAAGCGCCACTCTGCAATTAAATCGACAGTAGCATTGGCAATTTTTATTTCGAAAAGGAAAAACAAAAGACAAAGACTACCGAGTAATCTTCTAAAAGATATAAAACGAAGGCAATTAGGAAACCTCAGGCACTGCGGTTCCATTGATTTACAACCGATATCCCAACTATTAAATAAGTACGTACTTTTTAAGCATAGACGAAAAGCGAATAGATGATGGCACTACGATATTGATTTCGATATTCCACCTTTTGGACCGATTAAGCGGTTAAGCCTTTATCTATACTTCAAAGGTTAATGAATTTATCGAGCCATTTTTGTTGGACAAATGAGCATCCTTAACAACACACGTATTCGCACGCGCATTTTAATTATTGTCATTATTCCACTACTGGCGATAAGCGGTTTTTCGTTCGAACGTTACCAGCTCGCGCAGCGCGAGAAAAACCAACTCAGCGAATTAGCTAAAGTCATCAATTATATGACTGTCTCATCAAGCCTCGTCGATGCCCTTCAGAACGAACGAGAAATTGCGATGGTTTTACCACCTACCGGCGGAAATATTAATATTACGAATATTAGCGATGAAGAAAAATTAGAGCTTTATCGAGATTTAATTGCGCAAACCGACAAATACATTGCCAGTCATAATCGATACGTTGAAGAGCATGCAAGTGAATTAAAAAAAATTCCTACATTATACTCCCATATCACCAAGGCCCAGAAAGCCTTTGTAGAGTTGAATAGAACGCGTGACTACCGCTTGAGAGGTAAGATAAAAGACGAAGAAGATAAATTTGTCATGATAATATATGGCGTCGTTATGCAGGAGCCACTCCTAGCCTCAAGGGAAATCGTTCTACACGCCTCTGAGGACCCTGAACTCTCGCTGCTCGCCAACGCTTTTTACAACTTACTCGAGGGCAAAAACCACTGGAGTTCTAACTCCGGTTTAATGCTACGCATACTGGGAATGAAAAAGGAGAGGCCCAATAGTTCGCTGCGAATTGTTAAATATTTTACTTTTGCGCAAACGGCCGAGGATAATTTTAATCGCTACGCAACATTCGCACCGGCAATTCTATCAGATTCTTTCCGCAAAGACTTTCTGAAATCCACTTTATTTCACGACCTCAAGTTCAAACCACGTGCAATAAGAAAAGACTTTTCAGCCAGGCCGTTTACACGAACCGATTGGAAAAAACAGTCAAAACAGATTTTTAACATGCTGCAGCAGTTTGAGAAAAAAACACGTAATTTTATGCAGCAGCGCACCAACGATAGACTGAGTGATGCCAAGCAACGTGTTCATGAAACACTTATTTTCCTCATCATCTTACTCACTGCTATTATCGCGATAGCCGTTGCGATTACGCGTAGTATTCTCAACCCATTAAATACACTCGTCGATAGCTTTAAAACCATAGCAGAAACACAAAACCTCGACAATATGGCACCTGTGAAAGGTAATGATGAGTTTGCAGATGCTAGCAAAGCCTTTAATGAACTCATCATCAATCTACGGGATAAAAATTCACAAATCCATGCCATGTTAACCAATATGCAGCAAGGGCTTTTCACGATTGGACCAGATGGACTGGTAAGCGAGGAATATTCATCACACCTCGAAGATATTTTTGAAAACAAGCAACTTGCTTCCATGCTCGCGACTGCCTTGCTATTTAATCAATCAAATATTACCGGGGATACACTTAACCAGATTCAAGAAGCCTTAAATGCAATGATTGGTGAAAACGCGTTTAACTTCGAGCTCAACCAACATTTGCTCGTCGGAGAGTACAAGAAAGTCATAGAATCCGAAGAGAAAATCCTCGCATTGGAATGGAATCCCATCGTAGAGGAAGATGAAATTGAAAAAATAATGGTTACCGTACGCGATGTTACCGAGTTTAAAGCCATGGAAGCAGAAATGGCCGAGACAACTAAAGAATTGAACATCCTGCAACAACTGCTAAATATTCCTGCAAAAAAATACCAACAATTTATGCAAACAACGCAGCAGTTTCTCAATGAAAACCGAAAAATTATTAATCAAAAAAATGTAAATCAGGATGAGCTAGAAAAACTCTTCCGCAATATGCACACCATAAAAGGCAATGCACGCACCTACGCTTTTTCGGAAATCACCGATGTGGTTCACCAAGCAGAAACTGCCTACAGCAACATTCGAAATTGTAAAGATTATATCAACATTGACTACGCAGCTTTGTTAAATGACTTAACACAAGTCGAAACGAGTTTGGAACGCTATATCCACGTCTATGAAAATGTCTTGGGGCGCAAAAGTGACTCGCGCCGCGATGGTTTAGGCTTCTGGTTAAACGCGGAGGATATTAACGTTTTGCAAAAGCAGGTAAACTCAATTCAGTCTGAATTGAAGCTTGCAGGCTCGAAAAGTGATGCAACACAAAAAATTAATTATGTCATAAACCGTGGCCTGTCAATTGGTCTATGCGAAACACTATCGGATTTGGTTGCAGCACTACCCAATACGGCAGAAGACCTTGGTAAACCTGCTCCAGAAGTCGTTATCAACGACAATAATATTCGAATCGTGCGTGAAACCGAGCCAATGTTAACAGATGTATTTTCGCACCTGTTGCGCAACAGCATTGATCACGGCATCGAGAGTGCTGAAGAACGCCTCACAGCTGGAAAAGCTGCCGCAGGTAAAATCAATATTGATTTGCAGGAAATCAATAACGCTTACACCCTTACGGTTAAAGATGACGGCAAGGGATTAAATATCGGTAGGCTTTTCGAAAAAGGAATAGAACTCGGTTTGTGGCAGCAAGAAGATTCCTTAGCTTACGCTGAAATTGCTAACATTATCTTTCATTCCGGCACATCAACCAAAGAAACCGTATCCGATATTTCCGGGCGAGGTGTGGGTATGGATGCAGTCAAGAGCTTTTTAGAAGAACAAAGCTGCTCAATCGCAATTGTCATCGACAAAGACAAACTTTTCACAGACAAAGAACGACCTTGCTTCACCACTTTTGAGTTTCAGATCCTGCTACCCGAGGAACTTATTGTTGCCATGCAACAAGCTGCATAAAAACCTATTCCTTTATTCTTTTATTCTTTTATTCTTTTATTCTTTTATTCTTTTATTCTTTTATTCTTTTTTTATTCGCTTCAATAAGCATTCTCAAACCAAAACAGTCACATTTAATACTTTTAAAATTGCACTTTATCTCCAACGATTACATTGTAATTTGCAACGTAGTACTGCCAACCAAGGATTAATTTTTTTAGTTTATCTGGATATTGCGCAGCTAAATCAGTTGTTTCGCCTGGGTCATTGGCGAGATCATATAGTTGCCAACTGTCAGGGCCATAAGGCGCCTCTAACCAAGTGATTTTCCAATTCCCCATACGCAACGCTCGACGATCCCATAATTCAAAACCGAATGGATAGTCCGGCGGATAAATTTCTTGTAATGGATTATCAGTCAACTTTGCAAACGAACGCCCCGTTTGCGAAATTACCGTCCTACCACGAAAAATATTTTGTGGATATTCCGCCCGCGCAAAATCAAGCAAAGTCGGTGCGATATCCCTAGCCGATAAAATATGCGAGCGTAGCCCGCGGGATTTAATAACTCCACCACTCAAAATAAAGGGCACACGCAACCCACCTTCGCCCGTGGTAAATTTATGTAGACTAAACGGCGTAGCACTTACAGACGCCCAGCCAGCGCCATAAAATACAAACGAGTTTTCACGGCCCATATTTTCCAAACTATGATCCAAGTTTGTTAGGTTCGCGACACTGCTTACACCACGAATAACTGGAGGCGTTTCGCGACCGGAAGGGCCATTATCAGACATAAAAATAACTAAGGTATTTTTATATTTTCCAGTATTTTTTAGGTAGCGAATTATTTTTCCAACGTTGTCATCCAGGTTATCAACCATTGCCGCATAAATTTCCATACCTCGGGCATAGCGTTTTTGTTCGTTTGGTGAAAGGTCACGCCAATTTTTTGCTAATGGGCTAATAGAAGCAAGTTTCGGCAATGGGATATTTTTATCAATTAAACCCAACTTCTGCATTCGCTGAAAACGCTTACGGCGCAGCGTATCCCAGCCTTTGTCATAACGACCTTTATAGGCATCAAGATATTGCTGCGGTGCCATAAGCGGGAAATGTGGCGCACTAAAAGCGAGGTAGGCAAAAAACGGTTGCTCACTATGTTCTTGTGATTTGAGATAGTTAATTAAGGTATCGGTGTAAAAATTACTGGAAAAATAATTTTCCGGTGCTTTCGTTACTGGCTTGCCGTTATCGTAATAATATTGTCTGCGCTGCACTAAGCTAAAATGGCTTTGCGGTGTTGCGCCTTTCTGAATCCACGCGCTATCAAACCCTCGCGCACGCGGCATTAATTCAGGGCTGCCACCCAAATGCCATTTGCCTGCCATATACGTCGCATAACCGGCATCTTGCAAAATAGCGGCAAGCGAAGCAGCGCGTAAGCTTAAATGCCCTTCATAACCAGGCTGGCCTTTTTGCGCCGCATTCTGAAAACCCGCCATCGCACCTATTCCCGCCTGATGATGATCCATACCAGCAAACAACATCGCACGCGTTGGCGAACAATTGGGCGAGGCGTAAAACTGCGTAAATTGCAGGCCCTGTTTTGCAAGCGAATCGATATGTGTTGTTTCGATTTCACTCCCGTATGCGCCTAAATCGGAATAGGCAAGATCATCGGCAACAATTAACAGAATATTGGGCCGAGAATTTTTACTATCTTTTGTATTGCTGTGCTGATGGTCAATGGAAATTCTGGTTACATTGCCGGTACATGCAAGCATTAGCACAACAGACAAAACGCAAAAGAGTTGATGCAATTTCATTTTCGACACCAAGGTTTTAATTTTAAAAATAACTTTCTCTTTCTCCTAACTCGGCGCGCGTCCACAGTCGGTTTCCTGCTCACAGCTTCCCCTGCCCTCCTTTTCTAACTGCGCGGTACGCAGCCAAAATAAATCGTGCAGTTTAGTGCTTACCGTTTCATCCAAATTGACCGTTTTTATTATCTTAATGCGTTGGTCGAGACCGTCAATTTGTTCTATTTCATCGTGCCGACCTTGCGAGCTTGCCATACGCAAACCTTTGCATTGGTAACAAACACCGCGCTTATTCACCAGCGAGCATAAATTCTCAAAAATTGTTGTCATCTGCTTACGCGCAGCACTTAAATGGTGTTTAAAAACAGACTCTGTTAATTGCAGTGCATCCGAGGCTTCTTTAGCGCTTAGCTCCAGCACTTCCCGCAGAACAAGCGCGGCCTGTTGTTCTGGTGGTAACGAGCGACCAACACAGGCGAAACAATAGGCAATATGCTCGTGAACGTCGAAAATAAAATCGGGATCGCTCAGCGTTGCTTGTACCTCCGACCCTAATTCCGGGTCTTTTGCACATTCGTTACCGTAGGCGATTTGTGCCTGTTCACGCCAGGCTTTTTGCTTACGTAAAAAATCCAATGCTGTGCGCGCTCCTATCGCGCACAGCCAAGTGGTAAATTCCGCATCCCCGCGAAAGCCTGGAAGACTCTTCCAGGCTTTTAACAGACTTTCTTGGTACAACTCTTCGGTATCCTCCGGATGACCAACCATGCGCTTTATCACGGCTTTTAAGCGTGAAGACGATTGGCGCAACAAATTTTCGAAAGCCGCGCGATCATTCGCTTTAGCTCGCGTTATCAACTCATTGATATTGTGCTCTTCAAGATTATCCATCGTTAATAATCTCCAAATAACCCTCTCGCTGTTTTAACGCATCTAACCAATTATCCAGTTTTTTAAACGGGCGCTCACCATCACACGGCGCCTGTTTCTCAATAAACGCTACCATAGGAAAAATAAACAAATCTGCCAAGCTTATTTCCGGCCCAGCCATCCAAGGTTTATCTTCCAAATTATTATTTAAAATCGAAAGATAGTTGCCGCAGGTAGGCATATCAATATTCTTTGCTAAGGGGCCGCTCACCAATGCAGGGTAGAGATAGTCAATCGCGGCGGAGACCCAACTGTACATCTCACAGCGGTTTTTCATGCCGCCCGGAATCAAACTGCCAGACGTATTATTTTCACAGATGTAGGTGGCGATGGCGAGGCTTTCGAAGAGCTGCATTTCACCATCACGCATCACCGGCATTTTTAAGAAAGGGTGCAGCGCAGCATGGGAGGGTTTGCCGAATTCCAAGGGCTCCAGCGCATATTCCTGGCGGGCTTCCAGGCACACTAAGCGTGCAGTTTGTACATAGGTTGAACCGGCAAAGCCGTATAGCGTGATCTTGCTCATTATCGTATCTCCAAGTTGATTGTTGTATCGAGTACTTGGTTAGACGTAAGAGAAGAAAAAAACGGCCGAGAAGCCGCAAAGATGCCAAAGTATGAGCCCCAATAACACTTTATCAGACGTATGCTATTACGTATGCCTATTACTACGTATGCTTATTAGCAACTAACGGCCACACTCTAAGCAAACGCTTAAAAAAGCATTAGGTTTGATCTTAGTTCACTTAGATGGAACGACTTCCTTTGATCAGTTATTAGAGGTGCCCAGCAGTATACCCATCCATCAATGAGTACCAATACAGCGAACCATCGACGAGACCCGCGACATCCGTTTTACCATCGCCGTTAAAATCACCGAGGGCAATTATGGAGTTCATCGGAATTGGCAAAGCGTAGCGATGAAAAAAGAAATCACCCGCGTTCTCCATGAAAATATGCTCGCGAGTTTCATCATTTTCTCTCCCGATAACGACAATATCGCTATCACCGTCAAGATCAATATCTTCAACGAAGAAAGATTCGCTGGTATAAGGCGAATTTAACGGCTTACGCTCTAAACGGTTTTGCCCCGAATTTAGGTAGAGCGTTACAAGGTTTTCGATTGTAACGATATCCTTATCGCCGTCACCGTCGAAATCCACCTCTTTGACATAAGTGATAGGCCTCCCCCCGGTTCCGGCTTTTTCTTCCACCGCAATATCAAAATTCGATACTACTTTTCCTGCGGGCTGATAGGTATTATTTCCTTCTTTTTTAAACCATTCAAACTCAAGCGGCTTAAAAACCCTATGAAAAGCGGGCGTTGTGATAACATCTTTGTCGCCATCGTTATCAAGGTCTAAAAATGAATGGACTGTCGAGTCCGAACCAAGCCCAGCCATATAATAGATCTCGAAACTGTTATTCCCAATATTGTCAAACCAAAAAGGCAAGCCTTTGGAGTCAAACAGAGGATTCGCGACAATCGAAGGCACGACATCGAATTTCGGTTCTATCGCGTAATCAAAGGAATAGATTGATGGTTCTGGTTTTTCCGTAAATGTCGCAAAAATGTCGGGCCTGCCATCGGAATTAATATCGGCGATTTTTATCTCGGTGATTGGCGCGTTATCGAATAAAACATTTTCCCGAAAATCTGCCTTACCAATATTCTGCAGCACAACGATCTTACCCTGAGCGATAGAGTGAAAAATCAAATCCGGCTTGTCATCCAAATCAAAATCGACCATGTGTACACTATCGCCAGCAGCAAGATCGCTGAGCTTGCTTGGAACAATATGCGAGCTAAAATTCCCCTCGCCTAAATTATCATGATATTTTATCTCATCGTTTTCGCCGTTAAAGGTCACAAGATCCAAGTCCCCATCGCTATCAAAATCGCCAGAAACAATCTTATATAATTGAACACCTATAGATGCATCAATAAGATTTTTTTCCACATCGATTATTCGATAATTACGCTTACCATTCGGAATATCTTTATTCAAGGGTTCCGGGTCAAGCGTATCTAAGACACCATCATTATCGTCGTCGCGATCGGCATTATCCCCTTTGTTATCCTCATCAAAGTCGCTCCACTCCTTTTTGTTCAGCGGGAATGCATCTAGCGCGTCAACCGTGCCATCCTGATCAAAATCACTATCGTCACTGTAAACAAGAACTTTTGCAGCGAGTGAAATCTGAAAAACATCGTCATCGGCCGAAATTATTAGTTCATATAAATTAGGCTGAGCGTCATTGGAAGGTTGCTTGAATATTGGAGCTTCCCTAAAGGTCAGTATTCCCGTTTCAGAATTAATCTCGAATAGAGACCCATCATCTCCTTCTACGATGGTAAACTGAATGGGACTATTGTCTTCATCGATAATGTCAAAACCTCGACCTCCAATAGTGCCCGACTTAACTTTTATGACCTTATTTGCTTTGGCTCCCCAACGATGTGGGGTCCAGTTATTTTTATCCTCGGGCGCAATGTCCCTGTCATCAGGAACGCCATCGCCATCATCATCAAGATCCGCGTTATTGCCTATCGAGTCACCGTCCGTATCAATCGTTTCGCTAGGATCGGTCGGAAACGCATCTAATATATCTGGTACGCCGTCGTTGTCATCATCGTTGTCGTCACGATAAACTCTAACTTCCAATTTTTTATTAGAAAACGTGTTATTTTCCTTTACTTTAACCCAAACGTGATAATAGTCGGTATCTTCCGTGCGGTTATCATCTGTTCTCGGTTTATGTTCAAAAGATAAGACATTTGTAGCACTATCAAAGCTAAAGTATTTTGCGTCAGGCCCATATATTGAATCGATCGCACCGAGCACATTAGGGTTATCTCGACTACCCAATATATTGATGTCAAGGTTCTCTCCTTCCTTAAGCAAAAAGACTTGATCGACGTATAACTTCGACAAATTGCGAAGACTTGGAGAGAAACTGAATATTTCGCTTACGCCAGGCCTTAACAAGTCCGAAATATAAACGATACCTTTCGGGTCATCAGGATGATTCTGCATTTTGAACATCCCCTGTGAATAATCCAATGTTTCGACAATAGTCACACCACGTGTGTAAGCCATTATAAAGTCGTTATCAAGGTCATTATCAAGATCGGCGATTTCCAACGACCGTATCGCTCCGTGCATAAACGTTAGCGGTTCCGACGAATACTCGTGATTGCCGAGATTTTTAAATATATAAGTGCCCGGTTCGTTTTGAATCGACTTACTCAGACGAGTATAGATAATTTCCAGTTGACCATCGCCATTTAAGTCTTGTACACGCAATTGAAAATACCGATCGTATTGCAACGCATAATCGATCGAATGCAGCCGACTTTGCCCTCCTCCGATATTTTCCTCAATATGCAATATTGAGTCAGACTCAGTTTCGTTTGTTAGCGGTTGAAGCGTAACGACGTCGATATCACTATCGCCGTCAATATCGACAAAATGCGTTGACCTTGAAATTGAATTCAGAGAACTGTCAAATAGTATTTCAGGTTCATATTGTTGCTGCTTATCAAGCTTTAACCAACGATAATTTTCGGCGCTTTCTCTTTCAAATAAAACGGCATCGAGCATTTCATCACCGTCTACATCCTTTATCGCGAGCGTATTAAACGACGCGTTAGGGTTATCGGAAAGAGTATATAGCTCAAAAGACGCTATTTTATTCGACAACAAAAAGGTATTTTCGAGCACGTGAATTCCAGTATAGGGGCGTTGCCTTAAACTGGACATCAAAATGATATCGAGATAACCATCCGAATTAAAATCAACAAAACTATTGATTACATAATCGGTAGGGATCTCCGTGCTTATTATCTCCGGAGTAAAGCTACCATCATGATTAAGATAAAGTGTAAAGCGTTGAGTACGTAAATGAGGCGGTGCGAGTGGGTTATCCCTATGCGTTAACAGAACATCCGTTTGCTTATCATTATTAAAATCGCCTAAATAAATATTAGATGAGCGATCAAAATCTATAATATTTTGCAGTTGAATATTACCAATAGAATCAATATAAAAATCGACTTCCTTCGTCTCGCCTGTTTGTTTATTCCCTGTGGGACCTTCATCGATATTTGAATCAACACCATCACATGCGCTAATACAGAAAAGCATTGCAATCGCAATGATATAAGTGCACTGTTTCACCATAGCTCTCTCAACTTGTAATCCGCTTGTTAAACTTCCATTGGTGGCCATCCACCTGGCTATACAGGGCACTTGGGGACTCAAAGTATTTAAACTTTTGTCTTTACGCTTTTGTCTACACGCTTTCTTAACGACGTTTATCTGACATTTTTATATTTTTAGAACTCTTATATTTTTAGAGCTTTTATATCCTTAGAACTTTTATCTTCAGCTTGTATTTTTAATGTCCGATTTTACTCGTATCTGTTTTTATGTTTTTTGACAAAGCTCTCCGTTTCAAGCTAAACCTAAACTTAAATCTGAGCTAAACCTAAATCTGAGCCTAAACCTTGCTGCTGAGCATTAGCTTAAACTTGATATCAAACCAGCCTACCAAAGTCAAACGCTTAAATGTTTGTTTTTGTCGCAGTGTGCTCCAGCAGTCAAAGAAGGGCCAGTGTGCGTCATCCACTCGGATGGCTGCACAATATAGCTCACGGATTCTGTCACGAACCTGCCTTGGAGCATCGAGGCAGGCGCGGCCATAGATATATTCTATGGTCGCATTCGATTTAATCAATTTTATCTCCACATACCAAAGGCTTAGAATTATAGTTACAGATTGGCGAGTCACTGTTCAAACCAAATGCTCTACCCTCGCTCGGACCCAATCTCGCTAACCAACCATGTCGTATAAACACAAAATTCAAAGAAATTAAGAGGAGATAAACGATGAACACAATCGACATAGGCATTAATGAGCAAGACCGTACGGCTATCGCTGAGGAATTGAAGCGCTTACTGGCAGACACTTACACGCTTTACCTGCAAACGCATAACTTTCACTGGAACGTTACTGGGCCACAGTTTAGAGAACTGCATTTAATGTTCGAAGAACACTACACCGAAATGGCCGTAGCCGTGGACGATATCGCCGAGAGAATCCGTACACTCGACGTGCCGGCGCCAGGAACTTACAACGCGCTAAACGAGTTGAGCTCGATTAAAGAGGTAGAGGGCGTGCCTACGGCCACCGATATGATCGTGATACTAACGCAGGGCCACGAGCAAGTTGTTAAAACCTGCCGCCAAGCATTAAAGCCGGCACAAGCAGCTGATGATGAGTCCTCAGTGGCGTTAATTTCAGACCGCATGCGCGTGCATGAAAAAACGGCTTGGATGTTAAGGGCAATGTTGTAAAACCAAAGTAATGTTATAAAACCAAAGTAATGTTATAAAACCAGAGTAATGTCATTAAGCCTAGGTTAAGAGACTGCGAGACTAACCAGCTCGCAGCCTCGCATCTTTAATTCGTGTAGGTAACAGTTAACTTCGGACGAACACTTTGCGTACCGTATTCGCTCGAGCGCATATCGATGCCATTTCTTGTGCCGGCCGATTCGATAGATATTCCATCATTAGCACCTCCATTTATCCATCGCTCAATCATAGCTCTGCCGTCGGCGTCAAGCGTTATAACCTTAGTGCCCGTAGAAGTGGGGGTAAAACTACCGATGTTAGCGCCGCGATTATTTTCAGGATTTGTATTCGACCACGTGGCTGAACTTTCTGCCCAGCTTTGTTCGAAGTCCCAAAAATTATATTTGTTATTTGTCGCGTTAAATACATACAAGGTTATTGTAGCTTCCGTAACGGTCGCGCCGGCAGGAATGGATGACACGTCCCACTTAAGCAAAGAAATTAACTCGTCGCGACTACCATCATCGCGATCCGCCAATATTGCGCTACTGCTGCCGTAATTAGCCGACGAAAGCCCTTCAGCGACATAAGTGTCCTGTGCACCGGAGTATGAATTTAAGCCCTGCTGCAATTCAACGGTGCCACCTGAACTTTGCTCGGCTACCGTAATGGACTCGCTATCAGTATCTTGCGCCCCTTGGTCATCAGTCACTGTCAATTGAACATTGTAAGTACCCGACGCACCGTAGCTATGGTTGGGGTTTTCCTGCGAGCTGGAATTACCATCACCAAAATCCCAAAGCCAGGAAACAATACTGCCGTCACTATCGGACGAGGCATCATTAAAAATAACGTTCAGAAAATTTTCTGTATAAGTAAATGCCGCAACGGGGTTTACATTACCACCACCACATTGGTCCTCGTTGTAGGTCACTATTAATTTTGGTGCTGGGCCAACTTCGCGATCATTAAAATCGATGCCATCGGTCGTACCTGCGGAGGCAATAATAATGCCGTTATTTGTAGAACCTTGTAGCCAACTTTGTACCGCAGCAACACCGGTAGAATTTAATTGAATATTGTAAACACCGGTGGAACCGGGACTAAATGAACCAATAATATTCCCCTGTTGGCTTGAACCTCCTACAGAGTTCCAAGTCGCTGTGTTCTCACTCCAAGGATTAACGCCGATATAAAGGTTGTAGGTTCCACTCGAATAATTAAAAACGTTGAGCTGCACCTTCGCACTTTCAACCGTTGCACAAGCAGCAATAGAACCTAAATCCCATTGAATTAGCGCTTGCATTTGCCCGTATTGTGAGTCGGAGGCATCTGCTAATAATTGATCTGACGAACCATCATAATTGGAGTTTGCATTGTTGCTGGAAATAAAAGTATCGTCAGTCGCCGATAAGGTCGTTGAGGTCCCGCTACCGCCACCCGAACTACCCGCCAATATTGAACGGTTTGCAGAATCCGTTTCTAGAACCATTGTCTCGCCCACACCGTTAGCCAACCACCAATTCACATTACTTGGCAATATCGTGCTGTCAGCATCGCGTTGAGCTTTTGTAAGCGTGCTCGCAGAGCTATCAAATTGCGCGGTACGCACTTCCATTTGTGAACTCGAAACCGTAATAACTTTAAACTGTTGAATACTCGCCAGATCCACCGTCCAAGATTTAGGGTCGTTAGCAGAGCGTGCCGGCGCCCCCCAACTTCCCTCGCCCACATAAACGGTTCCCGCAATAACACCTTGAGCAGAACCTGCAAATGAATTTCCACTGGGCTCAACAACCTCGGTTAACTTCGCCATATGCGTATCAGATTCAACGACCACGTTCATACCGTAATCGTAAAAATCCTGTGCCCACCAATTAAATAGTGTTGGATTATCACTTTTACCCGTGTAATGCGGGAACATCGGCTTGTGATATTGCGCAACTCGCCACGCAATAGAAGCACTGTTCGACAATTCAGAACTCAACCAGTTATTTTGCGCGTTTTGCAAAGATGAACTTTGGCTCATAAATTGTGAATTTAGCGTGAAGACCTTCAATAACGGCGATACCGTCACATCGTAATAACTGTCGTTGGCCGAGCAACTATTACTGTTATTTGTATCAAAACCTAGCATTTTACAAATGGTAGAAATATCGCTGTCTTCATGGTTACCATGGGTTGCAATTATTGGGTACACCCGTTTGTAAGCCAAGCCATCAATCGTATCCGCAGAATAGGTAAGCTCCCAATCATCGAGCCACTGCTGCCACTGCGAACTGTTATTAGCGTCGGTGTAGTCACCACCGTGCATAATAAATAAAGGGCGAATTTTAGCTATCAAGAGGTTTCCATTGCGGCGGTTTGTCCATCCGGTTCTCGTATCTCCGCCGGCAACAAACACATAGGGAGAATTATCGGTAGGCGCTGTTTTAAAGTAAAAGCGATCGCCACATCCCGAACCATCGCAAATACGAAAATAGACTTCGTCATCGCTGTTTAAACCGGTTAAACGAACATGGCGATTGTCTATTGAGCCGGAACTCCAGCTTGTCGAAAATGTTATTGACGCAGTGCTCCAGGTTGATTCATTTGTGCTATAACCAAATTTGACATAGGGATTAGTGTGACTGCCGTCAGGCGTATAGGTGATGGTGGCTTCTGACGAAGCATCACCTTGCCAACTTAAACGAACCCATTTACTTCCAGCAAATACATCTTGCGACGATAACGTAACGAGCCCAACGAGAGCCGCTACTAAGGCTGACTTTATATTCATAGTTTTCCTCATACGAAATAAATTAAGAAAACCCAACTTTTTATATAAAAATACGCCAATCCGTATAATAAATCGCCCATGTGTTGCGATAAAAAATTGAGGAGAAAACACAGAGGTTATCTCGCGAGGAAAAATAAAAGACATGTGTTTCATTTATTCATATAACGTGTTTATTTTTTATTAATGTTTTATGAAACATAAGGTAAGCTAATTACCTTTGAGTTAAACTTTATTTTTCTTACTTTTTGTCATCATTTCGTAATACTATTTTACATAAGCTGCGCAGTTAAAAAAAATTCAATGTTTCAAACTCATCTGACAATGAAGAAGAATCTAGATTACCTGTGGTACTGGATGCATCTTTGCGCCATTGTTTTAATTTTAAATAACCTGCTTTCCGGGCTACGCATTGCGACATTGAGCAAACCTGAACTCATACCTTGGTCAGGGCTTATGCCGCAAGGTAATGTGCACCAGTGGCACATATGGGGAGGCTGCGCACTGCTTTCGCTAACCTTGTTTTATATCCTCTACCGATGCACTTCTGCATTCTTAGTCAGCCGCCAATATCCTTCGTTACACAAAGCCAAACCGCGACTGCGCCCACGCTGGTTCCATTTTTTTGTACAACATCTTGGGCATAGCGCCCTGCTAGCCAGCCTCATAACCGGCGTTTGGATATACTTTTTCTCTGCCGTCAGTTCTATAGCAATATTAGTCCATTATTACGCTGCGCTCACACTGCTAACGTACATTGTTCTGCACACAAGCAGCTACTTTTTTTTACATGGGCCTACGCTGGTAAAACGCATTGTGTTTTTTTGTTTCGCGACCAATAAAAAGTACACTGCATGTGCACTTGGCTTATGCGTAGTTTTTGGGATTACCGCGCTCTTTTTTTCTATTTTCCACAACGACACGCTCGAAGCCCGATACATTCAAGATACCAGCTCAATTGAGATAGACGGTTTGGAAAACGAACCCGCCTGGGCGTTAGCAAGTACTACAACTATAAGGAGCTACGGCGCAGCCAATTTTTACAACGGTGAAACCGATATTGCTGTTAAAGTCCTGTATAACGAACACGATATATTCTTTTTAATTCGCTGGCGAGACCCTAGTAAAAGCCTTGCACATTTGCCTTTAATAAAAACTGACAACGGTTGGCAAGTTATGCAACAAGGCTTTCAGAAATTTAATGAACAAAAACACTATGAAGATAAATTCGCGGTGATGATAGCGGAAAATTGCAAAGCTGGTGCAGCGGCTACGGCCCACCTTGGGCATAAACCACTCAAAGACAAACCACCGCATTGGAGTGGCCTAGGTTACCACTACCATAAAACCGGGCTTGTCGACCTCTGGCAATGGAAAGCAGTGCGAACCAACCGTATGTATTTAGCGGACGACAATTACTTTGGCAAACCCGATATTATCCGAGCGGGATCGCGACGCTATACCGCCGGCTACGGAGTAGACGCCAAGGAGTCCGGAACGTATAAAATGAATTGGCAATGGTTCTACAAAGACGGCATTACGCCCAAGCGTATGCCTTTAAATGACGCTGATTTAACTGCCTATCAAAATGAATTTTATAACGAAACTGACGAACCCGATAATACATGGCTATTAAATTGGTTTGATACCAAGGCCTATTCAAAACATGACGACCACTACCCCACTGGTACGATCATGCCGTCGATTTTGTATTATTCAAACCGCTTTGAAGGCGACCGTGCAGACGTGCGTGCTTTTGGTACCTGGAAAGATGAATATTGGTCTTTGGAATTATTCCGTAAACGATCAACCGGCTCAAACAAAGATGTTGAACTTAAAGACGGCGTATGCCTTTGGTTTGCCGCTTTCGACCATGCGCAAATAGCGCATAGCCGACACAGCAGGCCAATTAAGTTGAGGCTCCGGCAGTGAAAAAGAAAACACGTATTGCTGTTATTATTTCGGTTTTAATCGCTGTCGTCATTATTAGCCAACAGCCAAAAGATATTCCGCTACCCGAACACAGCCGTTTCCAAAAATGGGATAAAAACGGCAAGCCAATGCACAACTGGCATGGCCCTTGGGCTTGCGTTTTTGATCAACAAACTGGCCTACTGTGGGAAAATAAAACAGACGACGAAAGCATTCACGATAGCTATTGGAGCTACTCTTGGTACGACGAGAAAAATAAAAAAGGTAAAGCCAACTTTGGCGACTGTTATTTTGAACCCAACCGTTGCGATACCTCAGACTTAATTCGCAGAGTCAACAAACAAAAAACCTGCGGCCGAGATAATTGGCGGCTACCCACTAGTGAAGAGTTACGTAGTATTGTATTTCTACAACCTAAAACCGGCGAAGCCACAATTGCAAATGATTTTTTCTCTCACACAAAACGCGGAGACTATTGGACAGCCGACAGCGACCTGCCACTCACAGGTGTTTTCGCCCACCTTGGCCACGGCGCCCGCGCAGTAGGCTTTGTCGAGGGTAAAGTAAGAGTCATTCCGTACAGGAATGCAGCTTTTGTAAGGTTGGTATCTTCGGATTGATGTAGACTGAATATAAAAGCGCTAAAAACACCGCCGCTTTTTAAAGCGACCCCAAACTTAAGTTATATTAATTAATACGGATATGGCCCATATTCCTTGTTGCCAAGTTTTACTTGGTAACCTTCTTCGCTTGAAAGAGTTGAGGCTTCAAATTTAAACCAACAATCAATCGAATTGTCCGGCTCACCGTCAACCCAACATTCAACATACAGAACATGATCATCTTCATGAGCCGATGATAAAAACGGCCCTTTAAATAGTAGCCTGTGTTCAATAACTTTAAAATTAAAGCCATTTTCATCCAACCAATGCCTGGCAATTGCCTCGTACTCCCGTCCCCACTTTCCAACAAACTTTTCTGGAAAGCGCATTATAACTAAAGGGAAAAAGAGTATTAGTAAAAGTAATAACTCCATTCGTGTTCTCAAGCCACCTGGGTAAGGAAATATATATGTTTTCTTAGTTTAGATGATGTGGTTGAGAGGTGGTAGGTATATGTTAAAAAGGTCTATTTTTAGAATTTGTTTTTCTATCGCAACCTCCAGTACAAATCACGCGATCAGGCGCGCTTTTAATTAATTTATTTTAATGCCATATCGACAGGTTAAATGAAAGTTTTTTTAGAAACTTGTGGAAAGATAAAAAGGATATTTTTGTTGTTACCTTATAAGAAATTATTGGCCTTGCATAATTAATAAAAATTCCCTCTGTCCTCTCTCGGTAATCGCCTCGTACTCCCTCCCCTATTTTCCAATAAACTTTTCTGGAAAGAGCTTATATAGTTGCTGCTAGACAGGTACCTGCAGAAGTGACCCAAACACACATTTAAAACGGCTGTGACAATTAGCCGACTTAATAACCTGCCTGATAAATAACCACTGCGGTACTTAGGATGCAGCCTGGAGCACACCGTAAGCAAACTTATGAGCGTCAAACAAATAATATAGACGCCGTGATCGCAATGGTCATACAAAACATGGTAAGTTATCTCGCAATTTTCATCGAAGGTAAACAGATGTGGATAAATTTGATCGCATACAACACCTCGACAGAATTCTTCGCAATCGAAAAACACCGATTTCGCTGCGTGATCTCGCGCAGAGGCTAGAGTGTTCCGAAAAAACCGCCAAACGTGCTATCGATACACTCAGGAACTATTGCAACGCCCCCGTATACTATGACTCAAAAGCAAAAGGCTGGGCTTATTCTAAAAATGAGAAATTTGAATTACCGGGAATATGGCTTACTGCGGAGGAAATACAGGGCTTTGCTGCGATGTTTCAACTTTTTTCGGCGATGGAAGCCGAAGCACTTAGCACTAATTTAAAACCGGTTAAAGAGCAAATTGAAAAATTGCTCAAGTCTAGGGGACTCAACGAAAATATATTCCGAGATAAAGTCAAGTATCGCCCTACTAATAAACAGAGCCACGACTTTTTAACCTTGTCAAAAATAGCGGACGCACTGCAACAAAACTACCAACTCACTATTGAGTATTTAGACTACAAGGAGCAAAAAACAAAAAGAAACATCAGCCCGCAAACACTTGTTTACTATACAGAGAATTGGTATGTCGACGCATGGTGCCACTATCGCCAAGACCTAAGATCATTCATGCTTCCACGCATTGAATCCGTAACAAGAACCAAACAAAAAGCCAAGAAAATTTCGCAAAAAGAGCTGAATGAATATTTTTTAAGCTCGTACGGCATCTTTTCTGGAAAACCTAGGCGTACTGCGAAACTCAGGGTCTTTCCCGAGAAAGCTCGAGAAGCTGCGAGTAGACAGTGGCACCCGGATCAGGCTGCTCACTGGGAGAACGATTGCTTGATGCTGGAGATTCCCTATAACGAGGATACCGAGTTGCTGCGTGATATTTTGAAGTATGGGAATGATATTGAAGTTTTATCACCGTCGCGGCTAAGAAATAAAGTGAAACGGATCATTTGGGGGATGATGGATATTTATCAGTAAAAAAATTTATTAAATTTGATTCAGACGGACAAGTTTTGTCCTTTTAACTTGTTACGATATTGCCAATATTAAATTTGAGATTACCCAATGCAAGACTTTTCGCCATCGGATTTAAAAGCAATATTACATTCTAAGCGAGCAAACCTGTACTACTTGGAACATTGCAGGGTGATGCAAAAGGATGGTCGAGTGCTTTACCTGACAGAAGCGAAAGACGAAAATCAATATTGGAATATCCCTATCGCCAATACCACTTGCATCATGTTGGGCACGGGCACATCTATCACACAAGCGGCGATGCGTATGTTAGCGCAAGCTGGGGTATTGGTCGGTTTTTGCGGAGGTGGTGGAACCCCGTTATTGATGGCAACCGAAATTGAATGGATGACGCCGCAAAGTGAGTACCGCCCTACCGAGTATGTACAGGGTTGGATGTCATTTTGGTTTGACGAAACAAAGCGCTTAGAAGCAGCTCGCCAACTTCAACATGCGCGAATCACTTACTTGCAACAAACCTGGAGCAAAGACCGTGATTTGAAAGCCGAGGGTTTTAACATCGACGATGAAGATATCAGTCGTTCACTCAATAACTTTATCCAAAAAATCGAATCAGCACCCAAAGTCGGTAACTTGTTACAAATCGAGGCCGAGCTCACCAAGCAGCTCTACAAAACAGCCGCACGCCGCACCGACTACGGCGACTTCACCCGCGAGCGTGAAGCGGTCGATACAGCAAATGCCTTTCTAAACCACGGTAATTATTTGGCCTACGGCTTAGGTGCAACAACGCTGTGGGTATTGGGTATACCGCACGGATTCGCCGTCATGCACGGGAAAACCAGACGCGGGGCCTTGGTCTTTGATATCGCTGACCTAGTTAAAGATTCGATCGTCCTACCGTGGTCATTTATCTGCGCTAAGGAAAAAGCCACAGAACAAGAGTTTCGGCAACAGTGTTTGCAGGCATTTACGCAGCATAAAGCGTTGGATTTTATGTTTGACCAGGTGAAGGCGATTTCACAAAAAAGTGACTGGGGGAATACAGCAGTATGATGGTAACCTTCGTCTCTCAGTGCGAAAAAAAGGCACTTAGCAGAACAAGGCGTGTACTGGATGCCTTTGCTGACCGTATAGGTGATAACACTTGGCAAACCGTCATTACGCAGGAAGGATTGCTAGCGGTTAAGAAGCTGCTACGCAATACCGCTAGCAAAAATACTGCGGTGAGTTGTCATTGGATACGTAGCCGTGCGCGAAGTGAGTTGGTTTGGGTGGTAGGAAATAAAAATAAATTTGATCGTCAAGGCCGGGTGCCTGTGAATCAAACAGACTTAGAAGTTGCTCAGTACATGGATAAATCAATATTTAAGACATTGCCTATCATTCGGTCTGCTTCCTCCATAGCTGCGCTGTTTCATGATTTTGGTAAGGCAACTATATTATTCCAGAAAAAGTTAAATCCTAAAGAAATAACAGTTAATCATGAACCCTACCGTCACGAATGGATTTCGTATCGTTTATTTCAAACTTTTGTTGGCCAAGTAACTGATGACAGCCAGTGGCTGAATAATTTAAGTGAAATAGACGGAAGTCATTTCCCTGCGTGTTATAAAGATTCCCCAGATAATTCATTTGAATTTGGCTTATCTAAGTTACCTTGTTTTGCTCGCTTAGTTGCTTGGCTTATTCTCACTCATCATAAATTACCGCTTTATCCAAAATGGAAAGAGAAAACAATAAATCTTCCCAGTCTTCCAGATTTGAAAAATATTGATCTTTGGCTTGACAATGAATTCGTTCCCTTATGGAACTCTCCTAACTGTAGAGATGACGATCAACAAAACCGCATTAAAGAAAATTGGAGCCTCTGTGACTTACCAAACAAAAGTAGCCAGTGGCGAGCAAAAGCGTGTGAGCTTGCGTCAGAGGCTCAAGTTAAACTTCGACCATGGCTAAAATCAGATACTGATTGGTTGCATCACGACTTATTTTCAACTCATCTCTCACGCCTCTCTCTGATCCTAGCGGATCACTATTACTCATCGCTAAGTCAAGCTGAGGCTTATGAAAAAGGTGCAGAACAATGGCGTAACTCAAACTACAAGATCTATGCTAACACTCATTGGGTTAACGATAAAAAACAATACAAGCAACAGTTAGATGAACACTTAACCGGGGTGGCTAAACATGTAATTGACATTACAAACGCTCTGCCACGGTTGAATAGCGCCCTTAAATCTTTAGAGCCAAATAGTGAACTCACAGAAAATGTTGCTTACGACGAGAAAAATATTGAGAAGAAAAAAGAACAGAAAAATAAATATGGGTGGCAAGATAACGCCAGAAAAGAAGTTAATAAGATAAGCAGGGAAACCATTCAAAACGGCTTTTTCGGCATCAATATGGCGTCAACTGGTTTAGGAAAGACGCGTGCGAATGCCAAGATTATGACCGCATTAGGGCAACAAACTGGCCGAATACGATTTAGTGTTGCATTGGGACTTCGAGTCTTGACCTTGCAAACGGGTCGAGCATTCCAGAGTGAACTTAAGCTAACTGATAAAGACTTAGCTATTGCTGTTGGTGGTTCAGCGGTTAAACAACTCTTTGAAAATGAACAAAATCAAGAAAAAGAAGAAAAACAAAAAGAAATTGCCAATGAGCAAAAAGCCCCAAAAAAAAATAATGAAGATACACCTGAAGGAAACGGAAGTGCGTCGAGTAAAGACTTAATAGACTCGTGCTTATCCATTTACCACGAAGGCACTGAAAAGTTACATAGCCTTAGCAAGTGGACTAAAATGCAAAAAGGCTTGGATGATTTAATTAGCGCGCCTGTGTTAGTCAGCACTGTTGATCATTTGATACTGGCAACTGAAGGAACCAAAGGTGGCAGGCAAATTCCTGCTACTCTCCGCCTATTGACATCCGATCTAGTTCTCGATGAGCCAGATGACTTTGGTTTACATGATTTACCAGCGTTATGTCGACTAGTGCACTGGGCGGGGATGTTGGGTAGCCGGGTTTTGTTGTCAACGGCTACTATCCCACCAGCTTTAGTATATGCATTGTTTCAGGCTTATCAGTCAGGCTGGGGGCATTATGCTAGAGCTAACCTGGAGAGTTGGAATGGAGAAACTATCTGTGCTTGGTTTGATGAACAAAATACCGCCAGCGCAGCATACAAAGACTTTGATTCTTTCAAAACACACCACAAACAGTTTGTAGACAAACGAATTACATATCTCGGTCAACTTCCACCAAAACGCAAAGCTGAGATCGTAGACTTAAAAAGAACAGATGATCAAAATATCGACCAGTGTTTGGCTAACACAATTCAAGAAAAAGCTATTCAACTTCATCATGCTCACTCAATAGATAAGGAAGGTAAAACACTCTCAATCGGTCTCGTCCGTATGGCTAATATCAATCCGTTGGTAGCCGTTGCCAAAGCTTTGCTCGCAATCGAAGTTGAACATCGAGAAACGAATATCTATTACTGTATTTATCATAGTCGCTATCCATTGGCCATTCGCTCATTTATTGAAAACAAATTAGATAAAGTGCTAAACAGAAAAGAACCTGACGTCATTTGGGAAAGAAAGGAAATCAAAAAAGTTATTGAAATGTATCCGCAAGTCAAACATCATATATTCATTGTGCTTGCATCTCCCGTCGCAGAAGTTGGACGAGACCACGACTACGACTGGGCAATTGTAGAACCCAGCTCCATGCGCTCTATCATTCAGTTGGCCGGCAGAATACTCAGACATCGCGATGTCGTTCCACGCTCTGCCAATGTTCTATTGCTCAACGAAAATTACAGAACAATTAAGGGAAAAAGTATTTGCTATACAAGACCGGGGTTTGAATCTTCAGGCATGAAATTAAAAAACCATGAGTTAAGAGAAATTTTGGTTGATAAACAATATGAAAAAATCACGGCTATGCAGAGAATTGCATTACCAGAAGACTATGAAAATGGTTTCGAAGTACAATATGAAAATTTAGTTTTATTAGAACATAAAGCGCTAGCGTTCTATCTGAAGAAGGCCAAATCTTGGTGGAAAAACCACCCTCATTGGTGCGGTGAAGTACAACGGCAACAACGGTTTCGAGATTCAAAAAAAGATGAGGCTTACCATCTTTGGCTGGAAAACGCTTATCGCGATGTATGTTGGAAGTGGAAAAACGAGCATGTATCACCAACAGAATTTGGTATTCCGACTATTAGCATTAATTTAAAGGAAATAGAATCAATCGCTGCAGGTAATTATTTTTGGTTTGAGTATGATGCGTTACACGTTTATCAGCAATTGGAAAGAGAAATGAATTTAAGTCTAAAAGAAATAAGCGAGCGCTTCGGAGAGGTTAGGTTAACCGAGTATTGTGATAACAATTCAGATGAATATAGTTTTCACTCACAACTGGGGGTCTATCAAGATATAACGGGTTAATTATGGCAAAAAAAGAAAGTTCTTTAGGAACCTGGGAAGAAGTAGTTGTTGACTTTTTTGAGAAAAGAATTAGCGAGTCAGCGCTATTCAAAGCAAGGAGCTCTCTTGAAGAGACGAAAAATAAAATTCAATCTGAAAAGGATCCTAAAAAAATTGAACGGCTAAAAAAAATGCTTGATGAAAAACATTCTATACTTGAGGAAATAAGAACGCGAGCGCCGTCCAATGAAATCAGAGACTGGATCAATAGAATCACGGATAAAAAAAACAAGAGAGCACCTATTAAAGAGTCTCATAGAATATCAAAAGCAACACATGCATTAAAATTCACGCATACCTCTGCTAATGCGATAAGCGTTTTTATTGAAGGTAACGCGTCAGAATCCCACCTTTACATTACAACTTCATCATTTCATACTCTCTTCCCTGATTTTTCTCATAATGACGGTGCTCTAATTTCGATTTCAAGGTTTTTAGCTTTGGAAATGTCGGGAATTTCTATTTTTGATCATATTACGAAAGGAAATTTTGATTTTTTAAAATGTTTTAAACGAAACGAATCGGAGCTTGAAGTTTGGAAGGCAGTATTTACACAGGTTGTTATGCCTGACGAGAAAATAAATCTGGCTAAAGCAAAGCAATTATACTTCCCCACATCCAAACAAAAAGAAAAGGATGATTATCATCTATTAATTCCTCTTTTTGCGTCCTCTATATCTCAGAAAATATATGATACGGTAAAAGAGTATGACCTTTCTCACAAAAGAAACAATCTATTTCAGTTAAAGCAACAAATTTCCTTTCCTAACGTTGGAGCCAGTCATTTTGGAGGTGATTATCCTAGGAATGTCTCTATGCTAAATGCAAATAGAGGTGGCATTGGTTATTTATTTTCATCTCAGCCACCCACCTGGCAATCTCGACTCAAACCACCGATTTATAAAAAGTCTCTGTTTGGCGAACTCTTTAATAAAGCTATTCAAATCGAAGTGGACTATCTACGCAGTCACCTATTGCTCGGTTTAAGCATTAAAGATCCAAAACGAAAAGTGCATATAGAACAATGGATTCATAACATTATCGACGAATTTTTATTTTACGTAGCTAGTATCCAGAACTTGTCCGCCGGTTGGTCTGCTAAAGACGACATTAGATTAAAATTAGAGCATCAATATCTTCTTGATCCTTATCGGGAAGATAAAAATTTTAACATTAATCGGCGAAACACTGATTGGCAATCAGTAATATGTACAGATTTCTCCCGGTGGCTGAATAAAATGCTGAAGGGTACAGACAAGCTATTTACTCCCAAAGTTGAACATGATCGGTTATGGAAAAACCTACTGAAACAGCCGTTACGCGAGCACATGGAACTGATCGAGGCCGAAAAAAAGAGAATGGTCGCTGATAGAGAGGAGATCAAGTGAGTCAGTATATTCTACTTAACCGTATACAAGTTCAAGGTGCTAATGCTATTGCAGGATTTACCTGGGGCTTTCCTGCTATCACCCATTTTTTGGGTTATACCCATAATTTACACAGAAAACTTAACCCTGGAGGCAGCAGCGAGAAACCTTTTCCTAATATTGACGTTAGTATTTTAGGTTGCGCAGTTATTGCACATCACCATCAAGTGCATACCTATGGTTATAACCAGTTTCTACAAAGTAAGAATCCACCTTATCAGTTTAAAGAAGATAATAAATATAAAACAGGCTCACCCCCTGTAATAGAAGAAGGAAAAATGAATTTAACGGTTTCGCTTTTGGTGAAATATGACGGCTATGTTGGTGGCAGCAACCAACATGAATTATGTAGATGGCTTAGTAAAGTCTGTCGGAGGCAACGTCTAGCGGGTGGCATAGTGCTGGACATTCAGGGCATTGATTTTTTCACTATAAAAAATGGCGATGATACCGATAATTTGCAAAGTTTACGCCTGTTAATACGCAAGTTACTCCCCGGTTTTGTACTGCGGGATCAATCAGAACACTTGGAAAAACATATTAAGAGGCTAAAAAAAGAAAATGAAGAAACTGAACCATTTGATGCTTGGCTGGATTTTATTTCTTTAAAACAAAAGGCTCGGCCAGCTTCGAATTTAATTAATCAGCATTTAATCAAGTTATCGGAATCCCAGCCGGATATTTATCAAACACTGTTAAAACAATGGCAGGAGCATTTGGCAGCAGCTTATGACCCAAATACAATTACAGAAAATTTAAAAGAATACTTTTCATCTCTTCCTGAAAACAAGACCATCAAAAAATTGCTGCAACAGTGGAAGGAATATTGTTATCCCACCGAGACAACCGATGCCATATGGGAATATATAAAAAAGCCCGAATCGGGCTTTCTCGTTCCTATAATGGTTGGCTATAAAGCCATATCTCAAGTTTATAAAAATAATCAAGTACGTGCCACCAGAGATGATAAAACTGACGTCTGCTTTGTTGAGGCAGTGCATAGTGTTGGCGAATGGCAAGGAGTACATAGAATAAAAGATAATCACGAATTGAATAGAACTTTTTGGATGTATGATTTTTCAGAAAACTGGTATCTGTGCAAGCAAAGCGAAATAGAAAGTCAGAGAGAAGAATTTCCAGCCTTCGATGAGTTTGCAGAAGACGATTTTTCTTAAAACTATTATTTATTAATAAACTGTAAGGAGAAAAAATGAGTAAAGCCAAAGTTAAAATACCTAGTATTTTGTCTTTCGAACGCAAATTAGAGTGCTCTGACGGGTTGATGTATTCTGGAAACTGGGATGATAGAGAAGATATGCGCGAAACATCCAAAGAGATCAATGGAGAATTACTAAAAACCAAAATTAAGAATTGGAAAACTATTCCGATCGTACCTCGTCAAAACAGATCAACCCAAAGTGCCTACGGTATTGATGACATTAAGAAAACAGCGCCAAACCCGGTTTCATCCGATAGCGATGATGCCAATTTACCTTTTGACAAAGATACATTAAAACTAAATTTTTCTATGAGGGTCATTGGAAACTTGGGCAAACCCTTTGCTTGTAATATGCCGGATTTTGCGGCAGCAATCGAAGACAAAGTGTCCGCGTTTAAGAAAACTAACGGTATTGACGATATTGCCACGCGTTACGCTTACAATATTGCGAATGGACGTTTTTTATGGCGCAATAGAGTCTGCGCTGAAGAAATAGAAATTCGAGTAAGCAAAAACGACGAACAACCTATACTTATTTTTAATCCGTACGAGTATTCACTTAAAGATTTTAATACAAAAATCGAGCATGAAAACCTAAAGAAGTTAGCAGAAGGCATTAAACAATGTCTGATAGGTGAAGATGATAAAAACTTTCTGATATTAAAAGTTGAAGCTTTTGTGAAACTTGGGCAAGGCCAGCATGTATTTCCGTCTCAGGAAATGAATATAGGTGCGAAAAAGAAAAAACTCTTTCAATTGGACGGTTGTGGGGCCATGCATAATGTAAAAATTGGAAACGCCATCCGCACTATTGATAATTGGTATGGCAGCAAGATGCTAGTAAAGACAGGGAAAAGTAAAACGGATACGATTGATATTCCGGAAGCTCTTAAGGGTCTGCCGATTGCTATTGAACCATTTGGTTCTGTTACCCAGCACGGCCGAGCTTATCGGCATAAAGATATTGACCTCTACAGTTTATTAGAGAATTGGGTCAATGGTGATATAGAATCAGACCAAAAAAAGTATGTTGTAGCCAATTTAATTCGTGGCGGCGTGTTTGGTGGAGAATCGGAGGGGTGAAACATTACATTGAAATAACAATGCTTCCTGACCCAGAAACTCCGCTCTATTATCTCTGGAGTAAGGTATATCAACAAATACACCTTGCATTAGTGGAGTCAAAACTGGCAGATAGTGGATCTGAAATTGGCGCCGCATTTCCTGGATACCAGTATGAGGAAAAAGAAGGTGAATATACCTTGGGCAATAAGCTACGGCTATTTGCATCTGGTAAAGAAGCCTTGGAAAAATTAAATATTCTAAAGTATTTATCACGCCTGCTAGATTACATTTCCATTACCGACATAGCAGAAGTACCAGCAGATGTCTCCAAGCAAGTAAGTTTCAGTCGAGTGCAATCTAAATCCAATATTCAGCGATTGGCTCGACGTAAAGCTAAACGTGAGGGCATTAGCTTGATCGACTCCATAAGTGCTTTGAATGGTTACCAGGAGAGGTATCTAAACGAGCCCTATATTCAATTGAAAAGCTTAAGCAGTGGCCATGAGATGCGACTGTTTATTCGCAAGCTTGACCAGGATTCACCTGTAGCAGGTAAATTTAGTACATACGGCCTTAGCCCAAGCGCCACTGTTCCTTGGTTCTAGCTCCGAGTACTCCTCTGATATACATAATTTGCATTGTAAAAAATCATTATTAAAGATAAAAATGCATTGTAAAATATCATATTCCCCTCTAAACTCCTGGTAACCACTAGCAAAACAGGTTCTTCAGGGGAAAGCGATGGAAGAGGCATTACAGCGTCGTGAATTAGGTCATCTCCAGGCATGGTATGCTGGCGAGCATCGCAAGCCTTTGGTTATTCGCGGCGCACGTCAGGTTGGTAAATCAACCTTGGTGCGGCAGTTTGCCAGCCTGTCTGAGCTTGAATTGTTGGAGTTAAATTTTGAGCGGAATCCCGAATACCGCGAAGCTTTTTCAGTTAATGATCCCGCTCAGATCCTTTCTACATTAGCGTTGCTCACGGGTATCGAGTTAGAACCAGGTAACGCGATTCTCTTTCTCGATGAAATTCAAGTAGCTCCGGAAGCGCTTACAGCCTTGCGGTACTTTTATGAGGAAAGGCCCGATATTGCAATTCTGGCAGCAGGGTCCCTACTCGAATTTACCCTGGAACAATCGAGTTTTTCCATGCCGGTTGGCCGTATTGAATACATGCATATGGGGCCTATGACATTTTCCGATTTCCTGTTAGCTGTAGACGAGGAAGCGTTGGCCAATCACCTTGAACGAATTTCCTTGGTGCATATCGAAAAACTGGCCATACCCCAAGCAGTGCATGAAAAAGCCATGAAGCTGTTTAGGCAATATTGCGTGGTGGGCGGTATGCCCGAAGCGATTGCTCGTTTTGTAAAAAGCCGTTCTTATAACGATGTGTTAAGAGTGCAAAGTAGTATTTTAGCCACATATCGTGACGATTTTAATAAGTACAGTCATGGAGCAAAAACGCATCGCGTGCAACTTGTGTTTGATCGCGCTCCTGGGATGGTGGGTAATAAATTCAAATATGTAAATGTAAGTAAAGAACATCGTGCTGCAGAAATAAGAGACGCGTTAATACAGTTATGTATGGCGCGAGTGTTACACAAAGTCCATCACAGCTCCGCTAATGGAATTCCATTGGGAGCGGAAAAGAAGGAAAGCCAATTTAAAATATTATTTATGGATGTTGGTTTGCTTTGCTCATTGCTTGATATTAATGAATTAAATATTAAAGACGACGGCCCCTATTTGGTTAACAAAGGTGCGGTCGCAGAACAGTTTGTCGGGCAGCATTTGCTTAATACAGACGAGTATTTTCAGGAGCCGGCGCTGTTTTACTGGATGCGGGAAGCAAAAAGCGCAGCAGCGGAAATAGATTATTTACTCACAGTGGGTCAGGACATAATACCGATTGAAATAAAAGCAGGTGCAACTGGAACGCTCCGATCACTACATCAGTTTTGCCAGGAAAAACAGTGCAAATACGCATTGCGGTTTAATAGCGATAAGCCTTCAATTATCAAAGACGCTTTGGCAACAACTGCGCTAGGTAAGTTGACTTACAATTTATTGTCTTTACCGCTCTACATGGTGGGAGAGGCTAAACGATTGTCAGAAGAGCTATTGAACGTTAACTAACGCTCTTTTGACCAATATTTTTTGCTCTTTAAAAATTTGATTAATAATCAATAAGTTACAGCATTGGCAAAAATCATTGGGTAATCCATTGGTTTTTCGCTAAGTCATTGTTGTAACTATTTTTTTTCGTTTTATACTGTTATTCACTGCCGTATAGGCAGCTTAGAAAAGCTTGTCCGCTTGAGTTCAATGTGTAGCTACATTCACTGCCGTATAGGCAGCTTAGAAAACGATGCAAAACCTCGCCTGCCATAAACTTTTATTCACTGCCGTATAGGCAGCTTAGAAATTATAAATCTGAGCCTCAGCCCTTCAAGAAAAATTCACTGCCGTATAGGCAGCTTAGAAATGATGGTGTTAAGGTAGGCGTTGAGGAAAGAAATTCACTGCCGTATAGGCAGCTTAGAAAACGTTCGCGAGTATGTCATGGACAAAATTTATATTCACTGCCGTATAGGCAGCTTAGAAATCGTAATTGGCGTTGAGTAGTTCGTTAAAATGATTCACTGCCGTATAGGCAGCTTAGAAAGTCCCGGTATCGGTGAAAACTGGTTTAGTCGTATTCACTGCCGTATAGGCAGCTTAGAAATATTAGCGGCTTGGGTAGGTGTTTCTCCCCTTATTCACTGCCGTATAGGCAGCTTAGAAACATGTTCCAACCGTGCGACAAATGTCTTTATTATTCACTGCCGTATAGGCAGCTTAGAAATTTTCCACTTTCGATAGGCGACTTTTTAAGCCATTCACTGCCGTATAGGCAGCTTAGAAACAAAAGCAACGCCGGTTCTAGTTTATCGGTGCATTCACTGCCGTATAGGCAGCTTAGAAAGTAGTAAAAATGCAAATCGACAAACCTGTTTAATTCACTGCCGTATAGGCAGCTTAGAAAAATAATCCAGCGGGTTGTTTCGTCCATAGCTTATTCACTGCCGTATAGGCAGCTTAGAAATCGAAAACTCCGATGCGGTCGAGTTAACAGCAATTCACTGCCGTATAGGCAGCTTAGAAAGAAAATCCGAGTTATTCATTAAAACGTGGAATATTCACTGCCGTATAGGCAGCTTAGAAAGACAAGCAG
Organism: Marinagarivorans sp.; assembly: GCA_028281865.1. Taxonomy (GTDB): domain Bacteria; phylum Pseudomonadota; class Gammaproteobacteria; order Pseudomonadales; family Cellvibrionaceae; genus JANQJB01. The sequence continues at coordinate 47,627 of JANQJB010000064.1, forward strand.
TGATCAGGCAACTGCTGGTGTAAATTCACTGCCGTATAGGCAGCTTAGAAAATAACCAATCTCCAATAATTTATTTATTTAACATTCACTGCCGTATAGGCAGCTTAGAAAACCGAGAGAAAAACCTAGCCAATGTTCTTAGAATTCACTGCCGTATAGGCAGCTTAGAAATAATAAAATGCGAAGGCGGCTACTTCGTTTGCATTCACTGCCGTATAGGCAGCTTAGAAAGGTCGCTAAAGCCATCGTGCGGCGATTTATACATTCACTGCCGTATAGGCAGCTTAGAAAATATTGGCGCGACCGGTTTACGTAGTTTTTTTATTCACTGCCGTATAGGCAGCTTAGAAAAGTTGGGGAATTTGGACCAGTTGACAAAACTAATTCACTGCCGTATAGGCAGCTTAGAAATCATATTTAAATGGTAAACATCCCCTAGAAACATTCACTGCCGTATAGGCAGCTTAGAAAAAACATAGAAATAGCTATTAATGGAAGAGCAAATTCACTGCCGTATAGGCAGCTTAGAAATTCGTTCCATGCAATAATTGCTCGCACTTCTCATTCACTGCCGTATAGGCAGCTTAGAAATTACACCTTTAACAGACGCAATATCTCCATTCATTCACTGCCGTATAGGCAGCTTAGAAATCCTTCATCGCTGATCCATACCAATGGTTATAATTCACTGCCGTATAGGCAGCTTAGAAATCGTTAATAGTAGGCGAATGCCCGCTCACGTCATTCACTGCCGTATAGGCAGCTTAGAAAGTTTTCATTTATTCGCCCTCTCGTTTTTTCTTATTCACTGCCGTATAGGCAGCTTAGAAATAATTGAATCAACATGTTAGCGCACATTGTTCATTCACTGCCGTATAGGCAGCTTAGAAATGCATTAACTAAAGTGTATGAAAAGTGTAGAAATTCACTGCCGTATAGGCAGCTTAGAAAAACACTAACAGTCGAAACATCTTGCGGAATTAATTCACTGCCGTATAGGCAGCTTAGAAAGATTTAATCGTATCTCAAACGCAGAAAGACCCATTCACTGCCGTATAGGCAGCTTAGAAAAATATTTACATAATCCCGAAGATAACCAATTCATTCACTGCCGTATAGGCAGCTTAGAAAGTTCGAGCGCAACCCGCGAGCTAAATGTTGCAATTCACTGCCGTATAGGCAGCTTAGAAAAAGTCTAAAATTTTGGCAGGATAAATATTTATATTCACTGCCGTATAGGCAGCTTAGAAAATAACGCTCTTGATAACCAAAAACTTCACCATATTCACTGCCGTATAGGCAGCTTAGAAATTGTAATCATCGATTAAATTAGATAAAACTTTATTCACTGCCGTATAGGCAGCTTAGAAAATATTAATCAACCCGCTAAGGTCGCCCGAATCATTCACTGCCGTATAGGCAGCTTAGAAAGACCCGCTTGGGCTATACCGACGAAAGGTAAAATTCACTGCCGTATAGGCAGCTTAGAAATCGTGGAGCGAAACTATCGATGGAAAAAGAAAATTCACTGCCGTATAGGCAGCTTAGAAAAGAAAATGGCCGACGCACTTCGCACCTATGGGATTCACTGCCGTATAGGCAGCTTAGAAATCCTCGACTTGCTCCCGATGCAACACGCTGAAATTCACTGCCGTATAGGCAGCTTAGAAATTGTTAAAAATCTCCCCGAAAAACGCCAAGGCATTCACTGCCGTATAGGCAGCTTAGAAAATTTTATAATGAAAGACGCTCGCCGCGAGGCAATTCACTGCCGTATAGGCAGCTTAGAAAAGGTAAAACCTCATCCCAAAAAACCGGGATGAATTCACTGCCGTATAGGCAGCTTAGAAAAAAAATAATCATAACGAGTACTACGACTAAATATTCACTGCCGTATAGGCAGCTTAGAAAGCTTTTAAATAGTACGTTTATCACGAGTACGAATTCACTGCCGTATAGGCAGCTTAGAAAAATTGGCTGATTGCGCACCGGTATTATCGTAAATTCACTGCCGTATAGGCAGCTTAGAAATTGATATAAAAGCACATCACCCGAGCGAGATAATTCACTGCCGTATAGGCAGCTTAGAAATAAATGTTTACGCAAACGTTTTAAAAAAAGCTATTCACTGCCGTATAGGCAGCTTAGAAAGAGTACCGGCTCTAGCATCTTGTTCTAACAAAATTCACTGCCGTATAGGCAGCTTAGAAAATTGTATTGATCGCTGCAAAACTTAGCTTGCTATTCACTGCCGTATAGGCAGCTTAGAAATAGGCGCATAGCTTCGTCGTATTTTTCGCAATATTCACTGCCGTATAGGCAGCTTAGAAATGGACCGGCGATGCTAGCGGCGATGTGTGCTAATTCACTGCCGTATAGGCAGCTTAGAAATTTGGTAGAAGAGAAAGAAGATATGCTCGAAAATTCACTGCCGTATAGGCAGCTTAGAAAGATCGCTTGGTTTTCAATGATGTGTCAGACAGATTCACTGCCGTATAGGCAGCTTAGAAAGATAAGTTTCTATTCCGTAGAAACCTGGACCGATTCACTGCCGTATAGGCAGCTTAGAAATCTCGCTTACACTCATATCAATTGTGTCTGGGATTCACTGCCGTATAGGCAGCTTAGAAAACGAGGGCGATTTGGGCGATGTGATGGACACTATTCACTGCCGTATAGGCAGCTTAGAAAATACCCGTCTCTAAATTTCATCGCGTAATCATATTCACTGCCGTATAGGCAGCTTAGAAATCTTGGTCAAAAACATGAGGCGATAAACTCATATTCACTGCCGTATAGGCAGCTTAGAAACATAATAAGTAATTGTTTATTGTTCATGTTATATTCACTGCCGTATAGGCAGCTTAGAAAATTATCAAGACCAGTTACGAAACACTTCGATCATTCACTGCCGTATAGGCAGCTTAGAAACAAAGGAAGTGGGAGATAAAGCGGCGTGGGAAATTCACTGCCGTATAGGCAGCTTAGAAATGGCTTTGGACTTTGAGTCTATTGAAGATATCATTCACTGCCGTATAGGCAGCTTAGAAACGCTCACCCTCAAGCACACATTAACATCTATGATTCACTGCCGTATAGGCAGCTTAGAAAAATCGCGGTGGCGGTTTGTGCGGTTTTATCGAATTCACTGCCGTATAGGCAGCTTAGAAAGCGTATAGATGTCGAAATTGGCTTAGACGAAAATTCACTGCCGTATAGGCAGCTTAGAAACAGAAGCAATGAAGCACCTGCATCCCTACGGAATTCACTGCCGTATAGGCAGCTTAGAAACATTGTGGGCTCCCCAAATAAAAGGTTGTGGAATTCACTGCCGTATAGGCAGCTTAGAAAATCAGCTAATGCCGCCAAATCTTCCGTACTCATTCACTGCCGTATAGGCAGCTTAGAAAGCTTGAGCAATCCCAGGAATACCGTCACTATCATTCACTGCCGTATAGGCAGCTTAGAAATTGAACCAAACCCCGCCGTAAACCCTGGAACAATTCACTGCCGTATAGGCAGCTTAGAAATGACATAACCCGGTCGTTCGTCTACCGTTAAAATTCACTGCCGTATAGGCAGCTTAGAAATTACTTCTTCAGTTGTCGGATGTGATGTTTCAATTCACTGCCGTATAGGCAGCTTAGAAAGTCTACATAAGCAATGGTTTTTCGCTCTTCAGATTCACTGCCGTATAGGCAGCTTAGAAAACTATTTTCACTATTTGCGTTAGCCTGGTCTAATTCACTGCCGTATAGGCAGCTTAGAAACGTTACAGATAAGCGAGACATACCCACCTAACATTCACTGCCGTATAGGCAGCTTAGAAATGTTGGTTGAGCTCGAAGTTAAACGCGTTTTCATTCACTGCCGTATAGGCAGCTTAGAAATTGTTTAATCGACTCGCCCTTCTTTTCCTGCTATTCACTGCCGTATAGGCAGCTTAGAAAAACTTTTATTCCGACATCAGGCCAATTCACATATTCACTGCCGTATAGGCAGCTTAGAAAATACTTCAACATCACGACGGCGCAACTCTGTCATTCACTGCCGTATAGGCAGCTTAGAAATTTCCCGCTCGTCGGTTCTATCGGATCGGGTGATTTACTGCCGTATAGGCAGCTTAGAAAGTATCTCACAGCAAAGCGTCTCATCATGTAAGATTTACTGCCGTATAGGCAGCTTAGAAATTATATCGCGCATACGGTTACCATGTTGGATAATTTACTGCCGTATAGGCAGCTTAGAAAGATTACAAAACAATATTGAAAATACGCCCTGAATTTACTGCCGTATAGGCAGCTTAGAAACCCAGCTTGGTGCGGAGAGAAACCCTAACTCAATTTACTGCCGTATAGGCAGCTTAGAAAAACAGGGCAAGGGAGAGGGCTTCCGGATCATCATTTACTGCCGCATAGGCAGCTTAGAAACATTAATTCGACGAAGAGCGCCCAGTCCCCAGATTTACTGCCGCATAGGCAGCTTAGAAATTCGGGGGCTCTTTAAAGCTATAGTTACGAAAATTTACTGCCGTATAGGCAGCTTAGAAATCTTATGGAGTTGGAGTTCCTGACGCCCATACGTTAACTGCCGCATAGGCAGCCTAGAAAAACCTAGCATTCAGACGCAAGCAAAAAACAATTGACCAAACAAGCTATTCAAACAAACCACTCAAACACAAAACGCCCCAAACCCCCACCAACTGAAAACCACCATTTCAAGTCAATATGACCAAATGACGAAAAACCAATCAAAACGAACAACATATAACAATGCTTATGGTGTTAAATATCACATCTTAACAAACCTAAGAATGTTAAATTTGCCAAAAACAAAGAAAAACTCAACTAGAAACAAGCATTAATACTGAAAATAAATAAACCAAGAGAGAACAAAGGTATTGCGCTGTTGAAAACAGTTAGCTTTAGAACCAGGCAATTAATATCTGAAACAGTTGATAAACTTATCTTGTTCACTATTTATTATTTTCTAAAAAATTTTATCGGGTATTTCATAATACTGTCACGTCAACTAGCATACGATGCTACACGACAGCAGTTGAAATT
>JANQJB010000104.1 GCA_028281865.1 Marinagarivorans sp.
GACACGAGAAGACGAGATACAACACGACCGCTATCGTCCGGCAAATAATATCCGATTTAGAGCAGGGCTGGATAAGACCGGAAAAATTCTCGCATTAAACGTTCAGGAAACCGGCCCAGGTAATAACGTTACAGAAGCCAATATTCCGGTAGGCTTAATTCCAAATTTTAGGCACGATCGGGTTAACATCGATAGTCCATTACCACGCGGAGCTTGGCGGGGCCCGATGGCTAACTTAATGGGTTTCGCGCAAGAGAGTTTTTTTGATGAGTTAGCTCGACTATTAAATAAAAATCCTATTTTGTATCGCTTATCCCTTTTTGGCCCTAAAAAGGAGTTTCAAATTGCTCCTCCGGAATGGGGAGGATTCTCTTTTAAATTTGACTCAGGTAGAGCAAAAAATACTTTAGATCTAGCAGTAAAAAAAGCAAGACCTAAGCCTACTAATTCTGGAAGAGGCGTTGCCATGATGTATTCTCACGGCTCGTATGTGGCGCACGTTGTTGATGTGGCAATCATTCAAGACAAAATTAAAGTTCAGCAAGTTTCTTCAGGTGTAGATTGCGGTTTTGCGATAAATCCTTTAGGCGTAAAAGCACAAGTAGAAGGTTGCATTATGGATGGAATTTCGACCACCTTATACCAAGGTATAACTTACGAAAATGCACAAGTAAAACAATCTAATTTTCACGATTATATCGTTTCTCGAATTGATGATTGCCCTGACGCTATTGACGTGCATATCGTAGAAAGTGATGAAGACCCAAGCGGAATGGGCGAACCACCTTTTCCCCCGTTTCCAGCCGCTTTAGCAAACGCAATTTTTGACTTAACTGGAAAACGAATTAGAAATTTACCGATTTTAGATCAATACAAAGATAAAGCGTAAATTTGCCTTCTCTAAATAACTTATTTACAAGAACCTAAAGTTTAAAATGGAGAACATTATGACTGAATACGTATTAAACATTAATCGCAAAAAACACACTGTCAACGTTGAAAAATCGACTCCTTTACTTTGGGTTCTGCGTGACACTTTAGGCTTTACCGGAACAAAATTCGGTTGCGGGAAAGGCTTATGTGGCGCGTGCACGGTCCTTGCCAATAATGTTTCAATCAGATCATGCTCTCTTCCAGTTGAATCCGCCGTTAATATGGATATTGTCACTATCGAAGGCCTATCTGAAAAAGGCGATCACCCTGTCCAACTTGCCTGGGTCGAGGAAGATGTCTCCCAGTGCGGCTATTGCCAAGGCGGACAAATCCTCTCGGCAGTTTCACTATTGAACTCCAAACCTAAGCCTTCCGAAGAGGATATTAATCACGCCATGCAAGGGAATTTATGCCGTTGCGGAACCTATCCTCGAATTAAAAAAGCGATTAAACGAGCAGCGGCAAAATGAAAAGAAGGATTTTGAAATGAATAATGTTGATTTCTCAACCCGCCGAGATTTTATTAAAACCTCGGTATCAGCAAGCGGTGGTTTGATATTAACTTTAAGCTTACCTACAAACGGGTCTGCGCAAACGATTAAAAATAATGATAGCTATTCGATTCATTCATTAGTTGAGATAGAAAAATCTGGAAAAATTATTATCGGATTGATAAAGCATGAGATGGGACAAGGTGTTGATACAGGTATCCCACTCATTATCGCCGATGAAATGGATGCTAACTGGGACGACGTGGAAGTTCGCACGCTGGACTACGATGAGCATTCCCGTAAACTCGATTTCGGACCCTATCCATTTAGTACCGGTGGTAGCGGATCGATAGAAGGAAATTGGCACCGCTACCGAATAGTAGGTGCTTATATACGTTTACTAATGCGCAAAGCAGCAGCCAAGCAATGGGAAATTGATATACGGCATTGCAGTAACAGAAATGGCTTTGTTTTTAAACAAGGCTCCGATGTAGGTCTTTCTTATGGTGAGCTTGCGGAGTCCGCAGCTCAATTAACCTATCGAGGGGCTCCTAGGTTAAAAAATAGAAACGAATTTACATTAATAGGAAAGTCTCATAATCGCGTTTCGAGTCCTTCCGTAGTTAAAGGAAAATATTCTTACAGTATTGACGAGAAAGTTCCGGGAATGCTTTATGCGAGTATGGAGAGAGCACCGGTTAAAGGTGGGAAAATTATTTCTGTCGACTCTACAAAGGCATTAAAGGTTCCGGGTGTTGTTGACGTGGTGACAATTGATGCATCACCTTCTTACGACATGTGGATGACCGGTGCAAAAAACAGTGTCGCTGTATTAGCTAAGTCCAATTGGTCCGCGATGCAAGGACGTAAAGCATTAAAAATCGAGTGGGATCATGGTCCAAATGTCTTTCGAAATTCTGCTGACGCTAGGCAGGAGTTTTCTGATAAAAATAAAATAACGACTCGGGAAAGAGGAGAACCTGAACTATTTAAAAATAACTTAAACAAAGCTGACGAGATATTAACAGCGGAATACAGCACGCCTTATGTTGCTCACGCTTTGATGGAACCGCTGCACGCCATCGCAAAAGTTGATTCGAACAACAATGTTGAAGTCTGGGCTGCCTCTCAGGATCCTAAAAAAACGGCAGACCATATTTCGGAGGAACTCGGAATCACTCATTCAAAAATATTATTCCATACACGACCATCCGGAGGCGGTTTTGGTCGGCGATATATGTTTGATTACATTATCGAAGCGGTTCTTCTAGCAAAAAAAACGCGCCAAACAGTATCACTCCTCTGGACACGCGAAGATGAGATCCAGCACGCTCGCTTCCACCCGCAAAGGTTGGATAAATTTGAAATTGGATTGAGTAAGAAAGGAGAAATATTGGCTTTTGGATTCGACGGCTATGCAACACATCCTTGGGGTGCACGCGCTACTGTGCCCATCCATGCAAAAAGCCAACGAAATAGAAGTAACGTATTAAAGGATTTACTGGTCGACTACGGATCTTGGCGCAGCGTTGTGCGCCATCTCAACTTCTTTAGCTCCGAATGCATTATCGACGAATTAGCACACAAGCTTGATAAAGACCCACTAAAATACCGACTGGAATTGCTCGAGTGGCCTGACTGGCGTCATGAGGACGATCCGTTGAAACAGCGAGCTGACGCTCGGCTTCCGCTGAAAAAGGTCATTGTCGCCGCCGGCAAGATGGCCCATTGGGGGCGAAGGTTAAAGAAAGGCGTTGGTCTAGGTATTGGAGCGGTTAAATATAAAGATACCTACTGCGTGCAGATCGCCGAAGTAGAAGCGACAGAGAAAAAATTCGAGATTAAAAAAATCTGGTGTGCTATCGAGTGTGGACTCGCAGTCAATCCAAACCAAGTAAAAGCCCAAATAGAAGGCAGTATTATTTGGGCTTTATCCCCTATTTTGCACGGTGGCGTTGATGTTAAAAATGGCCGCGTCGTTCAAAGCAACTTCGATGACCATAAAAAAATTCGTATTCACGAGATACCTGAAATCGAAATTCAAATTTTGGAAAGTCATCGCGATCCATTCGGTGTCGGTGAACCTGCTGTTCCCCCCCTAGCACCAGCAGTTTATAACGCGTACTTTGCCGCTACTGGCAAGCGAGTCCGGTCAATGCCTCTAATACAACCTTAAGATCGCTTAGCTGTGGCGACAGCTGCACGATAGAAAGTAATCACACCCTCAAATTTCATCACAATGAATAACTCATCTAAATGATGCAACCTAATTCAGCAACCCGACGCGATTTTTTTAAAACTTCTGCCTCGCTATCGCTATTTTCATAATTTTCACCAATTTTGGCGATTGTCTATCTCACAATTTAACGCGATGCTAGTCCCCTCGAAAAAAACCAAGCGCAATAAACTTATTCACTCTCAACGAAAACAATGATTGCGAAATTATTACTCCGTTTTTTATTGGCACGGTATTAATTCTCCCAAGTGTTCGTATGAATTAACTTAGCTAATAAAAATGGAAACACCACAAAAAGCATCACTGGCCTTTAACGCGTGAGTTAAAGGCCACTTATTTGGGGTGCCAAATAATCTGAACAAGTTAACCGCAAAGGAGAAATCCATGCGCCAACACAACAATAACTCTACCGTTTTAGCTCTACCTATTCTGAATGAAACAATTTTTTTTCATTGTCTAGCTTTTACGTTGGCGGTACTAGCGATGCTGTCTTCATTCCAAGCTAATGCGACGGTCACAATAGAAAGTGGAGGAGAATATGCAACTCAATGCGAAGAAGCCGGGGTACCAACACCAAAGGTGGCCTTCAATCGCGCTGCTGCCTTGGCTAGCAATGACCCGGCACAATGGACGCCCAGGCGCGACCCAGCTGGCTTAGTGGATAACATATTAACAAACGAATTTACCGGGGCTGGATTTACAACTGAAGTTTATTATTGGACTGAGGATAATGATGGAGTTTGCATGATTCTGCCGCGCATTGACGGCAGCATCATTAACCTTTTAGGGGTGGTTTGCCAAAGCAAGAGCACCGGAAAAAGCTGCTTTTGGGATGCGGCAACTAACGTAGCGATAGACGACACAGTGTGCTTTCCTGGCAACAAAGATGTGCCAGGAAGCAGCTTACCTGGGCACCCAAACCAGCCCTGTCACGACCCAGTTCCAAACATCTTTGTCGGCGGAACTGAGCTACCCAATGATGACCGCTGTTCTGACTGCCATAGAGGCGAGAACGCGTTTGTTGTCCACCCCAATACTGCCGTAGACATCGGCGCATTAGTGACATCTAATATATGGAGCGACCCCATTGTTCCCGACACATGGGATATGAATGAGGGGCCCGCCAACTATTACTTACCTAAAGGGGGGCCTTTGGCCTGTGCAACGTGTCATACATCTCCCGTAATCGGCGGTAGATTCCCGGAGCTATCGACCGCTAATGGCAAATACTGTAACCGAGTCCTCGCCAATGCTCTGCTGAACCCGATTACCCGCACCATGCCACAGGGAGGACCTTCGTCACTGCAATTAGAAAGCGAAGCACTTTTTGACGCTTGCCTACAGCCGACATTAAATGACGGGCGGGCTGCCGGGCGCTTTGCGCGCGCGTTGCGGCAGGCTCAAGATGGGCGCAACGCCACGTTAATGGAGAGCCGTTGGATTAAACAACGTCTCGATTCGGGAGAAAGCTATCGCGAGCTACAAGCCGATCATATGCGCCCTGCTTTTCGAAAAATCTTATCTTCCCCGCCGATAATTGACGGACAAGTTGACTTTGTCTGGGGACTGGTGTCGCCACCGCGCCCGGCTGACACGCCGGTAAACGGCGGTCGCCGCAATACTCCCAGCATCAGTCAACTGGCCGCTGCCACTGCGACATTAAACGACCCAACCAATTTTTTTAAAATCAACAACGACTTTGAAAATACAGCGCAGCAATTGGTGCCCACATCAACGCCGGCAAACCATGCGGTGGAGTGGCGCGCTGCTTGGACAGACAGCCACCTTTACATTCTCGTCGATGTTGTCGACGATCAGCTTATGGGCGATAGCCCCAACGCCGTATGGCAGGACGACTCAGTTGAAATCTACATCGATGGCTTAAATGAAAAAAACAACGGTGGGTACGATAACAACGACTTTCAATATCTGTTTCGACCAATGGACGACACGGTTTACACAGGCGGAGGCCGAAGCGGGATGCCGACGGCTGGGATAATTGCCAAATCGCTACCCCACACGAATGACAATGGCTATACGATGGAAATAGCCATTCCATGGGCAACTTTGGGACTTGTGCCTGGCCGCCAGATAGGTTTTGAACTGTTCGTCAACGACGATGACGATGGCGGCCTTCGCGAGGGCCAAACCAGTTGGCGCACAACATCTACAGAAACCTGGCGCGACCCAAGCAAGATGAGCAGCGTTAATCTCGTTACACAGATTGTTGGCTCGCTAGCATTTGACCCCGTTACTATCGACGGGCTAGATATGGAACCCGATTGGAGTGCGCGTTTGGTTCACCCCATTGCACGTGTTCCCGCCCCGATTAATGCTTCCGATAACACCGGAGACTGGCGCGCCTTTTGGGACAGCCAAAACCTGTACTTTTTTGTTCGCGTAAACGACGCCAATGTTGTGTTGCCACACGATAGCGCTAAGGCTTATCACGATGATTCAATCGAAATCTTTTTAGACCCCGGCAACAGCCACAACGGTTGGTACGATGGACACGACGATATTCAAATGATCTTCACCGCCGGGGCGAATGGCACCTTCTCTTGGGGTGACCGTAGTTTGAATCTACCTATACAGCCGCAGTTTAAGTCCGTTTTAAGGCCTGGTGGTTATGATGTGGAAATTGCGATTCCCTGGTCGTCACTGAAGATGCGGCCGACAGAGTTAGCGACTATGGGGGTTGAGGTTCAGATCAATGACGATGACAATGGCGGCAATCGTGAAGGCAAAAGAGCGTGGTGCTCCGACAATAATGCAACCTTCGCCAACCCACGCTATTTCTGCGTTGCTAAATTATTCGAATTTCAGCCTACCCCTGGCACTCAAATAAGTAAAACTTTGCCGAACGACATATCATTAAAGCCCGATATCACAACAAACGGCTCTCCGTTGTTGCGATTGGATGGTTTTTCTTCGGATATTTTGTGGTCTTCAATAACCCCACAACTTATTAACAACCCCATAATTAGCGGCCCCTCCCTGGCACTAGGAGAATGGCGCGCCGCGTGGAACAGGGAATTCCTCTATCTGCAAGTTGAAGTCGCCGATGCAACAGGCCCAATTGCCGACAGTAATGCATGGTATGGCGACGACTCTGTTGAAGTCTTTATCAGCCCTAATAACAGCCACTTGCCTAGTTATGGGCATCAGGATGTGCAATATATCTTCCGCCCAGGGGACAGCGTTCCCCAGCTCGGTGCTAGAAGCCCATTCGCATCTACTGATGATATCTTCGTTGCCTCAACAACGACTTCTAACGGTTACGGGCTGGAAATTGCGATTCCCTGGTCAACTATTGGCGCACTTCCGGAGGCGGGTGCAGACTTGGGCTTGGAGATACATATCAACAACGATATTGATGGCGGTGCCAGGGACAGTAAAACCGCATGGTTCGCTGACAGTCTAATTGGCGATACATCTTGGCTTCGCAGCGATGTTTTTGCTCCTGTTAGGCTTGCGCAATAGGAGTTTCACTCTATTATAAAAAACCTGCACGTCACATCCGATTAATGAAAAGTTTATCGCGGTGCTCTAGATGTGCAGTTACTTGCTCTACGTTCTACAAATTGATTCTGTTTGCAGCCTTCTTTTAAACGGATAAATTTTGGCACGTAGAGCAAGAGTGCCGATAGCGCGCGTAGTATCTTTTTAACTCTATCTTATCTGTTATTGCACATAACGTTTTTATTTAGCAGTGTGTTTAAAAACTTAAATATAAAATCTACTTTTTGACAGAGTCAATTGCCGCTATAAAACCATTTTTATCTTTTGGCGATACCATAATCGTATTGCCATTACCGCAATGTATTTTTAGCCGATCCAATGACAGAGCTGGACTTAACCATGAGTCTCTAGTCGGTTTGATTGTTGAGTAATATCTTGCCTCCTCTATAATGGATAAAACAAGATAAAAGCTTAACTGCAATAATTATTGAATATTTTCGACATCACGCGTTATATCATGCAACTACACAGTGAACATCTATAGCCACATTAACTGATTTTACCTTTAGAAATTGGCAGGAGATTCAATCTATGCCAGAAAGATCTCCTCTAATTTTTTCTTTTCAGTAGAATAATACCTTGCAAACTGTCTCCATCTAAAAATTCGCCCGCTGTTTCAAGCTCCATGTCTCCTTGGTCGCTAGCAATATTGGATATATGTATACAAGCTTCATTGCTTTCACAAACGCCATCCTCATCCCCAATGCCATCTTTAAAAACTTCTACAGCGTCTAAAAGTGATACCTCGGGGACTACCTGCGATACAAAGCGATGACGCAAACTGTTTTCTTCGGTTCCAGAGAGTTTCACCAGGTTAACATTTTTTATGGGTGAATCGACTTCGGCCAAACTGAAATCCCAGATGCGACAAAGTGAGCGGCGCAATACACAAGTGCTTCTATTATCGAGATTTGGAAACTCTGACCCATCAATACCCCAAGCACGAAAACGAGAAGAAAAGTTTAGCCAATCGACAATTTCCGTGCGCAGTGCGCCTCCGTTTGTGTCACTGTTATTTTCTGGATCTTCCACCAAAACCTTCCCCATAAAGCTTTGCGCCAAACTGCCAACATCCAACACACTACCAAAATCCGACTCGTTCCCAGGCAAACAATCTCCGCTGTTTACATCATCATCCCCGTTTATATCATCAAGCAAACCCGGGTTGCTCGATTCTTTAGCAACAAAACAATCTGCTTGATTATTATTTCCCATCATCAATTGACCATCAATTTCAATGGGGTTTTTCAGTTGCTCATCGAGAAAAATCCCTGTATCGCTATCTGTAACAGCTACGTTTCTAAAATAGTTACGATCAGGACTGGCTCCCAATGGTCTATCAGTAATTTCAATACCTACCTCGCTATTAATAATGGCAAGATTATTAAAACTATTCCCTTCTTTCCCTGCAATTGAAATACCGGTGGTATTATTAGCCAAGGTAAGCATTTGTAAAAAATTAAAGTGCGAGCGCATATATACGCCAAGAAAATTATTGATAAGAGTCAATTTATTAAATTTATTACCTTCGCCTTTTACTTCAAGTCCCCAAGTATTGTTATTACTTGTGAGATCGTATACCACATTATTTTGGCCACCCAGTGATAAACCTGCCCCTGCCCGAGTAGCTCTTAAACGATGAATAAAACTATTGTTCATGCTTGCGCTAACAGTACCGTTATCGGAAAAAACATCCCAGAGAACAGCTGAATTGGTTTTGTTAATCATGATAGATCGTAGAGAATCTGTTTGACCAATAAAACGACCCTCTAACCATACGCCATTAATTGCCCTGTTGTCATTTGCTTCAACAATCAGGGCTGGATCATTTGGAGTTGAACTATCAATTGTTATTTGCTTTCCGGGCATTACCACAAATGAAACTTCACTTTCAGTAATTTGGTATGTACCAACAACATTTTGATTAACAAGATAAACAGCGCCAGTATGATCCAGTGTGGCGGGCTGATTTTGTAGAAAAACTGGATTGGACCACCAAACTTCATTAGGACTGGAATAATTTTCAGCACCTGAGACCAATAACCTATTCATCTTCCACATAACTCGGCCAAAATCCAGTAAGTCGGACATACTGCGATTGAGCTTTAAACCAGTGGATTTAAATACCGCTTTGCCATTACTCTGCTCGCAAAGCCAATTAAACGCGTTCAACTCATCGCTAACGCTAAGCTCATCACAGGCCGCACTGATATCAGTAAAAATTTCAAGTCGTTCGCCGCCATGAAAACAAGGCGGGCCGTTTTGTGGGCCCGTACAAAAATAACGATTCCACGCTGCCGCGTCTGAGGAACTTGGCTGAATTTCGGTGGAGCTACAATTAACTTCGATATTATCGGGCACTCCAGATTCCGTCGAACCCAATCCATTTGTTACGACACAGTTTTGCAGAGGCGCGCCAGGATGTTTAACAACTTGCACATTGTACGCAGTCATCGGTTCCATTTGCGCTGAAAAAGCATAATCACCATCTTCCGTTACAGTCAAAAAATTACTTCCATTGTTACTCAAAATTAATTCATCTGAATTATTATCTTTGCCAATAACCTTAAGCGGTAGTGCAGAACTCTGAGCACAAATAACATCGATATTCACAATATCGTTATTGTTAATAGAGCCTGAAGGGGAAGAGATTGAACACGTTTGATTCGGATTAGATGGCTGCTGCAATATCGTTACAACAAAATCATCTTGGTCATCAATTTCGGCGTTAAAACGGTAAGGCCCATCGGTATCAATATCTAGATTATTTTCTCCATTGAGTTGCAAGACTAAACCAGACCCAACTAAGCCGGAAATACTTCCTCCAACAGTAAAGCTATTGGTTTTACATTGTATTGATGCGGAGGTGACATCTTCACCTGTAATTCTGCCAGTCGCTGTTATCGGTTTGCACGTTTGGTACGGGTCCACCGGCTGTGTTAAGACAGTAATTTCATAATAAGTACCATCTTTTAGACGTGAGTTGGTTTGATATAAACCATTGCTGTTAATAAAAATCGGAACAGCGCCTTTAACTTCAACTTTTAAACCCTGCCCTTTTAAGCCACTAACATTACCGCCAACAAAATACTCGGCATCGGGATCTGGTTGATAATCCTCAGGTTTTGAATCGCCGGAACAACTAGAGAGGTAAATTAAAAAAGATATAATTGCTACACAACTAGGGAGATATTGCATCAACTCAGTCCAGGTTATAAGGGGATAGCATTCTCTTAAGTTGCTTAACCGGCAATACATGGCAAGCTACGTTAAAGCCTAAATTTTAACCTGTAAACTAGCAGCAGCCTATAGGAATGAGACGCCAGAAGGTGAATTGTATGCCAACCTGTAAAACTTGGGATGCTTATTCAATTTGGACAATGAAGCTCTATAAGAGCCATTATTTCCCTATCAACTTGTAACTTGAGGCGAGGGCAGTTTATCTACCAGCTCACGCAATTGCTCTCGCAGATCATCATCGTCGAAAAGAGCAACGCTAATATGCAGAACGGGCGCAATCGCCTCAACGACTTCCACTCTATTTTTGATGCAATTAAGCACATCTTGCAAAAGACGAACGGAAGTTTCTGCATCGCCTTTATCATTAATGGTCGTTATTGAAATAAACTTCACATAGTTTGGATGAGGCAATATCAATGGCTCACCAGAATATTCAGCCCAGGGTGTAACAGCTATAATACCGTTTTCACTTTCATAAATAGCCGGCCTGCTGAAGTAGGTAAAATCTCCGTAGTGACCCCTAAGCGCATCTTCTAATTCGAGATAGCGAGCAAGGTAATCGTCCACATCTATTACTTTATTCATCGTTCTGGATGTTAACCAAGACCATTGGCTTTAAGAGCTGCGTGGACCAATTCGTTTGGCAGATAGGGATTATTCAATTCTTTATTAAAGCCGATGCCTTTCTTCGCGGCTAAAACAACTGCGGCTATTGAAGATACAGCCAATAAACCCATGATAACAACATCCATATTATTTCGTTGACTGTTAAAAAGCCGTTTATGTTTTTGCAGCACTGTATCTACGCTATCCCAAAACTTATCAGCATCTGATTTTGCAAGATTAAAAAACATTCTCGCCTCGGACTTAATATATTCAGAATCTGGATCATTTTTTTGATATACCGCCTCTAGCTGGGGTTCAAGCTCATCAACTAGCGAGCCAATCTCTCCTGCGTCACCGGTAAATAACAGCTGCAAAAACTCCGTATGGCGGAGCAGATACTCATGCTGTTTTATCTGAGGATGAATATATTGTTGCCGTGGAATGCTCGCGATAAACTCCAGGTCTTCATTTCTTCCAGAGATTGTGGCCATAAATAAACCAAATGGAATTCTAGCCGAGTTATGTAAATCAGTCTGCTCAAGAGTCGCCACCGATCGTTCAACACCTTCCCAAACAAATTTTGACATCCCGTTGTCACTCGTCTGGATTACACGAAACATATTGGCTGAAGCCAGGGCAGATTTACCAAAACCTTCAAGCACGTCCTCGACGGGCGATTCTTTAAAAAAATAATTTAAGCAGGTAAATTCTGCTATACGAATCATCAGAGAACTAAATATTACAGGCAGGTTATCGTCTAATTCTCCACCTAATACCCTATCGTGATCCGCAGGTATTTGTTCAACAAGATCCTCCAATTCGAAATCTGCAATTTCTTCCCCAAAATCATGTGGAACTGGTCGGCTCTTCAGTTTTTGCATTTAATTTATTTCCAATTAACTTTAACTCCGCTCAATTAACCGGAGCTTTTATTATGTTTAATCTAGGCTGTTGCGCCGCGTTAAGTTTAGTATTTACCACGATAAAATCGAGTTTATTATTTTTGAGTGCGTTATCCAGTTTATTTGCAACATCGCGCTTACTCCGTGCTAACGCTGGGTCTGTTTTGGCTAACTGACGCGAACTCTTTCGAAGATCGTTTATAAGCCCCTCAACATTCTGGCGCGTACCTTGCTGAGCTTCAATTAATGGATTTCTCTTGCCCGTAGCATCTTGAACTTGACGGAAGTTTAGATCAGAACCTCCACCCTTAGCTTCAATTAAGCCCACACGACCATCTGGCAAGTCTACAGGATCTAAATCGATATTCCGAGAGCCTCCTCCCCGCAACTTCAATTGAGACTGGTCGATTCCCAACGCCTTTGCAACCTCCGGAGAAACTGCACCGGCTTCACCCAGCCGCTCTTGTGCATCTCTTAACTGCTTTCTCGCTGCATTTATGTCGGCGTCTGTGCCGTTAGTCTTGACATCATCCAGCGCTTTTCGAAGGTTTTTGACATCATCTACAAGTGCTTTTTCATTCGCTAACGTCGGTTTTACTCCTCCCCTCGGAGTGAGCTTTTCGAATCTAGATTTAGGATTCTTAATTTTTTCAGGTTTTGTCTTCGCGGCCGTCCCACTTTCCACGTCGGAATCAACCTTGGGTTTCTGCGCATCCGGTGTATCTAAATCGGTTTTCGGAGGCGTATCGAGTTTCTTCGCATTCTTCGCTTTCGCTAACCTCTCCCTAAACGACTTAACCAGTTTAGGACCTTGAGATTTAAATGTTTTCACGCTAATAATTATCGCAGCAACACCAACAACACCAAGCACAACCTTCGCCGAATCTTCTTTGTTAAGGCTGGAAACACGCTCGGTAAAGTCAGTGGTCTTCTCAAACGCAAAGCCAAGCGCCTGTCCGATCTCGTCGCCCACTGCTACTTCAATGGCTTTACCGATACCAAACTTAACCGGTCCTGCAGCAAACTCAAGCGCTTGCAATGCGAAGCCGACAAAGGGGTTTTCAAGGGCTTTGCTGACACGTATAACTCCCTCACCTACCGCACCCAGAACTGGAGCGGCCGTATCGATAAACTCACCGACTTTCTGCTCAACGGGAGAGAGTCCTCCAGCACTAGCCTGTACCAGCGGGGACTGGCTATCCTGTTGCAGTTGATCTGAAATTTCTGCAGCTCTATCCCTCGATTCAAAAACTTCGTCAGTAAAATTGTTAAAACCAAAATCTTCAAGGAATTGTTCGATTTGTTCTGGGGTCGCACCCTGAGATGCAAGTCCATCACGAAGCCGCTGGCGGAATTCAGATGCCGATAAATCTTCGTCGGGGTCGAACAACCTAGGCAGCGAATCTGCTTGATCAAGTTCACCTGGAATTTCTCTGAATTCCGGCGACCCTAAAATAACAGGCCCCTGACCGCCAAGCCCTGCTCCAAGCCCTCCTCCAAGACCCGTTCCAAGCGGATTTAATTCAGAGAAAAATCCTCCTTGGAACGAGGCTCTCGCCGGTAGATTATTTTCGCTGCGAGTAGTCCTTATGGTTTTATCCGCTCCTGAAATAACTGTTTCAGAAGTAGTCACTAATTTATCGCCAAAATTCGACAGCCCTCTGTCGACACTTAATGTGGAAAGTCGTAATTCATCGCCGGAAATACTAATTTCTATCGTCGAATTAATCGCAAATTCACTCCCTCCATTAAGCGGTAGCACGCTCGCTTGACCTTGCGCCAACGGCGAAACATTGACACCTTCGGCTTTAAAGTCAGCGCTACCTAATAGAGCAGAAAGCTCATCGATATTTTGATCTAAAACATCGGTGAGAGCGCTTTCATCAAAATTAATATCATTGACTTGCAGCCTAAATTGACCGAGCAATACGGCAATAGCTTCGGCATTTTCGCCTGCTAACAAAAGCGCGGAATTGACTTCTCCTGCAGAATTTTCAAATTTCAAACCGACACGACCATCGGTTAATCTCTCACCCTGTGTGTTGGTGCCGGCATTCTCCGCAGCAAAGATTAATAGCTCCTGCGCAAATTGCTTAAGATCTTCTTTGCGCGATTGCGATGCTTGTTGATCAGTTACAAACTCCGCTGCAGCTACATCCAGTCTGTCTTTAGTACTTTGAGAAATTTCTTGATCAACATCAACGCCAACTAAATCTAAAGTTTTTCCTTCAAAGATTAATTTCGGGTCTTTTATTTGTGGATTATTTTCGAGATTTTTCTCCATCTGGGCGCGAATATTATCTCGCGTCGGCTCTATGCCCGCATCTATTAACTGCTGTTCAGAAATTGAATAAAGGCTGTCACCTTTTTTGATGGTATACGGTTTCTTCGATTGCAGTTCTTTGGCATCCTCACCGCTTCCCTCCGCGGGAATTGTGGTTGATTTTACCTCTTGCACAGGCTTGTCATTTAAAGCCGCATTAGCCTGCTCTTGTTGCTGCTCCTGAATTAAACCTTGCGCACCCTGTTGGTTTACCGTTTCCGCTTTTTGTTTTGCCCGTGTTATGGGTTCAACTGATTTTTTAGCTGCGGTTTCATATGGCGGCACATAACTGACACCATTTTCCGCCGTCAGACCTTCACGAATAGCACGCAAACGTTCTTCATTTTTTCGCGCAAAACCGCTTGTCAAAGTCTTGCCGATAAATTGACCGACCTCGCTGCCAACGCCGTTCTTAATAAAGTCTAGCCCGGCATCTTTATCAAACAATGCGAGCGCGCCACCGACAGCCGCCGTCACACCCGAGCGTATAGCTGCGTTGGAGAGGTCGGTGCCAATTTTGCTGCCTTCAATATTAACGTTGGGAATATTTTCGCTAATTGCCTTCGTCAGTGTCCCCCCCACTGTGCTAACCCAGTCGCTCGGTTCTAACTGTCCATCGTTGCGAATAGCAGTCTCCGCCAGTTGTACCCAAGGCGTTACATATTCAACAACCTTGGCAATCTTATCCGCTTTGGCAATTGCCTTCTGTGCACCTTCAACTACTTTGGACGTCGATGAGGTTGCACGGTCAAGCACACCTTGAGCAGCCAGTTTATCGGTTTCGATCGCTGAGCCTATGCCAGCAGCGGCGAGGCTAGTCCACGAGGTAATTTTTCCATTTTCAATTAATTGTTGGCTAGCGTTAGCAGCGACCTCAAGCGCTACTGTGGCCGTCTTCGCGTATTTAATACTTTCCGCCGCAATAGCACCGGCTCTAACCGCTTGGCCGATACCCTGCGCTGCACCGGAAAGCAAGCCAGACACTGCACCGGCCGCGACCTGTTTCCAACTGAATTTTTCTTGATAGCCCAGAGCAATAAACAATCCCTGCTGCACAATCGCTGCTGCTGCGCCGACAATTGCACCGGCCACTGCAAACGCGGCAATTGTTGCCGCAGCTCCCGAAAGTCCGAGAAAAGTTGCGCCCCCCGCCGCTGCTGCAGGGCCCAAAAACGCGCCTGCGAGCCCAGCTGTGGCGATAGTCGCAACAACTGCAATAACGACAATAATAATAATTGCGAGGAAGCCGCCGCAGCCTTTTTTCTTCGGTGGAGGGCTTTTTAAATTCGGTAGGGTCGAACCAACGATGTCTCCCTCGTTATACAGCTTGTGTGTATCCGCTGTAATGCGACCGTTTTCTACCGTGTTAGGTACTTGTATTTTTGTACCTTCTTTAATTTGTTCTGTCGGGCTTAGTCCATTAGCCTCAGCCAACACAAACCATAGGCTCGGATTACCGTAAAGAGCCGCTGCGATACCTTGCAAGGTATCGCCAGCCTGAGTAGTGTAAAAGGTAACAGAACTGGTCGGAAACTCATCGTTAATTGTCTCGACTAAACTGTATCGGCCGGTATCAATTTCCGTTTGTTTATTATTTTTTTCATCATACCCCGTCTCACCAACAGCGTGCCCATTAGCATAGGCATACTCGGTTTTTAACGGTGTTAAATCACTTTTACCCTGGTTGTGAAAGCGATAAATTATCTGACCATCGGTGTTATAGACCATGGTTAAAATTTCATTTTCGTCTTGGCCGTCACCCTTGCCCTTATCAATTTTTGTGCGCTTATCGTTAGCATCATAGAAATTAATTGTTCGGCCTCTGGCGTCACCATGACCCGTTACTCGATTTTCTCGACCATCCGCGAAGTAAGACGTATCGTAGTAAAAGGTTTTTCCATCAGCATTTTTTACTTTGGTTTGGGTAATACGCCCAGAGCGGTCGAAGGTCTGCGTAGTGGTCTGCGTTTTATTATCTTTGTCCGTATCTAAGGTTTGCCAATTACGATTATTTTCGTGATAGTGTTTGACATTTTTTTGCTCATTACTGCCATTTTTTAACAGTTGATATGTTTTTATATTGCCGACCTTATCGTACTGCCATGTAGCTTTAAAACTCTCGTTATTTAATTCCCATGTTGACTCGATTACACGCCCATTCGCATCGTATTTGTACTCAAATTCTGTCGCTTTGTCATCGATAAACTTTATACGGTTGCCAGCACCATCGTAAGAAAATTCTGCAACTAACTCGCCGCGCTGACTAAGAGATTTAATACTGTTGTTAGCATTGTATTGATAGCGGTTATCGACAAAAAGCTGGCCAGCTAAGTCGTCGCTATCCGGGTTGTAATCCGTGTCGGTATAAACTCGCTTAAGATTACCAGCGGCATCCCAATCATAATTCGCATGCATATCGATAGCATCGTCAAACCAGCGCACCATTTGGTTAAGCGCATCATATTGATAACGCACATCGCGATTATGGCTATTGCCCGGCGTAGTCACAATTTCACTTTTGCGATTATCGGAAATATCGTAACTGTAAGTCGTTGTCACGCCAGTTGGGACGTCTCGAACTTCAGTTAAACGCCCCGCATCATCGTATTTTCGTCGAATATCTTTGCCGCTATTAGGGCTCCATTCACGCAATAACTGATTATATTCATCGTATTCAAAAAATGTGCGGCGCCCCCCCTCATCGACCGTCTCGATAAGTTGGCCAAAGCCACCGTGAATACTTGAACGCTTGCGCCCCATTTCATCAATATCTGCAATCTTGTTTCCAAATACGTCGTACTGATTGCGTTTAGAGACTTGCTGCCCAGCTTGAAAACTAATTTCCTCAACAACACGGCCCAAGTCGTCCCAAACTTGTATAAATTCGTGATTATTTGCATCAATCGTTTTGGTACGATTATCTCGCGCGTCATATTCAAAGAAGGTGCTGCGACCGAGTCCATCTATTTGCTGTACGACACGATCGCGCTGATCGTAAAACATTCTGGTGGTGTGGGTGGTATTGCTGTCGGGGCTAACGGAAGCGGATGTTCTGCGGTCAAACTCATCATAGAAATAGTTCACTTCATGTCCTGAAGCATCGCGCTCTTTAACTAAACGACCGTTACCGTCATAGAACTTATCGCTGTGTCCACCGCGTTGATCGGTTTCACGTGTGAGATTACCAAAGCGGTCGTAACGGAAGGATTTCTCGTGGCCCAGCGCATCGATTTCCGTAACAATATCTCCCAGTGCATTGTAGACAAAGTGTTGAGCAATCCCGTTAGGATTAATTTGTTTAATGACATTACCGGAGGCATCGTATTCCATACGTGTAACGGCCCGGTGTTTGCCACTTAGTCCATCGACGGCTGCAGCCACTGAAAATTCTGCAGCAGTTTGATCCTTGCCATCGTAGGCTGCGTAGCTGACACGCGCGGTATTCGAATCCCTGGTTCCGTATTCGTAGGTCGCTAGAGTATTGCCATTTGCATCAACACCAAATTCTCGCCATACACCATTCGTTTCATTCGTGCCTACTCTGACGTTTAACGCGTTATAGATATTTTCAGTAAAATACCCGGTGTCCTCACTTTTAAGCGATTCATTGCCTCCACTGCCTATGGATTCAATTGTCAGCGGCAGCGCATCAAGGCTAGTAGAATCGACCGCGCCTAGGTATAAACCGGGGTCTACAGTGACCACACTGTTATTTAAATTAGCGCGACCCTCCTGCTCCTGAGCTATAATAATCAGCGATTTGTCCACTATCTGTTTATCGCTTTTTTCGTCGCTCCTGAACCAATCAACTAAGACTTCATCACCATCAACATTGGTATAGGCAATTTTAAAGTCATATTCACCTGCATCGAGTAACGCGAGTTCGGTTTCGTAATTTCCTCCATTCAATGTTAAAACTTTAGAATTGGAAAATTCGGTACCCGTACCAGACTCGCGCCAGGATAGTACGACATCACCACTGATTTGATTTTTCTCTATATCCGAAAGCGTTGTCACAAAATTAAAATCGTAACCCAGCACCGTCTCAACAGGAGGATCGACGGAATTATCTGTTTCAGTTTGTTCAACGATGCTCAGGTTTGTCGTATGCTCAGCAAAAGGTTCATTGCCGTAAAAAATCGTGTAATCGTTATTGCCGGCGTCCAATACATTGGCATCTGCAATTACCCGGCCATCGACTACAATAGCTGAACGCTCGACACCATTGATAATAATTCGCTGCGTTTCACCACTGTTAACAGCTGGATTTTTCCAACTCAGTGCCGCTACTTCCGCATTATCAAAATCATCCCCGACTTTAAGATCAAAAGCTTGCAACGTTGTTTGCTGGGTACTATCGAGTTTGCGAATAATAATTCTGTAATCGCCAGCTTCCAATGCTTCGTCTTGCGCAAAATTCAAGTTAAATGATTGATAACCAGTGTTTTGTATCGCGTCTTCGCCATCGGCACTGGTCAACTCAACAAAAGTGAAATTATCACCGTCTTTTTTCTGCAACTCTGCAATAACTGAACGCAAATCATTGGTTAGCGAATTAGGTAATTTTGCTTCTAACGATAAGCGGTATTTTACTTCCGAGCCGCTCGAAACAGTGCTTTGTGCGGGCGAAGCTGAAACGCCGAAGTGCCCGCCAGAGGCTTCAAAACTTTGGAAATTACTGTTGTAACTGTCACCAAAATTGTCTTGCCATTGAAGTCGATAATCCAGTTCTTGAGGATTGCTAACATTTTCAATTGTCGCCCGGAATTTACCACCACCAAGGGCGACAAAATTAACTTCGTTAAGCGGCGTATTGGATGGGCCGTACTGTAATTTCGGAGAGTTTACGCCAGAGTCAAATTCTACCTCTATTTGAAGTTGGTTTGCTGTCGGTTGCTGTACAACTACATTGTCAAAACGCGGTGGAATAACGACTGATTTCTCTGCTGTCCAGGCAAGGTTACCCGCATTATCACGAATAAGAACACGGAAAAATAAATCGCCTGACGATGAAACCTCTGAGGCGGGAATGGTAACTGAGCCAGTATTTTCAAACCACGTTGCCAGTTTTGCCGTTTCTTTAGGATAATCACGGTAATCGTTTTGCGAGCTGGGCCCATATACAACCCAAGACTCACCGCTAGATTCCGTCGGTAAGTTCCAATTTATAACGATTCCATCGCTGACTAACTCCGCTGTGGTAACCGTCGCCGCAACCAATGTACTACTCGGCTTACCTGTGAAAATCTTAACTGCGTTGCCGGCAGCATCATACTCAGCTACCGAACCACTGCCATCGGGGTTGACCGTAGTTACAATATTGCCAGCACCATCATAAGTATATTTAGTAACGAGTCTTGTATTATCGCTATTAAATTCACTGCGACGAATCGAATCTTGGGTCCAGCTTTTTTGCCCACGCGCGTCGTATTTAGTGATGCTTAGGATATCATCAATTGAACCACTACCCATTAACTCAACTTCTTGTGTGAGCTGATCGAGCGCATCATAGGTACGAGTTATCTCTTGATCTTGGCTGTTTCCTACGACTAAAGTAAAAAAGTTTGTCGTGCCAGTCAGCTGCGACAAATCAACAGTGTTGGCAACAGGAACTAAAAAGCGTTTCGCGATAGTTTGATTACCGTTCGCATCGTAACTAAATGCATTGACAACTCTATTTGCATCAATTGTTGCAACCAAACGATTTAAGGCATCGTAATAATTATATTCCGTGATTGCTTGCGTAGTGCCCGCAGCTAGCGTTCTCGTTAACTGATTACCCTGGTTATCATAACTAAAGGTTGTTTGCACCGATTCTGAACCAGAAGTTCCATTGTGATCAAAAATATCAATTCGCGGCGACCATTCGCGAATTAATCTATTAGCCGAATCGTATTCACGTTTAACGATGTGTGCAGAACTTAAAGGCGGATTGGGTTTAGTACTTGGGTCAAGTGTCTGAGTGTCTAATTGCTCTGTAAAAGTGCGTTGCTCAATTACATTGTCCTGGGCATCGTAAACAAACTCCGTCATATAACCTTCTGGGTCTATAATCGCAATCTGACGACCTTTATTATCGTAATAAGCAACCGTCCGATTGCCATCGCCTATAATTACGCCATTGCTATCAAAAATTACATTTCTATCAAAGCTCTCAACCGCGTTGCCAAAAGCGTCATAAACGACTCGCTCGTAAGCCGAAACATCTGCTGTAATTTCGCTAGGGTCGCTCGTTTCAATATTAGTTAAACGCGTCAATTGCGTTTCCGGATAGGTAGTTCTAATTTGTCGACCTGAGAGATCGTACTCACGTACAATAGTTCGTGCAGAATCCAAATTTCCGGCGGGGCGGTTAATCAGATTATTATGAACCTCTGCCGACAGCGGATCCATATACAGTGTTTCGGCAATCTGTTCACCCGCAGCATTGTAGGAAAACTCGGTTAAAACATTATTGCCATTAATTTCTGCCAATAGTTGGTTGTTACTATCGTAAAAACGCGAAGTAATAAATCCTTCAGCATCAACAAATTGTATTTCGTTTCCAAATGCGTCGTACTTACGTGTCAATGTTGGGTTGACAAGCTTTAATTCATCAACAAAATCCTCTTCATTTTTAACCAAGCGAAAAACTTCAACTTCCGGCAGTTTTTCTTCGATCAAATTATTATTTAGATCAAATTTAAAGTGGCTAACATTACCATTAGCATCTTCAAATCGGATGGCATTGCCTACACTATCGTAGCTCGTGTGTTCAGAGTCGCCAAGCGAATTAATTTTGGTTATTAAACGGTTCGCCAGATCATATTCATATTGTTCAGAATGGCCATTGGGGGAAATTTTCTCAACTATATTACCCACTTTATCGTAACGCGTTTCCTGAATAATATTGAGCCCTGCTGGGTCGAATATTTCTTTAACCAAAAGATTATTTAAATTGTATTCGAAACGAGTCTCACGGAGATTATTCGGATCATTGCTATTTTCAATAATTTCTTTGGTTTTATTGTTGGCAGCATCATATTCGAATCGCGTTATCGTTCCGTCGACATCATAAAAACGAATCAGACGATTATTGCCATCATAGACATAAACTAGCTCCCGAGGCTCGCCGGTATTCGCATAGAGAATTTCTTTAATCAAGTTACCCGCAGCATCATAACTAGATTGCGTGACTGAACCATCAGCGGCTACTTTTTGAATTTCGCGACTCGCTCCATCATATTCTGTCACAAAAACTCTATCTAAATTCGATGTCGATGGAATAGGTACCTGATTGACATCCCCGGTATAACGATTAAAGGAAATTGTTTCTCGAATACGATTGCCAGCTGAGTCATAATCGAATTGATTAACAAACCCTTCCGGATCGAGCACAGCAATTAGTTGATTAGCATCATTGTGATAAAAACGCGCAACGCGCCCCAGAGCATCCTTAACGCTGATTCGATTGCCAAAGGCATCATAGGAGTATTCAGTAATATTTTCTTCAGGATCAGTTTCGGAAATTAACAGATTGTTGAGACTATATTGTTTTATCGTGATACGTTCGTCAGCTGTTCCGGCAGCAACTTTAATTAAAGTTTGATTACCCATGCGGTCATATTGATATTCCGTTCTTACACCCAGGCCATCAACTTCCGCCGATACGCGACCGTTGTCGTCATATTCGAAAGACTTGTCGATCACAACCTCAGGCGATGAGCCTGAAGCTGCCTGTTGCAAGACCGATTCAGTCACCCTATTACCCGCCTCATCATAGATGAACCTAGAATAACCGCCTTCCGGATTAATCGTTTCGATCAAACGATCTGCTTTATCGTAGGTATAAACCGAAATTCGAGCATTTTCATTAATGGCTTCAGCAACACGTGTTTGATTGTCGAAGGCATCGTATTGGTAATTAGTTTGGTTGCCGAGCGCATCGGTTAAAAGAACCAAGCGATTTAATGCGTCAAATTCAAACTGGTTAACTTGCTGTGCAGCTCTATCGGCCTTACTTTGATCGAAGTCTGCATCCCCCGGCTGCGGTAAATAAAGACCGTGCTCAACTTTAATCTGGTTACCGAAGGCATCATATGTGACGCGCGTGCTGAAACCCTCAGGGTCTGTAACCAGCGTTTGCCGATTAAGCGCATCGTATTCGTAAGTGCTCGTTCTTTTATCCGACTCATCGGCAAAGGACTGACTTGTGCTAATGATATTGCCAAACAGATCGTAACTATTACGTGTTAAAATATTGCCCGGGGCGAGCGTCGAAATATTGCGCCCTAATTTATCAAATTCATTAATTTGTGTACGTCCGTTAACATCGATAAC
This sequence comes from Marinagarivorans sp., assembly GCA_028281865.1. Classification (GTDB taxonomy): domain Bacteria; phylum Pseudomonadota; class Gammaproteobacteria; order Pseudomonadales; family Cellvibrionaceae; genus JANQJB01. Next base: position 22,573 of record JANQJB010000104.1, read on the forward strand.
TTGAGTCTGGTTGCCGATCGCATCGTATTGATAGAGTGTTTCACCACCTTCAGGATCTATGACTTTGATTAATCTGTCATCCTTGTCAAATTCGTAAAAACTGTGCCTCTCTTCGCCCGCAACACCAACAGCTTGGATAGTTTCTATTTGATTCCCTGCGGCATCAAAGCGGTACTCAGTACGAGTCCCCAATGCATCGACCGCCGCAATTTGACGATTATTCCTATCGTATTCAAAAATATTTTCTTGTTGCTCTGCAAGACCGGGAGCGAGAACAACACGAATTTGATTACCGGCGCCATCAAATTCATAACTTTTTGTTTCGTTTTCGCCATTGATTTCTGCAATACGTTGGTTTCTTGCGTTGTATTGATATTTAATTTCGCGTTCTTCAGGGAGACCGACAGCCTCCAACAACCTAACGGTATTTCCTGCACCATCATATTCAATTTGATAAATCACACCCAATGCATCAATGGTCTGCGCGATTAGGTTATTAGCATTGTAATCGTAACGCGTTATGCGTTCGTTTGCTGTTCCCACAGCATCTTTTTGTACTGACACATTACCAACAGCATCCAATACAAATTCCGTACGAATACCCAGTGCATTTATTTCTGCAATTTGACGATTGGCATCGTCATATTCAAATTCAGTGCGCCTAGCCGATGGGCTGCCAGCAGCTTCAATAATCGCCAAGCGATTGCCACGCGCGTCGTATTCAAATTCAGTAATAACATCAAGCGGAGAACTCTGGCTAGTCAAGCGATTAGCTGCATCGTAGGTAAAGGTTTCTATGCGACCGGCATCACCCACTTGCGGTAAAGGTATATCCGCGCCAGCGACCACTCCCTGGTCAAAAACTATTTTCTGAATTTCATTGCCCACCGCATCGTAGCTTTTGGTAGTTAAATATCCTTCCGCAGTCACGGTCGCAATTTGACGATTAAGTCCATCGTAGTAAAAACGTGTTGTGGCAATATCGGTGCCGAGTAAATCTCTATATTGATGAGTCGCTATTTGGTTGCCAAATGAGTCGTACTCATATTCACTAATAAAACCCTCAGCATCCGTGGTTTTAATATTTCGATTAAGTGCATCGTAGGCATGTGAGGTCTGCTGATCATTAGCGGAAACAATTAAAGAAGGTAACACATTAGGTGAAACAGGTTGCGCTAGCGCTTGCATATGCAAGCGCTGTGAAAGCAAATTACCAACAGCATCGTAATTGAAACTATTGGCATAACCCAAAGCGTCGACACTTATCGACAGTTGGTTATTTTTATCAAAAAAATTGACTATTGAGCGACCAAGTGCGTCAGTTTCACGTACCCTATTACCAACGGCATCATAAGTAAATTCGGTAAGATTACCCTCGGCATCGGTGATAGCTGTTTGACGATTAGCAAGGTCAAAATCGTAAAAAATAACATTATTATTTTCGTCGATTTCTTGTATTTGGTTACCAACTCTGTCGTAGACAAGCTCTCTCTCGCCACCAAGCGCGTCAGTCTCGCGAACAAGTCGATTGGCCAAGTCATAAGCAAATTGTTCGGTTCGCGCATCAGCGGTACCAGCTGCGCGAGTCAATTCAACACGATTACCTACAGCGTCATAAACGAACTCGGTACGAATGCCATTAGCATCGATTTCAGCTGCGAGACGTTTATCCAAATCATATTCAAAATGGGTTTTATTCCCATTTTTATCCGTTTCAGATATTTGATTACCAGCGGCATCGTATTCATTAATGACTTGATTTTCAGCTGCATCTGTCCAGCGCACTAATTGACTATTATTATCGTATTCAAACGTCGTAGTCTGGTCGAGAG
>JANQJB010000115.1 GCA_028281865.1 Marinagarivorans sp.
GCGGGTACGAATTCTTACCCAAATGCGTTTAGGGCTCGTGTTAAAGATGGCACGGATGCAATTTTAGTTCGCCGTAGTGACAATGCAAACGCATTAAATGTCAAAAAGCACAAACCAAAATCCGCGACGATTCAGATATGGGGTAATCACGAATTTATGCCGGGAACCACCTTGATGATCGCCGATGCGAGTTGTCGCCATGTTGGTATATTTCAAGTATCAGGCCCCGCTTCAGTGCCCGCTTCTACAATTGTTCACAACACAAATACCGGTGGAGGTAACCCCTCAAACAATTGTACAAAAGTTTTAAAAGGGGATTTCGAATGTAACTCCTCGTGCACACCCACAAATTGCGACGGCTATAGCAGTAAAACCGGAGCATATGGCCCCGGATCCAAAGTTATGCAATTTGTTTCAAACGCCTATTATATTGCTGACTCACTCGCATCACCTGGAACACCCGCACTCGTTCGTCAAACGTTGTTGACTAATGGTGTTATCAGTACTCGAGCAGATGAAATTGCGCAGGGAGTAGAAGACATGCAAATGATTTATGGTGTCGACTCCGACGACGATGGCGAGGTTGATCAGTATCGCAAAGCCGATGATATGGATGTGAACGGTGATGGCGTAACAGACGCGGAAGATTGGAATTTGGCTTTGGCTGTGAAGCTAAATCTAATCATTCGTTCAGAAAATGAAGTTTATGGAGAAAATACAGCCATAACGTTGAACGGCATAAATTTTAATGACAGATTTATGCGCCAAGCCGTCAATACAACTATCCAACTGCGGAATCGAGGATAGTCTAGTGAAATACGATCGACAATCAACTTTTTATAAAAAGCAAAATGGCGCTGCATTAATTGTTACGCTAATTTTGCTTGGCATCATGACGATGGTAGGGGTCTCGTCATCAAAGAAATCAACCACTGAAATGAAAATGGCTTCAGGGGTACGTGAGCGAAGTACTGCATTTGAAGCGGCGGAGGCAGCCCTTGCGAGGGTAGAGCAAGATTTGGCAAGTAACCCCCCGCGAATCGAAGATTTGAGGTCTGTTTGTGCAGGTAATGGGTGCTTCAACCCTACTTGTGAAAACGGATTGTGTTTTGACGGCGAATATTTGCCAGGTGATGATGAATATTATTGTAGGGTAGCTCATTACGCAAATGTCGCCGAACGAGTCGATTTTTGGAGCGATACAACGTTAAACGTTTGGCAAACAGCTGGACGGCATAAAAAGATTAGCATTGATGCAGTGAATACGGACGTAAAATATATAATTGAATTTTTATGTTATGTAAAAAAAGATGAATTAACGGATTTTGATGAGCAACTCTCCAATAGGAATAATGGCGCACCACTTTTTAGAATTACAGCTTACTCTGAAAGCAATAGCGGAAAATCAAAAGTTGCATTGCAGTCAACTTATAAGGTTTTGGCGGGGCAATAACGTAGCGAACGGGTGTAGTCTATGTCCAGTAAAACTATTGTTAAAAATCGTAGTTTCTTGCGAGAAAAATTTCGGTTTCTCTTTAAATTATTTTTGGTGTCGGTGCTGATAAGCGCTAACGCTATCAGCCAATCTGTCGATGACTATGATTCGGTGCCACCATTAATTTCGGAGAGCGCTACGCCGTTAATTATGTTGGCGTTGTCGAACGACCACCAGCTATTTTATAAAGCATTTACGGATTACGATGATTTAAACGGCGATGGCGTATTGGAAACAACCTATGAGCACGCCATCGAATACGCGGGCTACTTCGATAGCTTTAAATGTTACTCCTATAACACCACATCCGGGGTTTTTATTCCTGAACACTATACTTCCACCAAATACTGTAACGATATTGGCAATGATAAGTGGAGTGGGAACTTTTTAAATTGGGCGACAATGTCGCGCATCGACGAAGTGCGTAAAGTTTTATATGGAGGTTATCGCAGTACGGACACCGGTGCGGAAACGATTTTAGAAAGAAGTTATTTACCCAACGATGCGCATAGCTTTGCTAAGTATTATAACGGGACCGATCTCGGTTTATTAACGCCGTTTGGTAATTTGCCTACTGGTTTAACAGGTGTAAAAGATACGGGTATCACCTTGTGTAATACTACGCGGCATACCGGCAGTTTAAAATCTCAAAATGTTACCGATCCACCGCTAGCTCGAGTTGTGAAAGGAAATTATTCTCTGTGGGCAGCAAATGAACGCTATCAATGCTTATTTAGCGGGGAAGCGAGTGTTGGAGGTGGCAATGGTAATAACCCGAGTTTAACCGGTATTCACGCTTACAGTTCTAATCCGGGTACATCAGCTAAAGCGCAACAGGCAAATGGCACAACAATTGGTGACTATATTGTCAGAGTTAAAGCGTGTGTTTCTTTTCCTCTCATTGGAACAGAAGATTGTAAACAATATCCTAGTGGCAACTATAAGCCTATCGGCCTGTTACAACAATTTGGCGAAGACAACTCTGCGCTTTGGGGTTTAATGACTGGGTCATATAAGAAAAATAAAAAAGGTGGCGTGTTGCGTAAAAACATTGGTTCAATAAAAGATGAAATTAATGTCTTAACAAATGGTACCTTTAAATCAATGGGCAGTGATCCCGGCATTATTCGTTCAATCGATGCACTACGCCTTGTAAACTATGAATTTGGTTCAGGCAGCAAGGGTTATTACAATAGTGCAGATAGTTGCTCGTGGGGGATGAACTATTTCCTCGATGGCACTTGTACCAACTGGGGTAACCCGTTCTCCGAATTGATGCTTGAATGTTATCGTTACTTTGCTGGTAAAACCGCAACAGACGCCTACGACGCGGATGATTCAACGCTGTTGCCTAACTTGTTAACCGAAAGCACTTGGAGAAACCCCCAAACGGCTGATACCTCTTGCGCTAGGTTAAACGTTATTGCATTTAACGCCAGTACTGTTTCTTATGATGGTGATGATTTAGCTAAGGTAAGTGATATAAGCCCTACGAGTTCTGCACAGGAATTAACAAAGGTTGTTGGCGACGGAGAAGGAATTACCGACAACTACTATTTTGTTGGGGAAAGCGGCGGAAATAACAATCAACTGTGTACGGCTAAGCAGGTGACCGACCTTGGCTTGGTTGAAGGTACATGCCCTGCTGCGCCACGCCTGGATGGGTCTTACCGCGTTGCAGGCATTGCCCATCATGCGCGCATAACGGATTTACGCAGTGATATACCTAACAAGCAAAAAGTTGCAACTTATGGTGTTTCGTTGTCGCCAGCATTACCCAAAATTAATCTTACTTCGCCTTCGTCAAATAAGCCTGTATTTATCTTGCCCGCGTGTCGGAATGAGGGTACCTCAGGCAATCCATGGAGCGGAAATTGTGGTTTAGTTGATTTTAAAATTGTTGAAACTCCTACTTTGAGTGTGGACGGAACCAAAGTTACCGGCTCTTTTTATGTTAACTGGGAAGACAGTGAACAAGGTGGTGACTACGATCAGGATATGAATGGTGTGATTCGATTTGAATTGACCTCGACAACCATCGATGTGACAACCGATGTATTTGCCGACTCTACACCATATCGTATGGGCTTTGGTTTTGTCATAAGTGGAACAACTGAGGATGGATTTCACTCTATTTCTGGAATTGAAGGTTACTCAGGCTATGGTTGCACAAGTTGCTCGACCGGGGATGCGGCACAAACGAAATCCTTTACCTTAGGTGCTTCAACTGTGGGATCTTCTGAGGTGGGCCTTCTTGAGCAGCCACTCTACTACGCTTCCAAATGGGGTGGTTTTCACGATACAAACGAGTCGGGCGACCCCGATATTGAGTCCGAGTGGGACAGTAAAAACAATGTCACCGGAGCACTTGGTGCTGATGGCATTCCCGATAATTACTTTTTCGCGGTAAACCCAAAACTATTAAAGTCTCAATTAACGACAATATTGCTGGATATACTTGAGCGCACTGCTTCAGGAACATCGGCTTCCGTTGTGTCGAATATGGGAACGGGTTTTGGTGCGTTATATCAAGCACTTTATCATCCTCGATATACAAATGACTCGGGTTCAAAATCTATTAACTGGGTTGGAACACTTAACGCGTTATTTATAGACCGATGGGGAAATATGCGCGAAGACAATGCAACGCCCTATGGTGTAATGACTGACTCCGATAACATAGTCGAAATTTATTATGACGACAGCAGTAAAAAAACACTAGTGCAACGCTATTCTCTGGGCCCGGATGGGAGTAAATCGGCAGCCGTTGGCGCGCCCATTGAGGTAGGTGATATGTCACCGGTTTGGAGTGCTCGTGACGAGTTGGCAAAAGTGTCTGACTATACTACTCAGCGACAAAATTATTCCGATGTTTCAAGCAATGGTCGTTATATCATTACTGCAATCGACCAAGATGCTGATGGGCAGATATTGGATGCGGCGAGTGAGGTCTTTCCATTTTCCTCCGAAACTTTTGATCCGAGTGCAAGTGATAATTTTCGCTTGCTTGGCTTACAAAGTTCCACTGCAAACGAATCTACAAATATTGTGAATTTTATTCGCGGACAAGAGGGTATCCCCGGTTACCGTTCGCGCTCTATCGATTACGATGATTCTGGTATCGAGAAACCATGGTTATTGGGTGATATTGTCCATTCATCTCCGGTCTCGGTCGGCCGACCAGAGTCGGGCTTTGATATAACATATGGCGACGAGACGTATGCCGAGTTTAGAAAAAAATACCAAAATCGTCGCCAGGTCGTTTACGTCGGTGCAAATGATGGAATGCTTCACGCGTTTAACGCAGGATTTTTTGACGCGCAGTCGGCAACATTTAAAGAGTCATTAAATGGAGAGACTGCTCATGCGCTCGGGTCTGAATTATGGGCCTATGTCCCTTACAATTTATTGCCACACTTAAAATGGTTAAAAGATCCCAGTTACCCACATGTTTACTATGTTGATTCGACGGCGAAAACATATGATGTCAATATTTTTACGGCTGACGATACTCATCCAGGTGGTTGGGGAACAATTTTAGTGATTGGAATGCGTTTTGGTGGTGGTGAATACACATTGGATCCTGATTCTGATCCGGATGGTGATACCGGAGACGATATTACTTTGCGTTCGGGGTACGTTATTTTTGATGTTACGGACCCAGAGCAACCGCCAACATTATTAGCCGAAATTACCGATCCTGATATGGGATTCACCGTTGCTGAACCTACGCTAATAAAAGCGCGTGAGGCGGATAGTTTGACGGGAGACTATTCTAACCCGCTATTCAATAAATGGACCTTGGCGTTTGGTTCCGGGCCACGTGGCGATAATGATGTCGATCGAGCAACGGCACTTAATCGTGCTGAGAGCTCGAAAGAGGCTCTAGTGATAACCTTTGATTTAAATAATCACTATCTAGAAAAAAATCCTACGTATTTAGCTAACAGTTTTGTCGGTGGTTTGACAAGCGTCGATTGGACTCGAGATTATATAGATGATCTTTTGTATTATGGAACTGTTGGCGGTACGGTAGAGCACCCTGAGGGGAGACTTTCTCGCGGGCTTATATACTCGTTTGCCGGTGGTCCGACTTTTGTTTATTCATTCGATTTTCTTGAAAATACCTATCAGCCTTTCACCGCTACACCACTTGCTTACACCGATGTAAGTAACGATCACTGGATTTTTACTGGAACTGGCCGTTTCTACATTTCAGATGATGGTGTTAACGCAGATCAACAGTCTTATTACGGTATTAAGGAACCAAAATATAATGGCCTAATGACATTCGATTATGTTGAAAAATCTGACTTAATTGATACAACACATATACAGGTCTTTACTACTGGTGATATTCGTTCATCACAGACGTTAACGTCGCCTGTAACGTTAAGCAATGGCGAGGATGCAAGTACGTTTTTTGATTTAAAAAATGAAATCAAATCGATGTCGGGGTGGTATCTCGATTTTCAACGGCCACGCTCACGTAATACTACGCATGCCGTTATTTCAAATCAGTCACTCATATTTTCTGAATATCAGCCAAGTGGCGAAAAGTGTGAACCAGAAGGTAATGGTTTTTTAAATGCACCTCATTTTCAAGCAGGTGTTCCGGGGCCTTTTGCACCTTTTGGAACAGACCCCACGCAAAAACATAATGATGGCGAGCTCGTTGAACTATCGGCGTCGATCGGAAAAGGCAGTCCTTCAGCCCCAGTGATGCATCAGCGAGCAGATGGTGTTAATGCTGCGATTGTGCAAACATCCACTGGTCAAATTACTTGGCAGACTGTAAATCAGGCTACGGTATTAGGTCAACGCCAATCTTGGCGAGAAGTCAAAATTACTTGGTAATTAATGTAATATTTTTTAATCTCGTAACCAGAAATTCATTGCTAGTGATAAAACTAGCAATGAATTTCTTTGCCTGATGCGCTGAGTACAATTCCCTTCTTTTTATGTTTTTTAGCGATGTAAGCGCGGCCGGTCCGGTTGACTGTAATACGTCTTATTGCCTGAACATTTTTTTTGTCTTGTGGGCAAAAAATAAAACTGCCGGGAAATGAAATCGTTCCGTCACTTCTATAACGCAACGGAAGCTTACGATTCCATTTTATGCTGTAGTCACCCTTAGCAAAGGTAACACTGTTTAGTATCTCTTCTTTTTCTTTGTCGAATAAAAAATCGTTGTTTAAGTCTATAAAAACAATCATAGATTCTATGTTTTTGCTCGTGCATCCCTGCTTTTTATCGTGGCCACACAATATTACACGTTCGTTGCTTGCAATAGCTGTTTGTCGCGTAAAGTTTATTTGCCGATAAATTGAGCTTGTGATCGAATCAGCTTTATTTTTGCCACTCGCTTGCTGAAAACTCGGAATACTCAGCAGCGCTAGAATCGTGGCAATTGCAAGTGAAAAAATAAGCTCTAATAAGGTAAATCCGCGTTGCTTGCTTCCTTTCATTGTCACTCCATTGACGTAAAAAACCATATTGAAAAAACGTTTTCATACTTAATTAACCTGACAAACAAATAGATCAGTTTGTTGATTCATTCCGTTAAGCCACTGGTACTAGGCTAAGCCTTGCATCTGTTTAAGTATGAGCGTGCAGTTTAGATAGGAAAGATAAACTTGTCCGTAGGATATTGCCATCAGAGCTTGTGCGATATGGCTTACACTTGCTCTGAGTTTTTGTAGTAATGATGTTTCAGATAGAGGTTATTCGCTCTCCAGACCTAATTTCTGTAAACGATAACGCAGTGACCTAAAAGTTATCCCCAATTCTTTTGCGGCAAGCGTTTTATTCCAGCGCACATTTTCAAGCATTTCGAGCAGGACTTCTTTCTCTATTTCGGCTAAGTAGTCGTCGAGAGAGTCGAATTCTCGGCATTGTGCGTAATAGCTAGCAGTAGAGCCACTGGGCGATCGATTGGGTGCGGTACTTGCCGCATCTGCCTTTAACTGCAAGTCATTTGTTGTAATGATATTGCTTTCACACAACGTAAAGGCCCGCTCTAATATATTTTCCAGCTCGCGAACATTACCGGGAAAGCTATAATTATTGAGCTGTTTTAGTGCCTCGGGCGCTAAAGTGGGTTGTGGCAGATCGGCTTCACTGGAAAGCTTTTGTAGTATTTGATTCGCAAGCGGTTCGATATCGTCAGTCCTTTCTCTAAGTGCAGGCACGTCGAGCTGTATGACATTTAGACGATAAAACAAATCCTGTCGAAATTTGTTGGCCGCAACTTGGTCCGCTAAATTTTTATGTGTGGCCGATAATATGCGCACATCAATGGGATCTTCTTTAGCTGCGCCGACGGCACGGATGGCTTTTTCTTGAATCGCGCGCAGTAATTTTACTTGCATGTCTATTGGTAAGTCAGCCACTTCGTCGAGAAACAAGGTGCCGCCTTCAGCAGCTTTAAAAAGGCCTTGTTTATCTTGTAGCGCTCCGGTAAAAGACCCTTTTTTATGACCGAAAAATTCGCTTTCCATTAATTCACTCGGAATGGCACCGCAATTCACAGGCACAAAAGGATTGCTGGCTCTGGGTCCATTTTCGTGAATCGCTCGGGCAACGAGCTCTTTCCCGCTCCCTGACTCTCCACTTATGTAAACAGGTGCTTGTGAACGCGAGAGTTTAATAATACTTTTTTCAAGGTTTTTGATTGCTTGAGATTGCCCAAATATGCGAATTTTATTTGAGTTCGCTTTATTAGGTGTTTGGCTAATATTGATAGCGGAAGAAACGATGCGACGTAAATTATCGATTTCCAATGGCTTGGAAATAAAATCAAAAGCACCAGCTTTTAGTGCTTCGATCGCTGTATCCATATTACCGTGTGCCGAGATAACAGCTGTTGGCAAATCGGGGTAGTTCTCATGAATATGTTTTACCATTTCAATGCCGTTACCATCCGGTAATTTTAAATCGGTGAGGCAAATATTGAACTTTTCTCGTTCTAAACGGACCTTTCCATCATGAAAATTATGTACAGTTGTGGTTGGGATATCCATACGCTCTAATGTCATTTTTAATAGTTCGCAAATATCCGGTTCGTCGTCGATTACTAGTGCTTTAGGGTCAGTCATATCAACTCATTCTTTTGTAATGTGAAAAATCGATTCTAAAACAACTTCTTTCATTTTCTGGCTTTTTGTAGCTAATCGAGGCCTGATTAATTTCGCAGAGTTCGTTACAAATAAAAAGGCCAAGCCCTGAGCCTTTTTCCTCTGTTGTAAAAAATGGATCAAATATTTCGTTCCGTTGATTCTCTGGCACTCCTGGGCCTTCGTCTTCTATTTCAATGAAGGCCGTATCTTTATTTTCATTGAGGGCAGCACGCATGTAAACGACTTCTTTTCCCGTTTCTGCAAAACTATAGCGTGCGCCATTATCGCATAAGTTGGTTAATATTTGGTTGAGTTGAGTAGGGTCGAAGCGTACTTTTAAATTTGATTTTTCGATATTCAAAACAATTTCAGCGGTTTTGCCAATTTTAAACTCGTTGACAAAAACTGGTAGCCAGTCATCAAGCGTAATAACGCTGGCGTGTCGTTCTTTACGCCGAGAGAGTACTAAAGTATCTTCTATTATGCGGTTTACGCGGTGAGCGTGCTGTAAAATTATTTCGACTAAACGGCTATCGGATTCATGAATTTTATCCGATTCGTTGAGTAGCTGGCTCGCGTGGGAAATAGCGCCCAGCGGGTTGCGAATTTCATGCGCGATACTTGCTGCGAGGCGCCCGAGCGAAGCGAGTTTTAATGATTGAGCTTGCTGTGTGAGGGCGCGGTGATCCTCCAAATAAAGCACAGTGCGCTCGTTGGTTGAGAGCTCCAGCGAGGCAAGGCTAATGCGCAAATCGATGCCTTCTTCAGTGCGATAAATATTTGGTCCTACGTGATTCGGGTCTTTCAACCATTGCTCAAACACAGGCATTAACGAGCTAATGTCTGCCAAAGACTTATCAGCGTATTTAATTTGTGAAGGCAAGTTAAGTAGCTGCAACGCCGATTCGTTGATTAGTTCGATATGCCCCGCGTTGTCAACCACAATAACGCCAGTGCGCATACGAGTAATAATCGACTGGGCTAAACGTTGAAGGTGTTTCGCGTATTCTGCATGCTTTTCCGCTTCCTGGGTGCTCTGCTGAATTTTTCGTGTAAAAAATTGAAATACTAGTGCATTGATAAATAGCAGAATTCCGAGTATTCCGGAGGAAAATATTGAGGAGTTTACAGCACTGTCGCCGCGGTCGATATTTTGGTAGAAGCTCTCCGCAAGTACTAACAAACTAGCGATAGCCGCGAAAATTAGACCGCGGTGCCCACGAATAAATATGCTTCCCATCGCCACAAATATTAGAAGCAAGTAACCGAGTCCGCTTTCGATTCCACCGCTAGTATGAATGAGCACTAACATGCTACATAAATCGAAACACAGCAATGTCACGAGACGATTAAACGAGTAGAGAAGTTTCTTGGCCGGCAAAAATACAGCTGTCCCCACACAGACTGCCACGTAGAGCAAAATCCAAAACCGAAAAAGCTTTGGATCTTCCGCACCGAGTACATCGTGAGTTTCGCTAGTGAAGTGCAACGTAAATAGTAGTAAGCCCAGAGCCAACCTGAAATAAAGATAGATGTTGAGTAAAGTCAGGTTATGGGTCGGATGCTTGATCATAGGGAGCGAGCAAAATTTGTTCAGAGGTGCCCTGGTTGCCGGTAAATACGGTAAACTGTGTTGTTTTTTGAATTATAGCAACTCGTAACTTCCAAGTTCTTTTGATTATGACAAAGCCTGTACTTGTAATGGCGCAAATTAATCCGCTCGTGGGCGACATTGACGGAAATTGCCAAAAGATCCTTCACTTCATTGAACAAGCAAGCGAAATACACGAGGCCTCATTAGTTGTTTTTCCGGAGCTGTGTTTAACCGGTTACCCTCCGGAAGACCTCCTTTTACGTCCCAGTGTAGAAAGGCGCGTTGAACGAGCTTTGGAGAAAATATGTCAAGCTGTGCAAGATCACTACATTATTCTTGGATATCCAAAAATTTTCGGCGGGGCTCTTTACAATGTCGCGGGAGTGGTTCATCGCGGACGCATTATTGCAGAGTATTGCAAGCATATTTTGCCCAATTATCAGGTGTTTGACGAAAAACGCTATTTCACCGCTGGGACCGAAGCGTGCGTTTTTGAATGGCAGGGACTTCAAGTTGGGCTAACTGTTTGTGAGGATATTTGGACGAGCGAACCTATAGCCAAAGCAAAGCATGCGGGCGCCAATCTGGTTTTAAATCTAAATGCTTCTCCCTTCCACCAAAACAAGCAGCACGAACGTGAATCCCTTCTTCTCCAACGTTTTCGCGAGGTTGAGTTGCCGGTTGTGTACGTCAACATGGTTGGAGGGCAGGATGAACTGGTATTTGATGGAGGGTCATTTACGGTTGATTCGGCCGGCGAAATCGCAACGCGCGCAAGGAGTTTCGAAGAACAGCTGGTTGCGGTGCAACTTAGCATTGACGTTGAATCTCGAGGTGTCAGTTTTTTGGGCGAATGTGTGGATCACTCAAGCGAACTCGAAAGTGTGTATCAAGCTCTGGTGCTCGGCATGCGTGATTATGTCGATAAAAACCGCTTCAAAAGCACAATAATTGGATTATCCGGCGGAATTGATTCGGCATTAACGTTAGCAATTGCCGTCGATGCACTCGGGCCAGAGCGCGTAAAAGCGGTGATGATGCCTTTTCGCTATACCTCACAATTGAGCAGAGACGAGGCCGCGGCGCAGGCAAAGATGCTCGGAGTGGATTATCAAAGTATCAGCATAGAGCCGATTTACGATAGTTTTTTAAACGCGTTAAGTTCATCGTTCGAAGGCATGGCCCCCGACAAGACGGAAGAAAATATTCAAGCGCGTAGTCGTGGTGTCATTCTGATGGCGATCTCAAATAAAACGGGAGCGCTGGTGCTAACCACGGGTAACAAGAGTGAGATGGCCGTCGGCTATGCAACCCTTTATGGCGATATGGCAGGCGGTTTTGCTGTGTTAAAGGATATTCCAAAAACTTTGGTTTATCGCTTAGCAAATTTTCGCAATAGTTTCGGTGCCGCAATTCCCCAGTCAGTGATTGATCGTCCGCCGAGTGCTGAACTAGCGCCCGATCAGGTCGATCAAGACTCGTTGCCAGAATATGAGATTCTCGACCAGATTTTGGCTCTCTATATCGAACAAGATTGCAGCGCAACGCAGATCATCGAGCGAGGCTTCGACCGCGATACGGTATACCACGTATTGCGGCTCGTGGATGTCAACGAATATAAGCGTCGCCAGGCTGCAGTTGGCGTGAGAATTACGCAGCGAGGCTTTGGGCGTGATCGCCGTTACCCGATAACCAATGGGTGGCTTATCGGCGATTAATTAACTTTGGCTCCGCTGGGTAAGGGACCTAGCGGCAGAGTTACTTTTTAATATGCGGTGGGCGAAGTTTTTTCTCTTCTTCGACGTAGAGCGGGTCAAAGATTTCGCGGGTATCGAAGCCCAACGGTTCATCCTTGTCGAGCATGCCAAAGGTGGCATAGCTCAGCCAGCTTCTTTTTTTTGCTCGCTCTGTGTACCGGCGGTCAAATTTGCCATTTTTATCGAGCGCGGGGTGAGTGGGGTAGTTGTGTGCTAGCACCGTCGCCGCGTCATCGCCAAGCTCGTTCAATTCGAGCAGATAATACGCCTGCGCCATTACTGCCAAGCCATCGGGTATTGCCGGTGCTCCCTGAAAGTTTTCGACAACAAAGCGGCCGCGATTTGCCGCAGCCAAATAAGATTTGCGTTTGAAATAATAGTTGGCCACATGAATCTCATAGCGCGCGAGAATGTTGCGTAGATAAACCATACGCTGGCGCGCATCCCGTGCGTACTCTGACTCGGGAAAGCGGCTGATAAACTGGGAAAAGTGATTATACGAATCGCGCGCCGCGCCTAAGTCGCGGTTGGTGTTGTCAGTTGAAAATAGCGAGCCGAGAAACGAGGCATCTTCATGGAAAGAAGCCAGGCCTTTCATGTAGTAAGCATAGCCGACATGGCGGTGCTGGGGGTGGAGGCGAATAAACCGGTCGGCAGTGCGAATGGCACTATCGTATTCGTCAGAGCGAAAATAAGCGTAGATGAGTTCCAATTGAGCCTGCTCGCCATATGTGCCGAAAGGAAAATGCTCCTCCAGCAATTGTAGCGAGCTGATTGCCCCGACCCAGTTTCCAGCGCTTAAGGAGTTTTGCGCCATTTCATATAACTTTGTTTCGGAGCTCGCATCAGCTTTCTTTTTTTCTTTGTTTGATGAACAACCTGCAAATAGGAGGACAAGCGCGGTCACAGCTAGAATTAGCAGGTGGCGGAATTTTAGGTAGTGGAATTTTCGCATTCACTCAAACTCTGTATCATGCAACAAAAAGCGCGCAGTTTAGCTATTCGCTCGCCATAACTCAACGGGACCCAATCAGTAACGAAGCTTATCCTACGTGAAATCGAAACTTACTAAATCTGCAATTGTGCCCCAGGATGCCATTGGCAGGCGTTTGGATCAAGTTGCCGCCGAATTGTTCCCCGATTACTCGCGTGCCGCAATTCAAGCCTGGATTAAGAGTGGTGAACTGCTAGTCGACAGCGAATCTCGTAAGCTCAGCAGCAAAGTGCTCGGTGGCGAGCGACTTGAGCTAGATGTCGAATTACTTGATGTTGATGCGTGGGAACCGGAGGATATACCACTTGACATCGTTTTTGCTGACGAGCATATCATCGTGGTCAATAAACCCGCGGGGCTAGTGGTGCATCCGGCTGCTGGCCATTATCAAGGTACGCTCTTAAATGCCTTGATTCACTTTGACGCTGAGCTTAAAAAGTTACCGCGGGCCGGAATTGTTCACCGACTGGATAAGGACACTTCCGGCTTGATGGTGGTGGCGCGGAGCCTTAGCGCGCAGAACGAGTTGGTGAAACAGCTACAGGCTAAGTCGGTTTATCGCCAATACGTAGCGATTGCTCACGGAGTTGTAAAACAAGACGGAGTCGTTGATCTGCCTATTGGCCGCGACAGCCGCAATCGCAAAAAAATGGCTGTGGTTGCAGCTGGGCATGGTAAAACCGCAGTTACTCACTATCTAATCGAACGCCAATACAAGCATTTTACGCGCTTAGATGTGAGGCTAGAGACCGGACGTACACATCAAATTAGAGTTCATATGTCGCATATCGGGCATGGCCTTATTGGCGACCCTCAATACACCTCGCGCGCAAACAGCTCTCAAGGTTTGCCGGATATCTTGAAGGTCGCAGTGCAAAATTATCCTCGTCAAGCTCTGCATGCACAGACTTTGGGTTTGGTTCACCCGGTCAGCGGAGCTGAGATGACTTGGAAATCTGAGTTACCGTCAGATTTATCTGAACTTGTTGCGCTATTGGATAAGTATGATTGAAAACGAAGCCTGCCTTCATCCGAGTTGGCCCACGCCTCCCAACATAGGTTCGATTGTAACGACTCGAAGGGGCGGCGTGAGCTCAGCACCGTTTAACAGCCAGAATTTAGCCCTGCATGTCGGTGAGGAGGCATCAAGGGTTCAGGAAAATCGTGCTCGTTTAGAGGGGTTAACTGGGCAGTCGCGTTGGTGTTGGTTACAACAATCTCATGGCATCGATGTTACAGAAGTAACAATCATAGATGAAAAAGCGAGCTATCAGGTGCGCGCCGATGCGAGCACAACGGCAAACGCTAATGTTGTTTGTGTTGTCTTGACCGCAGATTGCTTACCCGTTTTGCTTTGTGACAAGCAGGGCAAGCGCGTTGCCGCTGTGCACGCAGGTTGGCGTGGGTTGGCGAATGGAGTGTTGCTTAACGCGCTAAGCTATTTTCCCTTGCGCTCAGATATGCTTGCTTATCTTGGTCCGGCTATTGGTCCCAAGCACTTTGAGGTTGGGCCTGAAGTAAAAGACGCATTTTCCAAATTAGCTGCTAAGTACAAACAAGAACAATCGATAGAGCCGATGTTTACTCCAAGCGCTTATCGGCCTGGTCATTATTATGCTGATTTATATGGCTTAGCCAAACTTCAATTACAGCATTTGGGAGTAAAAGATATTTATGGCGGCGAATACTGCACTTATTCTGATGAGGAAAAATTTTATTCTTTTCGACGCGACGGCGTGACCGGGCGATTTGCCAGTGCTATTTGGATAAAAACGTAATACATATTTTGAACAAAACTCGAAACCGCTCATTAACTCGACAATAATTATTGGAGGGTTGACAGTAGATATAGATCAAAAATACGTATTTCTACACGCTTGAAAAAGTAGTAGCTAACCAAATATTAAATGGCAGTTTATCCAATTCTTTAAGAGGACTATCAATGCGAATAGATCGCCTAACCAACCCTTTGCAAACCGCTCTTTCTGATGCGCAGTCGCTTGCGGTAGGGAACGATCATAACCAACTTGAGCCGCTGCATCTGTTGCAGGCGATGCTTGACCAGCGTGGCGGTATGGTCAGGCCTCTGCTCGGTCAAGCCGGGTTTGACCTTGTTGGTTTGCGCAACGAATTGACCAAGAGTTTGGACGGGCTGGCTAAGATTTCACAGCCGACGGGTGAAGTTCGAATCTCACCCGAGTTAAGCCGCGTTATTAATCTAGCGGACAAACAAGCTCAGTCCAATGGTGACAAATTCGTTTCAAGCGAAACCCTGTTAATCGCTGCAATGAAAGACAGCAGTAACTCTCTTGGACAATTACTCAATAAATTTGGCTCCATCGAGCACCTTGAGCAAGCCGTGACAAAAATTCGTGGAGGTGAAACTGTTGATGACGCAGATGCTGAGGGCAATCGTCAGGCTTTAGAAAAGTTTACTGTAGATTTAACTGCGAGAGCCGAAGCGGGCAAACTCGACCCTGTTATTGGCCGTGACGATGAAATTCGTCGCACTGTTCAGGTGTTACAGCGTCGTACGAAAAACAATCCGGTTTTGATTGGTGAACCGGGAGTTGGAAAAACAGCGATAGTTGAGGGCTTAGCACAACGTATCGTCAACGGTGAAGTTCCGGAGGGGCTTAAAGACAAACGTTTGCTGTCGCTTGATTTAGGTGCGTTGTTGGCTGGAGCGAAATTTCGTGGTGATTTTGAGGAAAGGCTAAAAGCTGTATTAAATGAATTGGGCAAACAGGAAGGCCGAATTATTTTATTTGTAGACGAATTACATACGATGGTCGGTGCCGGTAAAGCGGAGGGTGCGATGGATGCCGGTAATATGTTGAAGCCTGCACTCGCGCGAGGAGAACTGCATTGTGTCGGCGCAACGACCTTGGATGAATATCGTCAATTTATCGAAAAAGATGCTGCACTTGAACGGCGTTTTCAGAAAGTCCTCGTCGATGAGCCGAATGAAGAAGACACCATTGCAATATTGCGTGGTTTGAAAGAACGCTACGAGATTCATCACGGAGTGGATATTTCTGATTCAGCGATTATAGCCGCCGCAAAATTATCACAACGTTATATTACCGATCGCCAGTTACCGGATAAAGCAATTGATTTAATTGACGAAGCCGCCAGCCGTATTCGCATGGAAATTGATTCAAAACCGGAACAAATGGATAAATTGGAAAGACGTTTAATTCAGTTAAAAATTGAGCGTGAAGCGGTTAAAAAAGACGATGATGAAGCAGCGAAGAAACGCTTGGATAAAATTAATAGCGATATTCAAACCGCCGAGCGCGAGTATGCAGACTTAGATGAAATCTGGCGGGCAGAAAAAGCGGCACTGCAGGGTTCGCAGGGAATTAAATCGCAGTTGGAAAAAGCGCGGCTCGATTTAGATGCTGCTAGACGCGCCGGCGATTTAGGGCGAATGAGTGAATTACAATACGGTGTTATTCCCGAATTAGAAAAGCAATTGGATATGGCCAGCCAAGCCGAGATGCTGGATATGAAATTGTTACGCAATCGCGTTACTGACGAAGAAATTGCTGAAGTCGTCTCCAAGTGGACAGGAATACCTGTGGCAAAAATGTTGGAAGGCGAACGAGAAAAATTAATTCGTATGGAAGATGCTTTGCATAAAAGAGTTGTTGGTCAGCGGGAGGCAGTAGTTGCGGTTTCAAATGCCGTTAGGCGATCGCGAGCGGGTTTATCCGATCCTAATCGTCCCAATGGCTCGTTTTTATTTTTAGGTCCGACCGGCGTTGGTAAAACCGAATTATGTAAAGCGCTAGCCGATTTTTTATTTGATAGCCAAGATGCTCTCGTACGCTTAGATATGTCAGAATTTATGGAAAAACATTCTGTTGCCAGATTAATTGGCGCGCCACCAGGCTATGTCGGCCATGAGGACGGTGGTTATTTAACTGAGGCAGTGCGGCGCAAACCTTATTCGGTGGTATTGCTTGATGAGATAGAAAAAGCGCACCCCGATATTTTTAATATTTTATTGCAAGTCCTCGACGACGGACGCTTAACCGATAGTCAGGGAAGAACGGTCGATTTTCGCAATACTGTCGTTGTGATGACGTCAAACTTAGGCTCTGACCGAATTCAAGAACTCGCTACCAATAAATCTTTTGATCAAATAAGTTTTGAAGACGAGCTAGACGAAGAGGCATTGGGTGCATTAAATGAAAATCGCTATCAAGCGATGAAGGAAGCGGTTATGGAAGTCGTTGCGGGGCAATTTCGTCCAGAATTTATCAACCGCGTTGACGAGGCTGTGGTTTTTCATCCGCTCGCCAAATCGGATATTCGCGGTATTGCAACATTGCAACTTAAATTATTGTTGCGTCGCATGGCCGAGCAGGAGCTAGGTATGTCAATTTCAGAAGCGTTAATGAATAAAATTATTGATGCCGGTTATGACCCCGTTTATGGTGCTCGGCCGCTGAAGCGTACAATTCAAAATTTAGTGGAAAACCCATTAGCGCAGGAAGTCCTCTCCGGTGCTTTTCCTCCCGGAAGCAAAATTAGGGCAGATATTAAAGACGATAAAGTTTCGTTTGCGAAAATAGCAAAATAAATATTGCGTAAATTACATGATAGGAAGACTAAACTGAAAAGCTTAGTTTAATAATGTATGCAATAAAGGAATTTAAGAAATGTGCTCCCATAAAAAGCTGGCGCATTGCCAGCTTTTTATCCGCAGACAATTTCCATCACTTTTCTCGAGCGTTGAATTTCCCGACCAATGCCTGTTTCATCCAGATACTCAAATGAGCCATCCGCTTTTTTCAATTTAATACGACGTTTAGATTGCAGCGACTGAATACGTGCTTTTTCGGCGGCGCAGCGCGCTGGGTCGAGGTTAGGGTCCGTAGGCGGCTCAGGTTTCTCCGCTACTTTGGGTTCGTTTTTTGGCTCTTGCTTCTCGTCGTTTTGTTCTTCACCGTCTTTGTCCGGCACATCCTCAACTGCAGGTTTTTGGAAACGCGTTTTTTTCTTTTCTGATTGACCAGCAACGGGGGGCGTTGCCGAAAAATGTGTTACGCCATTCTCGTCGACCCATTTGTAGTATTCTCCTGAAATAACATCTCCGCTAGCGAAGCCAACAATAATAGCTGTGGTTAAATAGACAGCCCTTAAAGGACTTAAAGCAAAATTTCGTGAAGCGAACTTTGGGTACACGGTTTTTAGGTGCATGGTTTTTAGGTACATGTTTTTCCCGTAAGATTCTCTGTTTCTTCGTTGCAGATATGACTGATCTGCAGTTGAGTGTTTTTTGAACAGTATGGATTCAGTTTAGTTGAGTACGAGACGGGCAACAGTTTATCTCAACTTTAGTGGGGCTGATATCCTGAAATGGCTAAGACAATCACATTAATGGCGATTTTTTCTACTAGTGGATAACTGCAAGCTTTTAAGAGTGGGCGCCTATCTTGACTTTGGCGCTAAAGATGGGACAATTTGCAGTTCGCCAGATGGCCTGTAGACGTCGCCGATCGACCTCGGTAACCCCTTCTACCCGATAAGCACATCACGCTTATTGACCATCCTGAAGTGCGGGAGCCTGTCCACCGACAAGGCTCTGACTTGCTGACCTTACAAGCAAACTGTAATTCAGTGACAGCAAGATAACTTCACCTAATCATTCGACTGCGATTGCGCATGCATGATGTGTTGCGGACTCTTATCTATTTGGGTTCGGTTCGCTTGCATAGGGGTATACCCTAGGAGAATTCTTGCGAGGGGTGATTGCGGTGGGGCGGTAGTGGAAAAATGTCGATATTTGGGCAATATAGTTGGCGAATACGTAAGATATATTTTGCAGAGATTAACTTAACACGTACACAGAGGACCCAAGCGGTGGAACTATTATCAGGCGGAGATATGTTGATGCGTGCCCTAGCGGACGAAGGCGTTGAATGCGCCTTCGGCTATCCGGGAGGGGCGGCTCTTCACATCTATGACGCGCTTTTTAAACAAAAGCAGATCAAGCACGTGCTTGTTCGCCACGAGCAAGCAGCAACTCATGCAGCTGACGCGTATTCGCGCTCGACCGGCAAAGTCGGTGTGGTGATTGTCACGTCGGGTCCCGGTGCTACAAATGCAATTACCGGCATTGCGACTGCCTACATGGATTCTATACCCATGGTTGTCATCTCGGGGCAGGTTGTTTCAGACAAAATCGGAGAAGATGCTTTTCAAGAAACGGATATGGTCGGCATATCCCGGCCGGTAGTTAAACACAGCTTCCTGGTTAAGGATGCGCGTGACATTCCTACCGTCGTTAAAAAAGCCTTTTATATCGCATCAAGCGGGCGTCCCGGCCCCGTCGTTATTGATTTGCCAAAAGACGTTACTAACCCCGTCGACAAGTTCGAATATACCTACCCAGATAAGGTACGCATGCGCTCCTATACGCCGGCTCAGCGCGGGCATACTGGGCAAATTAAAAAAGCCGTGCAGTTATTACTCTCAGCCAAACGTCCGATACTTTATAGCGGGGGCGGAGTTGTTCAGGGCAATGCGAGTGAAGCATTGACTGCGTTGGCAAAAGAGCTAAATTTACCGGTTACCAACACGTTGATGGGTTTAGGAGCCTATCCCGGCACAGATCGCCAGTTTTTGGGAATGCTTGGCATGCACGGGGCAGTGGAAGCCAATTTAGCCATGCATAATAGCGATGTGATTATCGCTGCAGGTGCGCGATTTGATGATCGTGTGACGAATACGCCAAGTAAATTTTGCCCTGGCGCTAAAATTGTTCATATCGATATTGATCCAGCCTCGATTTCAAAAACTGTGGCAGCTGATGTGCCGATTGTCGGGCCCGTTGATAGCGTTTTGCAGGAGATGATTGAGTTAGTAAAAGAAGGTAAGTCTGCGCAAGATCAGGACGCTATAGCGCAGTGGTGGAAACAAATTGAGGAATGGCGCGAGCAATACGGTATTTTAGTTAAGCCGCGTTATAAAACCGACGGTGAGAAGATTATGCCGGAGGAAGTGATTTCCACACTGTTTGAAGTGACAAAAGGCGACGCTTATATCACGTCGGATGTTGGGCAACACCAAATGTTTGCTGCGCAATACTACCCGTTCGATAAACCGCGTCGTTGGATTAACTCCGGCGGACTCGGCACTATGGGTTTTGGCTTACCCGCAGCAATGGGTGTGCAATATGCTATTCGCGATGCTGCGGTCGCGTGCGTCACCGGCGAGGGTAGTATACAAATGTGTATCCAAGAGCTTTCGACATGCACGCAGTACAAGCTTCCAGTAAAGATTATTTGCCTTAATAACCAAGCGCTTGGAATGGTTAAGCAATGGCAAGATATGCAGTACGAAAGCCGCTATTCCGAGAGCCTTTACGAAGATTCTCTGCCTGATTTTATTAAGCTTGCCGAAAGTTATGGCCACGTTGGAATGAAAGTGACCAAGCGGTCGGAGCTGCGGGCAAAAATGGAAGAGTGTTTTGCGTTAAAAGATCGCGTTGTGTTTATGGACATTTATGTCGACCCTGCTGAGCATGTTTATCCCATGCTAGTTGCGCCTAATGGTTCGATGAAGGATATGTTTGTTAGTAAAACGGAGCGCATCTGATGAGAAGAATTATTTCGGTTTTAATGGAAAATGAGCCGGGCGCGCTTTCCAGAGTTGTCGGGTTATTTTCGCAGCGTGGTTATAATATCGAATCGTTAACGGTAGCGCCGACTGAAGATAATTCGCTCTCGCGACTTACGTTAACGACAATCGGTGATGACCATAAAATTGAGCAAATCACTAAACATCTTAACCGCTTGATCGATGTTGTTAAGCTTGTCGATCTGACCGAAGGCGCCCATATTGAGCGCGAGTTAATGTTGGTTAAGGTGCGTGCGACCGGCGCTCAGCGTGCAGAAGTAAAACGTTGTGTCGATATTTTTCGTGGGCATATTGTCGATGTAACGGCATCGGTTTATACGATTCAAATTACGGGTACCAGTGATAAACTTGATGCGTTTTATCAGGCCGTTGGTGAAGCGGCGATTTTGGAGGTCGTTCGTTCCGGGGTTACCGGCATTAGTCGTGGCGAAAAGGTGTTGAGCCTTTAGCTTTGATGCCCTTTCGCCATGTGGATCAGTTGCGATTGTTGTAGCTGATCTACATTTGCTTATGTGCAAATAATCTCTTGTCCAGATTTTCTATTGCTCTCGCATCACCTACGTTGGAAATATCAGATAGATATTGCTGCCATAACTTGTCGGGAACGGCAGTGTTGATAGGAAATGTTAAATTTGAGTTTAGATAATTATCCGCTGGTGACTTCGAGTTCTTTTCGACATTGCTTTCATAAAGAGCGGTGATCTCAAATGTTGTATCGAAGGGTGGTTTAATATTGCGTATTTGCTCCCGTTTTTTTTGCCAGTCATTTGTCTTGTGCTCAAAAGCAGCGCGTTCGCTTTCTGGCAGTTGGCTTATTAATCTCTGGCCATACCCCGTCGACATAAAAAACTCGTGATTTGTTGCCAAATTTTCGACGGATTGTTGGCAAAGTCTCACCCACTTTGAAAAGTTTTCTTTGTTAACGCACATATCCATCAGCGTTTTGCCATACATTCCAAAAGGGGTAGGAAAAGCCGAGTAATAGCTCCAGTAGCTGAGGATATGAGAATAGGTTCTTGGGTGGGCTGGATCGCGTAAACTTTTATCCAATTGCTCTAGGTATGCGGCAGTGATTGGGTAGTTCGATATATTGTTTTGCTTAAGGGCTTTATCCAGCGTGTTAGCAGCCTTTTGTTGTTCTCCTTTCTGCCAATGGTAATCTGCAATGCCGGTGAGCACCGTGCCGTTGGCTTCACTTTGCTCTACATGTTCTAGTTCATCACAAATCTGTTCCTGCGTTTCGTAAATACAAAACCGGATAAGAGAAATCTGGCTTAACAGCTCGTCCGGGTATTGAGTCATAAGTTTTTCTATAGCCGCTATCACTTGCTTCTTCGAAGGGCTAGAGGGTTTGCCATAGCGTGTAACAAAAAAGGTGAGGTCTGAAAACTCCTGACTTTTATGCAGTTTTTGTATCCGCTTTTCTGTTGTCCTGATAGTTTCGTAGTCGTGTTGAGCTATTTTATAGGCCTCTTCAACTTGCTCGTTTGTTTCTAAATACTTAGCCAGGAGTTTTTTCGCTGTCGATTGGTTTTTAGGGCTTGGCTTGTCAAAGCTGTCAACCAGTACTTTCGCCAGTTCATCATTTGTGATGAGAGAAAAATATTGGCTTGGATAGGCTTGTTTACCCAAGTACTCTCGAATGGATTGAGGCTTTGTCCAAAAGACTGCCACCAGACAAACTGCGGCGAGCACTCCAATCGTGATAGTGGTTAAAGTGATTATTTTTAATTTCTTCATTTTACAGTCCTTAAAATATCTTTTTGTGAAATATAATTTACAAAAAGATATTTATCAACCTTTTTTGTGGTTTTTATATTTGTGACCACAGTGCATCTACAACTGGACTTTTGCGGCGACGATTGAGTACGCAGACTCCTACTTCGTAATTAGAAAGCCCTGGCTGGTAAGTAAATAACGAGACTTCACTAACCAAAGGGCTGTTTTCCAAGACTATTTTGGGTACGCAACCTAGCCCAAAGCCTAAACTCACCATACTCACGATAGCCTCGTGACCGGCGACCTGCGCGTAGATTGACGGTGATATTGAGCGAGTCTCAAACCAGCGATTCAGTTGGCTTCGTCCAACGCCAGATTCAGAGAGGATCATCGGAATCGACTCGAGTGTTTCTTTAACTTTTGCTGGATTGGCTCTTTGGTTCAGCTCCCAGTTGGAATTAAGCGGAGCGATAAACACAAGCGGTGACTTGGTAATCGATTTGAAACTCAACTCGGCACTAAGGCTTTCTTCTTTCGCAGCGATTGCAATATCTTCTAAACCGGCTGCAACCCGCTCTACTGCGTGAGCAGGGTCGCCAGTGTGCAACTTAATAGCGATCTTGGGGTAGTCGCGGCGGAAGTCAGTCAAGATGTTGTAAAGAAAGCTGTAGCTGGCTGTGACCGAACAATAAATACGGATCTCACCTTGCAGACTAGCGCTTGTATCTTGAATACCGTCTTTGAATGTTTCCCATTGCTGCAGCGTTTCTCGGCTGTATTTAAGTAACTCGTTTCCTGCAGTCGTTAACTCTACCGTTCTATTGTCTCGATAAAATAGTTGAGCTTTTAATTCGTCCTCTATTTGCTGAATAGTTCGACTCAATGTAGAAGGGCTAACATGGCAAATTTCACTTGCGCGCCCAAAATTGAGTGTTTCGGCGAGCGTGACGAACATTCTGAGTTTTTCTGTATTCATGTAGGCTATTTCTTATGTTTCATAATATGAAATATTAGATTGCAAATATATCATTATACGTAACGCAAGCAATACTTTAAAATATCGCTTTATTTCGTTTGCTCCCAAATACAGAAGGTGAATTTTATGTCCATTTATTACGATAAGGACTGCGATCTCTCGATCGTTAAAAGTAAGAAAGTTTCTATTATTGGCTATGGTTCTCAAGGCCATGCCCACGCGCTTAATCTTAAAGAGTCAGGTGTCGATGTCACTGTAGGTTTGCGCGCGGGGTCGACCTCTATTGCCAAGGCAGAGGCTCATGGTTTGACGGTTGCCTCGGTCGAAGAAGCGGTTAGCGGTGCAGACGTTGTTATGATCCTCACGCCGGATGAGTTTCAGGCGCAAATGTACAAAGCAGTTATTGAGCCAAACTTAAAGGAAGGTGCGACCTTAGCCTTTGCCCATGGTTTTTCCATTCACTACAACCAAATTGTTCCCCGCTCGGACTTGGACGTCATTATGATCGCACCAAAAGCACCAGGGCATACGGTTCGCAACGAATTCGTTAAAGGTGGCGGTATCCCCGACCTTATTGCGATTTTTCAAGATGCTTCTGGAAACGCCAAACAGCTTGCGCTCTCTTATGCTTCGGCTATTGGTGGTGGACGTTCGGGGATATTCGAAACAACTTTTAAAGATGAAACCGAGACAGACCTTTTTGGTGAGCAGGCCGTATTATGTGGGGGTTGTGTTGAGTTGGTGAAAATGGGCTTTGAAACGTTGGTGGAGGCGGGATACGCCCCTGAAATGGCGTATTTCGAATGCCTTCACGAGTTAAAGCTTATTGTGGATTTAATGTATGAAGGCGGGATAGCTAATATGAACTATTCCATTTCAAATAATGCCGAATTTGGTGAATACGTGACCGGCCCTAAAGTCATTAACGAAGAATCCCGTAAAGCGATGAAAGAAGCGTTGAAGAATATTCAAACGGGTGAATATGCTAAGCAGTTTGTCTCTGAGGGTGCTTTTAACTATCCAATGATGACAGCCTGGCGTCGCAATAATGAAGCTCACGCTATCGAGCAAACTGGTGCTAAACTACGTGCGATGATGCCCTGGATTGAAAAAATCGTCGACAAGAGCAAAAACTAATCGCCAAACGTTTAGTGTAAAAAACGCGGCGTTGGCCGCGTTTTTTATTTTTGTGAAAACATCTTGCTAAATCCCAAAAACAGTGGCTCAAAACCTTCATTCAGAAACAGTAACCCAAAACCAAAAAATTCAGATATGACCGAAAACAATTCGGATAGCAAAAACGAAACAGAAAATTCTCACGAACTCGAATTAGAGTTGCCGGATAACTTGCCAGTTGATGAGCACATTGAGGAAGTTTCTGAAAATGGCAAAACAGTGCGTCGCAAGGGTGTCTACTTATTGCCAAACCTTTTTACAACCGGTGCGCTTTTTGGCGGCTTTTTTGCCATTATCTCAGCGATGAACGGTGAGTTTGCCAACGCTGCGCTTGCGATATATGCAGCGCAGGTACTGGATGGCTTTGATGGGCGCGTAGCCCGCATGACTAATACCACTAGTGCCTTTGGTACGGAGTACGACAGCCTCTCAGACATGATTTCGTTTGGCTTGGCCCCGGCGATTGTCTTATTTAGCTGGGGACTTGAACCCTTAGGTAAATTCGGTTGGGGGGCAGGATTTTTATTCGTCGTTTGTGCTGCTATACGTTTGGCACGTTTTAATACGCAGGTCGGTAGCTCGGATAAGCGATTTTTTACCGGTTTGCCTAGCCCCCCGGCGGCGACTCTTATGGCGTCGGGTGTTTGGCTTGGTAGTGAATACGAGTTAACCCTATTGATTTCGGTTTTTGCTGCAGTTGTAACCGCAGGTGTCGGATTGCTAATGGTGTCGAATCTTCGCTACTTGAGCTTTAAAGGGTTGGATGATAATCGACGAGTCCCTTTTGTCGCGCTTTTAGTCACTGTGATAGTTTTTATCCTCGTGTTAGTGGACCCGCCGAAAGTATTGTTTCTTCTCGCATTTGTTTATGCTTTGTCGGGACCGGTGATGTGGGGCTGGTCGCATGTAAAAAACTGGAAGGCTTTAATGGCGAATACATCCAACAATGCATCGGATGAGCAGGATGTTTCTGATAACAAAGCTGACGAGGTTCTTGAGCAAGCCCGCGACGCAGATCGTAATCAAAAAAAAGCAGATTGAAAATAATTTACTAATGAAAAATTTGGATTAATTTGGAAGGGTGATCTATAGTATTGTTTACCTTCGGTTGGCGAAGATCTAAGTTGGTAAAATTCAAGAAAAACCCGTTGAATGAAAGAAGTCAGCGGGTTTTTCTGACTTTGGCGTTTGGCTTTAGTCCGTGACAATGATATGCATTCCTGTAAATGTTTCGGGCTTGAATATGTTTGTTAACCAGCCAGTGAGTTTCGATGGTTAATTAAGAGTCTTGCGCTTCCGCTTTTAACTTGGGTTTCTTCACCCTTGCAATGGCTTAATTTAAACCAAGCAGCAGCATTTAACTGCGCGTTGTTTATTACTTATTGTATTAAGCGCTTGCAACAGAAGTAGAGACGCGTATAATGCGCGGCCCGATACAGAGGTATGGTATTGGTTAAGCGATAGCCCGAAGCGGTTATGGTGATCTTTAACAAAGCGATCAAGTAAAGCGTGTGGGCAC
>JANQJB010000149.1 GCA_028281865.1 Marinagarivorans sp.
AGCAACAAAAATACTATTGGGATATTTATCTGCAATGGTGGGCTGAATACCATCGCTGACACTGCTGGAACTTAGACAAGTAAAGGGTTTTACACTTAAAACCATATTTGCCGTGTTGTGCTCAAAAGAGTGAATATGATGGGCAACTTCCATATGATCTTCGCCGCCATCGACATGCAGGTTAAAATAATCTTTAACGGAATCAGCTAAGGCTTCGTGATCACTGATAGGTGGATTTTTTAATCCAGCGATCGCAGCAAATATTCGAAAAGTGGACTTAAATGCGAAGGTCGCCGCATTACAAGCCAGCTTAGACAAAAACACATTTTCTCCTTCTAGACTTTTTTGACTGGTATCGTGAATCGCTAAATCTTCGCGCCGTTGAATATCCCATTTAGCGCGCCAAACCTGATGCACTACCCAATCTGTAATGCTTTCATTCGACACTTCTGCGCCCTCTTGCTCTAGAAAGCGATAAAGATTGTAGTTACCTTCCCCTTCTGTTGTTTTCGCCCAAAATTCCCCTTGAATAAGCACTTTGGGTTTTGCTTGCAGCGGATTTACTTTGACACCTTGAAATATTTTTCGGCATTGCCACGCAGCACGCATTAACGATTTTCTATTTTTATAGGCATCGCCAATAATTATTTTCGCACGTTGCATGGCTTTATCTGTTGCACCCTTTTCGATCTCATAGGGGCGAATGCGTTTTTCCATCGTATTTAATACATCGCCAATAACTGCCGTCGTGAATAAACGTACAAGCTCTTTTTTTGGAAGATTGAATCCACTTGCATCGACTGATGTAATATTGCCAGCGCGCGAAAGCACTAACACGCGAAAACCTTCAAAACCACTATCGCGCAATGCCTTGCGGTATTCGGTTGCGTACATGCCCATGCGACAAGGACCACAGCCTCCGACAGTCGCATAAACATAGTTCTTAATAATATCTTGTGTTGCCATGCCCTGCTCATCACGCAAATAAACAAGATGTTCTATTAAAGAGCCCACCGTAAAATACGTGGGATTGCATTGCCCGCGGTTTCCGTATTCTTTTCCATATTGCAACGCGGTATTGCCGGGCGTCGGCAGCACGTGAAATTTAAGCCCGGTAGGTTCCAGTGCCGATTTTACAAAGTGCATCGTCGCTTCGGGTAAACCTGTCGTTATCACAACAGTGTTATCGCGATCAGCTACAGTGAATCGTTGCGTGTGATTATCTCGCCACTGTTCTTTATTCAGCTGTGTATCCAGCGCATCCCGAAACGGAATTATTTTAACCGCACTTTTCATAGCTAAACGACCTTTTTGATTTCGAATATTTTTACCGGGGACTCAACCGAAGATATTATGCGTACAGGTTCCACTTGCTCAATCGTATCATTCGCTATTTCGCTTGCTCTTATTTCACCTAACAGATCCGATGCAATAAGTTTCGGTCTTTTATGCGCGCGAACCAGACCTTGGTCCTGCAAGGCTTGAATGCGCTGTTCCAAATTGTAGGCGTAGGTTTTAATGCGGATTTTTATCGAACCGGAAGGCTTAGTTTGGTCAAGATCATGCAAAGCAGAATAAGGTGTACCGGCGGTATTAATAATGCCGTCGATAATTCCATAAGTCGGCGCATCATGCCCGCATTTAAAACTGGAAAGATCGAGTACTGCAATATTAGGGTGACGTGCTGCAAACTTCGCAGCCCAAACTTTTTCTGCACTGTTTACACTGAAGTTTTCAGGCCAAACGTCGGTAATTTCCAACGGTGAGTCAACGTCATCTCGTTTTAAATCATTGGCAAAATATTTAGCCAGCCATTTTGGGTCTTTCGGAATAGAACGAATTGATAATATGGGATAACCTAAAGCCTGAAATTCATCGGTTATTTGGTGGGATAAGCCCGGATCACTGTGGTAAGGTCGGCCAATCATTAAGATTGCCATGCGCCGGTCTTTCTCAACTTGCTCGATAATTTCCTTACCTTTTTGCTGCAAAGATTTTTCGAAACTACGCCACGTTGCGAGTGCCTGATCGACGGCAAAATCGGATTCGTCTTTGGTCATGCGCAAACGTTCGCCCCAAGTCTCGAACATCTGTTTCTTTAAATAATTAGGCTCATCAAAACTGACAGCGTCGTCAATATAGTGAATATCTCGCTGCTCGAAATAATTTGTTTCTTTGGTAAAAGAAGTTTTCATCACATTCGGTGTACCCTGTACCACCGGGCACGAGGTTTTCGCGACAATTTTATTTAAAAAGCTTGGCATATGTGTGATGGCTGGGTAATAAATATAATTTAACGGGCGCGCTTCTTTATGCTTGACGAAAAGCAGGTTGTGCATGTGGGCTTGCGCTACTTTCGCTGGAAAACACGGATCGATCGAACCGTATTTAATGCCTTCCTTTGACATTTTTTCAGTCGTATCATCTGAAAAAACAATATGTGAACTTTTAAGGTTTAGTGTTTCAAAGTAGTGACGAAAAAATTGCCCGGATGTCCACATGTTCAACACTTTAGGCATGCCAATGCGCAGACTTTGACGGAAGGCGATATCCTCAACAGAAGAACGTTCAAAAGCGCGCTTGAGTGCTTTGCGCTTGTAGCTGCCGTACCAGGTTTTTTTAACTTTAATGGCATCAATAATGGTGTCGCTTGATGGCAAGGCTTCTGGTTTCTTAAAGCGTGAAAAAACCCGCCGCGCTTCGTAAGACACCATATTGGGGTTTTCCTTCATCACCACTTTCATTTGCTGTTGCATAAGCCGTAAAGCAGCGTCATCCTCAACTGTGCCTTTATCACAGGAAAATCCAGCAATATAACGCGCGGTGCCGCCGCTAGGTGTTTGGGTATCGATAAAGGTGCGCGAGCATTCATTCGGGCAAAAATGGCAGCGCGTTTCTTCATTATTGCTTGTGGTATAGGAAATGTCGATCGCGTTTTCCAAACCTACAAAAGTCGAATAGCCACGTCGCGCTACAACATCGCGTGCTTCAATAGCAGCACCAATAGCACCGGCCTCGCCTGAATGCGGGTGCAGATAAACCTCAGCGTCGGGGACACGCGCTTTAATATAATCAACTTGCGCCTTTAACGCTGCTTGATTGTATTGGGTGCCTCCTTGCAGTACATATTTTTTGCCAAGTTCGGCCAAGCGAGGAATTTGCACGACGTATTGCCAAATATTTTTTGGTAACACCTGGGCCAAACCGGACATCAATTCTTCTTTACTGAAACCTTCTTTTTGAAAATTCACGCGATCGGAATCGAGAAATACAGCGCAACCATAATTAAATGAAGGCGAAAGCGTTGCATTAAACGCGTGATCGGCAAAATCTCTAACGTCAACACCAAACTGACTCGCCATGGCCTGGAGTAACATGCCGTTACCTGCTGAACACTGATTGGATAAACGGAAATTCCTTAACTCGCCATTTTTAAGGAATAACACTTTAATATCTTGCCCGCCGATATCACAGATAACATCAATATCGCCAAAATATGCCACTGCGCTTTTCATATGAGCAATGGTTTCAATAATATTGACATCACTTTTTAAGCTTTCTTCCAACACCGGTGCCGCATAGCCCGTCGCACCAAAGCCTAATATATTCAAGCGCGCACCAAAGCTTTCAACATACTTCCGCATCGCTTGCAACATGGTTTTCATATCTTCAATCGGGTTGCCTTTTGATAGAACATATTCTTTTAGCAATATGTTTTGTTGCTTATCAACGAGAACACACTTCGAAGATGTCGACCCCCCATCCATACCCAGAAAACCAGAAACCACTTGCCCGGCAGAAAACGTTGCTTGCTCGAATTGCGGCTGTTGGTAGGCTTTGCGAAAAGCGGCTAATTCGTCAAAACTTTCAACCAAGGGTTTAATCGCGACTTCTTTTAGATTTTCTTCTCGCCCACGCTGAATAAAATTTTTAAGGCGAGTTGTGCCTGCATAGCGCAATCCATCATCAATTAAATTAATACCGTAAAGCACAGCGCCAAAAGCCGCATAATATTCTGCCCTCTTCGGCACGATAATAAGTTCTTCTAGGGATTTATCTTTCGGAATATTGACGTTCCGCTCATCCCATATTTCGGGAATGCGGTGGCGCCAGCATTCCTGTAAAAATGGTAGGTAAGTATTGGGACCACCCAACAGCACTACCTCCGGCATCAAAGTATTGCCCTTGGTTAATACCGAAAGGTTTTGCGCAACTATCGCATCGGCAAGTGAATTTAGAATTTCTTCACGGGGAACACTGGATTTAATTAAATTAACAATATCGGTCTCGGCAAATACTCCACACTTTGCCGCTACATGGTGTAATTTTTCGGGATTAAATTTTACTTTTGTCGCTTCTTCTTCGGTAACGCCGGCTTTGATAAAACATTTATCGATCGTACCGCCGGTACCCGAAGCGCATTTATCGTTCATTGCCATGGTGACATTTTTGCGACCGTTAACCGGGTTTTCCTTAAAGATAATAACCTTGGCATCCTGCCCACCCAGCTCAACAACACTGCCGGCTTTTGGGTGAAGATGCTCAACAGCCATGGTCACAGCATTAACTTCTTGAACAAAGCGCGCACCTAAGTGCTCGACCAAAGGAGCAGCGCCTGACCCGGTAATAAATATTTTGCACTTATGTGCATCAGCTTCGGGGTGAGCTTCTCTAAGCTCGTCTAAAAGCTCGAGCAGTGTTTCCGCTTGCTTGGTGTTATGACGCGCGTATTTTTGCCAAATGATCTCATTATTGGCATGGTTAACGGCGATCAACTTACAGGTCGTGGAGCCAACATCTGCGCCTAAGGTTATGGCCATTGATAGTTTTTCTCCAAGCGGGCACCTCTAAAAATTGCCTTTTTATCCTCTCGCCACGTCAGCTCCGTGCCGGAGGGCCGGCCCCGTCGATCCTCATGTAGCCCTTGTACACTGGAACGCCAGCCCGGTGCGGTTCTCCGCGCGGTGCTTCCTTGCGAGAAAATAAAAATTCGAATTTTTAGAGGTGCCCTGGGGTTTAGGTTTAGGTTTAATTAAAGCTCTTAGCCGGTAGCGGTGCCACTCGAATTATAATCTTGCATACTTTCATTAAGATCTAAGACATAGTCATCTTTTACTTGAGTTTGAGCTTGATAATCCAACATAAAATTGACTACCCGCTCATGCTCTTGTCGATTTACATGCGAATCAAAATACTGCTTTGTAATTTCGTCGGGATGGTGACTACAGGTAATTTTTACAACCTGCTTATTCTCAATGCGCGCTAACAATGTTTCTAGCTTATCCATTTTTATTGTGCTGTCTTCTTCCGTCACAAAGAAAATATAAGGTTTATGGTTAAGATCCGGCTCTTTATCGAGTTTAAATAGCAATAATGCGGTTTCAAAAAATGTGCAGGCGCTAACGGTTGCTAATATTTCGTCGACCCGATCCTCATGAGTCTCTGTCAGTAAGGCTTTTCTCAACCATATCGAACGGTAAGCTTTTTCATACCACTTAAATTTACAAATGAGAGCAAAAGATTTTTCCAGCAAAAAATAAAGCCACTCATTTTTAATCAGGTAGTTTTTATTGATGTAGGGCACGACTGAAACCGTACCAAAACAACGCTTATCATGAGAGCAAATATTTGCCACAAGAAAGCCGAAACTTAAACCCGCCATCCAATAATCAGTAATTCCAAGCGCATCAATAAGCTCTTGGGTAGCATCGGCGTAGCGTTCAAGGCTTACTTCTGAAATAGGTTCTGAACCGGGCACAAAGCCCGGTAAATCTATCGCGTATACATGATAGAACTGCTCTAAATACTCCAATAAGCCTTTAATGATTATCGTGTTTGTCGGAAACGAGTGGATTAGAACAACATTGGGCTTTTGCTTATTACAGTGGTCTTGCATGTTTCGGCTTTATAATGGACGTCTGAAATAGGGGTTAGCCGAAGGTGCGAAAGTCTATGATCCTAAGCATTCTATGGCAATTTTGTGTCTTTTCGCGACAGAATTTAATCAAGCGTTTGAAGCAAGTCAAGCAATATGCAAGCCGGTGGGACAGACAGCACAGTTAAGCCAAACTAGGACAAAACAAAATACGACACAGAATAATAGAAGGCACGCTGTAGAAATACTAAACCGAATACTGCTCACGTAGCGCCCTTCTCAGTACTTTCCCACCTTTTGAGCGCGGGATGCTGTCAACCAGAAATATTTTTTCTGGCACCTTGTAGTTGGGAAGTTTGTCTAGACAAAAGGCCCGAATTTGCTCGATAAAGCCTTGCTCTTCCGCACCGCAAACTGGGCTCACTGGAACTACTGCAATGGCAATTAATTCTCCGATGCCGCTGGCGTTTTCTAGCCCAAAACAACACACGGCATTTATGGACGCCTGCTGACTGAGCACATCTTCAATTTCACTGCAGAACACGTTACGCGCGGTATCCAGCACTATCATGTCCTTCACGCGATCTCTAACATAGAGGTAACCTTGAGTATCAACTTCAACAACATCACCGACACAAAACCAGCGCTTTCCGTTTTCGTCTTCCACAAACTCTTCTTCTGTTGCTTTGGGATTCAACCAATAACCACGCATCGACAAACTGCTGCCAACCTGCAACTCGCCAGGGATGCCGGGCCGACGACTTATATCACCCTCACCCTTAAGGCCGATAATTCTAATATCAGACATCGGCGGGATTTTTCCGGCAGAGCCTCGTCGAAAAGCCGAATCACCATTCGCACGATGATCCTCCGGGGTCAGTACACTAAAAATCCCGCCCTCCGTACTGCCATAAAACTGGGTGTAATTAGCCTTTGGAAAAATCTCCATTAGCCTTTCAATCGCCGAAACGGGAAATTTCATGCCCCCGTAAAAGATATTGGCAAGGTGTAAGCCCACAAACGATTCCGGTTTCTGCCGATACTGCTGCAGCACCCAATAAAGTTGATCACCAAATAACAGCTGCAACGTTTTGCCGCCTCGCCTCCAGCTATCAAACATTTGCTGAAAGGGATCGCGTTTAACTAATGCATCGGGGTCCACAAACTCAACCTGGCCTTTCGACGCGATTGTCAGTCGCATCATCGGGTAAAAAATAGACCCGCAAACATTGGTCACAAGAAACATATTAAGCGGACCGGCGGGCAACAAGCTCGCCTGTTTGCGAGGTGGTTTGGAGAATAATCGAAAACTGGCACAGCCCTTCGGTTTGGATGTGGTGCCACTTGTAAATAGGACTTGTCCAACATCGCTTTTTCGAAAACCTCGTGTGCGCCCGATAGGAACAGCGAAAATATCGTTTAAATTGTCCGCGGTCGCAAAGTAAATCGACTTTACATTCTGCTTTATATATCCAAGTTTTTTTGCCTCCTCATACAAGGGGCATAAACTCTCATGCACAAAAATCAGTTCACTCTGTGCGTCATTTAATGCGACAGCCAGCTCATTCGCGTTATAAAGAGGATTGAGCGGCACATACGGTACGCCAGACTCCAATGAAGCCAACTGCAACTGCACCACACCGACACAATTTGGGCTCAGCAATGAAACGCTGACAGGTTTGCCTGCAACAACATCGGAAAAAAAATAAGACTGGAGCTTTTGCGCAAACAAGGCGGTATGCGACCACATCTCTGCGTAACTCACCGTTCGATTACCACATATAACAAGCGTTTTATGTGCGTATAAAACCGCATAAACACGCAAAACATCGGCCAAGCAAATTTCCGAGTGAATGAGGATGCGCAGCGTGCGGACTAAGAAATCGATTGGGGCGATAATGCCGCGTAATAATTTGTTTATCGTCATTGCTGTCCTAACAGTAATTTGCGGATTAATAAAAATCTGAAATAGGATAAAGGGAGCATTTCCACTTACCACCACCGAGACATGAATTGGGGGTTGTTTTCAAGACCCG
The DNA here is from genome assembly GCA_028281865.1 of Marinagarivorans sp. GTDB lineage: Bacteria > Pseudomonadota > Gammaproteobacteria > Pseudomonadales > Cellvibrionaceae > JANQJB01. Next base: position 7,912 of record JANQJB010000149.1, read on the forward strand.
GGCTAGGCGCCCCCCCTTAATACATCCTTGTAGGCTCGATCGCGCGAGCACTGGCAGTTGCTCCTGCACAGCCAGCATTTCCTCCATCCATGGAGGTCATCCGGCGCGCGACGGTCTTGAAAACAACCCCCAATCCCTATCTCTCAGCTTTTGTGGGACAGCAATGATTTCTCATCCTGTTTATCATCGTCCTAAGCTAAAAAACTCTCTTAAAACTTTCAAAAGAATTACTCGCACTTAACGCCAAAAATCAACAACACGCTGCACACCCTCTGCATGTTTTAGGACAGATACACCTGTATCAGACCAAGCCAAAACTTTTGGTAAAGCACGGCTGCAGTGACGCGACCAAAGACTCAAGGTATATGCCCCGCAATCACGAACAATAACCCAATCGCCTTCGTCTATTTTTGGCAACATGACATCCTTCGCAAGAATATCCCCGCCGAAGCATAAAGGACCAACGAGGTTTACCGCTTGAGTTGCACCCTGCTTTAAACTGCCGTCAGGGTTTAGCACTAAATATTCATGCGGCCAATCATTTGGATTGTAAACAGGCCGCATAAACGCATCCGCGCCCAGGTGCAAAACAGCCAAATGACTTTGCCCTGCCACTTTACAATATTCAACTCGACTTACCGCCCAACCGCACTGCGCATGAACGGAGCGGCCAAACTCTGTCAGTATTCGCGTATCCGGGGAAAAAATAGCAGGTACTTGATCTCTAAGTTGCTTAACATATTCATCGAGCATAAGCGGCTGTCTAGTGTCTCGATAAACAGTAGGCAGGCCGCCACCGATATCGACATGCAAAATTTTGCGTCCTAGCTGCGTCTGCAGTTTTTGCCGAAAAATGTCGACGCGTGATACACCCTCAACTAACTGTTGTAAATTGCAGCCTTGAGAACCAATGTGAACGTGCAGCCCATCCAACCAGGCGTGGCGTAAAAACGCCGCCAAAAGTTCCTCTTCATATTGGCTCAATGACACACCGAATTTTGACCAGGCATTTGCAACTGAGGTAATCGCAATACTGCCACTGCCCACCTCCGGATTCACGCGAAAACCAACACGAGCCCGCGAGTCGTGCTTGCGCAATTTTGCCACACGCTCAAGCTCGTCAAAATTATCAACATTGAGATAAAGGCCCAACTCCAGCGCATACTGAATTTCATCGTGAGTTTTCGCAGGAGAATCAAAAATGATTTTTTCTGGCTCGCAACCTGCCGCTAGACTCAGTTCTACCTCTTCTATCGACGCACACTCCAAGCCCGCGCCGGCATCAATAAGGGCCGTTAAAATACTCACGAGCGGATTTGCCTTTACTGCAATCCCATGTAGCGCATTTTCAGGGAAAGCCTGTTGCATCATATGGACTCTATCGATCATTAAATCGAGATCATGCACAAAAAGCGCGCGCTCGTTTTCCAGATGACCGTCGGCAATAAGTCGAGCGGTGCGATACGCAATTTTTTCTGCAGATAAGCGCTCGCCCCACTGACTCATATCGCGTCTCGCTGCGCTAATTTTTCGAAGTGCTCAACAATCAAATCCAGCTTTTTCCATGTCAGGTCTATCTGTTGGCCAAGCCACTCTTTTCTCGCAGCAAAACAACTGCCCAGAGTTTCATCTTCAGCCACCCGTGTAATCAAAGCGCCACCCAAGGCAATTCGCAAAACGCATCGCTCACTCTCCCCTTCGTTCGTTAGCAGAACAGGTTGCCCGACATGAATTTCTGTCGCTAATATTTTTTTCTCAGATAAGCTTGCTTCCGGCATAAGTTCGGACAAATTACGATTCATCCAATGGAAAACCTTCAACAAGCTATTTTTCGGCAGGCGCTTGCGGTTTTCACGGTTAAGTAGGTAAAACGAGAAAATCGTCTGCTTGGACTGTAATAACCGGTTGTGGTCATCTCCAATTACGCGTTCGCTAGGCAGCAATAAGAGGTATTTGGCCGCGGCCAGGCGCGCGGGCACTTCCCTTTCCCAAAACCGCAGAACATCGAGACGGCTCTCACCGCATACCTGGTAGTACGCCTTTATTTCTGCAAGTGCAGCCCCCCAACGCAAAAGCAAACCAATATTGGGCTTTTGCGAAAGCGATGCTCGCAAGCCCTTCCATGAAACTGGTAGTTCAGGCGCAGAGAAAAAATCGGCTAAACCAGACGGCAGCTTTGTCTGCCGAGTATTTTTGGGCCAAAATTCCGGAGGGACAAACAAGGCACCCGAAAATGAGGGCCCGCCATAAAATTTGGAGCCGGTTAAAATAACCATGTAGCCTTTGTCAATTGCAGCCTTCATTCCAAGCCGGCTCATACGCCCCTGCGCAGCATCGATAATAATAGCGACACGACTACCGTATTTTTTGCGTAAGCTATCAACACACGCCAAGCTTGGTGCATGCGCTCCCGTCTTAGAATGCGCTAATACATGAAGAATAACTTTCCGCCCCTTTAACAGCGCATTTTCAACCATCTCCTTAGCGCGTGTATCGAGCTCTTCCGGTTCGAACATTAAGCCGTCAGCCTGACGCAAATTAATTGTCTTTAGTTCCACCGATGCAGCCAGTGCATCGTCAATACGAGCCTTGACTTTACGCTGCACACCGGCGGGAACGGTGGCCTGAAAATAGCAAGCTGCCGCTGCCAATGTGGTACCAGAACCAACCTCTTCAGGCCCGGAAATTATGTTTGTTACAGCTTTGGCATTGCCGCCGCGCACCAATGCTAAAGCAAGTAGTTCAGCATCAGTCCCCGATGGGCAAAATGCAATTTCAACCGCCGAATCAAGCAAGCCCAGCTCTCGCCGCAGCGTCAGCCGTGCTTCACGAAATAGCGCTTCCGCTTCGCAATCCAGCCCGCGTTTGCTCTCCCGCTCCGCGGCGGCCGCGAGCCGGTCTAGCCAACGCTGAGCGCCTTCTGCACCCAGAGTCGTCAGCGAGGAAGCTGTGCAATTTCCAAAAGGAATGGCACGCCGTAACTTCGGCGCACAGCCATAGCGATTTAATCCGCTCGCGGATTGCAGGTCCATCCGTTCGTCGCCACCCAAGGTTAACAGGGCCGCTAAAGGTTTTTTGAGATCGGGCAGAGAAGAATCGTGTGAGGAAGCGTCTTCAGATGCGCTTATCAGCTGCGAATGAGAGGTTTGAGTCACAGTGCTAAGGTATTAATTGTTTTAGAAAGTGAAACCATTGATGCGCGTTTATATATTTTGTGAGATAAAAAAGCCGCGAGGGCAAAAGGATACTCACTTCGCCGCAAAATCTCGACAACAATATCAATGTTACCCATTTATTCCAATTGACTGACTATTCCAATTGACTTAGCCGCAGACTGCTAATTGACTTAGTCGGAGACTGCTAATATGTTTTTATCCAGTCAAGCTCCAATCTAAATGGCGCTTCTAACTTATCAGCCAATAGTACCCCAACTTGGCGTATTTCCAGTGGGCTTAGCTTGGGGGCACCGCGCACTGATCTACCACGGTAAACAGCCTTAAATTCATCGAATGGAAGGCGATGCTCCGTCCATTGACCATCTGTAGTTTTGAAAGGATAACGATAGCTAACACCATCGTAATAATTATCGATTCGAACGCGAAATTGATAGGCTCTGCCATCTCCGCGGACACGAACCCAAATGCCCTTCGCCTTTGGACTTAATTCTCTCGGAACGAAGCTACGAGTCGAGGCAAAGCCACCGTTATTCGCTAGCGATAGGTTGCCAGTAAAAAGCATTATTCCATCATTGCTTTCCACTCTACTTCTTGAGATTCCGCCCATAACACTATCATTTACTATTCGCCAAGAAGACAATGATTCACCCGGACCAAAGCTAAAAATTACGTTATCTGCGGCAGATGCTGTCATCGCGAAAACCTGTAACTTAATAAAAACCGTCAGCAAGATGCAGGTTTTTAAGATTGATAATTTCAAGTGGGAGCACATTTTTATTTAATTCGTTGCCAGAAATTTTATCGCCGCTGGTATTTACGCCTTAATATCGATTTTGTATTTTTACTAAGGCTCAATGCAAACGGCCGCGAAACTGCTTACTTGCTGTAGTACTTGACTCAAACCTAGTTGTTAATGATAAATAGATAGCTGTTCCCCTTATCTTTAGATCACTAGCGGTTGATATCTTATGACTTCCCTTTCACGCCTACCGTGTGACGAACTGCAAATTAAAGCGCGTCGCGAGCAAAAAGAGTGCAGGCAAAGTGACAAACCATGGATACTGGTTACCGCGATTCTTGGCTCAAGTTTGGCATTTATAGAAGGTTCTGTAGTGAATTTGGCCTTACCGGCTATCCAAGCCGATTTGGATGCAGACTCAAGTTCGTTGCAGTGGGTTTACAACGCTTACTTATTAGTACTCGGGTCCTTGATGCTAATAGGCGGATCGCTGGGTGATCACTTTGGTATCAAACGGACTTTTATTTTCGGGGTCGGAATTTTTGGTATCACATCTATTGCATGCGGATTGGCTTCCTCTCTGCCAGTGCTTGTGGCCGCGCGTATATTCCAGGGCTTGGGTAGCGCATTGTTGATCCCAGCAAGTTTGGCACTTATTGGCAGCCACTTTAAAGAGCACGAACGAGGCAAAGCTATAGGCACATGGGCCGGCGCGTCAGCTCTAACCACGGCCGCCGGCCCTCTGATTGGGGGTTGGCTTGTAGATACGTGGAGTTGGTCAGCAGTATTTTTTTTCGTTCCTATTTTAGCGATACCTACAATTATTGTTGGACTGTGGCGTGTACCAAAAGATGCTCCTTCTCAAAAAAATGCGCTCGATTATATAGGCGCGTTGTTGCTTGCTTTTTCTCTTGGCACATTTATTTATGCATTAGTAAGCCCTACTTCAGGTGTTACACAATCTGCTCTTTTTTTTACAAGCTTTATTCTTGTAGCATTTTTTATATGGCGAGAATTGCGTTTTGATTCTCCAATGTTACCTTTGGATTTATTCCGGTCTCGCGCATTTAGTGGTGTGAACCTGACGACTTTTCTGCTCTATGGAGCGTTAAGTGGTGCGCTATATTTTTTGCCGTTCAACCTAATTCAGATACAACAATATTCCACGCTGCAAGCTGGCGCTGCATTTCTGCCTTTAACTCTGATTATTGGCTTTGGTTCAACTTTTGCTGGCGATTTCATCCAGAGATTTAACCCTAGAATTTTACTGACTTTGGGACCTGCCACTGTAGCGGCGGGCTTTGCGCTGTTGGCGATACCCGGCGACAATGCTCATTATTTAAGTGAGTTTCTACCTGGCATCCTTATCTTAGGCATCGGCATGACTTTGAGTGTCGCGCCGCTAACAACGGTGGTTATGAATGCGGTCAATCAACATCAAACCGGTGTGGCATCAGGTGTAAATAATACAGCATCACGCTTGGCAGGTGTGGTCGCGATCGGCGCATTAACAACTTTAGCTATCGGATATTTCGGTGGGAATTTAGAGGCGGCTCTGCGTCAAAGCACACTCGACGCTTTCTTGATTGAAGAGCTTCTCCAACAAAGCGCATTACTCGCTGAGTTAAAAGCACCCTCTCAATGGCTTCAAGCAGCAGAAATTAATCAAACTATCAAAGTAAGTTACATAAATACTTTTCGTATGCTTATGATAACGAGCAGCTTACTTGCTGCAATGAGTGCTCTTATCGCATGGGTTTCACTAGCGTCAAAAAGCAAAGAAAAATCTCGCGAAGTACGATAATAAAATTGAAATGTCAACGTTATTCCGGATGCAGGTTTTTAATATTGATAATATTAGGTAGGAGCACATTTTTTATTTGATTCCTTGTCAAAATTTTGTTGCTAACGGATTTTACGTCGCTATATCGAGTTTGTATTTTTTACTAAAGCCCGCTGCAGCAACCGGAGGCGAGCGGGCAACTAAAATGAAGAACAACGATTCAAACACCGGTAAGCCCGGCCGCGAATTGGATGTTTCAACCTAAACGCGCTATTGTTAAAAAGTGACCCCAAAGGAAATATCAAAATAAGGGAAAGAAGTTCTTGACGATAAGCGATAATTTTTAACACAATAGCTGCTTGCGAATTGGCGCTAAAAGAGTTTTAAGATGATCAGCATCAGACTTGTACTAAGCAACCTAGATAATCGATTTATAGGCCCCCGAGGAAAGAGTTAGGCGCGGGCGGTAAATTTATATTTTTTGAAGCAGAAAAACCCCCGAGCAACCTCGGGGGTTTTTGTTTTCTGCCTTTTATAAATTTACCCAGGAGTAAATAAAATGCCTAATTTATTACCGACAGAAGCTGTCGAAACAGCTTTATCAAAAAGAGACCTTAGCAACCCGCGGCTCGGTCAGCATGCCCTACAGCAGCTAGTGACTCAAACTAACGAGTGTTTGACCAAATTATGGAAATGTGAGTTGAGATTGCATCGCTCTTGCCCTGTTGTTGCACTGGAAGATAACTACGACCGTTTAGGCTATCCACCTGATGGAGCGGCAAGAGATGCTCGGTACACGCGCTATATCACACCCAATTTAATACTGAGAACTCAGACCTCTGCCGCTATACCAAATTTACTCGAGAGTATCGCAAGTAGTGGACCCAATGATGTTTTGTTGAGCCTTCCTGGCATGGTCTATCGTCGAGATAGTATCGACAAACTGCATGCTGCAGAGCCTCATCAGTTGGATCTTTGGCGACTTGTAAAACGCTCAAAGTGCGTGATGAGCCAATACGACCTCAATGAAATGGTTGGTACGATACTGAAAAATCTGCTGCCTGACATCGAGTGGCGGTGTATTGATTCCCCACATCCCTACACTGAAAACGGCATACAGATCGATGTGAATTGGGATGGCTTATGGATAGAGATCGGCGAGTGTGGCCTTGCAAACACCGAGCTGTTAAGAAAGTCCGGTTTAGCTGGATACAGTGGCTTAGCAATGGGGCTGGGTTTGGACCGGCTTTTGATGGTGAAAAAAGGAATTCCGGATATTCGATTATTAAGAAGTGATGACCCTAGAATTGCAATGCAAATGCTGGACTTAAACCCTTATCGAGAAGTTTCATCGATGCCTCCAATTCAACGCGATCTCTCTATTTGTGTTGATCAAGCAATGGATGTCGAATTGATTGGTGATCGAGTGCGAGAACAGCTACCTGAAGCCGATCTGATTGAAGATATCACAATTCAGTCAGAAACAGCTTACGCTGAGCTTCCCCAATCCGCCCATGAACGTATGGGTATGTTGAGCAGCCATAAAAACATCTTATTACGTGTCACCATTCGTTCCATGGATCGAACGCTTACTGATGAGGAAGCTAATAGGATCAGAAATTCTGTCTATATAATTTTGCATGAGGGTTCTAAACAAGAGCTCGCTTAGCTTATTAACATGCCGAACATGATAAGTAAGTAAAGCTTAAGATTCCCCGTCCGGTCCTACGAGGGGCTGGCCGGGATTCCATTCCACTGTAAAACCTGATTAAAAGAGCTAGAAGAGATCACTCTTTTTATTAGTTACGTATACCATACTGGCCTTCACTTTTTATTGATATCGAAAAACGCTTATCTACTGGAAGTGTTCACGTATAAAGAGAATCACTACTTGCTCTGCTAACAGCTTTATATTTTGTCTAATACAAATGTTAAAGAGTTTTTCTGGAGATACCCATGTACCAACGCATCATTAAAAATTTGACGTTACTAGCATTACCGCTTTTATCATATTCAGCTTTAGCTGATTCATTTTCGTTAACTAGCCGCGACATCGCACACGGCGAATTCATGAAAAAAGCGCAGGAGTTCCAGGGCTTTGGCTGTAATGGAGGCAACGTGTCGCCGCAACTCTCGTGGAAGGGAGCACCTGAGGGTACTGAAGCTTTTGCCATTACTGTTTACGACCCCGATGCTCCAACCGGAAGCGGTTGGTGGCATTGGCAAACAGTTAACATTCCCAAAAA
>JANQJB010000105.1 GCA_028281865.1 Marinagarivorans sp.
ACATTCAACCGTAAATTACCAAAAGATTTTTTTACGGTAGACACTGAATACTATGTAATGGTAGACCCCGAAAACCAAGTGGCGGAGCAAAACGAAAACAACAATCGCTACCCACAACGGGGTTTTCGCAAACTGGAAATCTGGGACGTTCCAACACTCGATATTATGTTTGTACCGGTTATTATCGGCAATAATGGTAGGAATCCTAATTTAACTGACCAGCGCATTGCAGAATTAATGCGACCGAGCGAAGGGCGTTTGCCACTCGAAAATTATGTGTACGAGGTTCGACAGCCTTTTTCCGTCGCTTCTAACGAAACAAGTTTCCAACAAATTTTAAATCAACTCAATGATATTAGGCTTCAAGACAGAAACGGCAAATTTTATCACGGCATCGCAGGCAATCGCTCACAGGGCTCGGGCAATGGTATCGGGCGAATTGGTGGAAAAGTAGCTCTGAGCGTGACCAGTGGTGCCACCATCGCCCACGAATTTGGCCACAATTTTACGCTTGAACATACTGACTGCGGCGGTCCAAGCTTTTCCGAAAGAAATTACCCGTATGAAAACGCCCGCACCGGCAGCTGGGGCTTCAATATATTTAACAATCAATTACAAGCACCCACGCTCGCAGATTTTATGAGTTATTGCGATCCGGAATGGATTGGCATTTGGAATTACCGCAAGATAATGAATAGGCGCGGACAAGATAATGAAAGCTTGCAAATCGCTGAAGAGCAATTTTTTGAACTGCCAGTCGAGCATTTAATATTGAGTGGCACCGTGCTTGATGATGAAGCGGAAATTAGCGCTATTTTTTCTGTTTCATCTTGGGAAGAGGAAAAGATTTTCCGCGCAGGCAATTCTTATCGCCTTGAGCTTATCGACCAGTCAGCTTCTATTATTTATCAAGGGTCTTTTACAAGTTCTAAGCTCGATCACAGTGCAGTGGAGCAATTTGAAATTGGCATTCCGTTTGAGAAATTAGCCAAGCCAATCCGGCAGGTAAAAATCTATCGTGACGATGTGCTAGTGTTGGACGACAGTTGGCCAAATAATCAAAACAATAATTTACAAAAGCCGCAAATTGTAACCGCGATTCGCTTAGATGATGAGCGCGTTGAAATCCGATGGCGAGCCGATGGTATTACAACGCTGTGGGCACGTGACGTAAAAACCAATAATGTACTTACCATAGACAAAACAGGTGAGGTAGTCGTTTATACTCAAAACGACCGACTGAGACTTCGTTTTCAAGAATATCTAAGTAGCCACGAAATAGATATAGCAGTCCTTGAGCAATAACGGTTCTTGATCAACTAAAAAAAAACTTTAATCCATAATAGCGCTCCCGGTTTACACCAGTTTTGGAATAAATCGGTAGCGTACATGCTGACAGTAAAGCCGATAATCGGGATCAAAGCTCAAGTGACGCTCTTCGGTAATCGCCCTTGCGTAATAAATGCAACTCTGAAACACAAGGCCGGCAATAAAAAGCATACCAGCACCCCACCCGTGCAGCATCCCAGCATAAATTGCCACGGGAAAGCCGACGCACCACCAGCCGATATTTTTTGCTGCATAGGCAGGATGACGCACAATCGCAAAAGGTCCTTTTCTAATAATTCCACGGTGTGTCAAATTAGAAAAACGAATACCAAACCAGATAGTCGGAAGCATATAGAGGAAGTAACTAAACATCATCAAACTACCAAATAATGCTACCAACTCTTGGTTGGGAATATGTAAATAAAGTTTTTCACCAGGCCCCGTTAAAAACCACCCTCCCATAACACGAAACGGCGGATAACTCATTAAACAAACCAACCACCCAAACCAGGTTGGCTCTGCTGATACCGTTTGATTGTCAACCCAGCGGGACGAAATGATATAACCACACCAAGCCAAGCCAACATCAATAGTGAAAATAGTAGTAGAGCAGATATTGCCTAAATCTCCACCAAGCAAATTGTGATCATAGGTTCCAGCAAGTAAGTTGGGGACGAGGTTACTAGCAATATAATCAAAATTGTTTTGCAACGAGGTAAAATTATCGAATAAAAATACGGTCATTACCGGCGCAAAGAAAAACTTTACGGCCAAACCAAGTGCCGCGCGTTTATCATTGATATCAAAAGGCCGATACAAATGCGTTAAAAATGGCAAGCGCGAGAGAAGAAAAGCTATAACCTTCTCGACAAGCAGCGCAAGATCTTTCTTATCTGCTTGTTCGTTATACTTAAAAGCTCTTGTCAATAACAGATACGGCAAGCCGCCCCAAACGAATATCCACCACAAATAACCGAGCGCCCTAAACCACGGACTATAATACGAATTGTTGGGGCGGTAGCCGTATTCATTTATTGACCGATAAGCTAACGCGCAGACGGCAAACAATAGTAAAAGTAAAAAATAATGTTTCAGCGTCTGCAAAAAAAATTTTAGATATTGCTTTTCTTTAACGAGTGGATCAAGTTGGATAAAACTCTTAGGATCAAACCGCCATAAGCGAATTATCTCTACAATGATCATCACTAACGCAACAATGGCAATAGCGATTAACACAATGTCAATTTTCTGCTCGTCGAGATTTCCTGCTAAAAAAGGCGCTCCATGTAAATGGTATCTACTTGTACCGAAAATATAGGCAAGAACCAAAATGCAAAATACGCCAGCCAACCCAGTGATCCAAGCGCCATCTGTAACCCAGGCTTTTTGATAATGCTCTTTCTCTTCAGAGGAAAAGTCATTAGAGGCGTTACTATTTTTGCCGCCATCATTCGCAGTGGCTTTTGGTTTACGTAGTTGACGAAGTCTCTTGGGCATATCTCGAACCACAGAAATAATAAGGAATTCATTACCAAGAGAATCTATAGGTAATTTCAGCGTTGTAAATACGCGAAATTACGTATTTTATTGAGCAAACCTAAAATTTCACAAAGTACAAAACAAAAAACCGCCGGCAGAAAATCTACCAGCGGTTTCTAACGTGTCTTAAATACGTGCGAGCTAATTGACCGGCGCCAACCATTCCTTGCGATTGGGCAGCCGCCCTTTTACCGCATCGAAATACATTGTTTGCAGTTTTTCGGTAATCGGCCCGCGCTTACCTTCGCCTATAATTCGACCATCGTGTTCCCGAATGGGAAGGACTTCGGCTGCTGTACCCGTAAAAAAAGCTTCATCAGCAACATACACCTCATCGCGAGTAATACGTTTTTCTTTCACTGTATAACCGCAATCGTCGGCAAGTTTAAAAAGCGTATCGCGTGTAATGCCGTCTAAGCAAGAAGTTAAGTCCGGCGTATAAATAACACCGTTGCGAACAATAAAAATATTTTCGCCACTGCCTTCGGCGACATAACCTTCATTGTCTAATAACAACGCTTCCTCCGCACCACAATCCAACGCTTCGCGCAAGGCTAACATTGAATTAATATAGTGACCGTTCGCTTTCGCTTTACACATGGAAATATTCACGTGGTGACGCGTATAACTCGACGTGCGAATTTTAATACCCAACTCCTTTGCCTCCGGCGACATATAAGAAGGCCAATTCCACGCGGCAACAATGACATGCACCTTTAATGAATCTGCACGCAAACCCATCCCTTCAGAGCCATAAAAAGCCATCGGACGCAAATACGCCTCACTCAATTTATTTTTATGAACAACCAAGCGCTGTGCGTCGTTTAATTCCTCTTTTGAGTAGGGAATTTTCATATTCATAATATGCGCAGAGCGAAACAGACGGTCAGTATGCTCCTGCAAACGAAAAATACAGGTTCCATCATTTTCGGTCGCGTAAGCTCGAACACCTTCGAAAACACCCATCCCATAGTGCAACGTGTGTGTGAGCACATGAACCTTTGCTTCGCGCCACGGCACAAGTTCACCATCGAACCAGATTTCGCCGTCTTTATCAGCAAATGACATAATTCCTCCTAGCCTTCAGACAAAATCTCCTGAAAGCATTTTCATTCAATTCTACATTAGCCTGATCAAAAAACTTGACGCGAAAAACTAGATTAGGCGTTTGTCTCACCAAGTAATTCTGACCAAAGTTGTTTTACTGCGTCGCGTTCAGACGCAAAGAGAGCGCCATCGACCACCCCTGACTTATGTTGTAAGGCCAGGCGATGCCCCATGGACCGGAAGGCTTTGTAGGCTTCAATTAACTGGGTGACTTTTTGGGTTTCCAGCAGGCCTGACTCGGCAACACAACCCAAAATACGGATGTTATCCGTGTAATGTATGAGCGCAGGATAGCGATGAGCCCAGGCAAGGGCTATATATTGCACCATAAATTCAATATCAACAATACCACCAGCGTCTTGCTTTAAATGAAATTGGCCTGCAGCGCGCTCCCGCTCGCTAGACCCGAGATGGTCGCGCATTTTTTTGCGCATTTCACGGACCTCTTGCACGAGTTTATCCCGCTCGCGCTCGCGTGTAAGAACTTTTAAGCGTATTTCATCAAAAGCTTCGCTGATGGGCTGCGGCCCAACAATCGCCCGCGCCCGCAATAACGCTTGGTGTTCCCAAGTCCAAGCATTTTCACGTTGGTATTTTTCAAAGCTTGCCACACGGCTCACCAACAAGCCGGAACTACCTGAGGGCCGCAAGCGCATATCGACTTCGTAAAGCTGGCCCGAGAGTGTTTTGGTATTCAGAATATGAATAATTTTCTGGCCCAGGCGAGCAAAAAACACATCGTTTTCTATCGCGCGCTTACCCTCGAAATCACCAGAAGTCATACCCTGTGAACTGCTATTGTGAACGAAGACCAAATCCAAATCCGAACCGTGCCCCAACTCGATACCACCGAGCTTACCGTAGCCCACGATGAGTAACTGCGGTTCAGTCGTTTCAAATTTATCTGGGTAGCCATGCCGCTCGACCATTTGTTCCCACGCGAGATTTAAGACATAGTCTAGGATAACTTCAGCAATCTGAGTTAGGTAATCACTCACCTTCATCAGCGGTAGCGCACCCGATATCTCACACGCAGCCACTTGCATGGCATGGGCCGAGCGAAAATAACGCAGGCCTTCCATCAACGCCTCGATATCTGTGTTTGGAATACGCATTAACTGCTGGCGCAGCTCGTTTTCCAACTGGTCTCGCGTCGGCACAGAATAGAGGCTTGTCGCGTCAAGTAATTCATCTAAAAGAGCAGGGTGCTCAGCTAACTGAATCGCAACCCAGGGACTCGCTTCACTGAGTTTTACCAACTGTTTTAGCGCATTGGGGTTTTCGATAAGCAACACGATGTAGGCACTGCGGCGTGCAATTGCCGTAATCAAATCAAGCAAGCGGGAAAAAGTTGCGCCGGGAGCTTGCGTTTTTTCAATTAAACTCAGTAAACGCGGCATCAATTGATCAAGGCGCTCCTTACTCAATTTATCAGCCGCAATTAATTGCGGTTTTTCCCAAAGCGAAGTCAAGGCCTGCTGAAAAACATCGGGGTCACTAATCGTACGACCTTCCATTAAATCGGAACGCCACTCCCTTGCTTGCCACACATGCTGCCAGTCAGCCAGCACATCGGCATCCTCTCCATTTTCATGTTCAGGCGTTGAAATAACCGCGTTAAAATGCTGATTAACCTGATCGCGATAATGTTTGAGTTTAGTATAGAACGCCTCCCAACTAGCAAAACCCATACTTATCGCCAAGCGCAAACGCGCTAATTCATCCGTTGGCAATTGTTGCGTTTGCCGATCCCGGTAAGCTTGAATTGCATGCTCAGTGTCACGCAAAAAACAGTATGCTTTAATTAGTTGCTCATCTGCACCCTGCGGAATACACCCGAGTTTAGGTAAGGTATTTAAAGTCCCAATTAACCGTCGGTTTTGTAACTCAATATCTTTACCACCGCGAATAACTTGAAAAGCTTGCGCAATAAACTCAACCTCGCGAATTCCACCAGGGCCCAGTTTTACGTTTTCGCTTAAACCTCTGCGTACTTCTTCGCGCTGAATCATCAACTTCATTTGGCGTAAAGCCTCAATCGCGGAAAAATCGACATAGCGCCGATAGGTAAACTCATTTAGCAAATGCATCAATTTATCAACTAACGCCGGCTCACCAGTATTCGCCACCACCCGCGCTTTAACCATTGCAAAGCGCTCCCATTCCCGTCCTTGAGCATGATAATAAACCTCCAGCGAATCAAATTGGCTGACAAGTGCGCCCGACTGCCCATAGGGTCGCAAGCGCATATCCACACGAAAAACGAAACCGTCGGCAGTTTGTGCATCAAGCATTTTAATAAAACGCTGACCAACACGAATAAAAAATTCCTGATTTGTCAGTTTTTTTGTTGCTTTTTCACAATCAGTGATATCCGTTTCACCATCCTGCGGGTAACAAAAAATTAAATCGATATCGGAAGATAAATTCAGCTCCCAGGCGCCCAACTTACCCATAGCGATAACCAACATAGCTTGCTGTTCGCCCGCCTTATTGCGCGGAATACCAAATTCAGCAGTCGCACGGTCATAATTGTATTGCAGCGCTTTTTCAATAACAGCTTCGGCAAAATAACTCAGTTCGCGAGTAATCTCGACTGTGTCAGCAAGGCGATTTAAATCACGCCAAATACTGCGTATCGTCATCAAGTGACGAAATATCCTCAATTTCTTAAACCAGACTTCCTCGTCGAGCTCATTTCCAATAAACTCTTCGAATTTGTGTTGAAAATCTTTAAGGCTTAGATTTTTTTCAACTCTTTCGTCGGCAAGAATTCCGAATATTACGTCCGGATGATCTGCTAAATAATTAGCCGCATAATCACTGCCAATCAGTACTCTTTGAAATTGGCTGGCGATGGTTGGCTCGTCATCAAGAATACCGAGTAGCTTCTCACGTTGATCTTGAGTAAGCTTATCGTCAAATTTATCTTTATATTTGTGCAGACAATCGTTTAAGGATGGATGCGAAGCGATTTCAAATATAGAATCAAAGTTAGCAGGCATAAAAGTATTTGTATTATTCTGGATAAATTATTTTTCGAAAAACTTATATTTTTCTATTGCAAAAATTGTTACCGTCATTCATGTCATTATTCCCTCCCCCAAAATACTCTGTTTCAAATTCAAACACCGTATTCTTCAGCCCAATCTTTTAACTGATTTAAGATTCCAAGTACACTTCTGCCCAAATCCGTTATCTCATAAGCCACCGCAATCGGCCGAGTAGAAATCACATCACGATTAACCAAACCTTGAGCTTCCATCTCTTTTAAGCGTTGATCAATCATTTTTTTACTCGCGCCACTCATTTGTCGTGCAAGCTCGTTAAAACGTACCGGCCCGTCTTTTAAATGCCATAAAATCGAACCTTTCCATTTTCCACCAATAACACGCATGCCGCGCTCGATAGGACAGGGCTCCCTGCAACCGGAAATACTCTCGGTATTATTTTTAGCGCATTCGTCTTTCATTTGTTAGCTACTTTGCTCATTTCGATTATTTCTAGAAGTGTTTTCCGGTCTACTGATAGTAAGACTTAAAAAATATCTGGCACTTAGTTTCAAGGTGCTGGCTAAGCTTTTTAGGGCTGTGAAAATCGTGGACGATTTTGACAGAGCCCCCACGGAAGGGTTCACGACGTCCCTAAAAAGCTTAGCCAGCACCTTGAAACGATCTCCCTACGAAGAAACTAATCAACGTTCAATAATAATAAAGCCACTAGAAAAACAGAAATTAGGTTACAAAAAGTATACTAGTTGACAATAGTTTCCTATATTAACACAATTAAAAACAAGTCTAAAACTCAAACGCATTTCTCACCGTATCACACGCAAAACTTCGCCTTTAGGAGAACTCTAATGAGCACCTCACCACTTTTTCAAACCTACCAATGGGGCGGGCATAGCCTGCAAAATCGCATGGCCCTCGCTCCACTAACTCGCGGACGCGCAGGCACAAACCGCATTCCCAACGACTTAATGGCCGAATATTATTACCAGCGCGCCGGCGCAGGCCTCATTATTAGCGAGGCCACCTCAATCTCAGAAGAAGCTCTCGGCTGGGTAGACTCACCCGGAGTTTACTCCGGTGAAATGGTCGAAGGCTGGAAAAAAGTTACATCAAAACTAAAGCCGACCGGCACACCGATGGTTCTGCAACTATGGCACTGCGGACGTGCATCGCACAGCGACTTCCACAACGGAGAACTACCCGTTTCCGCCTCCGCCGTAAAAATCCAAGGCGATGAAATTCATACACCGCTTGGCAAAAAACCCTATGAAGCACCAAGAGCACTGACTACTGAACAAATAAAAAAAACCATACAAGACTATAAAACAGCAGCACTAAACGCGAAAGAAGCCGGCTTCTCGGGCGTCGAAGTTCACGGTGCAAACGGTTACCTTATCAACCAATTCTTAGACTCACGCTCGAATATTCGCAGCGACGAATACGGCGGCAGCGTCGAAAATCGTTTTCGCTTTTTTAAACAAGTGCTCGACGCCGTTCTCGAAGTTTGGGAGCCTGAAAATATCGGCGTGCGCATATCACCCAATGGCGTTTTTAACGACATGGGCGCACCGGACTTTCGAGAAACATTTCTTTATGCAACTGAACAAATAAATAAACTGAAAATCGGCTATATGCATATAATGGACGGACTCGCCTTCGGCTTTCACGAGCAAGGGGAACCAATGACACTAGCTGAATTTCGCCCAATTTACTCAGGAATGATAATTGGCAACTGCGGTTATACAAAAGAAAGCGCCGAAGATAAAATCAAAGATAATCTAAGCGATTTAGTTGCTTTTGGCCGACCCTTTATTAGCAACCCAGATTTACCGGAACGCTTTAAAAATAATTGGCCGCTGAACGCATTCGACGATATGAGCCATTGGTATACTCCTGGGGAGCAAGGATATACTACCTACAATAACTATTCTTAAATACCTAACGACCTATGCAAACTCCTTAGATATTTTCACTCAAAAAATTTGAGGGGTTTGCTACAAAGTGCTTTTAGCTTCTTATAGAAGCATCATACGAGACTGTGAACATCAGAAACTAGCGATGAAGATGTTTCAATCGCATTTCCAAAGAATGTTTTAGATTAAGATATTGTGTAAGCTGCATACTACCAAAGGAACTTAAAAACTCAACGCAACCACCCACGTCAATATCTTCTATCAAGAAACTCGCGCGCTGACCTTGCCTACGCTTTTCTTCAATAGTCGAGATAAGTTCCTCGAATATTTGTTCACCCCAATCCTTCCAAAATAACGACACGCCGAGCGTATAGAAATCGTAACGAATAAAATTATTTTCATCTAAATAAAGCTGTACTTTAATACCTTCATCAATAACCGGCGTTGCGCCGTCACTGTGTTGAGCCTCAATTTTATAATCGTGACGACCGTGTTTTTCGATGATATAACGATTAAAGGGTATTTTTGACCGCATACCCAAAAAGTTGGAATGATTCTCAGCAATACGTTGTGAAACGTTGTAAATATAAAGTTGGAGATAACGCAGATTTTGACGTTTGCCGCTGCCCTTGATGTGTTCGACGTATAAACTTCCTCGTTCATCACAAATATAAACGCTAATTACGTTGTCAAGTTTCTCAACATACATCTCAATAGCATCAGCCTCGTTGCGCTTGGCTATTTCTATTAGCAATTGTGACTCGATCGAATTCGAATCTACAACCATAGGGCTAAAATTCGACTGAGGTTCACACAAGTAACCCGTTAATTGCCTAATATTTTTGTAAAAACAAAAATCAAAGCGACCTTTTTTATAAGCCATACTCCCGTATTCACCAGCCACCTTAAAAACGAAACGAGCATTTTTTGAAGAAGACAATGAGTAATACGCCTTCGTGATCGATTGAAACCAACTCCACACACGCTTTTCTATAGCCTTGGCATGATCAAAACCAACACAGCGAATAGAGAGAGAAGGCAACGATTGATTGCTACCCGGAACCGCCATGGATAAATAATGTTGCACGCCGTCAAATAAGGCACTATTGCCTTCGTACCGTTTAACAGTAATCTCATTCCAGCTATTTTTTTCTACCACATCAATGGAGATAATGAGATTTTCCTCATCCTCTCCGTAGTTAAAGGCATCTATTGTTTCACTAATATAGTAACCGTCAAAGATATCTTCCGGATCTTCTTTAAAATTATCAAAATTAATTAAAAGCAAAACATCTGTTGGCACTGCGGCTCGCAGAAAATTTTGATGTGGTGCAATATTTTGTTTTGCTCGCATCCAACTTTCGAGTATCTTAATTAATTGTACGCACTCCTGCTGAGTTTTAAGTGGAATTTTATCGGAAAAGTCAAATGCAGTGGCGGACGAAATCACACCATTGTAAAAACCCCATACCAGCGACATCGCGAGATTTTTATTCGACTTAATTAAGCTTTTATGGCTACCAAAGTGAAAAGCGAGATCACTACTACTTTCATGTATCATCCACGATTTATCCTGCTCGCTTTCCGATTGCCCATAATCATTCGAGCTGGCACAGCTAATAAAGATCCTCTCTTCTTGAAGGTTTTTACTTAAATCGGGATTGATTAACTCTATTTTTCCATCGCGAATTTCATAAGCCGCCTTTAATTTGCGGCCCAATACGTTAATCTCCTGCGTAGAGATAGCGTGCGGCGTAAGCGACTGTGAGATAATCTCATTGAGTTTTTGATAAGTGTAATTAAGCGCCGCTATCAATTGCTCACGTTCATCGACTACTTTATTCACACGCCAACTTGCGCGCTGATCTAATTCTGCAATTTGCTGAGGTTTCCAACCCCAATGTTTGACAATTTCATCAAGATAACGCAACTGCCAAGTCGAGTCGGAGGAAACTTCAGTTCTACTTAGAGCCCTGTTTATTTTAAAGTAAAAAGCTCGCTGTAATAATGCAAGCCGCTCCTCTTGTTGCTCTGACTTAAAATACGATTCAATACGCCGATACACCATTACATAGGCATCGACTTCATTCATTTTTATTTTACCTTTATAAATCTTCTGCTTAAGTACAAGACACAAAGGATGCCCACCCAAGAAATTGGCTACATAGGTTTCCAGCAAAAACAATTTCAATATCGATTTATAAGGAGACTCGATGGCCTTGTAGAGTTGCCAAATGGCAGCGCCAATAAATTCGTTCCGCGGAATTTCCGGCAACGGCCCAAAATCTAGAATAACTTTACTTTCAATGTAACGACGTGAGAGTAAATCAGATGCAATTTTCTCATATTCCCGCTCTTGACCGGCGGGAATAAACCACCACATTGGATATCGACCAGCGATATAAATGCCGGTGCGATAAAATTCGTCGAGCAAGAGATAGCGCTGTGCTGAACCACTCGACTCTTCGTCAAGGTCAGAAATACTTCCATCGCGAAACATATCGCAATCCATTAAAAAAAAGTGAACCTCCAACTGCAAAGTAGTCGCCCAACGACTAATTTTTTCACATTTTTCTTGTAAGAGTTTTTTCTGTTCCCTTCCTAAATGCGGCGCACAGCAAATCCATATATCGAGATCACTGCGATGAGTCTGCGCAATGGTGCCCATGCTCCCCATCAAGAAAATACCCCAGATCGCAGCACTACTCGAGTCGTATCGCTGTACACAAAAGCTTTTCGCAATACTGCGGCCGCGCGCTAAATCCGTTTTACTCGGAGCAAAGCCACTAATACCACACGGAGCTTCACGGCCCACGTAACCCGGCAACATAGGGTGATTGCAGTGAAATAATAGAGCCAATGCGTCAATAAATTTTACCTGACGCTCAGGCATTGACGAACAAGTACGTTCTAACCGCTGACGATTAAAATCTAAAAAACGTTTGAGAATAATTTGTAAATGATGTCGATCGTAAACATCATAAATCGCTTGATTTTCGCGAACAATATCGTCCCTAGACACACATACATCTCGAAAGGTCAACTAGGTAAGAAGGGCGCGGCCAATTGACCAAGCACAAAAGACCACAGGCTTCACCACTTTTCACACGCGGTCATATTGGCGCGCCCTATTTAGATAGTAGCAGCCACAAAGTGTGACGTTTGTCTCCATTCAGACGATCTTGGAATAGAATCAAATTAACTCTAAACAAACGCGTGCTGTAATAATTTTTTTATTTAAATTTTATTGTTAACAACAGTAAAAGTTATCACAAGTCGAATTAAAAGCTTATTGTATGAAAGATATTTCCTACACCTTATTTTCTAACGTGAAGAAAAAACAATAAGTTAGAACATCTGTTTATATTTTTATTTTTTTAATAACTTATCCGATATCAGTTTTCTTGAGAAAGTAAATTGACCCACTGTCACATCGAAGAAGAACAGCCCTACCTGTAAACTCTGAGAAGCAGGGATTGGGACTTATTTTCAAGACCGTCGCGCGCGGGATTCG
>JANQJB010000110.1 GCA_028281865.1 Marinagarivorans sp.
CACGGGAAAATCGGGCCTTGGCGTTTTATTATTTTTAGCGGAGAAGCCCGCGTTTCTTTTGGTGAAGTTTTGCGCGAGATTTACGAAGAAGCTTATCCAAATGCAAGCGAAGAACAGCTTGCTCTGCAAGAGGATGTATTATTGCGCGCTCCGGTTGTGATTGCTGTTACCTCAAACCCGGATGTCGAACATAAAATCCCCGTCTGGGAACAAACGCTGTCGGCGGGAGCGGCGTGTCAAAACATATTACTCGCGGCAACTGATTTGGGTTTTGGCGCTCAATGGATTACTGAGTGGTATAGCTATAACGAGAAAGTGAACCGCGCAATGGGCTTGCAGGAGAATGAAAAAATTGCCGGTTTTATTTATATCGGAAGTTTTGAGAAAGCGCCAACCGAACGTGGTCGGCCGGCGCTGGAAGATAGAATCATCTACTGGAAATAAGTTAGCAGTTTTTTATTTTACGCTTAAAAGAGGTTTAGTATTAAAAACTGCTAAATATTAAAAACTACTGAACAGTAAAAACTACTCAGCATTAAAAAGCCTGCGAAATAGTTAAGCTCCAAGTTTGACCTTTAACACGCTCGAAAACCGTTATGTCTTCAACGCTACCCTCGCCTGTTGATCTCTCTTGGCTAATCTCGATATTTTCATCGAGTATATTCGAGACCTTAAATTTAAGCGTAAAGAAGTCGTTCGGATAAAAAGAATAGGTAAAATCGAGTGAAGCAAAGGGTTGCTCGTAGCGGTCCGCCTGGCCATTTCGCCCGGCAAAAAACAAACGCTCGCTAAAATAGTTGTAAGAAAGCGTCGAGCTATGCAGTCCGTCAAAAGAGTCAAAACCGAAAATCAAGTTACCGGAAAACTCAGAAGCGCCACCTAAAGGGCGAATATCGTTTGTCGGTGCACTTGCAGCATCACCCACAACGAGTTCCGTATCCAAATAGGTCATGTTGCCCTGCAAGAAAAACGGCGACAGGTTTTCATGAAAGTCTTCAAAGCCCTTCATAAACTCTATCTCAATACCGGATATTTCTGCACTGTCACCATTTTCGATTTCCGCTGCAATATTGTCGTCAGCCGCAGGAGATTCAAAAAGCTCAATCGGTGATTCAATATCTTTGTAAAACATCGAAATGGAAAGCGTATCGTCGTTAGAGAAAAACCACTCTGCGCGCAGGTCAATATTATCAACCAAAGACGATTCCACTTGCGCATTACCAAAAACAATAATGTCGGTTATCGGATCGATATAACTACCCGGTGATAATTCCCTTAAATCAGGTCGCACTGTCGTATTACTATAGGAAAAGCGCAATTGAAAATCCGCGGCGATAAAGTCTTGCGTCATAAATGAAACAGCTAACGAGCCGTAAACATCGTCTTCAACACGCGTAACTTCATCAAAATAAGCTTGGGTTCTTTCAACATCTTCCGGGCTAAAAGGCAGTATCTGACTTTGCTCAAAGTTCAACGGGCTCCACGGCAACGCCACTTGCTGGTACTCTTCCCAGCGCAAGCCCAAAGTCACTCGCCACATATCTACCCAGTTAACATCGAATTTTCCGTAATACGACTGCACTTTTACAGCCGCAAGGTAGCTGTCCTCGTTGTCGCCGGCTACGCTAATACGAAAATCATTAGCGGGGTTGAGCACATTTTCGTCCGATAATATTACACCGATGGTCTGGTCCAATAAGCTATCGGGAACATTAGTGGTGTCGATAAATAACTGAGTTTGTTCGTAAGTACGGCTTTTTTTCCAGCCTTCAAAACCGCCTTCGACGCTCATTTCAAAATCAGAAACTGAAATGGGTAGTTCAACGCTCCAACCGTAACTTTCAACAAAATCATTTAAGTCGGTAAAGCGGTTGTCCACACCTGAAGGTGCACTAATTAAACTGGCTTCCAGTACTTCTGCGGTGGTTGTATCCACCGAGGTATTGTAATCGGCCACAATTTCGCTTGGGATATCGGTAAAGGAGTCACTATCCGAGTAATACCACTCTGAAGAAATTCCGCTAAGGAAATTTAGGAAATCCAAACCAAAACGTTCGAAGTGGTCGTCGTATAAGGTGTGGCTTCCGTGAATTTGATTGACGCGAAGTTGGCGTTGCTCGTAACGATAATCAGCACGCCTAAAACCGGAACCACTGGAAAGGCGTCGATTCGGGTTATGAAAATCAGTCAAGCGTGTTTCATTGTCGGTATTGCGAATAAATAGTGATGTCGTTTCAATACTGTTGTCGCTATCTAAACGAAAACCAAATGAAAAATTGCCGACAATACTAGCGTTATCAACAGACTTTAAAGAATTAGAAAACGATTCAGTTGGGTCGCTCGCGACGCGCTCTATTGTCTCGGCAGATCGGGTTGAACGGTCATAAGATAAACCCGCTAAAAAACCAATTTCCATTCCATTGTCGAGGTAAAAAAGATTGCCCGCATCGACAGAAACACCGCGATCAAGATTTGAATCGTCTTCGCGGATATCCAAATCTCGATTGAGTTCGCTTAATAATTGACGATTAATTTGATTTGCCGCGGCTAAACTTATGCCGTCTAAGTCGCGAATATTCGTCGCGTTTAAGTCGCCTTCATAAGTGATAATCGCATCTTCCAATGTACTACTTAACGAACGAAATCCACCGTCATTACCTTTCCATTCTTTATCACTGCCGTTGTAACGCAAAAAATCCGAAGATTCGCTATTTGCACCTAAGCCAAGCTCAACTTTAAAAAGAGGTTCGGACGGAACACCTCGCGTACGAATATCCACATTACCACCACCGAATGATGCAAACATATCGGAGGTAAAACCTTTTTGCACCGCTAAGTTTTTAACAATAGATGTGGGAAATATATCGAGTGGAATAACATTTCTTGAAAGGTCTGGAGAAGGAACAACCGCACCATTTAAGGTTGTACTTGAGTAGCGTTCACCCAAACCCCTAACGTATACAAATTTATCGTCGACAAGGTTAACACCTGGCAAGCGACGCAAAGCCGTTGCTACGGTAGAGTCGCCCACCCGACTGATGGTCTGCGCATCTAAAAAGTCTGCGGCAACTTCTAGTTCTTGACGTTCAACTGCTATTGACTGAGCCGCTGTTTGAAAGCGCCCCATAATAATTGTTTCTTCAGTAAGCGACGTTTGATCGGCTTGCTGTTGCTCGGGTTGATCTTCGTTTGTACTTTCGGCTTCTTGGTCTTGCGCAAAAGTCACAGAAGAGATCGCAATACTCAAAATACTCACTGAAAAAAGAGCATTTATTGAAGTGTGCGGATATCTGTTTTTCATTTGATCCTCATCGTATTTCTACCGCAATGAATGCTGATCCACAAAAAAAGGCGCCGTAAAGCCATTGTTGTCCCACAAGTTAATTTCGGATTAATGGAGACCTCAAGAGGGGCAAGCTCGTATTTCTACTTACCAACACCGAGACATGAATTGGGGGTTGTTTCCAAGACACGCCGTAAATACTTCCTTGTAGGCTCGATCGCGCGAATCCCGCGCGCGACGGTCTTGAAAACAACCCCCAATCCCTGCCTCTCAGTTTTTGTGGGACAGTATTGGCCGTAAAGCGCCTTTTAAATACGGCCACAGTGCATTGAGCCTAAATTAAGAGCTGATTACTCGAACCAGAGCGCCTGTCCGCGGTTGCCTGCGTGAAGACCGTAGGTCCATCCGGCAGTCCAATCGTTAGCGCGGGTCACAGCTCCTACATAGGTTTGGCCTGTGTTAACGGTATAATCGCTATTGACCGGCATAACAGTTGCTGCGTTGCCGCCGATAACCATGCTTGCAAGAGGTACTGAGTAAAAGCCATCAAGGATTACCAGATTGCCAGTTGTTGGATCTTCGCCCGCTTCCGCAGTTTGATAAACATTGTTATTGTTGGCTGCTTGTCTGAGGTAGTCCGCTTGTGTAGTCGCGTTTGGTAGAGCGTCCCCTTTGGTCAAATCTTGACAAGCGATAACAGAGCCAGCAATTCTTAAATCGCCATCTTGCGTTGCTTGCAAGCCCTCAGCACTTTCAATCCGTACACAATAATTACCGTCGTCATCGCTCGGTACTTGGTCTGCCAAATATGCGGTAGTGATAATGGCATTGCGAATTTCAGCAAAGTGCGCTTCGCGAATTCGAAGGCCCGCGCCCGGATCATGATCCGCTTCTGCACTCGGTGAAACAATACACGTTAGGTTGGTAATTTTTGCAGCACTGTTAAGACCGGCTGCAACTTTTGCATCAATTTCTGTTTGGCCCAAGCTGCTGTAACTTCCCAAACCATCTGATTCTAAACAATGGTTACCCTGAGTTTGAGATTGAACAACCAGCGCGTTAGTGATGCTACCAATATAACCTTCATCAACATCGATTGAATCGTCGCGTACATAAACGGCAACAAAATTATCAATATCAACAGCACCGCCAAACATTTCGATGCCATCATCAAATGTTGAATAAACTTGTAGGTTGCTAATCGTTGTGCCGCTACCAACTGCGTCGAATGAAATTCCGTTCAACTCATTGCCTGGTGCAACTTGAGCGCCGGTGTGCTTAACAACAAAATATTCGAGAACGCCGGAGCTGTCCGCATCATTATCACCGCCGTAGTGAGTTTGGCCAGAACCGCCCTTACCCTCAGCAGCAACGTGACAGTTTGTCGTTGAAAAACCTGCCTCACCGCGGTTGCCGGTATAGGCGCATTTATTCGTTACGCCAAAACCGTTAACAATTAAACCGCCCCACTGCGAAACGTCTTCCGCACCAACCGTTCCATCAACGGCGTCGCTAACAGAAGTAATCGTAATGGGATTTGAAGATGTTCCTTCAGCAAAAATTTGCGACCCGCGGTTTATCACCATGTAGTCGTCGCTCGACCTAAAAGCTAAAGTAGCGCCGGCTTCAATACGAATGACAGCACCATCGCCACCTTCAGTGATGCCCGCCGCAGCCATATCCGCGTCGTCATCATAATTTCTTCCGACAACCAAGCTACCGTTAAAAACATGCACACCGTCGCTGTCTAAATTTGTAAAGGTAACCTGTGTTTCCGTTGTGGTAATTGGGTTAGTTAAGTCAACAAACTCAACACCGTATTCACAGTTTACACCGCTAAGAGAGCCTTGCCGCAACACACCACCTGCTTCGTAAGACGCGCAAGGATTCACCGTAGGAGTGCCGCCACCAACATTTTCGACGTTGCCACTGTTGTTGCCAATAGAGCGATCAACATTATTTTGAGCATTAATTACGATATCGCCAGAGCCACACGCGGATAACATTGTGATGGCAAGGCTAAGACCTGCAAGCTTGGTTAATTTCATTGGTTACCGTCTCTCCTAGTTACTAATCGGAAATATTCGAAGTTACATATTTTTAGAAACTTAGTGAAAAAACAAAAAAGTACTTAAGCTATTTCACTTCATTCAGGCTTATAAACAACGCATCTAAACGCTTAAACTTTAAATATAAAAGTTAAACATTTTTTGAAATAGTAAAGTTTTAACCACCGGATATGCGCACTTAACAACGTCGTTCATTCGAAAGGTGTGAGGATAATCTGACAAAATTATTACAAATTAATGACAAAGCGAATATTTGTACGAAAAGAGTTTGTCTAAGACGACAGGGTGTACAATAGTAAAGCAGAATTAAATGATCTTTTTATTTCCTTTATTAGTGTTTCTCCATTTTATCTTGTCACAAGGTGGAGCAAACTCGGCCATCGTTGAAGACACAAACGTAAGGGAGCCCGCAGCTTTCAAGCCATGGTAAACAGGCATCTTCGCCCTTTAGCATCGCAACAGTCGCGACTGAACCTGCCACTAGGCAACTATCGGCAATCACCGAAACATTGGCCGGTGTTACTACCGGCCAGCCTGTCAAGGGATTAAGAATATGGCTGTAGCGCTTGCCCTCGTAATCAAAATAGCGTTCGTAATTTCCACTGCTTGCAAGCGCGCCCTGATAAACCGATACATGTGTCAGTGCTTGGCCCTGGTTGCGCGGGTCGCGAATGCCAATATCCCACTGGCGGTCGGTCTTATTGACCACTCTAATGTCCCCTCCCAGTTCAACCAGGGCAAAATCAAGGTTGCCTTGCTGGAACTGCTGCGCGGCCGCATCGGCAGCATATTCTTTAACCAGTCCACCTAAATCCAACTCCATGCCCGGTAACATTTTAAAAAAAGGTGGACGCCAACTAACCTTTGACCAACCAATTTGCTTCAATAGTTCGTTGACCTGCTGTTGGTTGGGAGGTCGGCCGCTTTTGAAATCCCACACTTTGCGCAGCACACCGGAACTGATATCAAATAAACCATCACTTTCACAATAAAGCTGGTCGGCATAATTAAATAAGGCGGAAGTCTCTTCATCAACTTCTGTTTCGGACAACACCGCGTCGCGGTTAATTTTAGAAAGAAAGCTGTCTTCTTTATAGCGGCTATATTTTTCTTCGAGCCGATGGACTTCCTCAATCGCCGGCTGAGCCAATTCTTCCGCACTCGTCTGACTTTTTGCAAAAATACGAACCTGGCACGGCGAACCCATCGCACGGAAAGGAACAACAAATATTTTTCGCTTTTTGCTCAAACGATTCTGCCCTTACGTTTTCAGAAAAAATTAAATTTACGAAATTATATAAAAAAAAAGCGAGCTACTTTATCGCTCGCTTTTTTAATTTAGCAATTGTGCATCTAACTAAAATTTATAATCAGCACCGAGCGTAAAACGTGTGAAAGAAATTAATGCTGGATGTTCATCAAAGTCGCTCTTCGAAGGCGACAAATCTTGCGAAGCATCGTAGAACTCCATACTCGCCGTGTAAGTAATGGGCTTAACATCTAATTTAAATTTCAAACCCAACGAATAAGCACCGTAATCGGAAAGTCGCGCATCATCCGCAAAATAATTAAATTCGGTATTGACAATAACCGGCGCGTAAAAGTCAGCTTTCGACTGCAAGTAATAACGCAGCGAGGGAATAACCATTAATTTGCCGTATTTTTTATGTAGCGACCCGGTGTAGGTATAAGACGTAACACCCCAGTCGTCGTCATAGAAGCGAAAGTCTAAATGCGCTGCCATTTTTTGCTTTTTCATATAGTGGCGTAACGAGCCATTTATCGTCCACATCTCTTTTTCATCAGGGCGCTGGTCGTTTGCTTTATAGGCATCGTGTAAATAGCCTTCTTTTTTGGTCCAGCTAAACCCACCGAGAATAACCGTATTCATGCCGGTAATTCGCGAGGCGCTGACAAAAAAGGAGGTACTATCTTTTTTTGCTTTTGTCCCTGGCGGAATAATGTGACGCTGATTGCGCTTGTCGACGTTGGCTTCAGGTGCTAACTCATCGTCCGATAAACTAAACCCCGCTGCTATAACAGTTTGTTTTTTGTCAAATTCGCCTTCCCAGCTAAAACCAAAACTCGTGGAATCGTAGTCATCTTCCGTTGAGAAAGCCACGTTCCCGCTGACAGATCCACCTTTGTAGTAATAGGTCAGTCCGGCACTGCCATCGGTGCGCTCTTCTTCAATCCCTTGCAGTTTGTCAGCAGGCGATGCTCCAGTCATAACGACCTTAACGTCGCCATTCTCGTCTCTTACCGTATTCCAAGGTGATGCGCCCGATAAAACTTCGTTTTGCAAAGACAGGCTTAATGCCCATTCACTTGTTAATGGCCCACTGTAGCCAAACTGGTGCACATCAATATCGTAACGTTTTTTAGATCCGCGCGGGTTACCTTCGGCATCGACGGCAAGGTCACTCGCCTTAAGATCGGACTCGGTGTACTTGGTATAGCGATATCCCATCGTATGTTCAGTGGGTGCAGCAGCCTGCGCCGTTGTAGAAATGCCAGGCAAAGCCGCAGCAGCTGCAGATAAAGCCATTAAACGTCTTGACTTAATTTTACTCATAGGTTGACTCACTGTTTCTCGACTTAGGAGTTTCTTGATTTTGGAGTTTCTTGTATTTGGGCTAATAACGTAAATCGGGCAAATAGGCTCTAGATCGGACTTGCGCAGGACGAGCTTGCGCGCCCCGAATTTAGTTACAGCCACATCCTCCACCGGCAGCTTCGGCTCCACCAGAAGCAGCTTCTTTCGAGTAATAAACGTGTTTTTTGATTGCGCCTTCCAAAGGGTCGGGTTCCCAGGCCATTTCAGGCTTGGCCAGAGCACCACGCTTGTAAATGGGAACATCGGCACAAGCGGAGAGTAAAATGACCGCCAATACCATCGACAGTTTGCTCGCGACACTCATTAAATTCATCACTATGTCAGACCTCTCGAAATCGTTGAAACGCTAGTGAAATCAACTTCTTATACTAAACAAGCATAATAGTTTAACAAATCATTCGGCTTAGCCGAAAACTTTGAGACCTCAAAATTGAGCAAAGATCCGCAGTTATATGACCAAAACCGACTACAATACGAATCGCCTTTTATATGGTCAACTGCCGCATGGCCATGCTGCATCAAGCATGTGACAAATATCTCAGATTAGGCAGATTTAGCCATTTCGGTTCAAAATCAATCAATTGCATACCGAACACCTTTGCGAAACATTAGTGCACAGCATCGGGAGGAAACGTGGATTAGCGCATTCCTTCTTATTTATTACGATTTTTGGTCGCCGCCAACTCCAAGCCAAGATTGGAGTTGGCGCGCGGAATAGCCTGGTTAGTGTTTCATTGGCTGATTTGAGCGATTTTCATCAAGCAGCCTAAATCGGGCATTATGATAGTTATGGCATTGAAATCTAGCGTAACGAACTAACTTCAAGATTCTGACACCCCCATAACAGGAGAGCGAATGAAAGAAGTCTTTTTCCTCTGTTTAGACAGATAAGCGCCGATTAACTCTTTACATGTACCGACTAAAAAGACAACTGATATCCCTATAACCAATACAAAGTTTATCCATAAATTCCACTGCCAGAATGTGACAAATGACATTCCGATATCAATAGAAAGATAACGAAGAAGAGAGTATCCGAGAAATATGGATAGCCAAATCGCCCCCCAGCTCAATACAAAATAATAAATTAGTTTATCCCTAGTACTAAAGGAATGAGTAATGTTAAGTATTCGATTAAATGTTCCCATGCGCGGCTTGTCCTTCTCGATCTTGTCCTCTTCTATCGCATAAGCGCCTCGGTTTAGCAAGACGTCCAAGTTAAATTCTTGTATTTTGAATATTCTGCGCGATGCCATAGAAACCGTAACAAATGCAAATAAACAAATTAACAGTATATAAAACCCTTTTTCTGCGCCGCTCATTGTCAATACGCCGGGTATTTTTGCAATCTGCTCACAAAATCTATCCCATCTAGCAGACGGCATAAATTGATAATCACCGTTTTTCTTTATTGCAATAACGCTAAAATTCTTGTTTGTGTCTAAAACCGCTTGGTTTTCGAAACCCACGTATTTCTTAATCGATTTATCCCAAACAAGAATAGAGCTTGAGGATTTACCTGCCGGCATAACATATTCTTTGTTTCGAAAATAAACTGTGTGCTGAGTCCAACTGACCGAATCACCATGCAGACGCCATTTATCTTTTACCATAGCGATATCATGCGATATTGCGAAGGCAATTATCGATAGCACTATTCCAAGAACTGCCGATACCCAAGCACCGGAGCGAGTGGCCCCTTTCCAATAGAGTGATGCGATAAATGGTATGGTAACAGCCCCGCCAATAAACGAATAGACAAGAGAAAAATACATTACCACGTCCATACTTTGCTCATAAAACAAACTGATCAATACAGTAATGACTGATACCAATACTATCGAGCACCTTAACAAGGTTAAATGTGCTTTTTGCGAAAGTTTTTTCTTCGTTTTTGGTAGTATCACATCCTGTACTAATGTAGAGCCATAGATAAAAAACAAACTGTTATTGGTGGTTAAAAACGAAATCAACATAACTGCGCCAAACGCACCTATCAAGCCTTTAGGTAGTATTTCTGCCAAGGTCATTGGAACCATCAACTCCCTCTGCGTCTGCACGCTTTCTACAGAAATAGAAGCCGTCACTGAATGCCAAATGTGTTGATACTCTGGCGATAAAGAAATAGCACACACGATCGTCGGTATCAGAATCAAAGGGTAAAAAATAAATATAGCCTTTAACTTTGCGAGTATATGAGCCATACGTGTTTCGTGAGGTGTCACACCGCAACTGTTAGATGCTTGTCTCTTCACCTCGGCAGGAATAATAAAAACTGCTTTTACGGCCATAATAAAAAAGAAAAAGGCATCATAATCCTTACCGCCCGAAACATCATAAGGGTCAATCTTTGACTCTCCCGGGGGGCTATTTGATAAGGAATCAAATATTTCTCCCCAATCCGAACTTAACATAAAATAAACAAATATTAATAAGAGAACGACCATCGTTAAAACGGCTTGAATAGAATCCGTAACAATCAGTGATTTTTGCCCACCCCAGAACGAAAATAAAAAAGCCATAGACACAAGGAGTACTACAAAGAATGCAATAGTCGGGACACTCATCCCAAGTATGATTATCTGATCTGGAAGAAAAAAATATGATTTAAAAAAACGTGCAGCCACCCCTGGCACAATACCGATACTGGCAACTCCTCCTATAAACAATATTAAACCACCAAGAATACGATAATTTTTCCCATAACGTTTCTCGAATATCTCCGCCTGTGTCATAATTCTAGTCATTCGCCAACGATATGCGATCCAACCCGTCAGCGCCACAATAATGCCCAGAGGAATAATGAGCATATTCCACCATAGGTAAGTAAAACCTGCTTCAAAACCCACCTGAAATTTATTGATGATATTAATTGCACCGAGCGTTCCCATAATAGTTGCCGAAGCCAAAAGAAAGCGACCAGCACTTCTATCCGCCACTAAATATTCCTGAGTTTTTTTAGTGTGCCGAGAAATATAGATAGATATCATTGACAGCAATAAAATTGAAACTAATATAATACCCCAGTCTAACGTACTCATGACTTATCCTCGTTCCTTAGATTAAGTTTTTACTTGATATTAATAGTAAAAACCTAATCTTAAAGATCTCTATTAATGAATATATTGTGCATCTGACCAACTATGTAAATCACTCATCCCAGTAAAAACTTTTCTTTCGCCCTCATAAGAATCTCTCGAATGGCTAACAAGCATATTGTCTAGCATCAACACATCATTTTTTATCCATTCAAACTCAACTCTTTCTTTAAGATAAGCAGCTCGCATTTCTTCCATAACTTCCTCGTTAATTGCCTCGCCATCGCCAAAATAAGTGTTGTTAGGGAGTTCATCATCGGAAAAAGAGCTTTGTAACATTTCCTGAACGTCCTTATCTAAGGTTGATATATGGAAAAATGTACAATGGTTAAACCAACAAGGTTCGCCTGATATCGGGTGTTTCGCTACCATGGGTCTTATCTGATGCGTTTTTAAAGCTCCGTTTCCTGTCCACTCCCAACGCATATCATTTTTTTTGCAGTAATCTTCAACCACAGACTCATCATTGGTTTGAAAGGCTTTTTGCCAACTAACACCAATCATTGGCCAAAAACAACGAGAAAAACGATATTTCTTTTCAAGAAACTTTTTCTTGGTTCGCGCGGAGATGTTGTTAAATATTTTTCGATTGTCTGCAATAGGAGTTGAGCCACCACTAGCTGCAGGAGTATCGCAATAAAAAAATATTCTTTTGGGGAAATTTAGGCTATACGACTGTTCAGAATGTAAAAATATTTTCTTCTCCTTTGGATAATCAGTTGATGTGTATACATTTCCAAATACTGAGCTACGAGGCGAAGTCTGGTCCATATACTTAATTGCGTCACTCGATACGTTAGCGATAAACTGTTGAAATTCACTGGCGCCGTCCACGGCAAACCCTCTAAATAAAACACCTCCAAACTCGGTTAATAAACTTTCGATATTCTTTTTATTTTGCGTTCCCCAATCAGCTAGGCTCATATTATTGTTTTTTGGTTTTATAACCAACGGAAGCACCTGATCGTTACTAAAAAACTCCGTATGTACATCATCCATTGAAATGTCGCTTTGTAAAAATTCACTATTCATAATGTCCTCGCAATGATATTTTTATCGTTTAATCATTAATTAGTAGTTCTTATAAAGTTCTGCCATTGCAACGCAAACTCTGCGCTCACCTTCAAATGTAGTTCTCCCGTGGGTGACGAGAAAATTATCAGCCAGCAAACAATCGCCCACCTGCCAATCAAATTTAACCGTATGCTTTTTGTAAGCTGCTCTAATTTCATCCAAAATCGAATCTTCGATCGGGGTACCGTCCCCATAATAGGCATTTCTCGGTAAGCCAGATTCGGTAAACTCCTCAGTTAAATACTGCCTAACATCAGCAGGCAAATTTGAGCTGTGAAATAAATGCGCATGGTTAAACCAAACCGTATCTTTTGTAATCGGGTGTGTAGCGACTACTTGTCGAATCGATTGAGTTCGTAATTGATTACCCTCAATCCACTCATACTGCGTATCAGTTTCTCTCAAGTATGCTTCGACTTTCGCTCTGTCATCAGTATCGAATGCTTCTTCCCACCCCATATCAATACCCAAACCATAATTTCTGACATACATAATTTTTTTGTCTATAAACCTGTCCTTAATTGATTTGGGTATATCTTTAATTACCTTCCTGTCGTCGGCCAGCGGTGTATAGCCGCCTTCTGAAGCAACCTTTTCGCTACAGAAAAATAATTTGGATGGCCAATTGTTCGAATACGACATTTCATGGTGAAGAGGGATAACATCCTTACGAGAATACTCTGTAGACGTATAAACTTTGTCGGCCAACATTACTCTAGGCGCGCCACGCTCAGTGTATTCCAATAATTCATTTGTATAGGCGCCGGCAAACTCTCTAAGCCTAAACGCATTATGAATATTAAAATTCTTAAATAAGATTGCGCCATATTGATATAAAAGCGAATCAATCATTGCTCTATTCGATTTCACAAATGATTCTATATTGATATTTTCTGATTTTGCATATATTTCGAATGGCAATATCGACTCACCAAAACTAATATAATCGTCTTCATATCCGAAGTTCTCAGCTAAATTACTTTTCATCACGACAACACCTCCGCCTGTTAAAATAGTTATAAATTAGTGCACTGAATCGTATTTATTTTCTTTTATTACGCCGGTCAAAGTTTTTTCTATATCATCTAATAGATACTGAATAGAACTTGATCTAAATTGACCTTTACTGTACCCGATAGATATATCTAGTTGATTATTTTTTATATCTACTGCAAATCTAAGTTTCTCATCACGCTCGCCAGCTGGGTGATTTCTACCTACTAGCAATTTTTTAATCTTATTTTTTAACGAAACCTCCCGTGGCATAGAAGGTGTTTTCCTTTTTATTGACGATTGCATACCATGGTAATTAATACGAATATATTCATTACATTTCGGCACTTTTTTTCCTGTATTAATCAAACCGTATTTTTCCGCCCAGTGATAAATCGCATGTCCTATACCAGATCTTGGCGCCAGCTTTAAATCCTTATCAACGGAACTTAATCCCTCTGCCGCTTGAGTAATATTCCTAGGAATTTTTACGAAATGCAGCGCTGGAATTATTAAATGTCCGACTACAGATGAAAAATCTCTTTCAGGGAAACACGCCCGACCATTATTCATGGACCGAATCTGAACATATTCACCGTCAACCCTGTCTTTCAATGCGCTCACAATCGCAAATACTACAACGCTATACATCGATACTTTTGATGCCCTTATTTCCGGCAAAAAGTTTGATATACAAATGTTTTTACCCATGCGAACAGAAAGGTCAGAATCATGCCCATTTATTTTTAAGTCTTCCGCAATTAAGCCGCACTTATCCCAAGGTTGATCAATCCAATATGTTATTTCTTTGTTGAAATCCTTATCCTCAGCACACCTATAAAGATAATCTGTATAAGTTTTTATATCTTCATTTTTATCCGATAAAGCAGGAGCGTCGCGCGCCTCAAGAGCACTATAAATTGAAATAAAATCTTTAATTACGGTAAGGTCGGAAAACTCATCAAGCAAGATATGATGATTTGAAAAAACAAGGACAGATTTATTTGACGACGTTTTATATAAATTTATTTTCAGAAGATTACCACTCTCAAAATCAAATTCTTCTATTTGGCTGTTACAATGAGCAGCAATATCTTCAACTATATTATCCTCGCAGATATCTCTTTCGCTAAAAATATTTTGATAAAAATTAGTTTCACTTTCATTAATATAATTCCACCATGTTTCCGATTCTGGATCGTATCGAAATCTACTTCTCAAAATGTCATGATGACTTACTAAGATGTCAATTGACTGTTTTATAAGATCAGAGTCCAAACGCTTAGAAAATTCAAAAAACTTGTAAGTAATGTTGCAATTAGCCATCGCTGTAGGACGACCTCGATCAACAACTGCTGGATCCCCATGAAAGAATTTTTGCTGACGAATAGTCAGAGGCACCCTATTATAATGCTTACTTGACTCGTGTATTTTATCTTTTGATATCGCTTGGCAGCTTTCCTGGTTGACCAATATGTTAATCGATTCAGACATTTGTTTAATCGTAGGATTTTCAAATATTATCCTTACGGGAAAATCTCTTAAACAAAATTCTGACTTTATTTTCGAAACCATGGTTACCGCTATTAACGAGTGGCCGCCCAGTTCAAAAAAGTTACCATCAATACTTATATTGCGTTGATCCAAAGACAACATTTCGGACCAAATCTCTACCAGAATACGTTGCGTCTCATCTTGCGGTGGTAAGTACTCTCCTTGTAAAGCTGCGAAATCGGGCTCTGGAAGTGCTGCCCTATCGACTTTGTTATTGGTATTTAATGGCAGTTCATCAAGGATAATAAACGTATCGGGAACCATATAATCTGGAAGTTGTTCCCTGAGTTGACCTTTTAAATTTGAAATAAACTGTTTTTTAACAATTTCTTGATTATCTTTTGGGACAACGTAAGCAACTAAATACTTTTGTTTATCGGGAACGCTTGTTTTTGCGACAACAACTGCACCATTCACTTCAGGACTCTGAATAAGATTAAATTCAATTTCCCCAAGTTCTACACGAAAACCTCTTATTTTCACTTGGTGATCGACTCTACCAAGAAATTCCATATTTCCGTCTGGTAAGATTCTACCTAGGTCTCCCGTTTTATACATTCTAGGTACTGTGGTGCCTGCTGTCCTTGCAAAAGCATCCTCGAAAAAAGCATTTTTTGTCTTTTCTGTATCATTAAAATATTCTCGAGCGACACCAACCCCACCAATGTACAATTCCCCAGCCGTGCCTTTAGGTACCAAATTTTTGTTTTTATCCAAGATATAAAATTTGTTGTTATCAATTGGCTTCCCATACGGAACGCTTGTCTTCTTACTCACATCGGAATCGATTTCGTAGTAATTCGACCATACTGTTCCTTCAGTCGCGCCACCGAGTGAGATATTCTTCGCCATGGGAAAAAATTGACAAATTCGTTGGGGGAGGGATACAGGTATCCAATCGCCACTCATGAAAACTAAACGTAAGCTTTCAAGACTAAAATCTCCATTTTCCTTTTCAAGATAGGTTACAAACTGCTCCATCGTCGCAGGTGTAGAGTCCCAGAATGTAATTCGCTCTTTTTTAAATACATCGAGTAAGGCTTTTGGCTCTTGTATTTGATCACGGGTAACTCCAACTATTTGACCACCAGCAGCTAACATCCCGAATATGTCATATACAGAAAGGTCAAAACATATCGAAGTCAGAAAGAGCAGCTTATCTTTTTCATTTACGTTAAATGTTTTGTTAACCCAGCTTATAAGATTTACTGCCGAGTGGTGCTCGATCGCGACCCCTTTCGGATTACCTGTTGACCCCGACGTATAAATAATATACGCAAGATTCGCTGCAGTAATACCGAGATGTTCTATGTCGAAATTATCTCCGGAGTACGAATCAATTACCTTGGACGTAGTTCTCTCATTTACGCATATCGTGTCAATTGCATTATGATCAAACCTCTCTGCTATTGAAGATTCAGTGACAACAACCTGAATACCTGAATTTTTTAACATCCAAGTAATTCGTGAATTTGGATAAGTGGGATCTAATGGAACATAGGCACAACCTGCTTTTAAAATTGCAAGCATTGACACTATCATGTCAATCGACCTATCAAGACACACGCCAATAAGTACTTCATTTTTCTCGGAGCGGTATAGTAATAGGTGACGAGCTAGGCGATTACTTTTCTCGTTTAACTCACGATAGGATATTGTTTCGTCTCCAAAACTCACGGCTATCGCATTAGGTTGTTTTTTTGCTTGGATCTCAAATAAATTTTGCATCAAGCATTTGTTATCGTATCTAACATCCGTGTTATTAAAATCCTCTACTAAATAATTCATTTCATCATCATTTAGTAATGGTAAATCTTTAATATCCAATTCCGCGTTCGCGGCGATTCCAGCAAGTAGCGAGTGTAGATGGCGATCTAACTGGGCAATATGGGATTCAGAGAAAATTGCCTTATCGTAAACCCACGAAAACGAGATGTGTTCTCCACAATCATGCGCTTTCAGATCGAGATCAAATTTAGCAGCGACATTTTCAGATTTTATTGAATTACAACGAACTCTAGGCAAGTCTATGCTACCTATATCATTGGTATTCATCGTAAATTGGATTTGAAATAGTGGTGTATGTTGAGCGGATCTTTCAACTTTACAAAGATCTACCAATTGTTCAAATGGGATATCTTGGTTGAGTTGCGCTTCCATGTTGACGGATTTGACATGTTGTAAAAACTCCCTAAACGATCGATGATTGGTATTCGTTCTTAAAACCAAAGTGTTGACAAAGAAACCAATTAGCGGAGCCAGTGCTTCATCAGAGCGATTGGCAAACGGTGTACCAATAATAATGTCATCACTATTGCTATGCCGGTTTAGTAAAAGCGCAAAAGCAGCATGCAATAACATAAATAGCGTGACATCATGGTCGTTTGCAATTTTTTTAATTACATTGCTTACATCCTTTTCTAAATAACTGTCGATTATCCCTCCGTCATATTGTTTAATAGAGGGCCGAGAGTAATCCAAAGGTAGAGCATGCGTTGGGGGGATATCATCAAGTTGCTTTTGCCAATATTTAACCTGCCGCCCAAATCGACTCTCGTTAGATTTATCACGCTGCCATATAGAAAAATCAGCGTATTGAAGTTGCAATGGTTTAAGCGACTGTGACCGACCGTCCAGTATCGATTTATATTCGGAGCAAAACTCTCGAATTAAGACGCCCATTGACCATCCATCTGCAGCAATATGATGCAAACAGACAAGAAACACACCCTTTGTGGTATTACCACCCCGATCAAATTCGATGTATGAAGCACGAATCATTAAATCCTTTGCAAGATCAAAAGGCGTCTGATGCTCCGCTTTTAAATAATTTTTTAATTTCCTTTCTTTTTCGTTTTTATCCAACTTGCATAAATCAAACCTTCTTATTTTAAAGTTATTATTATTTTTTATAATTTGTACTGGTCCTGAATCAGTTTCATTGTATACAGTTCTTAAGCTAGAGTGGCGCTGAATAGTTCGAGCAATTGCTAACTCTGCGATATCAACCTTGAAATTCCCATCTATCTCTATTGCTTTTACTATATTATATTGAGGGCTGCCGTTATCCATTTGATCTATAAACCACAAACGTTGCTGCGCGAACGAGAGCGGATAAGGAGTTTCTGTAGTGGCGACAGATAGGAATTCTATTTTATGGGGCTTATTATTTTCTGTAGAGATTTTTTTGTTATTATCATTAATAATCTTATCAATATATTGAGCCTGTTGCTGAATACTCGGGGCCTCAAATAACGTTTTCAGCGTAAATTCAATATTGTATATATTCCTAATTTTACTTGCCAAACGCGTGGCAAGTAGTGAATGCCCACCGAGCTGAAAAAAATTATCAGTAACTCCGATTGATTTGTTATCTAGTAGATCAAGCCATATTCTTAATAGCTTTTCCTCAGTTTCGCTGGATGGCTGCGAAATTGACTTGCTTGACTCATCATTTAGTAAACGAAGAGCTTGACGATCAACTTTACCAGAGCAATTTAGTGGTAATTGATCCAGTATCACGAACTTGTTTGGAATCATGTAGTTCGGTATTAAGCGTGACAATTCGCTTTCTAAATCATTCTGAGATATGTTACTGTCTTTCGTTTCGATGTAAGCAACAAGTAGTCTTTCACTTTTATCCGAGTCATTATTCGAACTCGTCGTTATATTACCCTCTTTATCTTCAATATCCTTTACTATTACTGCACAAGACCTTACGCCTTTACATGAACTGAGTTCATGTTCTATTTCTCCAAGTTCAATACGATAACCTCTAACCTTTATTTGATTATCTTTACGCCCGATAAACTCTAATCGACCGTTTTTACGCCGACAGACCATGTCACCAGTTCTATACAACCTTTCATCATTATTAAAAGAAAAAGGACTTCTAATAAAATGGTAATCACTTAAATCGGGTCGGTTTAGGTAACAACTCGCCAAACCACTACCGCTAATTAATAATTCTCCGATAGCGCCTTCGGGAACCAACTGCATATGCCTGTCAACAACATAGAACTGAGTATCAGGTAGCGGATTTCCTAAATATGAACCAAAGCTTTCTTGTGTTATGTTCTGCTTATCATCGGTATTAGTTTTTAGCGTATTTATACTCGCCGTTATGCAAGTTTCTGTTGGGCCGTATGAATTATGAAGAGCGATAGAATTTGCAGCATCGAAGCTTAACCAAGTATCCAAAACTCCTTTTTGGATTACGTCTCCCCCGCTAACGATATGACGCAGTTTGGTGTTTTGCCAGAAGCCATTGTAATTTTTGCTCTCTTCAAGCAAGGCTGCCAAATACTGCGGGACAACGTGTAGCAAGGAAACATCATTTTTACATAAGTACGCCAATAGCTCTTTTGGATCTGTCATATGATCCGGTCTTATAATTGTTGAACCACCCACTAACAACGGTGCAAACAATTGAGTTATAGAGGCATCAAAATTAACAGAAGCAAATAGCAAGGTTTTATCATTAGCGTTTAATCCATAGTATTGAGCAACACTTGAGACCTTTTTTGATACCGAACCGTGCTCAACTACGACGCCTTTAGGTTCGCCGGTTGACCCTGATGTATAAATAACGTAAGCAAAATCTGAATTTTTTAAATTCGAATTGGGTAAATCGCATTTTTGATCAGCCGGAAAGGCAGAAGTTTTAGAAAATTTGTCTAAATCGATTACATTCAAGTTTGGTAAGCGCGTATATGTACTGGACAAATTATGTTGGCTTACCATTATTTTTATTTTGGCGTCGCGAAGAATATAATTAAGTCTTCTTTCCGGGTGCTTAGGATCTAATGGAATATAAGCGCCACCCGCTTTTAAAACTGCTATTATTGAAACGATCAAATCTATTGATCTCTCAAGCATAACACCAACAAAAATATTGGGTTTAACGCCTTGCTCCCTGAGATGATGAGCTAACTGATTAGCTTTATTATTGAGCTCCTTATAGGTAATTTTTTCGTTGTTACAAACTACAGCAATATTGTCTGGTGTAGCGACCACTTGACGTTCAAATTTTTCGTGAAGTTTGTAGTTCTCGCTATGCTTGTCAGCGCATGTTAGATTGGAAAGTTGTTTTTTCTCGGTGGAGCTTAGCAGGTATAGTTCGCTTAATTTTTTATCTTTGTCCAACAGTATTTGTTTCAACAATAATTCGAATCCGTTTGCCAGCTTGTCAATTGTCGATTCATCGAAAATATCCGTGGCATAACCCCAGGAAATTGATGTTCCTTTCGCACTAAGCGTGGCATGCAAAGATAAGTCATAAGACGCGTTGGTTTTTTCTAACTTATGTTGTTCATAATTTACATCAGCAAGATCTAAGCTAGAATAATCATTGTTTTCCAGCGCGAACATAACTTGCACAATAGGATGATATTGCAAGCTTCTCTCTGGGTTTAAATCCTCTACAAGCAGATCAAAGGGCATTTGCTGGTGATCGAAATCCGCAAGAATATTTCGACGATTTATGTCTAACAACTCAGAAAATTTAGGATCTCCAGAGAAATCCGTCGCCAGAGCCAATGTATTGATAAAAAAACCTAACAGCGGCTCTACTTCTTTTTGCGTTCTGTTTGCTACAACAGTGCCTATGGCAACATTCTCTTGATTACTGAATCTTGAAACTAGTAGGGCGAATACGGTTTCCAACACAATAAACGGTGTTGCGTTAACGGACTGACAAAATTGAGTCAGTTTATTTGTCGTCTCCTGGCTAATTTCTTGGTGGTATACACGCCCTTTGTGGCTAAATTGAAGCGGTCGAGACCTATCCAACGGCAAACTGTGAAGTTTTGGATAAGCGTCTAAACGCTCAGTCCAATAAGCGAGCAAATCATCGAGTTTATCCCCGCTTAATTCCTTCTTTTGCCAAGCCGCGTAATCACTATATTGAATGGCAAGAGGTTTAAGAGGATTTGCTTGGTCTTGCAGATACGCGTTGTAAAGCTGATTAAGCTCCCTTACAAATAATCCGGTTGACCAACCGTCAGTTGCGATATGGTGAATGACACTTATTAATGTATGCTGGTTTTCGGATATTTTTATTAAAGCTACGCGAACCATCAAGTCAGATTCTAAATCAAATCTTCTGGCTATGATCTCTTCGGACAGCTCTCTGATTTCTCCATCGTGTTCACTCTCTGCCAGATGACTAATATCTTTTAGTTCGATGTCAAATTCGTATTCATTTAGCAAGATAGGTTGCGGTTCGCCACTAACGTCTTTGTAAACGGTACGAAGTATCTGATGACGATTGATTATTGTACCAATTGCCATTTTTAACGCCGCTATAGATAATTCCCCGTTAAATGAAACTGAGCGATATGTGTTGAACGGTTTGGTGAGTTTCTCGAGCTTAGTTTGGAACCAAATCCTTCTTTGCGCATGCGATGCAACAATATTATCTTTCTGCTGCACGGGGGATATCTTTACTTCGCTTGTCTGCTCTTTCAATGCCGACAAAAGGGCATCTTTATTGTCTTTTAATAAATTTTTTACTTGATTCGATATCCTATTCCTAGTTGAGACTACCTTGAGATTGTTTTTCTCTACGGATAGATGTATTCCATTTTTTTCGCATACGTTAAATACTTCTGAAAGTCTCACTATCCTAATCCCCCAGCAATTAATCTTTTATCAATAAATTCCAGTCTAGCGACAGCAATTTATATAAACGTATTATTTTACGAAAATCGTAAAACGTATTTACACACAGCTAAGCAACCCTCATGCCAACACAAAATTCATTGATTTTATTAATTATTATTATATTTTCACGAATATATTCTTATAAATGAAAATTTATTTTCGAAATTGAGTAAGGTGTTAATTATCTACGCATATGCATTTTAAAGCTGAATAACACTGAGAAGAGAAAATTTACTTTAACGAAAAATTATAGGACTTAAAAAATATCAATCGCCCTAGTTTTCGCTAGATAAATTTCTATTTATGAAAAATCAATTCTTGAAAAGAGAACAAGCAAAGGACACAAGTATAGATACTTGCTAATCAAACATTAAAGATATGATAGAGCCTCTGGACACTCGATTGATTGTCTAGCGGCTCGCTGAATGGATCTGGATTCCGTTACATTAATTAAGATATTAGAAAAGCCAACTTTAGTATAATCATATTTTCATATTAAGTATTTTTATCTGTAGGCTATCCAAACTGCCTTGCTATAGTTAAGGAAACTGATTTGTATTCATACGAGACATCTTGATTAAATCATTGTCAAACCTCAAACGATTCTCACAGTAGTATTCCTCATTGAACTGCTCTAACTTCTTCAATAAGGTGATACTTCTTTGAGTAAATTTATGCGGTTCTACGAAAGTCATTAGTTCACATTCTCTTTTATTTACCCGTGTTTCGATCTCCTCTAGCACCATGTCGAGGTCTTCCTTAAAATCCAATTCGCTATTAGTTGTATTATGAAACGCCATGATCCCTCCGTTAGCATTTACGCTATCGTACGTTTCAGAAAAAAAGCGATGTTTGTTGCCAAAGTCATTCCAAGCGAAATCTATTGTTTTACGCCCTTCTGGCAGTAACTCGACATAGTTTTTCACTCTTGCTCCAGCGTATAGTGTAAAGTATCTATCAAGCTTCATCTGTTCGACATGTCTACTTAGCTTTTCAACATATTTATCTTCAGCAGGTAATACTTCAAACGAGAATAGGTGTGGCTTATATGATTTAAGGTAATAATCTGGCTTTGGTAAAATGGGCTCTTGTCCATAAACTTCTTGTGTAATATCGTCTTGCCACCAATCTTCTAAATCATCTATAGAGCGAGACTGTGAATCCGATAGTTTTGAATAGTTTTTTATCGCTTTTTTCTTGAGAATTTTTTGATGCCGCTTAAAGTCCTCCGCATTTTCCTTCAATGCCCTCAAAATAAACGGTGTTGTATATCCGGTACCAAATTCTACTACCGTTTCGGGGCGCAACATGCGAATTAGCGAATATAGCAGCGGCGCCACATGCTCTGTGCCGGACAAATATTGATAGGGCGTTATTTCTGATTGTACTTCTTCTGCAAAATCGACCGTTAAACCAATACTCATTTTTATCTCCTAATTTTAGTAATCTGCTTAGATAGTTAATTCTTCAACAATGCTGGAATCGTGTTCATTTGCTTGAACGGGCTTACTGTTGACAAGAAAATTAATGATGCTCGCCTGCTCTTCTATACTCGGTGCTTCAAACAGGCTTTTTAGCGTAAAATCTATTTCAAACTCAGCGCGAATTTGGCTGGCAAGCCTTGTCGCCAACAAGGAATGGCCCCCCAATTTGAAGAAGTTCTCGTCCACTCCGATTTCTTCAAAATCGAGTAAGTTCCGCCATATTTCAAGTAAGCTTTGCTCGGTATCAGTTTTCGGTGGTAGTTTTTCATTGGTATGCTTTTCATCCGAGCTGAGCAGAAGCGCTTTTCTATCAATTTTTCCTGATGGCGTAAGTGGCATTACATCCACATTGATATATTTAGCCGGCAGCATATACGTAGGTAAAAACTCGGCCAATTCACCGGCGATATGATCGAAACTCTCAACCACTTTATCTAAAACCAAGTAGGCTCGAATTTCGTTTTCACCGGTCGCACTCTGATTGACAACAACGGCGGCGCGCGAAACACCTTTGCATTTACCCAAGTGGTGCTCAATTTCGCCTAGCTCAATTCGAAAGCCACGCAACTTTATTTGGCTATCCCGTCTGCCGCAAAACTCTAATTTTCCATCTTCTCGATATCGAACTAAGTCGCCTGTTCGATACAAAAGAGATTTACCATGGCTTGTTGAAAAAGGGTTTTCTACAAATTTTTCGCGCGTTAATTCGGGGCGATTGAGATACCCCTCCGTAACACCGGTACCACCAATCAATAATTCCCCAATAACGCCCTGCGGAACAAGTTGCGAATGTTTGTCAACAACATAAAACTGCGTGTTTTTTAATGGCCTGCCAATCGTAGGTAGCTCATCATCAAGATTGGCATTGCAATACTCGATACTCGCTGTAACTGTAGTCTCAGTGGGGCCATATGAATTATAAAGGCATATTTTGTCATTTAGTCCCAGGTCACGCCAAAGCGCCATTATGTTGTGACTAATTACATCCCCTCCACTGACGACATGACGCAGCTTAGATCGCTTCCACAAAGGCAATAAGTTTTCTTTATCTTCAACTAATATCGTCAAATACT
The DNA here is from genome assembly GCA_028281865.1 of Marinagarivorans sp. GTDB lineage: Bacteria > Pseudomonadota > Gammaproteobacteria > Pseudomonadales > Cellvibrionaceae > JANQJB01. The sequence continues at coordinate 23,909 of JANQJB010000110.1, forward strand.
GAGGTACAACGTGCAGTATGCTCACCTCATGTTCGCAAATATACTCAAGCACCTCTTCGGGTTCCTGAAAATCATTTGGACATATTACTACGCCACCACCTACATACAGCGGCATAAAAATCTGAGTCACAGATGCATCAAAATTTACGGACGCAAATAGTAAACTTCTGTCATTTCTACTTAAACCGTAATACTCAGCAACATTTGATATTTTTTCTGCGGCTGAGCGGTGATTCACCACAACGCCTTTGGGTTTTCCAGTTGAACCCGACGTGTAAATAACATAAGCCATATCGTCTGGCGTTTGTTGTACCAATTCTTCAGTCAAATTTTCAATTGAAAATTCATGCAAGTCCGTTTCCACTCGGTCAAGACACAATATAAACTGTTGTTTAAAAGGGAGCTTTGCCTCCAAATACGATTGTGTGATGATAGTACTGACGTTTGAATCTTCTGCTAAGTAGCTTAGCCGTTCACTTGGATATTCTGGGTCAAGAGGTAAATACGCGCCGCCAGCTTTTAAAATAGCCATCATGCTTATAATTAATTCGGCCGAACGCGGTAAGCTTATCCCCACCAGCATATTCGGTTTAACACCTTGCGATATTAGGTAGCGTGCGAGCTGATTCGCTTTGTTGTTCAATTCCTGGTAAGTGTAATTTTCTTCTTCGAAAATTAACGCAATTTGATCGGGGTTCTCTTTCACTTGTTTCTCAAATTCACGATGAACAAGTGCTCCTTGTACTGCATTTAAGTCTGAATTCCATTCGTATATTTGGCGATGGATTTCTTCCTTAGGCAACAGCATACTGGCTGTAACTGCAACTTCGGCATCGTCCTCGAGAGCCCCGGCCAAAATATCCAGTATATTGATTAAATAATCATTAATACGTGACGCATCTGCCGGCGTACTCACTTTTGTCGTTAAACTGAGCTCTTCCATTGTATCGCTCACAGATAATGTAAAAGGGTAGTTTGTTCTTTCTAATAAGTAATGCCTTTTAGTAGAGCTGGTTTTTGCATCTTTTGCGGATTCAACGTAACGATAATTTATGACTGCGCTAAAAAGCGGTAAGTCGTTTGGAACAGAACTGCAAGCAAGCACTTGAGACAAAGGCGTTTGCTCGTACGACAGCAAAGTATTTAAGTTTCGGTGTGTATTGCGAACAACATCTGCTGCGGAATCACGAATATCAATTCGCAGAGGCAGCGTATTCATAAACAAACCAACGCTGTTCTCAGCACCCAATGTGCCCTGTAGCCTACCCGACAACACGGTTCCAAACACAATATCCTCTTCACCACTGCACGCACCCAAAACAAAAGCCCATGCAGAATGAAAGATCGACGCGACGCTAACGCCATTGGATTTTGCAGCGGAGCGCAGGCGAGTAGTTAATTTGTCACTTAGCTTACGGTTCTCCTCTCCTACGGCTTCACCGTCACCGCGAATATTGCTTAATCCAAAAGGTGAAATAGGCGCAACGATACCTTCCAATTTTTTTGTAAAAAACGTTTTGCCGTCTTCATTTGCATTCAAATGTCGAGCATGTGCGACAAATTCGCGATAGGGGTTTGGTACAGGTAGTGTTTCTGCTTTTCCTTGTAGGATGTCATTTACTTCTTTTACAACAACCTCCAAGGCAACATGATCCATATGAATATGATGCATTTTTAAAAGAGCGTAGTAGCGGTCATTTTTTGTGTCATTTGCAATCGTAGCGCTTACCGGTGGCGCAACAGATAAATCGATATGTAAACGCCCTATCTGCGCAAGTTCTAACATTTGTGTTTCCACATTTTTATCGTTTTCAAATTCAACGGTGTCAATTGTTAGCGAGGCCTTGCGGTTAACAACCTGCACGGGAGTATCGAGATTTTCAGTTATAATCGCAGTCCTTAACACGTCGTGACGATCTATAACAGTCTGCAGTGCGGAAAGAAATTTATTTGCCTGTTCGCGGCTATTGAATGATAGTAATTGCGCAAGCACATAGGGGTCGTGCCCTGGCTCCGACATACGATGGTGGAAATAAATACCTTCCTGTAGCGGTGCTAAAGGATAAATATCCTGAATATTTTTTGCGCCACCCGGTATCTTGTTAACAATGTATTCGATTTGCTCTTCATTTAATTCCGCAAGAGCCAACATATCCGGTGTTATTGTCTCGCACTGTGGAGGAATCTTATTTTTTGGTGCTCTGTATATGTCGTCCGTATTTACCAATTTGCTTGCAAGATCAGACAAGTTATTCGCGTTAAAAACGTCGGACAAGGTTGTGCAATAACCTTCCTTTTGCAAGCGACTAATCACTTGAATGATCAATAACGAATGGCCACCGAGGTTAAAGAAGTTGTCGTAAATACCGACCTTGCCTTCCTCAATATTCAATAACGCCGACCATATCCGACACAGCAAACGCTCCCGCTCATCGCGCGGCGCCACATACGTATCG
>JANQJB010000130.1 GCA_028281865.1 Marinagarivorans sp.
ACACTCCGATGATGCGCCCTGGCGCTGCACGTTTATAACTGTCGCGAAAGCGAAAAAAGCGGCATGGGGTCCGCCGTATCCCATCGGTACACCAAAGCGTTGCGTGGAACCTACAACGATGTCGGCGCCAAACTCCGACGGTGCTTTTAACGCAACCAAAGATAACAGGTCGGCAGCGACTGTGACCACGGCATTTTGCGCGTGGGCTTTTTCGGCAATAGTGCTAAGGTCTTTGATCTGTCCCTGTGTGCCGGGATACTGCAGCAATACGCCAAAATATGCTTCCTCTTCGAGCGTTTTTTCAGGGTTTCCGACATGCAAGTCAAAACCAAAATGCTTTGCGCGCGTTTGTACAACAGCAAGCGTGTTGGGATGAACGTCATTAGCAACTAAGTATTTTAGCGATTTGTTTTTTCGTGCGACGCGTTTACTCATCGCCATTGCTTCTGCAGCGGCAGTGGCCTCGTCCAGCATTGAGGCGTTGGCGAGCTCCATGCCGGTTAAATCCATGATCATTTGTTGAAAGCTTAACAGTCCTTCTAGGCGCCCCTGAGCAATTTCAGGCTGGTAGGGTGTATATGCAGTGTACCAACCAGGGTTCTCAAGTACGTTGCGTAAAATAACGTGAGGTACGTGCGTCGGGTGGAATCCCTGTCCGATATAATTTTTGTAGATTTGATTCTTTTCGGCGATACGATGCAGTTCGGCGAGTGCCTCCGTTTCGCTAGCCGCATCCTTGAGCGCTGGTAGGGATTTTGCCCGTATGCTTTCAGGCAGTGTGCGGTCCAGCAATTGGTCGATGCTCTCCAGCCCAAGGAATGCTAACATTTGCTTAGCTTCCTCGTCTGATGGGCCGATGTGGCGGGCGATAAATGAGTTCGAACAGGAAAAGTCTTGTGTGCTGTATAAGTCGTCGGACATAGTATATGAGGAAGGCAGTGTATAAATAGAAAATAGAACCTAATGTGACCGGCAATACTAACAATTAGCACGGGATAAGCAATAAAAACGGGATAAGCAACGTGGATATTTTTTTAATTCTGTTTCTCGCCAGCGTATTGTATTTTGCTTGGCGCGGGTTTTCGCGTGGATTTGTGCGCAGTGTTGTCGCCATATTGTGTTTACTTTTAAGCGCATTTGCCGCGATATTTTTATCTCCGTTTCTAAGACCCCTTATCTCCAGCGTTGCTGAGCATCCGCTAGTGGGTTTGGCGACGCCCGCTATTGTGTTTTTTATTTGTCTGATTTTTTTGCAATTGCTTTTTTTTGTGGTATTGCGCGTTTTATTGAAGCCGCAAAGCTTGCCCTCGCGTTTTGGTGGTGCGTTTGTTGGAAGCATTTATGGCGTTGCGATGGCTTTGTGGTTAATTTGGGGAATCAACATTATCGGTAGTACGCAAATTGTGCAAAGCAATTCGAGCTTAGCCGGTCTCTTTGCTCGCGCGCCACAGTCGCCCATTACTAAGCTGGCTAATTCGATGATGAGCAAGGTTGTTACTATCAGTTTACAGGCAAGTGGCGTTGAGCCGCAGGCGCGTCAGGTTATTTCGGCGATAGCTGCCGATCCTGCCAAAGTGGTCAATAATATCCAAAAATTGACGGAATCTTCGGTGACGCGTGATTTTCTGCAAAATAGCGATATGCGAGATTTGATGGCGAAGCGCGATACCTCTGCGCTAGTAGAGGCGCCTAGATTTAAAGCCTTCGTCGCGCAGGACGAGGTGAAACAATTGGTGAGCCAGCTGGCCCCGGAGCAACAAGCGAACTACGATTACTATGTCGCTGAAAAAGTATCCACTGTGCACCGCAGTATTGGCGAGCTGGAGAGCGATGAGGAATTTCAGTCGATAATACGAGACCCTGAAATTGCGTCAGCTATGCAGCAAAAAAACATTGCTGCTTTAGTCGCTCATCCAAAATTTCGTCGCTTGATTGAAGTCGTGCTGCGGCAATCAGGAGATAACAGCCAACAAGCGTTAAATACTATAGACCAGCTACCGAGTGCGGGAGAAGCTAGTGTATCGTCCGCAAGTACGCAGGCTAAAAAAGAAGTTGAAATGTATTTATGGAAGGATGAATCCGGGCATACGCATTATTCCGAGTGGAATAGTATACCGCCGCAGTACCGCCCTAACGCAAAAAAGATTGAATTATGATGCGAGAGTTATTGCGTGACTGAAGAAAAAAAAGCGCCAAAAAAAATTGGTTCGTGGATGCGTTTAACCTCGACGGTTAAATACGAAAATGCTTGGATCCGTGTATCCCACGAAGAAGTTAAAACGCCGGCAAATACCGATGGTATTTACGGTGTGATTCATTTTAAAAATCGTGCTGTGGGTGTACTGCCAATCGACGATTTGGGTTATACGTGGCTGGTTAGACAAAGTCGCTACGCGCTCGATCAATGGACTTGGGAGATTCCTGAAGGCGGCGCACCCTACGGTGAAGACTTGCTTGATGCGGCCAAACGCGAGTTGCGTGAAGAAGTGGGCTTGCAAGCAAAAAGTTGGCAACAGTTTTTATTTATGCATTTATCAAATTCGATATCAGATGAGTCCGCAACGGTTTATTTGGCTAACGGTATTTCTCCTTGTAATCAAAACCTCGACGACACAGAGGATATTGAGGTTAGAAGAATTTTAGTTGAAGACGCTATTGCCATGGTTTACAGCGGTGAAATTACGGATGCAATTAGTGTGGCGACGTTGATGAAATATCAAGCGTTGCAACTTAAGCAAGCTCAGTCTGGCAAATAGATAAAAGGCGCATGCTTGAATATCAAATCTGAAATTAACGCGGATTTTTTGGATGAAGCTGAAAATCAGATATTTGACATATTACTTACGCAGCGTTTGGCCTATAACGATCGTTGGGCCAATAATCCTTTATTTTTAAAAATTACTCCCCTTTTGCGCAAGTTTGGCTTAGCTGCAAGCCTACTCGGGGTTTTACTTTGTATTTTTTCGATAGTTGTTAGCGTACACTGGCAATTGTGTTCAGCTGGGCCCTTTGTTTTTATTTTGTTTTTTATTTTATTTGGCATTATTTTTTATTTACTGCCGAAGTTTGATGAAAAAATAAAAGTTGCAATACGTAATATAGCGTTTAGAAGCTGTGGGCGCCTGGCAAAAAAATGTGTTGTAAAAGGAAGAAAAGAGGCCCCCTACATCGCAGAATACGACATTAAAGGTGGTTGTATCATGTATTATCGGGAGAAGGGCGGTAAATTGAAGTTTGCTTGGATGAGGAAATTAAAAGGCGTTGCTATTCAGAGTGATTCTGCGACACTTATATTTAGAAAATGGACTTCTATAGGGCCAACAATAATTATTCTTCACAACGACCGCGAAAGCGTAAAAAATGCTTTGTCTCAGCAAAGTATTGCTTGCAAGTTGTTCTCAGAACTTTGAAAGTCTCGCTCGCTATTTAAAAGCGCGTAGCTTAGAAACCGCAGCTGAAACCGCAGCTTCTGCGGTCGGCTAAACCCTTTTTCAGAACATATCTATACTCCTCACTTCAACGCGTTCAATCGACAACCGGGTCGGTCGATAAATCTAAGAAAAATACTGACATATAGCTCATGTTGCTGCAAAATACAGCAAAATAATTTAAACCTATCTCAAAATAGGAGCCCCAAAATGAGTATCGCAGCCAAGCTTATTGCCGGCATTTTATTGTTTTTCTCTGTGAACCTAAGCACTCACGCTAAATCCCAACTTGCCGAATTAACAGCGGGTTCTGATTACAAAAGCCGTGTCATTATTTTAGCTGATATGGGTAACGAGCCCGACGAAGAACAGCAGATGATTCATATGCTTGTTTCATCTAATGAATTTGAGCTGGAGGGGCTAATTGCTGTCACCGGTAAATTTCTTACGCACTTTGTTTACCCTGGCTTGTTCCATGATTTGATTGATCGCTACGGAATGGTTTTGCCAAACCTAAAAAAACACGCAGACGGATGGCACGATACCGGTTATCTTCACAGCATTGTGGCTCCCGGTCAGTCGCGCTATGGCATGGCGCATACAGGTATAAACCGCACTTCATTAGGTGCGGGGCTGATTAAAAAATCTTTGTTAAAAAATGATCCGCGACCTCTCTATGTTGTCGTAAATGCGGGCTCGAATACACTTGCGCAAGCGTTAATTGAATTAAAACACGAATACCCAGGGAAGATTGACAAACTGGTTGCCAAGTTAAGAGTCTTTGAAAATGGTGCGCAGGATGATGCCGGTTCTTGGATATGTGCAAATTTTCCTAATATACACTGGATGCGGAGCAATTATCAGACCTATAGTTTTGGTGGGCCGTATGTTAATCGGCAATCGGCGAAACTTGATATAGGTCCTAACCACTGGAAACCTTATGCGTATTCATTTGCTGGACAACACCAGTGGGCGATCGAGCATGTTATTGCCGAGCACGGCATGCTCGGAGCGCGTTACCCGTTACGTGTTATTCCGAGGGGAAGCCTGCGTTATTTAGAAGGTGGTGGAACGATTCCATGGCTTGCGGTTGTTAACCGCGGTTTGTTTGACCCGAACAAGCCTCACTGGGGTGGTTGGGGAGGCCGCTTTACAACGGAGAAAGTTGAAAACGTATGGTCTCGCCACAAGGATGTTAAGCGTTTAGAGCAAGACTATGCACCGTTTAAAGTGTTCACCGAAACCGGTGATACTTGGACCGACCCCGAATCAAAAGAAACGTTAGTCAACGATTTTCGAGCAGGTATTTGGCGATGGCGCCAGGCAATGTACAACGATTTTCAAGCGCGCATGGATTGGAATGTGGCGGCATTTGATCAAGCTAATCACCATCCTCGCGCGGTTGTGAATGGCGATACCAGTGACGCGATTTTATTTGCCGATGCTGGTGCAGGTGAGTCGCTGCGTTTTGACGCCAGTGCAAGTCAAGACCCCGACAACGATAAGCTGAAATACAATTGGTTTATATACAAAGATGCGGGCACTTACGCAAAAGAAATAAAACTAAAGCGCGCTAATAAAGATTCAGTCATTGTCACAGTTCCTCGAGATGCAGCAGGAAAACAGCTGCACTTAATCCTGGAGGTTTACGATCAGGGTCGCGCCCCTTCTTTGTATGATTATCGTCGTGTGGTAATCGATGTCCGTTAGCCGCGGATGAACTCAGAGCCAGGCACGGTGAGATGAGATTTTGATTCAAAATAAAAAAGCGGCACCTTAAAAGTGCCGCTTTGGGTTTTAGTCTAAATTTTCAGAGTGAGCTTAAAATGGTCACGCAGGTTTTATTTTCAGAAATGGATTGACCAATTTGCCAACCCAACCTGTCACGGCAACCGGTGCTTCGACTACGGATAAGCAAAGGCACTCACGATCTTCCGTTGCGCGCGGTTTATGAACTTCGCCAGGCTTTTTAACAATAAAGTCACCCGGTGTGTAAATACCACCCGAGTCGGAAAAACTGCCGTGCAAAACCATGGTAATTTCTAGGCCTCGGTGATTGTGTTCCGCGACTTGTCCACCGGAGCTGATGCGATGAAATGCCATTTCGTATTTTTCTTGTCCGGCTTTTAAGCGGGCCATCTTTAACGCTTTTGAAATACGAGTCCACTTTATTTCTTGTTCAGGAAGCAGCTTTTTAACAATTGGCGGAATTTCTTTTAGCGCCTCGTCGCGCGCATGACAATTTGCGAGCATCGGTGCCTGTTTTTTTACAACAATGGGATTATCTTCACTTTGACGGATGGTTTTCATCAAATTTGCAAATTTATCCGATTTAGCTTCTGACTCGACGCTATCATCAACAGATTGGGTGTCGAGGTTTTGCGGAGCAGCTAATTTGGCATCTTCAGCATCCGAATTGTGATTCTCGTCGGACGAAAGCAAAAAACCTCCGATGGCGTTTAAATTTGCGACCTCTTGTCTGCACTGCGTGCACATTTGCAAATGTGCTGCAACACAGATACTGACGGCCCAGTCTAATCGGCCATTAACGTATTCAGCTAACATATTAGTATCGGGATGGAATTTAATCATGACTTCACCAGCGACTGATACTTTGTTGAAGTTTCTGTAGGCCCATGCGCACGCGAGATTTTACTGTTCCGAGTGGAAGTCCAGAGGCCTCTGCGATTTCACTATGAGTTTTGCCTTGCATATACACTTGGGTAAGTGCTTGGCGTTGCTCAACCGGGAGCGATTCAAAAGACTGTCGAATTAGGTCTTCGTTGCGCGAATGCTGAAGGTAGACGAAAGGCTGATTCTCAGTAGTTTCATCCCACAGGTCGTCAACCTCAAGTGACCCACCGTCAGTTATTTGGTGCCGTTGGTTTTTGCGCAACAGATCGATGCGGCAATTGCGCATGACGGTATAGATCCAAGTGCTGGCAGCGGCCTTTGAAGGGTCGAAGTAGGGCGCTTTTTGCCAGACTTTTATCATCACTTCTTGCACGATTTCATCAGCAAAGTCGGCGGAATAATTGACCCCACCCTGATTGACACAGAAGCCTTTAATTAGCGGTTCAAAGTGCTTGAATAATTGTTGAAATGCACTTTCATCGCGCTTTTGCCCGACGCGCTCTAATAGCTGACTCCAAGTATCTTCGCGAACTTGAGAAGGGTGCATATCCGGCCTTGACGGTGATTTCATTGCAGTGTTTTCCATCATACAGAATTTTCAGTATCTTTTGGCATCGGTTGCGTTACGATTTCAGGTCACGTTCAACGATTATTCGCAGTATCGCTTGACTGTTGGCTGTATTAGCATCACGCGAATTGCGAACAAGTTCCGGTAACCCATTACTATGTCGGTTGTTACGGGCCTAGACGCAAAAAAGATCAATCAAGAGCGAATATGTTTATTTGTGAAGCTGGTCCGGTGTGAATCCGATAGCGAATCTGCGCCGTATAAGCCATACAAAAGTAAGGTGAATAGCAATGATGGGGCAAGCTTTAAACGAGGTTTCCACCTCGACACGGGAGAAAGGTGGGGAAGGCAGTGCGGATATCGCTGAGCTTATCAGCGCCTTCGCTGATTTCTATCGCGAGTTAAGTGTTAATAAACTCCAATCCCTGGGTACGATTTACCAGCGTAATGTTGTTTTCAAAGACCCAATTCTTACACTGGAAGGCCTGCCCGCTTTGAGCGACTATTTTGAACATACTTTAAAAAATTGCACCCAGTGCAGTTTCGAGATTGTTGACGTATTACAGCAGTCAAATTCTGCCAGCATCCAGTGGAAAATGCGTGTTAGGCACCCTCGCTTAAATGTAAATAGAGAGATTTTGCTTGATGGTGTAAGTATGATCAAAACTGACCAGAAAATTGTTTTCCAGCAAGACTTTTACGACCTAGGCGCGATGATATACGAACATGTACCGTTACTTGGTGCCGGTGTCCGAACAATTAAATCGCGTTTGCGTGCAGCAGCAAAAGGTCCGCAAAATTCGTTGAATTCTAAAATGATTGAGTAAATAGATATTACTATGGCTGAACGATGCGTTTGGGTAGTAGGAGCGAGTAAAGGAATTGGCAGAGCACTTGCGACGCAGCTTGCGCGGCGAGGTAACTTTGTGATTGCTAGTGCGCGCAACGAGGGGGCGCTGATAGCGCTTGCTACTGAGCTCGAAAGTAGGGTCAAAATAGTAAAATTCGATGTCGGTGATACCGATGAGCTGCCTCGGGTTAGAGAGCAACTTACAGAGGTCACCGACTATATCGACACCGTTATTTTCTGCGCCGGAATTTGCGAATATGAAGACAAGCTGCAATTTGATCCGCATATGTATGAGCGCGTTTTCAATACTAACTTTACCGGTTTAGTTAGAACGCTCAATGTCGCTATTCCATTTTTACGGGCCAGCGATAAGTGTCCGCATATCGTTGCGGTGAGTAGTTTGTCGACCTCTGTCGCTTTTCCGCGTGCGGAGGCCTATGGTGCTTCGAAAGCAGCATTGGATTATTTTATTCGATCCCTTCGTGTAGACCTTTCCAGTGTTGACGTTGATATCAGTTTGGTGCGTCCAGGCTTTGTTGCAACTGAATTGGTTAAAGAAAATGATTTTTCTATGCCATTTTTAATGAGTCCTGATCAAGCAGCAATGAGAATTATTAAAGGTATGCAGGCTCGACGTAAAACAATTGATTTCCCTTTGCGCTTGAGCATACCTTTGCGTTTAGCAGGGTTTTTCTTCGCCGCTTGGTGTCGTTGGGTTGCTCCTCGATTAACGCGTATTAAAGAGTTTAGAAAAGATTCTAGTCAACGTGTTTTGCCTGATCGACTTAATAAACATAGCTTAACGAAATAAATAAGCTAAGAAAAAATAGCTTAAGTAAAAGAAAAATAGAATTAGATATGCGAATTGCGATTGTTGGTAGTGGTATTTCTGGTTTAACAGCGGCTTACAAATTATCAAAATGGCATGACGTTGTCTTATATGAAGCTAATGCTAGTTTGGGTGGTCATACAGCGACGAAAATTGTTTCATTAAATGAAAAACAATTTGCTATTGATACCGGATTTATTGTATTCAACGATTGGACCTACCCTAATTTTATCAATCTGCTGCAAGAATTAAATGTTGAGTCTCAGCCAACTTCGATGGGTTTTAGTGTTGTCGATACTGCTTCGGGATTCGAATACGCTGGAAATTCGCTAAACACTTTGTTTTCGCAGCGAAAAAATCTTTTATCCCCTACACATTGGCGCATGTTGCGAGATATTGTGCGCTTTAATAAATCGGCTGTGCGCGATTTAGAGCAGAATAAAATTGCTTCGGGTCAGACTTTGGGTGAGTATCTGTTTAAGGGTAATTACTCATCCGCGTTTATCGAACGTTATTTAATCCCCATGGGTTCCGCGATTTGGTCGTCGACGGAGGCCGATATGCGTGAATTCCCTTTGCAGTTCTTTGTCCGTTTTTTTAAAAACCATGGCTTACTCAATATTAAAGAGCGGCCGCAATGGCGAGTCATTAAAGGCGGCTCTCACTCCTATATAGCTCCTTTAGTAGAACGTTTTAAAAATAAAATTAGACTTGGTGACCCTGTCGCCGCCATTAATCGACGTGATAAGGTTGTGGAAGTTCGCTCTGCAAAAGGCATAAACGAATTTGATGCAATAGTTCTGGCCTGCCATTCCGATCAAGCGCGCTCGATATTAATGGATGCGTCAGACACCGAAAAAGACATATTAAATGCGATCAACTATCAGGTTAACGACGTTTGTTTGCACACTGATACGCGTTTTTTACCAGGTTCGAAACGCGCATGGTCAAGCTGGAATTATTATTTGGATTTAAGTTCAGCGATGAAGGAGAATCCGAAAAAGCCGATATGCGTAGATAAAAAATTGCCGATTCTCACTTACAACATGAATATATTACAAGGAATTGATTCGCGTGACACCGACGGAGAAGTTTTCTGCGTCACGCTTAACAACAATGATGGTATTGACTCAGACAAGGTACTGGGCCGTTATCAATATTCGCATCCTGTATTTTCACTGCCAGCGATTGAAGCGCAGTCGCGTTGGGATACTATTAGCGGTGTAAATCGTACCTATTTTTGCGGCGCATACTGGTTGAACGGTTTTCACGAGGATGGTGTCAACAGCGCTTTGCGAGTGGTTGAACAAATTCAGGGAAGTGCTTAGATGAGTATAAAATACAGTGCAATTTATGTCGGTCGTGTTCGTCATCGTCGAATGATCCCAAAGCAAAATAACTTCGCTTATCGTGTTTTTATGATGTATCTCGATTTGGAGGAAGTTGATGCGGTTTTGAAACTCAGTCGTTGGTGGTCAAAAGCCAAATTTGCTCTAGCAAGATTTAAGCGCGATGATTTTCACGGAGATGCGAGCTTATCGATTGATCAGGCAGTTCGCAACACAGTAGAAGAGAGAACTGGAATAATACCGCAGGGTCCGATACGGATGTTAGTCAATCTGCGTTATTTCGGTTATAACATGAACCCGTTAAGTACTTACTATTGCTTTGCTGAGGATGGCCTTACCCTAACTCACATTGTTGCCGAGGTGCACAACACGCCGTGGGGCCAGCGTCACGCCTATGTGCTTTCTGTAGATTCTGATGAACGTACTTTTAAAGCGCATTTTGAAAAATGTTTTCATGTTTCACCTTTTAATCCAGTGAATATGCAGTATTACTGGCGCTCCACGACTCCTGCGGAAAAATTGGCGATACATATTGAAAATTGGCAGGACCAGCAAAAAGTAATGGATGCGACGATTTCACTAGAGCGCCAAAAAGTTTCCGCTCAGTCGCTCAATAAAATAATCGTCCAATTTCCGTTTATGACCGTAAAAGTCATAGGGGCAATATACTGGCAAGCTTTGCGGCTATGGTTAAAACGCGTACCCTATTTTAGTAACCCACACTGCAAAAACGCAGACAAACAGTCGCGGGAATTTTATACCGCTTTGGAGAAAAATAAGCATGAAGTCAATTGATGTTGTCAGTAAAAAGTCGGCAAGGCAGCTCGACGGAGGTTGGCTCGATAACTTTGCGCGTAGGCTTGTTCTAAAAACGCTTGCGCAAATAAAGTTTGGTTACTTGGTGCTTGAGGAGAATGGTGATGTACGTTGTTTTGGAGACGAAACTTCAGAAATTAAAGCGCATATCTCCGTGAATCACCCTCTCGTTTATCGCTATGTATTATTTCGTGGAACCATTGGTTCAGGCGAGGCTTATATGCTTAATGCTTGGTGGTCTCCGGATCTCGTACAAGTGATTCGCCTTTTTGTTTCTAATTTGCCGACATTGCGCAATATGGATTCAGGCTGGAGTTGGGTTTGTAAATCTTTGGGTTCAGTAGGGCATCGCTTTAGGAACAACTCAAAGTCTGGGTCGCGTAAAAATATATCGGCCCATTATGACTTGGGTAATGATTTTTTTAGTTTGTTTTTGGATGAGACAAAATTGTATTCCGCTGCGATTTTTTCTGATAAAGCCAAAACACTTGAACAGGCTTCGTTAAATAAACTTGCACATATTTGCAAACGCTTAAATTTATCGGAGAGTGACCACCTATTGGAAATTGGGACGGGCTGGGGAGGTATGGCTGTCTACGCGGCAAAAAATACTGGCTGCCGTGTCACAACAGTAACAATTTCTAAAGAACAATACGACTATGCAAGCGCGTGGGTAAAACGCGAAGGTTTGGAAAACAAAATTGATGTCCGATTGCAAGATTATCGCGAACTTAGTGGAAAGTTCGATAAAATAGTTTCAATTGAAATGGTTGAGGCTGTTGGCTATCAGTATTACTCTCTTTTCTTCTCCCTTTGTTCACAGCTTTTAAAGGAAGACGGGCTAATGTTGATGCAGGCGATAACGATTCAGGATCAACGTTATGCTCGGGAAAGGGATCGAGCGGACTTTATTCAAACTTATATCTTCCCCGGCGGTTGTTTGCCGTCCAATGAGATTATCGCCCAGCATGTGAGCTCTGATACCAATATGCAAATAGTAGGTGTTGAAGATATCACTCTTGATTATGCGAAAACTCTCTTCGAATGGAAGCAACGTTTCTTTGCTTCACTAGACGAAGTCAAAGCACAGGGATTTGACGAGGTATTTGTTCGTATGTGGGATTTTTATTTATCATATTGCGAGGGTGGATTTCGTGAACGAGTTATTAGTACGGCACAATTCCTTTTTGCTAAACCGCGTTGCCGCACTTTACCGTCTTTGTAGATCAGGAATGGGAATTCAGCATTCATTAGCAATAAAGATTGCCAATGCAGTGCTTTTTCAAATCGGCTGGTTTTTTTGTGTTCTCGGTTCCTCACTTGTAGCTTACGCGGCGACCGTTCTTTGTCTCGTAGCACATTTTATACTGTTAAAAAATTACTCTGATCGCTTTCCATGGGTCTTAGAAATACTGTGGATATGGGCTATTCTTTTAATAGGTATAGTTACGGAGTCAATATTTTTCTCAAGCGGGATACTGGTTTATGAATACCAATCTGTGGATAGTTCGTTTATCGTTCTTCCTCCAGCTTGGTTATTGTGTCTGTGGCTATTGTTTGCTACTGCTCTGCGCTTAAGTTTGGCTTTTATGTTGCAAAAAATGACGCTAGCAATTGCGTTGGGTGGTGCTCTTACCCCCTTTAGTTATTGGAGTGGAGCCCTTTTAAACTCGCAAGTCGATTTGGTAATACCTGCGATTAGCAGCTTGCTTTATATCGCATTGGCATGGGCTATCGTTTTTTTGATACTGTTTTATTTACTACGCCTTTTTGGCTTTTTAGAGCGAGAAATTAGAGGAAGTAAAATTAGTCAGTCTGCTCTAGAGCAACTTTAGTATTTTGATGATATAGGTGGCCAGGTTATTAAATGTTGAGTGAAGTTTTTCTCGCCGCGCTTATATGGAGTGACGCTGTAAAGTCGTTTTGTCCGCCACCGAAAAACGTTGCTATTGTCGGATTAGCGCGTGATATTGAGAGTGATAACGTCCTCTATTGTGAATTTCACTATTTGGATTGGAGTGCCGAGTCGGCGAAAGTTCAGTATGTAGATGCTCAGGGAGATGTTTTTGCGACCAAGAAAGTTGATTACACTCACGGCCTTGAACGACCAGCCATTGATCAATTTGACTCTCGTTGGAATGAAAAACGTATTGTTGATATTGCAGAAAAGAAATTTACGCTTAAATTTCAAAAGTCGGATAAAAGCGGACTAAAAAGGAAAGCCTATGCAGTCGACCAAGTAGATATCATCGATGCGGGCTTCGACCACTTTGTCAGAGCAAATTGGGATGACTTGCAGCGCAGTTCTGCAACCGTCCGTTTTGCGTCTGTACCGCACCTCAAAGTCTTAAAGCTTCGAGTCAGTTCTCAGCCCATGAAAAATTGTCCGAAGGTTGGCGGGAGCGATAATTTTTATTGCTTTTGGGTCGATATTGGGAACCCATTCGTCCGTTTTTTTACCGGGCGTCTACGTTTGGTTTATAGCCAAGATCGCATGCTCCAGGTGTTCGAGGGTGTTGTGAATATTAATCGTGCGGTAGGCCAAAGCCAAAAAGCGCGCATACAGTATGAATACGATTTGCGTCAGTTGGGAAAAGGTGGTTCTACCAGCGAAAACGCTGCCAATTTTCTGGATTAGCCCAGTTTTTGGGGTTGTTCCAACTGCGTTTACGGTTGTAGGTTGCGATATCAAAATCGTAAAAACAGAAGTGCGGCCCAATCGGGTTGTGAACACTTTGTTTAAAACCGAGGGCGATGAAGTCCTCTCTCGACCAGCTGTCATTTGCTGGCATGCCAACCCACAGCGATTCGCAATATTGATTTTTTAATATACCAATTAATTCTGTCGCTTTTTGTTTCTGCAGTTTCTCGATACCATTCAATATCACACCTAAGTCAAAGCGCGCCTGAGGGAGTGTTGAATCGAAGTGCTGATAGTGAAAGCTGGTAAATTGGGTGTTGCACGCTTTTTGCAAGTCTGGCCAGACGGAATCACCCAGTTGAATGACAGAAGATATTTTTCGCGAAGTTAATCTTTCATTAATTACATGTTCCATACGCTCGCACAACTCGTTAATTGATAAAGATAATCTATTGAAAGTGTAGCAAACCTTTCCGCTTGATGTGTATTAATATCTTTATCACCGAATATCGAGTGATGGTTATGGTTTATCGGGAGTTTTTGAGCTTTAACGGCGGCAACGCGAATACGGACGAGAATTTGATAAACGACTTCCTCCCAAGGTAACTGGATGCCCTCTTCAATATAAAAGTGATTGACGAGATCGCGTATTTGCCGATTGGTTAGTAGTTCAGCGGAATTGTGCTGCGAGGCAAGGTCATTGCGCAAATGCTGAATAATACGAATTGTACGCCGGCGCTCCTGTTCAGCAAAGTGATTGAGTTGCTCTATTGCAGGTTTTATATTCGTGATGTTGACTGATTCGGCGGCTACTGCCATGATCGTCGGGCTCCAAAATTTTGTTAAACATCAATGAACGATAGGCTTTACTTCTTTGGAACTGGAGCTCTGATTCTCGTCGAACTCCACTATTTGTTTAAATTGCGTTGCAGCTTGAGTTAAGCGCTCGGTTGCTCTGCTTAGCTCCCAAAGCGCGGTGCGAAGCAGTGCCTCAGACTCCTCTATATACACACGCTTATTTTTTTTATCTTGATTGTCTTGCATTACTAGTGTTCTCCGGTTTTTTCAAGGGGGGCTGCCCCTCCATATGTTGACACTAGAGTTTCTTCAGACATCTAAGCTAGCATTTTGTTTCGATTATTTGTTTTTAAGATCTCAACTGGTCGAAGATAAAAATGCCTCTTAAAAGGAACTCATTGCTAATACGCTTTGTTTATCAATCAGGACTACTGGTTTAGAGGATTTCATGTTTGAGGAAAATGGAAACGTCCCTGTATTTACTCTCACTCCCGCTTTGCTCCCCCGTTTATTTTCCCCTCACTTTGCTACTCCCAGCTTAAGGCACCACCTGTTTGATATTCGATAACTCGTGTTTCGAAAAAGTTTTTCTCTTTGCGCAGATCCATTATTTCGCTCATCCAAGGGAAAGGGTTTTGCGCTCCGGGAAACGCTTCTTTTAGCCCGAGCTGAGCGAGGCGGCGATTGGCAATAAAATGCAAATACTCTTCCATTATGCCGGCGTTCATGCCGAGCACTCCACGCGGCATGGTGTCGCGAGCGTAAGCTATTTCTAGCTCCATGCCTTCGAGAATCATCTGCGTCGTTTCTTCTTTAAAATCCTCAGACCACAAATGTGGATTTTCCAGTTTGATTTGATTAATAACATCGATGCCGAAATTTAGATGCATCGACTCATCACGTAAAATATATTGAAATTGCTCTGCGACACCCGTCATTTTATTGCGGCGCCCCATCGACAATATTTGTGTAAAACCGCAGTAGAAAAATATACCCTCGGTGACGACATAAAAACCGATTAGGTTGCGCAACAGTTCTTGATCTGCCTCCGTTGTACCGGTAGCGAAATTGGGGTCGCCGATACCACTGGTATGTGAGATGCTCCAAGCTGCTTTTTTAGCAACAGAGGGAACTTCCCGATACATATTGAAAACCTCCCCCTCATCCATGCCAAGAGATTCGATGCAGTATTGGTAGGCATGGGTGTGAATCGCTTCTTCGAATGCTTGTCGCAATAAATATTGGCGCGCTTCTGGACAAGTGATATGACGATAAATTGCTAATACGAGGTTGTTAGCGACCAGTGAGTCGGCTGTTGAAAAATATCCCAGCGAACGCATGACAATTAAGCGCTCGTCATCGGAAAGGCCCTCTGGGTTTTTCCATAATGCGACGTCGGCCGTCATATTAACTTCTTGCGGCATCCAATGATTAGCGCAACCGTCAAGATATTTTTGCCAGGCCCAATCGTACTTAAAAGGGACCAGTTGGTTGAGATCGGCACGACAGTTGATCATACGTTTGTCATCGACTTGCACTCTTTGCGCACCCATTTCCAGTTCTTCCAGACCTGGGGCGGGGTCTAATTTATCCAAAGAATGACGCGCGCGCTCAAGCGCGCTTTGATTTTGTTGGTCTGTGGATGATGCTTCTGTCGCTTGATGAGTTTCAGCACTAGCTGTTGCCGAGGTGTCTGTATCTGTTGATATGTTTGAGTTAACGTAGTTTTGCGCAGGCTCTAGTACAGTATTTCGTTCACGCTCAGCTGCTGAGTAATCTGCTGCGGTGGAAGAATGAGTTTTTGTTGGCGGCGCCAACTCTGCTTCGGCATCAACCTGTTTGATTGCTGCGTCGATAACTTCTGGCGCGACTTTGGTTTGCTCGGGTTTTTCAGTAGCTATTGTTTCTTCGTGGTAATCGTCCCAACTTAACATAAAACTGGCATCTCAAATTTGTGGTTAGCATTTTGGCGAAGGCTGGGGTATTGACTGTACCCTTATCTTTACCACCATTGGTGTGAGTCTTTGCCGTTGCTGTGAGTTACACACATCGGCGTGCGAAAGTCTTGATCCGTGGTATGTTCATCCACTGCAAGCAATAGTAGGTCTAGCTTGCCAAAAACACAACATGTTGTGTGAAAAAAATATTTAAGCACTAGATGTGCACGACTATTCCACAACTTATCCACAGAATCGCATCGGTGTTGCTATTAGTACTTGGCAGTATTATTCGGAACTGAAATAATGAAAATGAATTAATTTTTATTTTAGCGAATCAGTAATAAAGTTTAATTTATTGCTTTTTTGGAGGGTTTTTATTGCTTCTTTTGACTGATTAAAAGTGGTAACGGATGCCAATACGGTAGGAGTTAGCATCTTCTTGTACGCGAATATCACCACTGAGGGAAAAGTTGTAGGGTAGGTAAATATTGCTTCCTATTGTGCCGTAACTGCCGGAGCCAGTCTCATCCCAGTGAATATAGGTATATTCACCGATAAATTCGACAAATGAAAAATAACGTTTTGTAAAACCTGCTGACGCGGTTGCGGCGTAGTCGTCTACCGGGTCGAACGGGCTCTCGATTTCACTTTTGACCAGGCCAAGAGCAGAGTAAAACGTTAAATTGGCATAGCGTTTAGTTGTCTCGCGATAGCCGATACGAATCGCGCTGCGCAGGTTGTCTTCCTCTGTATTCAAAATCGCGTCGCGAGTTGCCAGTGTGTAAGAAACTTGTGTAAACCAGCGGTCGTCAATTAAAAGGCTTGTTTCTAGGTCAGGCCCAACGTAGGCGTCGTCGAGATCGGGTATATGGACAATCGCTACTTTTAAACTGGCGTATTGAAAATTGCTATCAGATTTTACGTTACAGTTAGCGTGACTTGTGTAGAGTGCAGCAGCGAGCAAAACGAAATGCCGAATCGAAAAAACAATTTCAGATATAGAGAACAAATAACGTGGCATTAGGCACCTTGAGTGGTTAGGTAAGGATTTACCAACAGAGTTTATCGACAAGCTTTATCAGTAATTCCAATAAACAGTGTAGCCGTGAATAAATACTACCGGCTTTTGGGGGTGATATATATCAACACGAAATGGATCGATGTAATATTCGCTGAAGAGTTCGCAGTTCTTATTGCAAATCTTGCTGTTGCGGAGCTCGATGTGAACTTGGTAAATCTATTGACCCGCAATAAATATTGCCGGTCAATAGGTTTGGCAGAAGCCAGCGCGACTTTTTCAGCTTAGCCTATATTAAATGTTCAATTCTCAGGCAAATTTATATCGGTCGGTGGGTTTCAGTGTGGCGCTGTTGTTTGTCGCGACGATCTGTGTGTGGCTGCAATGGATGCCCCTGCAAAATTGCTTGG
>JANQJB010000134.1 GCA_028281865.1 Marinagarivorans sp.
GCGTGTAGGTTCGCAGCGAATGATCGTTTGAAAGATCATCACACGGCTTCATTATGGACGATCACGTTTTTCTCCGTGGGGTTAATAATAATTCCACTAATTGACACCTTTGGTTTAACAACTAATTTTTCTACGAACTATACAAGTTTTATTCAGGTGGTTCTGGCAGTCGTCATTTTGGTTATATCCGTACTTCTCAATATGGCACACTTTTCTGTTAGGGCAGAAAAGATGCACCAGTGCGCAATGCTCGTGAATAATCTGGCTAGGAAGGTACACCGACATATCAACGAAGAATCTAGCTCAGACCAATATGATGCTTTGGTCAAAGAATATGATGATATACTTCAACGCTTTGAAAATCATTCGAGGATTGATTATTTATATGCGAAAAAACATCTTTCTAGCCATTATAAAAATCCTTGGCATTTTCCAATAACTGTTCGGCTTAACTATTTTTTTCAGTTTACTCCATACATTATATTGCTGGGTTTTGAGGGTGTATGGCTATATATGTTGGTTGTAAAATAGAGTTAATTTCTTTTGGCGTTAATGTGAAAAAGAGTCAATAAAGTAATTAGTTCTCTGCAATCTATCGCTGATATCGAAGCCATAGAAGATTTTGAGAGTCCTGGTTTAACGGATTAAAAATTTTAAATCAGAAAATTCTGCTAAACTTTGAGCGTATTATATTGACCCTTTTATTTTTGATTAGGGGCAGTCGGCAATTTGAAAAATGCAAAAAATGCTCCTTTTTATATGGGTGAGATTTATAAACTAATTTCAGACAAGGGGTTACACAGAATTGAATTACGTCTATATTGCCACTAGCCTAGATGGGTATATCGCGACTCGTGATGGAGGCATTGATTGGTTGCATGAAATACCTAATCCAAGCAATAGCGATTATGGCTATTCCGAATTTATGATAAAAATTGATGCTCTTTTAATGGGCCGCAATTCATACGAGAAAGTAAGAACATTCAACGAATGGCCCTATGAAAAGAAAGTTTTTGTTCTCAGTTCAACATTAAACGAGGTGCCGGCCGAATTGTCAGATAAAGTAGCCATTGTGTCTGGCTCGCTAGAAGAAGTACTTGTTGATATTAATTCGATGGGCTTTAAGCATCTATATATTGATGGTGGCCAGGTCATTCAAAGCTTTTTGGCCGCCGATCTAATCGACGAGCTAATCATCACCAGAGTACCTATTCTTCTTGGAGATGGAATTCCGCTATTTGGCTTCTTAGAAGAGTCATTGAAGTTTAAGCACAAAACTACAGAAGTGTATGATAATGCGCTTGTTAAAAGCCATTATATCAGGGGTGGGTAACAGGTTTTGCTCCGTTATTAAGAGGATATTCCAAAGATCGCATTAAAAGACTTGAGAGAAATAAAATTTGCCAAATCTGTTTACTCCGTCGATCATTGAATAATGATCAATTCTTTGTTTCAGCAGGATCAGCTTGAAGCTCTTTTAAATACCTATCAAATTCAGCCTTGGACGGCTTAAGTTTATTGCAGTGCTGACCAAAATCTTTTTTGGCTGAATCCAGATTGGCTTGCTTCTCAGATTTTAGCTGGCAGTCTTCAAGCTTGGCTGCTTTCTGCTTCTCTATACATTGGCTTACCAGCATTTCGTAGCGTTGCTTCATTTCCGTTTTGATGCACTCGCGATAGGGTTTTTGCAGTGTTAAATAAGCTTTAATATGGGTATCTGAGCCGAAGGCTTGGCCTGTAAGCATCGGTAAAATAATTAATGTAGTGGCCGAAATAAATCTGTTCATCTTGGGCTTAGTACGCTGATTAATACAATACATTCTACCAGCGCCATTCGCTATCCCCAAATACCCTTTCCACAATGTGCTTTTTTTCTATTTGATTAGTGTTCTCACTTGGTTAGTTTAAACGAAAAATAAACTCAAAAGCTTTCATGCAATAAAAGAGGTTCCCACTCAGTGTGTTCAGCGCAATTATAACAAATGATCTTCCCGCTTTTTCCTCAGGCGGAGCATAGCCAAACCAATCATTAGCACTGATAGTGTAGAAGGGGCGGTTACTGGTACTACTTCGGTTAATGACCATCTACTTGGGTTGTAACCGCTAAAAAAGCCGCCATTGCCAACATAAGTATTACCAAAAACAACATTAAATTCCATCACGCCGCTAGCGGCGCTAATGTGGAAGCCATCGACAGGAAACCCATTCGGTGAATTCCATCCGGCGAAGTTAGTGACATATATAAACTCCGCATTGGTGCCACTAAAGGTCAAGAAAGCTGGGAGGCTAGAGGGACCAGAAGAGCTGATAATATAACCGAATAGCGGGTCGGCGGCTTCGGGTGCTACACCGTTTATGGTTGGTACTGACAGCATTTCGTCAACAAACACAGTATCGCCATCGGCCTGGACTGTTCCCTCGAAGAGAAAACTAAGCAGGTCGTCACCGCTAGCAGAGGTGTATGTTGCATTAAAAGGTGTGCTGTAGGCTGAGTTAATCAAAAAGACAGTGAACAAGATTGTAGTAGTGGTGAGTTTTTGTAGCGTGCACATGGTTTTCCCCCGAGAATAATATGTCTGCGCAATATAGGGTTGGCAAGAGTGCTTGCCGGTTCTTTCTGCAGATTATGCTTTGCTTTAGAATTAGATTAATGAATATGTTACCCATCAAATGCGCAAAAAAATCGCAGAGAATAGGTAACGAAGGAGGAATTGAAGCGCAAATATTTGAATAAAATGTCCGCGCTCTGTTGGTTATGGCCAATTTAACTCTTTAAATCGGTGCGATTAAGTAGCTGCTACTTCACTCACGCTAACGCTTTCAATGTCCAGGTAATCGGCATCGCCTATCACATCAGCTCCTCCCAAGGGATCGGGGATATCGGTAAATACGTCTTCTTCGGGAAAGTAATTGCGAACGGATGTATAATTATTTATTTTCCGGACATCTAGTCAATTTCGGGGTATAAATCCAGAGTTTCCGTAATGAATGATATTGCTTTGTGTATCTTTATCTATGATAGCAACTGCAAAGGAGGGTAATTCTGATAGAAGTGCGATCTATTGCATACGATGCTGAGCTATTTCTTGGTTGCCGTTCGGATCAAATAATGTCGGTATCTCCTTGTTTTGAAAAACGACGACAGGATCGAGCTTCAATACTATTTCAAAGTTTATATATTCGTCATCTACACGTGCGTTATCTGAGAACTTAATTGCTATATCGCACTGATGCTCTTGCAGGTAAGTACGAACCGCATCCATACCGACCCCGCGGCCGGAAATATCAGTAACGCTATCAGCTGTAGAAAGTCCCGAATGGAAGATAAGGTTTGCTATATCCCCCACCGAGGATACTTCGTTCTTATTAGTTAATCCTTTCTCAATCGCTTTTCTTTTAATTTTACCAAGAGCAAGGCCCCGACCGTCATCTCTAACTTTTATTGTGATTGAGCCTTTCTCGCATTCAGTATCAATTTCGATAATGCCATGCTTGGCTTTCCCTGCGGCTATGCGTTCGTCAGCTGTTTCGATACCGTGGTCTAATGAATTACGTAAGATGTGCGTGAAAATAGATTTAATTGTTGAGCTGTAATTAAAATCTACAAATATATCTGCTTCATCTATTATTACTCTCGGCTCCTCCTTGCCTAACTCTTTCGCCATACCTGGTAACGAATCGATTATTTCACCAAGTACTTCTGCTAAAGGTATTCCCCGTATTGAGTTGAGTTCACTTAGTATGGATGCCAGTTCTCCTCGGTATTCTGAGGTGACATTTTCTTTCAGAAGCAATTCATACGAGTTTGCCATCCTATTTAATAGCGATTTTGGTAAAGTGGTATCCTCAATAGAACCTGATTGTGTCGTATGCGATATACCGCCTAATTTTTTCTCTCTGATATCAGAGTATTCCCCAATTTTCATCTCAACTATGTCAATCGCCTCTAGCAATTGCTCCTTGTTTAACTCGATATTTGAATCCTTGCGCAGCTGATCGTAAGTGCTTTCGGCGTCATGAACATAGTCCTTGATCATAGTTAGGCCCAATGTGCGAGCATTACCTTTGATCGTGTGCATATTGATGAACAGCTTTGATATTAGCTCATCACGACCTAATTTATTATCCTTTAGCAAGTCTTTGTTTTTGCTGATTAGCTCCTTACTGTTATGCGAAAAGTCATCAAATTTTTTGACAGAAATTGCTAAAATTTGCCCAACAATTTCGAGCTCTCGTTTTTGTTGTTCCGCTTCTTTTTGTAAGGCTCGTAGTTCGGTCACATCCCTAACTGTAACCATAATTTTATCGATAATTTCATCTGCTACTATAGGGTCCCAATCCAGTTCGATTATTTTGATCGTTTCCGTATCATTAATAGTTTGGCTAAAGATATATTCGCTAGGTAGCAGGTGCGCATTAAACCCCCACATCACTTCGTCGGCCTCAAGTAGAGACTCAACAGCAGTTGTAGCTTGGTTAAGCGCATCGCTTCCAAGTAGCGAATCTTTAAACAAAATGTCTTGATAATTCTTACCTGCTATTTCTTTTGTGTTAAAGATATTTTCCACATAAGATGAATATTCGGGATGAATGAGGAGGTTTGAGGTGATAGTAAATAAGCCTTGATGCATGTTCTGCATCATGCAATCCAAATCGTTTGTTTTTTCTTTTAAGTTAATCATCAGTTCATTAAAACTATTCCCTAGCTGCCCAATTTCATCCGTTGATTCTACCTTTATCATATTGGAGAAATCATCTTCTCCAAGCGCGATTTTGTGCAGTGAGCTAGCCACTTGTTTTATATTGCTAAGGATTAATTTAGCAATGGTAATAACCGCAGTAACAAGTAAAAAAATTGAGAAAGCCCAAATGATAAAGCCAGTTAACAACGATCTTTGAGAGTTTGAGTTGGCGCTTTCGACATCGTATTCAAATCGTTGGTGAGCAAATTTAATAAACTCATTTAGATCAGTTTTTACTTTTTGAAATAGGGCTTCTTTTTCTTGAACACGAGCGGGTAGTGTCGAAAAATCTGGCTCTCCGCTAGCCATTTCGGTAGAGATACTTTTTGTAAGCTTAAAATAGCTTTTAAAGTTGGATGATAATTCGGATATGGTTTGCTTTTTTTCTGGCTCAAGACTTTCCGTCTTTTCGAACAGCTCTAGCATCTCATCCGCTATACGCTGAGCGTCATCAATATAAGAAGTTTCACCAGTTTGGACGGCCGCGCGCAATAGCTCTTTGATGCGATCCAACATCACCGCGTTATTATTAGCCTTTTCCAGTATTGGGTAATAGGTATCTCGTACATCTTCTAATATTTTTGAGTTGGTGAAATTCACCTGAAAGTTGTATGCCAAATAAATACCGAAACCAACGGCGCTGACTACGGCGATGGAATAGATTTTCAGTTTGACCGATAGCCTCTTTAGCATTAATAACTCCCGATTTTGAGGCGTGAGGATTAGATGTTGAATGGCAGACTGCAAACGAGCCAATCGAAGAATAAATCAGTTCATTATCAGTATAGCAGCCCCGAACAGCTATACATTTAAGGTTAATTTAGCGAACTTTGACCGCTAATTCCTCGATTGGAATAAGATCGTCGACTTATATAATAAATAGTTTTTTAGAATTTTAGATAGGCTCGGCAGTTTATTGGTTGACTCGATAAACGACTTTTACCGAATCATCGATTTCATCCTCATCAAGATAACCTACGATATTCGGATTATTTGCTACTAAATCAAGCACATCCTCAGGAAAATCAACTTTTTTGGGTGGGGAACCTTTGCCGGTAAATATTAAATCGGACCAGTAGGCTCGAATTTGTGATTGCCTGCGGTTTAACACGGATTTAATAAATATTTCTCTCGCTTCGTTGTCTTCGCTCAGGTCTACCGGAACTGCTAAAGAACCATCTGGAAAAGACTTTGCTTTCGAAAGAAATATGTCCGTTATTTGTTGCTTCGTGAGTGATTCTACGCTGCTGTCAGGATTAACAATAATTACAACATCGGCACTAACGTTAATCGATAAAAGCGACAGACTAATGTAAGCAACCAAGCTCAAATATAGATTTTTCATATCGCCCCCTAAAATGCCGCATCGATAACGAGAGAGTTAACGATTACACTATCGTCGGTCAGTGGAGCGGGTAAACCACTGGGATCATTTCCCACATTTAATTGCCCTCGCGTGTCTTCAAATCCGGAAATCTCGTCAACTTGGAGCTTTAATGCGAGCCCGGGCTTGATATCCCATCGCACGCCTAAAGAAGTTGTTTGCTGGCGAAAATTAAAAATTCTACGCATTGTGATGGCTGTTGGTTGCGCTACCTGATTTACAAAAATTGATCTGGCTTGTTCGTTGATCACGGAGTCTGGAAGGCCTGATAATGTTGGTGGCACACCATCAGCGAATATGACAGACCTGGCCACAGGGCCTGGAATATTTAACAATGCATTGATGGCATCTTCGCGATCATCGTCATTAGTAGTACGTACTTTGGCAAAGCTAACGAAGGGTGTCCAGTCACCGATCCTGTAGCCAGCGGTTAAATACCAGCCCTCGGTAATACTTAATAAAGTATCCTCAAAATCGGAGGTATAAAACTCGCCCATAATCTGGGTTTTTCCATTATCGTACTTTCCTCCTATATTAAGATATTGCGTTTTGGTTTCTCTCAATTTAATTGAGCCAAGACCGAGTGATTCGGTAAGCGCGGTCAGCTCCAAGACTCTTTCAGATGAGTTGACAGAGCTAAAGTCGAAAGTCACATAACCAATTCTTCCAGAAAAGTCGCCAACGTTGCCATAAACGGCAGTTCCAAGCACGTCGTCTGCTTCAAATCGGACTTCTTGTTGGTTTGTTAGACGCTGTGATTCGACCAGTCGGCCTCCAAATATCTGCCAGTTAAGGTTTAGACTCGATATGCTTTTGCTCAGTATGACATCAAATAACTCCCCGTTATTTGATGTCAAATTGTACACTTCAGCGGGCGGTCGGACCCAATTGTATGAATAGCCGACCTCTAGTGACTCCGACAGCATGTAATAAGGTATGCGCATGCGGCCGGCGCGGATTTTAACGTTTTTATTGGGTGTGTAACTGATGTAGGCCCACTCGGTGCGAGTATTGTGTCTTTCCTGGCCTCCCTTGGATACAAATTGAGTCGTTAACTCAGTCTTGTCATTCACTTGAAATGACATTTGAACGCCTAAAATGCTATCTGCCTGTGTGTTAATTGTCGTTTCGTCAATTTCGTTGAAAGTAGAATATTGCGAATCGCTTTTGGCCAAACCAGCTGACGCGAATGCATTTAACTTAACACGTTCACCTTGGTTGCTGATCTTCTTGTTTAAACGGTCGTAGTATTTTCGAGATCTCTTATTCGCTTTTTCCAAGTCTTTTTCGAGCTTTTCGATGCGTTCTTCGAGCTGTTCTGTAGACTCACAAAATGCGCTGATTGGAGAAAATAATAAAGCGATGACGGCGGTGGAAGTTATAAAACCTCTATTCATATGTTTCTCCTGCTTTGTTTATAAGCAGTTGAAACACCACTGTATCCATTTTCATAGCAACGGTTCACCTCGGCGGAATTAAAATTTAAGAGATATTGGTAGGTGTGCCACACTGCGGCGGCGGCGAACAACTGTTTTATATTTTTAATTTGATGAATATAGCAGAATATTTCTATAAAAAAGATTTTAATATATATCGCATGTTAATAATTTGAAATGTTAAGATTTATTTATATTTCTATTTCTCATATATGGCCGGTTGAATCGGCTTTTAACCCTCGATAACTCCTTATGCGATCAGAGAAACTGGATAGTAAAACCTATAATAAATTTTATTATGCCCTAATCTTCTGTTGAGGCGCTAAGCGCATAGCTACAATTTATAAGCGGCATTCGATTGTCGGTAGATTATTTTTCGAAGTTTAATGCCTGCCCTCGTTATAACCCTGAAATAAGGAGAGACGATATTGATCAATCGATCATATTCATTACGAACTATATAACTTGTTCGGTATAAAAGCGGAGCTAGTTGAAACGTATCCGATTGACAATGCGGGATTTAATTTTTTAGAGGTATAGCTTTTTTCTGATACTTAACCCGAAAAAATATCGCATAAAGCACTGGTACTACGCCCAACGTAAGTAGCGTGGCAAAAACAAGCCCAAAAATCATTGCCACGGCCATACTGGTAAATAATGGCGACTGCCCGAGCCACAGCGGCATTAAACCGAGCGAAGTTGTTGCTGTTGTTAATAAAATGGGGCGAAACCGTTGTAATGCAGCGGTAATAATCGCTTCGCTTGCTGGAAGACCGTTGTCGTTAATTTCGATATCGGTGCGGTCAATTAACATAATGGAATTGTTAATAATTATGCCAGATAGAGAAATGATGCCCAGCAGCGTCATAAAACCCATCGACGAGCCCGTTACCAATAAACCAAATGCTACACCGACAATGCCTAAAGGAATCGTCGACAATATTATGGCTGCGCGGCGTACCGAATTAAATTGCCCGACTAACAATAGCAATACTAACAAACCTGCAATAGGCAGTTGATCACCGATTGACTGATTGGCTTTTACCGAGCTCTCTTCATCACCGCCATAGGCGTAGCGGTGGCCGACGGGCCATTGTTTCGATTCCTCGGCTAGCCAAGGCTTTAATTCGGCCATAATTTGGGCGGGCAACAAGCCTTGTTCTTGGCGCGCCTGCACGGTTACTGTGCGAACGCCATCGCGTCGAATTATTACCGAGGGTTGCCAGGTAATTTCGAAATCGGCAACTTGGCGTAGTGGTATCGAAGCACCAGTTGCCTGAACATATACATTAACGTTTTCTATTTTTCCAAGATCACTTCTGTCTGCTGCATTGGAGCGCAACAATACGGGAATGCTCTCATCCCCCTCGCGATAACGTGTTAATTCGAGGCCGCTGAGCCCGGTTTGCAGCGATCTTGCAATATCTTCATTGCTCACGCCGGCTCGCTGCGCACGTGCCTGATTAATGCTTACATTGATTTTTTTTGTCTGTGCACCCCAGTTATCGGTAATTACCGCAACACCTGGAATTTCGCGCAATTTAGCTTTTGTTTTTTCGACAAGTTGGAACAAGGTATTATTGTCTGCTCCAGACAGCCTAACTTCTATTGGATAGTCACCGGCCGGCCCCGTGCCCATCGCTTTTACCGAGGCCGACAGTTCCGGCATATTGCGGCGAATATATTTGTCCAACTGCTCGATCATATAGTGCACATAAGCCGCATCGGCGACATTAATTACCATGACCGCTTTGTTGCTTTGCGCAGGAGGGGGGTTATAGCCAAGCGTAAAACGCGGGCCGCCACTGTTGATATGTGTTTGCCAGGTAGTAATTTTACGGCCGGGTACTTCCTCTTCCATCAGGTTAGCTTTGATAAAGTCCTCGATTTGATTTAAAGATTTTTGTGTCTCTCTCACATCGGTGCCAACCGGTAATTCAACGTCGACTTGAAAATAACTGTTGTCGGATGCCGGAAAAAATATATTCGGCACAAAGGAGAGCATAAAAATACCGCTGGCAAAAAAACCTGCTACGCCAACCAAGGTCAAATATTTGTGATGCAGCGCCCAGGTAATAATGGTTTTATAAATAGAAAGTGAACGACCTGGACTCGATTGCTGTTTAACCTTCACTTTTAAAAAGGTAATACACAGCAAAGGGATCATCGTGATAGAAAGTATCCAAGATGAAAGCAGTGTAATACTCACGACTTTAAACAGCGGCGCGGTATATTCACCGACATTTGATTGCGCCAAGAAAATGGGTAAAAACGCCGCCGCAGTTGTAAGCGATGAAGTTAATAATGGCACCATCAATTCTCGTGCAGATTCAACTGCAGCCTGGCGCGCAGGTTTTCCCTGTTCCATTCGTACAAGCGTACTTTCCGTCACGACAATGGCGTTATCGACAAGCAGCCCCAGCGCGATAATCAGAGAGGTCAGCGACATCTGATCGAGCCCAATATCAAAAAAGCTCATAATTAAAAAAGCCATGACGATGGCTGCCGGGATAAGGCTGCCAACGATTAAGCCTGTGCGTAAACCCAAAAATGCCAGCATCACAATTAGCACGATACTGACGGACTGAATTAAGCTGCTGGAGAAATTGTTTATTGATTTGTTGATATCGTTTGGCAAAAAACTCAACACGGAAAATTCAACGCCGATGGGGTAGGCTGCTTGTAACTGCTGAATTTTTTCGGTAACTGCTTGGCCGAGCGAAATATAGTTTCCGCCCTCGCGCATGGAGATCCCTAACATCAAACCGGGAGTTCCCGTAACATGAGAAATTGCGCCGGGTGGATCAGCGTAGCCGCTTTCGATCGAGACAGTATCACCGAGTCGCATGACTTGACTTGTGCCCGGAATAGTAATTAACGTGTTTTCTAAATCTTCGATGCTTTCAAAATTTCCGGAAGGTTCCAAGGCAATACGCTCAACGCCGGTAACTAAGTCACCACCCGAAATTAATATATTGCGCGATTGCAATATGCCCGCGAGTTGCTGCGGTGAAAGGCCAAGTTCGGCGAGACGCGCGTTGTTGTATTCAACAAATACTCGTCGTTCCTGCGCGCCGTAAATATCAATTTTTGCAACCTCTGGAATTAACAAAAATTCATCGCGCACAGCATCGGCGATATCTTTTAATTCTTTGAAATTATACCCATCTCCGGTCAGGCCCAAGACAATACCAAAGACATCGCCGTATTCGTCATTTACAACAACAGAGGTAACACCTTGGGGCAGCTTGCGTTCTGCCGATTCGACTTTGCGGCGCAACTTATCCCAAATAGGTCGCATGTCTTTGTAGGATTCTTTGATGTTAACCGTTACGCGAGTCATGCCGGTAAATGACTGCGATTCGACAAAATCCAGTTCGGGCATTTCCCTCACGGTTTTTTCGATCTTATCTGCCACCAACAGCTCCATGCGTTCAGGGCTAACGCCGGGAAAAAAAGCGGTAACCGTTGCCGCACGTATAATAAAACCGGGATCTAAGTTACGAGGCATATTCACGTAGCTCATATAGCCACTCAAGAATATGATGACCAAGAGCACTAAGGTAATGCGATTATTTTTTAATGCTACTTCTGTGATGCTCATGCCCTGTACCTTAAATTAACCGAGTACCTTAAATTAACCGAATGCCTTTAATTAAATTTCACGCGCATATCTTGCGCGAGAAATGTGGTACCGGCGGTTACAACGTTTTCACCTTCTTGCAAACCAGAGACAATTTCCAGACCTGCGGTCGTTAATTTACCGATATTGACCGCTCGACGATTGATAAGTCCGATGCCCTCTTCATCGGAAGCAGTAACGAGCCAAACGAAGCGCCCTTGCCTATCCTCCCCGACTGCCTGGCTGGGTAAATAAATGACTTGAGAATGCTGATCGTCGGCTGAAAGCATTAATGACACCTCAGCTGCCATACCTGCTCGCAGTGCACTATCCTGCTTATCAAGCTTCACAATTACGGGGAAGGCGCTGCCCGCTTGAGATGAGACGCTGACTTCGGTCACGGTGGCAGAGAAGTTCGCCCCAGGTTTTGCATCGAATTCAATACTGGCCTTATCCCCTTCCCGGACCTGTGCGATATAGATTTCCGGTAAGCTAATTTCTACCTCAGGTTCGTCGCCGCAGTTGAGCTGCGCTACTTGTTGGGTCGCGCCAACATTTTCGTTTTCTTGTACTGCAATACTGGCGACTGCGCAGTCATCGGGTGAATACAAGCGGCTGTAATCCAATTGATTTTTTGCCGATTCGAGTTGTTTTGCAGCGGAATTTCTCGCGGCTTCGGCGGATTCAGCATTAGCTCGGGCGGCCTCAAGCTCATTGAGCGAAGCGTTGTTGTTTTCGTAAAGCAAACGTGTACGGTCGTAGTTCGATTGTGCATTGCGCGCTGTGGCAACGGTGCTTGCTAAATTGGATGCTGCTTGTTGAACGCCAATTTCATAATCTCTCGGGTCTAGTTCAAATAGCAGCTGCCCTTTATTGACTTGATCGCCGACTTTCACATGCTTAGCTTTCAGCGTCCCGCTAACTTTAAAACTAATTCGCGATTCGAGGCCCGCGCGCGTGGTGCCCGCAAAAGTCAGTTTCTGTGCCGTGCCTTTAGGGCTCACCTCGACGTAACGAACCGGTCGCAATATCTCCTCCGGTACTTCTTGTTCAGCTTGACAAGCGATAAGCAAAACGGAAAGCGCTAGCGGAATTAATTTAAATGGCATTGTTAATCTCAACACAGGTACAAATTGGCATCTGATCATTTTGAGGCTCTTTGTGTTCTAAAAAAATCATCCATGCGTTTAAACCAAGCTTCTTTGTCGGAAGCGTCGCTCAGTATATCGAAACGCCCAACAATTCTTTCCAAGGTAAAATAGTCAATCATAAAATCGTACACGGAATTTACCGCTTGAATATCAGCATTTAAGGCAGAATTTTGCGCATCTATTAATTCGATAATTGAGACGGTCCCGCGCTTGTAGGCATCGGTAATTAATTCCAGATTTTTCTCTGCAGCGTTAGCGGCGTCTGCGCTATATTGCATAGTGGGGTAAGAGGCTTCTGCAGTAAGTAGTTGGTTGCGTACTTGCCGTTCAATTTGATTGCGAAGGCTTTTTAATTGAATTTGTAATGCTGTGAGTTGTTCTTCTGCTTCGGCGACCGCCGCTTTATTGCCTCCGCCTGCGTAGAGTGGAACACTGACGTTGACACCGTATTGCCAACTGCGATCGTCCATCGGGCCTGTTGTATCAAGAATTTCGGTCGTGCTCGCGCCGGCAGTGACCAACGGCGCCCAGCGTTTTCTTTTTGCTGTAGTCAAATTTCTTTTTTGTGCATCCAACTGCGCCATCACCTGCTGTATTTCCGGTGATTGGTTCATGGCCTCGGCAACCATAAATTCGTGAAAAGTTCTGAATGACCAAGGGCTACTCGCGTAGCGATCAAAACGTGTATCGTTGAAAAAAAATCCAACCGTTGCTAAAGAAACAGGTTGTAGATCTAGCTGCTCATTTTGCGGGCGGTTAATTAACTGCAAAAACGCGACTGTCAATTGATTAACTTGTGCTCTAGCCGAAGCATAGGCGCTGCGGCTGCTTGCGATTTCACTTTCCCAGCGGTAAACCTCGCCGGCGGAAGATGCTCCAATGCGTCGCCTGACTTCAGCTAACTCAAGGTTTTGTCTGGCGCGTTCAAGATTATCGGCTTGCAAACCAGAAATTTGTTTGGCTTTTAATAAATTTAAGTAAGCTGTTGCCGCGTCGAGCACAGCATCAAGGCGCACTTGTTGCAAGGCCTGTTCTTGAGATAAATGTAAGTATTTCTGGCTGTAATAAATGCCGATTGCTTCGTCCGAATAAATAACTTGATTTAACTGCAATTGCGCGTTGCTTTCGCGCTCTGCATTAAAGTTATTAACGCTTTTTCTATCAATCTTGCGGAAACCTCCCGCTAAATCCAGGCTGGGTAGCAAGTTAGCGCGAAATGTTTTTAATTTTTCACTGCTGGCGTTGGTTTGGTGGATGGTGGCAATAATATCGAGATTGCGCTGCATAGCCTCAGAAACGGCCTGTTGTAGGCTCAGCTTACGTGCCGGAATAATTCGATAATCATCGCGATTTATAACGTCGTATTGGTCCAGCTCTTCAAAAGGCGGAAAGCGGTCCAGTACATACGCGGCGCTTTGGTTTAACACTATTTTTTCACTGAAATCGAAGATTACTGGAATGGATGATGCAGACTCACCCATTAAAATCCGTTGAATATTTAATGCGATTCGCCGCGCAATACGCTGCTCATCAAGTTCTGACTCGTAACCGGCTAGCAGCCCCTGCTCAACTTCCTCGCGCCCATTCAAAGTAAAACTGGGTAGTTGGCGCTGCAATAAGCCCTCGGCGAGCACTCTTATTTGCTCTAGAGAATAACTGGGCAACGGAGCCAATATTACCGAATCAAAGCTTGCATCAATCCTGCCAAGTGCGACCTCTGGCCCCCCACTTGCGCTGATTAATTTGGATTCTATGCCGGTACTGAGTTGCAGGCGTTCGAGTATTTTGTTGAGTTCCGGTATCGATTGCAGCACGCGCCCCTCGCCCAGTATCGCGATTCTTTTGATTGGAGAAATTCTTCTAAAAGCGTTAAAGATTTCTTCAGGGTCGCTGCTTTTTGCAAGGTAGGTAAAGTTTTCTACCCCGGATTTACCGTTGACCATTTTGATCCCTTGTAGTGCGGGATCGACAACAATCGGTGCAATGACGGGTTTACTGAGCTTGCCTCGGTTGCCAAAATAATGTGCATTCAAAATACCTAATGCGACGATGATGTCGATAGACGAGTCGCTTAAGGCTTGCTCGCTAATGGTGCGGATTTTTTTCTCGTCCCAGTTTCCGGACACTACATTATCCATATTAAATAGGACTTTATATTCCTTGCTCAGCAGGCTGTTTATTTCCTTTTTTATAACCTCAATATCGACGTTGTCCCGCACTTTGGGACCGTCATCCAGAAAAGCAATGTTGATGACTTTTTCCGCGTAGGCGCTGTACGCGCAAAACCAGCAAAGAAATAAGGTGGATAAGAAAAAAAGAATGCGTTGCATATGGATTTAACTCCAATCGACTAACGGCCGAAGCATATCACAGAGTTGCGTGACTTGGGTTTCTAAACTGAGTAAAACGCTAGACGGACTTTTCTATTAGCGGTTTTATCGCTAGGCCTACCGATAGGCGATAGAATTGGTGTCAAAGCTGCTCGCCACAGTCAATACAATAACAGTCAATGCAAATTATTAGCACTGCTTGGGGGGGAGGGTGAGGCGAATTTCTGTATCACCCTAAATGGCCTTGTTAAAAATTAAAGCGTAAACTGTCATGCCCTTCACTGTGTTTCTGGCATTTGAACAGATTCGCATCACCTATGTTAGGTTTTACTAATAAAGATACAGACTATGCAAAAAGTAACCGGAATTGGTGGGTTTTTCTTTCGGGCGGAAGACCCGCAAGCACTTGCCGAGTGGTATGAAGAGCATTTAGGTATTTCTCAGGTTCCAGCGGACTACGATGCGCTACCGTGGAGGCAAGAGGCCGGGCCTACTGTCTTTGCTCCGTTTAAAAAGAATTCTGAATATTTTGGCCGTGATGAGCAGATGTGGATGCTTAACTTTCGTGTGCAAGATTTAGCTGCGATGGTAGCGCAGCTTGAACGCGCGGGAATTAAAGTTGATGTGGACCAGGAAGAGTATCCAAACGGTAAGTTTGCGCGCTTATATGATCCGGAGGGAAATCCAATAGAGCTGTGGGAGTCTAAGAGTTAAATCGGAATTGCCACTGAGTTTATAAAGAGTCTATTCGAATCTATTTTCGGTTAACTAAAAACTTATTTTAAAAAAACGATGAATATCTCTTATAAATTAGCGTCGCCCGAAGAGCTTGAAGTGCTTATAGATCTTGTTGGCGAATATCATATATTTGAATCGCTTAGTTCGTCGCGCGATAAACGTCGCACATCATTAATACCGCTTCTCGATCCAGACAAGGACTACGGTTTTATTCTAGTCGCTTTTTGCGATTCGCAATTAGTTGGTTACGTTGCTATCTGCTACGGCTACACAATCGAATTTGGTGGCCGTGATGCCTTTGTTGATGAATTTTATGTGATGGAAAAAATGCGTAACAAAGGTATTGGTTTTTCGTTACTCGAAAAAGCGAAAATAGAAGCGCTAAAAAATTCAATTAATGTACTGCATTTGGAAGTGGCTGTTGAAAACGCAACTGCAAAGAGTTTTTATAAGAAAAATGGTTTTTTAGCTAGAGAAAATTTTCATCTGATGTCCTGCCGTCTGCGATAAGACGCATTTGATTAGCGTGTATTCTAACTAATAAGAATGCCGCGTCCATGATTAATTCACTATTATATTATTCACTTTATTTTCGTTTTTTCCTATAGCGGTTCGCTTAAATTAATACTCAATGATTTTATAAGTTGGGCAAACAGCTTCACCAAAAATTGTTAATTTAGTAAGTGTGAAAAAGACTTTAAGGTCCGAAATAAAAGTTGTTTTATTGTGAAATTTAATTTTCAAAAGTGTCATGTCGTTAATAATTTTGGGGTTTCGTTCTTAAATTTCAGTAAAATTCGTCACCAATAATAGTGATTTTTAGTTAAATTAAACTAAATTGCTTTGCGATTAATTATCGATGTATTTAAATATCCTCCGTATTTGAAAAAATAATTTGGAGGATGTTTTATGTTTTTGGGTAGGTGGTTTTCGAAATTAAAGGTAATTAGTGTTTTATTTTTATTAAGTTCGTTTTCGCTCCCGGCTTCAGCGGCTGTGATAAACGTAAATAAAACAGCGGACACCAACGATGCAATGCCGGGTGACAATGTGTGTGATGACGGCTCTGGTGGTGCTAACCGTTGCAGTTTACGTGCGGCGATTGAAGAGGCAAACGCAAGGCCCAACAGCGATAATATTTATCTGCAAGCCGGTGCTACATACAATTTAACACAAGGCACTTTAGATATTAAAAGCAATTTAAAATTAATAGGAAAGGAAAGTTCTCCAGCAATAATTCGTCCACATGATGATGCTACTGGCCCAGATAAATCTCAGCTTTTAAACGTTTGGCAGGGTGCCGATATTACACTGCAGGACTTGGTTGTTAGAGATGGCGATGGCGCTAATGCGTTTAGTCGCGGAGTGGGAATTTTTAATTCCGGGAGAATATTTGCGCTGCGTGTGAGAGTGCACAACAACAAAGGTAGAAGAACTCCTGGAGTGGGTATTCACAACGCTGGTGAATTTATATTTAAAGATGGCGATATCTCCAACAATACTAATTCCCATGGCGAAACGTCTGATGGTGGCGGGGTTTACAACCGTGGAATAATGACAATCGAGGATTCGAGTATTATTGGCAATACTGCCACTTTCGGCGCCGGTATTTATACTATCTCAGGAACAAACAAGCTTAACCGTGATGGTACTGTAGAATATTATCACGACCACAATACCCGATTAACTTTAAAAAATGTAACGCTGGCAAACAATGTTGCTCAAGATGGTGGCGGCGGTGTTTTTTCTATTCTCTCCACGATGAGTATTGAAAACTCGACAATTTTTGGAAATAGTGTATCGCGAGGAACAGGTGGTAGTGAAATAGGTGGTGGTGGCGGCTTTGCCTACGGTTTTTATCCTAAGGATGGCTTGGAGCCCGGTGATATTTCGAATGGTGGAGCTGAGTGGGTAAAACAACAGTGTTATATTTGCCATACTAACTACGGAAATGGTTATTTTGAAAGGCTTGTGCCGGGCCGCTATTACCATGAATACCAACTCGCACAGAAAATTCACGCCACGATGGGTGACGATTGTGAAGATCAATGCGCTGTTGACATTGCGGCGTGGTTAAAAGCTAACCCTACTGGTGCTGCACCTTATTTTGTGCATTATCTCTATCACAATATCGAAAATAGTATTATTGCAAAGAATGTTGCCGGCAGTTCAGACGGCAACAATTGTAAAATTGTTGGTGAATACGGCTCTTATGGCAGTGATAATGTTTGGGGGTATGCCTCAGATTACGGCAGAGAGTGCGCAGACCGTACTATAAACGAAAATAACCAAATGAGTTATTTGGATACTTATTACACCAACTTTACCTTGCATAATGTTGGTCACTCGCGAATTGGACGTCGTGTTGGTATTCTTTCCGGAGGGCAATATTGGAGCGCATGTTCAAACGCTAACCCACCCAGTTACTGTGATGCGGGAGCAACGCTGCCGCCGGAGCCCGAACCTGAATTACCGAATTGCTCCGATAAACCTGCGTGGAAAAAGAAAAGTGCTTACAATGCAGGTGCAGAAGTAAAACATAACGGCAAACTTTATCGCGCTACGCAAAGAATTCCGAAGAAAAAAGCTGCTCCTAATAATAATGCTAGTTGGCAATACCTTGGAGATTGCGCTGCTGATGGAGGCAGTGGTGGTGGCAGCGGCGGAGGTGGTTCTGCCTGCGACAATGTTAAAAACTGGAATAAAAAGAAAGCCTATAAAGTCAACAATGAAGTTAAGTACAACA
Organism: Marinagarivorans sp.; assembly: GCA_028281865.1. GTDB lineage: Bacteria > Pseudomonadota > Gammaproteobacteria > Pseudomonadales > Cellvibrionaceae > JANQJB01. Next base: position 18,150 of record JANQJB010000134.1, read on the forward strand.
GTGAATTGTATAGAGCAACGAAAAAGATTCCCAAGAAAAAGGCACCGCCAGCTTCAAATTCAGATTGGGTTTATGTTGAACCCTGCTAGTTATAAATATTGATTGATTAAAAATGCGAGTTTTGACTCGCATTTTTTTCATGCCCTAATTTTTGGTTTAACAAATATAATAAAATTAATTCGTTTTAGATAAATGCTTAAGCAAAAAATTGATTATTATTTGAAAAATAAATAAACGAATGAAAAATAAATAAACGAATATAGTTTCAACTTGGATTTGCTCACATAAGTAGTGCAGGTATAAATGGTGTTAAGGGTAAGAGTGCAAGGATAAGAGTGCAAGGATAAGAGTGCAAGGATAAGAGTGCCTGTCACCTTATTGATTAAATCTAGACGGTAATTTCGCTGTGCCGAAAATAATAATATATAGATTACGAGTGATTAGCTAATGCGCTAAAAAGAAATTCGGCGCACCAATATTAGGCGCAAACAAAAAGCTATATATTGATAACTATAAATCGATAAATATATTTATCAAAAACCAACGATAAAACTGTCTGTCCCACTCCATCTGATATTCCCTATATTTCTGCGTTTTATTCAAATTAATGGACTCAATTGCAAAATTTTAAGACTTAGTGAACAAATCTTGAGCTTAAGACTACGCATATTTTCATTTTGATTATATAGTGGGAAGATAAGTAACGCTTTTAGAGCAAGAATTTCACATTCTCTTCTCCAACTGGTTCACATTTAACTTCTACAGAGAAATTCGTAATTTTGGGAGTGGTTATGCATACGTATTTTTCGGATGGGTTTAGGCCTGGGTTTGTCAGTAGCGGCTTTTATTTGCGTCAGTGGTTTGTTGTAGCCATTGCTGCTTGCTTGGTTGTTACAAGCACGGCATCGGCCATGAATGCAAAGCAATGTAATGCGAAACTCTATAACACGCTTTATGGCGATGAGCCTACTCAATCGGAGTTGCAGACCCCGGACCCGCTGTCGCAAGTCGACGACATGCTCAAAGACACAAAGTTTATCGACTATTTTTCTAGCTTCGTTAACGCCCATATGAACTGGGGCCCGGAAGATCGCATTCAAGATAATCCCGTTTACGCGATGGTGCGCTACCACATGTTTCGCCGTGATTTGCCGTGGAAAAGTTTGTTTCTCGATCGTGTGAAAGTGGACGACCAAAACGTCAATAACTATGCCGATGGGGTGGGCTATTTCGAAGACAAGGAATGGAAAGATCGCTACGCCGGAAATGAGGAAGACGGTTACCGACTGCGAAGCGCATATATGATTATGAATAACATGATCGGCCTGAATCTTGAGGCGATTACGGTTTCTGCCACTGGCGGAAGTTCGCGTGCCGACCGCCAAACGCCCGGAAGTGTCTGCTTCCATTGCCATTATCGCTTTGATTTTGCGCTCGACAAGGTAGCAAACATCTTGACCAAAGTAGACCGCGAACGCAGCACTATGAATGGCATTGTTTATACCGACCAACCGGAAAGCGTCTCTGAGGTCATTTACGGTGAAACCGTTACGGACATCCGCAGTTTGGCAACCATGCTAAGTGAACGCCCGGAGTTTTATGTCAACGCCTGCAATATCGCTTTTGAGTTTGTTTTTGGCCGCGAATCCGATGGCTCAGACCCAGAAATTTTTGGTCAGTGTGTGACCAAATTTAAAGCATCCGGCAAGATACAAGACGCGATTAAGCATTTTGTCGAATCGGATATTTTTTGCCAGGATTTGGAGGTCTAAGCGATGGACGAATATAAAATCAGCTTGTCTCGGCTTATTATTTTATCCGTTTTGGCTTTAGTTTTATCGGCTTGCGGTGGTGACGAAAAACCTGTTAATACTAGCTCTTCTTCGAGCAGTTCAAGCTCTTCAAGTAGCACCAGTTCTTCGAGTAGTTCTAGTTCCTCAAGTAGCTCTAGCTCGTCAAGCAGTTCCAGTTCTTCGAGTAGCTCAAGTTCTTCAAGCAGTTCTAGTTCTTCGAGTAGCTCGAGTTCTTCAAGCAGTTCTAGCTCCTCAAGCAGTTCGTCTTCAAGTTCTAGTGGCGATATCTTCGACGGTAGCGCAGCCGCGGGCATCAATGTTTGGGAAGAGCAGTGTAAATCGTGTCATGGCAGTAACGGCGACGCTTCGGATGCGACCTCTTCGCTGAAGAAGAATGTTCACCCTTATTTGCGGCGCGAAAATGCCGACCCGGAAAAAATTGCCATTTACATACGAGATAATATGCCGGTTGGCGGAGGGGGTGCTGGCCGTTGTGTTGGTCAGTGTGCGGAAGACGTTACCGCCTACATGTTGATTTTGCCCTATGCCGATAACGGTGGCGATCAAGGCTCGCCGATTAATGCGTCTGCGCAAAAAACACGTGTTGAGGCGGGGCGCCAACTCTACGGTGACAATGCCTGTTCGCTTTGTCATAAAGATGATGGTTCTACCACAGTACTGCAGGGCGAATCGACCGTATATAGCCTGCACAATTGTCCGAGCTGTACGCGCTACGACGAGTTAGTGGCCGCCATTGGCGGTACCATGCCTAAAGGCGATGACGGAGAGTTTGGCCCGGCAAGCTGTTCCGGTGATTGCGCTAAAAAAATTGCCGATTACATCTGGGTGGAATATTTGGATGGAACCCTGACTACTAAGGGCGGCACGCTACCAAAGGTTGCCCCGGTGCCCGGTAAAAACACCTTGCGCATTAAATCCTATGAATCCCTCAAAGCCCATTTCAGCCGTGTATTCGGTGGTGAAAATCAAACTTTGGAAGATTCAGAAAATGCCTTTAAAACAATTCCTGACTTTTGGTATATCGAGCATGAATTGGGCGCGGTCTCGCTGAATATTGTTGCCAATGCGGCAGTGGAAGGCTGCAATTCACTGGTTACGCAAGCGGCTTCTGGAAACGCTGAAATTCGCGCTAACTGCGCTACGTGGGCGGAATCGATGTGGCTGCGCAGTGCTACGCAAGATGAACTCAACTCGTGTGTGAATACTGCAACCACGATTACCGATCAGCTCAACACTGCGCTAAAACGCCAACAATTTGCCTGCGCGTCGATGATGATGTCGATTCCGGCGTTAACGTTTTAAGGAGGTACATCGATGAAAATAAATCGCAGACAGTTTATTCAAGGTGCCACCGCAGCCGGTGCAGCATCGCTTATGGGCGGGTTTCCTCAAATAAGTCAGGCTGCCACGGTAAATGGCAAGCGTTCGACATTACTGCTTATTATGATGAACGGGGGTTATGCGCCCATTCAAACTTCGGCGCACTCCTTTTTAAATAATACCAACGCGCAAATGCATTTCGGTATTAAAGATAATCCCATCGACAATCGCGGTGACGTGTATTTTGATGTAAGTACTTGGGGCCGTTTGCCTGAAAAAGCGCTCAGCCGTATGGCATGTGTGGGCAGTGTTGGAGCTTCGAATCACAACTCCGCAAAACATTTTTGGGAGGGCCCGCAAGGCGGATTACCCCAGGCGCTAGCGTCGGCAATGGGTGGCAACTCTGCTATCAAAGCGGCAAAAGTGGGTAATGTTACCGGTGCGCCTGGAGGTTCGGTTGGAGGTGTTTCGCTTGAGAGTGTTAAAGATATGGACTCAGGCCTGCGCACATTAACCGGTGCAGGGCAAACTATTACGCGGGACGAACGTCCGATTATGGGGCGTGTGGTAGAAGAGTCTTACCAGCGTTTTCAGGCTTTGGCGCAGAAAAATCCAGACAATTTATCTTCGCTAATTGATGGTTACAAAAATTTGGTTAAGTCGATGACCACGCCTTCGGCGAGCGTCGACGCTGATGAAATTAAGGCAGCTTATAGTGGCTCCTATCAACTCTACACCGATTTAAGCATTGCAGAAGCGTTGCTACGCAGCGGTGTTAATGTGGTATGTATCGGCGAAGGAACGGGGACTTATTGGGATACACACGACGATAACGATGGTTCACGTACACGCGCATATTTCGATTTGATGATTGGGCCATTGAGTGTTTTCTTTAATCGCATGCTCGACAGGGACGATATGAATCTCACGGTTGTGTTTGTATCAGAGCATTCGCGTATTCCTTTAATCAATAATCACGGGCCGCATTTAAGCACTATTGTTTTCGGTGATAATGTCAATGGCGGAGTCTCGACAGGTGAAACGGATAACGGAGGCCTGGTGTTGGGTGTTGAAGACAAGCCGGTTATCGCCTGGAAAGCCGCTATTGGTGAAATGGTTGGTTTAAGTGGTGGTGCTAATCCGTTTGGGGCTGCAGAGGTCCACCGACCTGTGATGAAGTATGCTCCGGCGTAAATATTAATTATAGCTTTCGTCTAGAAAAAAACCCTCGCTATCTCGCGGGGATTTTTTTTGCCTTCTTGCTGATAAAAAAGTGTTATCCAGTCGTTCACCAAAATTGGTTAAAAGCACTCGTATTTCTTCGATTGCTTCAAGTTTTTTGCGCTTAGTTTCGGAATTAATTTCTCTGTTTGCCTTGTTGGATTCGAAAAGGTTGATTTCCCTTGCTATCAGAACGCAACATCAGCTTTATTGTTGAATTGGAGCGTTTTCACTGAATGCAAGGCGCAAATCTCTCCGTCTTTATGGTCTGAGTGGAGCGTTTTGCTTAATCGAATATCCGCCGAAGCGCTACTAGAACCGCGCGGTAGATAGGGCCAAGCACTTTTTCCATCGACCGGAAGCTCTGGAACATCAAGCGTACAGGCATATTCAAGCTCACTTGCATAAAATTTGCGTTGTACTTTCGGAAAACCGAGATGATTTATTTGATTTTTTGCTTTGTCTGAAATTTGAATTCCCCACATCTCTGCATAATCACTGAAATCTAAACCGCTAACGACAGACATTGCGATAATTAACCAATCATTCCTTGGGAGAATATCTTTATTCGCTTCAGCACGACTGTAAGTACCAAAACCAAGACTTTCCCTTTGTTTATTCCACAGCGCTTCACTTCTTATCGCTCGATAAAATTCGTTATGAAGTAAATGCAAGCGCGCGAGCAGAAACCAGCCATTGCCTATTGAGCCTTGATTTTGCGCGACTGCTGAAAATTGAACGTAAATAGCTCGTGTAAAAATAGTATTCTGATAATCTATATTTTCAGCCGCGTACGCCGAAGGATTCGGCGAGTTAAATCCATCCTGTAGAATTTGATATAAATCATCATCGCGCCAAAACTTTAAACACCTTCGCCCCAACGCTGTTTTGTATTTTTTGTACCCCTCAGATGCGGGAAAAGAAGCATATATTTCGGTTAGCGAATGGAGAGGCTTCCAACCTGAAAAAACAAGCTCATAATTCTCTAAATGGTGGCTCACTTCGTGAAGATAAACCAGCCTTAAAGGGCTAAACCAACTGAATACATCAAGCGGAATACCCGCTGGATTTCTTGCTAATGGGTTGCCGGAACAACCGAAGCCACACAAAGCAAACTCGGCATTAGCATGTCGCACATAATCGACCTCCTCAAGTGGCCATGCTTTTTCTTCGGCAAAACCGTGAATACCTTCGTTGTAAGAAATATTGGGGCCTGCCAGCCCGGCCGATTGTTGAAGAAGGTCATACATATAATATTGTGTTGCTTCGGCAAGGCTTTCGATATCACCAAAATCTGACTGTTCCAAGGTATCAAAAAAATAATCTCTACGAGAATGAATTTCGATATTGGGAGTGGCTAGTTCGACCCAGTTATAAATTCCCTCGTTCAGGGCTTTATTAAAATGCTCGGTATCCTCAGGACCATTCCAATAGGCATGTCGCCCTACTTTTTCAAATGTCAGATCAACTGCTTCGCCGCCTTTACTAAAAAGTAATTGCACCGGACCGCCGTAAGGTGTCGAAACGCGAATAGCTTCTCCCGGATTAATTGTTATGGGTGTGCTCATCACCAGTTTCGGCCTGACATAACCTTGCAATTCACCGTTCCACTCACGTAATTTAGCCGGTATTTTTATTGTTCCCGGTCTTAAAGTATTGAGCATGACTCTTACACTAAGGTCTTCGTTGTTATCATTACGCGTGACCAAAAAACTTTGACCTGGAATAGCATAGACACCCGCAGCTCGCATCGCTCGTTTACTCGTCATTTGAACGCGCACATCTTCGGGAACTACGCGACTAAAATCGCTGCCGCTAAACGAACCCATGTCAGGCATTAGTCTATTATGGTCACGGCTATAAAAAACCACATGTTCGGCGAAATAACTTTTTAAATAATCCTGCATTTGGTCAGTATCAAGCGGGAAGCGCACTCGTTCACGATAGTAATCACCTAATAAAACCATTAACCGCAGCAGGCGACGGCTTTCGTCATTGAATAAATCAAAATTACGCTGATCCAATGACTCCAAAGAACGCTTTACATCCCTCAGCGGAAGATAAAATTCAGATTCATATTCTGATTTAATCGCGTCAGACGAACACTCACTACTATTGCATTCAATTAAATCAAAGGAAAAATCATTCGACTCTAACCGGCGAATCACCTCAGCGACTCTTTTGAGAGCGGAATTTGAACCTAATTTTTCAGCTTCTTCCTGAATGAGTCCGACAAGAGCCGCAGAAGACTCTGGAAGCCAGGTGGGATTTCCAGTAGATAGAGCGTTGAGCACTTTGGCCTTATCGTCTAACGAAGATTCAATGATAGTGATTTTGAGGTGTTGTGTTGCACTCGCCGTGCCGTCAAAAGCCTGAACTCTTATATTAAAAACATTTCCCACAATCGGATTAGCGGTATTTTTAAACTCCAGTTTTTTATTATCGAGAAAAAAAACATCTGCACTTCTTCCCAACAAGGAGAATTCGATCGGGTCAGAATCAGGGTCTGTCGCATCAACTTGGTAACCGATGTTACGATTTCCAAACTCCAGCTCAATCTCAATAACACCTTCGACTTTATTGGTAAATTCCGGAGGAGAATTCGTTGGTGTCTCGTTCGTAGCTTTACCTGTGCATGCATTAATGGCAATTAGCGCACAGGTTAAAAAACTAATTTTGAGTATTTTCTGCATTAAGTTCGATCCGATACGTAGTCAAGAAGTTGACAGAGCTAACAAAAACTCCTCGTCATATTCTAACAGCCCGCTTTCAGAAAAACGGTCACATATGCATCTAGAAACTGTGAATCCTATCGAATTTATGCAAGCGATTAGTATTGACCAGTTTTGGTTTGGAGCTTGTGGCTTCACCGCCGAATCAATAAGGATTGAAAAGCACTCTGCTACCCTTCCACATCGGTGAAAATTATTTTATTACCTGGTTCACAAAGTTGGTTTTCTCCAAAATAACTATTCTTGGCACCAGTCTCCGGACCTACATCAAGGTGTTCGTTCCAGTGAATTGTTGTCTGATACCCAGTATACTCAGACCCGTGGAAGAGCCCCGAACTTTCGTGCGAGGCGTTTTTTATTTGGTGGTGGGACGGGACGCGGATTCAACCTCGGGCATTTCAGCCGATGACAATGGATTGCACCGCTCGTTCACCAAAATTGGTTAAAAGCACTCGTATTTCTTCGATTGCTTCAAGTTTTTTGCGCTTAGTTTCGGAAATAATTTCTCTGTTTGCTAAAATCTCAAGCAGCCGGATGTTCAAGTATTACTCAATCTAAACGTACGAAATAATTATGAGTATTTCAGGAGTGCAATATTGAACAGAGTGTTGTTAACATGTGTAGCGCTAAAGCTAGCTGTTTGTGTAAAGGCTTTAGTTTTTACTTATCTTATTTCTTTGCTTTTATCCTGTGACGGCATAGAGCAAAAGCCCTCGTCGAGTTCGAGTAGTTCTTCCTCAGCCAGCGCGTCTTCCAATAGTTCCTCATCAAGTAGCTCTTCGTCTTCGAGTGGCGGAATAAACAATGTCACGTACAAAACTATTCCCGGTACACAGATTGATGCGCCGCCGAGTTGCGGAAGGGTTGAGCCGCCACCGACTCAACTTCTTACCAATGATCAAATTGCGAATGTTATTCGCGATATTTTTGCTCCCTTGGAAATTGAAGTTCCACGAATGCGAGGTAGCTACCTAAAAAAAGATAAGATAAGTTTGAGCTTGATGGAAGACCTACTTATAGTTGCCGATAGTGTTGCAGAGCAAGTCTTAAAACAAATTGACCAGCTCGATTTACACTGTGATGTTGAAATTGATTGCGCTCGTCAATTTATTATCACCTATGGTTTGCGCGCGTTTAAGCAACCGGTTAGCGAAGAAATAATCGAGCGCTATCTGCAAAAACTGTATTTAAAAGAAACTTTATTTGAGCAAGGTTTGGCCCAGATTGTTCGGGGAATTATTCTGGACCCTTTTACTCTGTATCAGTATACAAGCGGTACCGATACAGAAACTGAAAATCTAGCACTTAGTGCCTACGACAAAGCAGCTAAATTAAGTTTTCTTCTCTGGAATAGTATCCCCGATGATACACTTTACCAGGCAGCCAAGGCCAATAAACTCGATACTAAACAGGGTTTGCATGACGAAGTCCAAAGGCTAATTAACGACGATAGATTTATTTATGGCTTAGCGGCTTTCTATCGCAACTGGTTACATTTATATTCCTTTCATTATCGCCGGCCGCCGGGTCTTGATAAAAGCGCATCTGATGCTTTTAGCCAGTTTATTTTTCACATGTACCGTAACGATGCATCTTTTTCTGATTTATTAACCAGTCCAACTGTATTTTTAAATTCGCAATTAGCAGAATTAATCGACCATAAAGATGGTACCTTTACTGAAGAGTTAACAGAGACTGAATTAGTCGATCACCCAGGGTTTTTAACGCGCACTGGCTACCTTATACATTTTTCTGGAAACGAAGAACATCCTAATCCGTCGATGAGGGGTGCTAATATTGCCTTGAATTTATTATGCAGCGACATTGATTTTAGCGGTTTTGATTGGCACTTTGAATTCATTTTACCGTTCGTTCCTAAAGAAGGCCAAAGTTATCGACAGGCGCTCGAATTTGCTGTTTCGACTCATCCGATCTGTGAAGAGTGCCATATCCAAATTGATTCACTCGGTTTTACTCTTAATTTATTTGATGCAAAAGGGCGAAAAAGAATCGATGACAATGGATTACCAATTGATACTTCCGTAGCGGACAGTTTACTCGGCCCTTTACAAGACCACCACGATCTAGCCAATGCACTCGCTAATTCTGAGGTTGCGTTGCAATGTTATGCCAAAAACTGGGCAGATTATCTTTTTGGCGAAGCGCTTACGGAAGAAGAACAATGTGCTTACGACCTTTTGCAACAAAGTGTTATGCAACACCGGGGTAATTTATTGCAGGTATTAAATGATCTTATCAATAACCCCAAGTTTCACTACCGCTAGTAGTTAGGGAGAACAAACGTGCAGAAATACAAAAATTTATCGCGTCGTCAACTCTTGTCACTTGCGGGCGGTGCTGGTGCCGTGCCGGTTCTTTGGCCATTTGTCCCGCGTCTTGAGGCCGCCGAAGCAGAAGCGAAACAGGTACTGCCGCGCTTTTCTTATTGGTATGAATTCACCATGCCGCACAACCTCTTGACGCAGCCGCTGTATCAAAGTGAACCGGGTCCGTTGGCGTTCAAGGAAAGCTTTGCACCACTTAATCAAATTGCCGAAAAATCGGTGCTGTTGCGCAATATTGATAGGCTTACTGCTTACCCGTTAGTCCGTAACCATCACGAGACAGGAGCTATTGGTATAACGGGTTGGCGTCCTGGAGGCGAAGGGAAATTTTCAACAAGCGCGACTAGCGTTGATCAATGGCTGGCAGAAAAAATTGGTCAAACAACACCTGTAAAAGATCTACGTGCGGGATGGAAAAATGTTGGTCGCTTTGATGTAGACATATCAATGTCAGTTGTCGACGGTGAGCCGCAAGAGCGCTTTCAAGATCCGTTGTTAATGTATGAATATATTTTTCGCAATACCTTTGAAAAGTTACGCGATATAGATGCTTATCAGCAATTACAACAACGAAAAAGCATTTTAGATGTCGCTAAATCAAGCCTCGATAAACTCAAGACCCATACATCAGCGCGTGACGCGGAAAGGATGGAGGCGCATGAGTTTGCCATTCGTGAAGTCGAGCAAAAAATTAATATTGCCCTAGCGAACAGCACAGAAAATATTTTCCGATGCTTGGCGGAAAAAAAAATTACTGCAGAGGCTGTGACCAACGAGCAACATGCGTATCCAATTTACTCCCAATTAATGACCATTGCGCTTGCGTGCAATTTAACGCGTATTGCCGGAGCACACTATGGTAATCCTAGGTGTAATCTTCATTACGAATTTGTCGAAAACTTTAGATCAGATTCTATGGATTTTCACCGGAAAACTCATAGGCCTGATAAAGCTTATTTGTACGACGTACTAAAGTTTCGTGCGCAAAGCATAGTGGAATACGTGAAGATGTTGGATGCGGTTATTGAGCCGGATGGCTCCACCTTGCTTGATAACACATTGTTTTATTGGACTAACGATATGATTTGGAGTCATAAGCTTAGAGACGATGGACATTGTTTTATTGCAGGTGCAAAAAATAGAATTAAAAGGCATGGAGAAATGATTGCAACAAGTGGCCTGCTCCACAATGATATCTTGACCACCATTGCCCACTATATGGGCGAAACCTCAATCGAGAAATATGGGGATCGACAATATTGCAATGGTGTATTACCGTCTAGCTATTTTGGATAAGACGTAGAATGTTGCGTGAAAATAGTTCTCTATTTATCTTAAACTTATTAATGATACGTTAACATTTCTTAAGACTCATCTATCCCGCACCCTCATAGCATTGTTCTGCAACAAATTAGTGTTAACAGACCCTAGTGATTTTAATTAATTGATGCTACCTTTTGGAGGTTTCAATAAGTTAAATATCGAAAAACTATATGAAATCCCTTAGCGGTTATATCAAGCAAGTTGCGCGACCGATATTATTAAGTCTTTCAATATTTATTGTTCCGGCTTGTGCGGTTAATCAGCAGAAACCTCAGAGCCCAAATATTGTTATTATTTTCACTGACGACCAAGGCTACGAAGATGTGGGCGTTTACGGCTCGCCACTTATTGCTACACCGCATCTGGATCAACTTGCCAGTGACGGTATTCGCTTCACCGATTTTTATGTTGCCTCTTCTGTCTGCAGCCCTTCCCGTGCCTCTTTATTGACTGGACAGCTTCCTAAACTCAACGGTGTTGACGGCGTACTTTGGCCTGGTGGAGCTGGTATGAATCCAGAAGTTTTGACTATTGCGGAATTACTAAAAACCAAAGGCTACGCCACAGCCTTATTTGGCAAATGGCACTTGGGCGATACGCAAGACACAAGGCCGACGGCACACGGATTTGACGAATATTACGGTATTCCTTATAGCAATGATATGTTCCCTCATTTTACCCATAAGGCCGCAAAAAATATTCAGTTTAATTTTGCTTACAATTATGAAAAATTTGAGTGGGATAAGCAGCATGTAAAGAAATTTTTCAAAGACAAGAGAAAGCTGAAAAAAGATTTAAATTACGCTTCCCCCATATTTGAGGGTAATAAAGTCGTAGAGTACCCCGCCGATCAATCGCTATTGACGCAAAAATATTTTTCTCGCGCCCGGGAGTATATTAGCAAACACAAAAACAAGCCCTTTTTGGTTTTCATTACACCGTCGATGCCGCATATTCCCTTGTTTGCTTCCGAGCGTTTTAAAGGCAAGAGCAAGCGAGGGCTTTATGGCGACACAATCGAAGAAATCGATTATGAGATTGGTGCGTTGCGGCGCCATTTGAAAAATTTAAAACTTGATAAAAATACCTTAGTTGTCTTTTCTTCAGATAATGGCCCTTGGCTTAGTTTTAAAGAGCATGGCGGCAGTGCCGGCCCGTTACGCGGTGGAAAATTTACCAATTTTGAAGGGGGTGTTAGGGTCCCGGGTATTATGGTTTGGCCGGGTAATATTCCTACGGGTACTGTGAGTAATCAGATTTCCAGTACGATGGATCTTTTTCCAACTATTGCAGAAATTACGGGCGCTGAACTACCTGCTAAGCATAAATTAAACGGCCAGTCGTTGTTACGCCATCTTCGTAATCCCACGTCGACTATTAATCGTGACGTGCACTTTTATAGCCTCAGGGGAAAAGTTGCGGGTGTCCGTAAAGGCGACTGGAAATATATCCGAGCAGAGATGGTTTCGCGTCAAAAAAAGATGAATCTGAATACCGCCTTATTGTTTAATCTAAAAAATGATGTATCCGAAACGAACAATCTAATTGATAAATTCCCGCAAAAAGTTGTTGAGCTTGAACAACTTGTCCAAGATTTTGAAAAAACGCTGTGAGTAGAAATTAAATTTAAGGTGCTTATGCTTATTAACGCTCTAAGCGTATAACATCGCCTGTTGCTGCCCACTCCGTTCCGCGTTGAAGGCTAAGAATAAAACCTTTGCTGTTTAAAGACGGTACAGGCTCTTTGTCGCCTGTACTGGCGTGCCCTAGCGTCAAATGAAATACACGACCCTTATGGTATTTAATTGTCATTAACATGGGTTCATGATCACCGCTACCTTTAGGAAGTGTTGGGTCAGAATAAGCAGTTGCGAGAATTTTGACGTTTTTAGCAGGGCCGCGAAGGCTGGTGTAAACTTCATCGTGAATTTGTTGCCAGGTTTCGGGCAAGCCGCGTGTTATTGGATGTTTTTTATCTCGAACCGTCACCCAAAAATCGCCGCGTGGTGGATGGCGCGGGCGACTTTCAAAATGACGATGAAATATTTTTCCATCTCGCCAAGCTATTGCGACGCCTTCATCAGCTTTTCTTCCTCCCCAGCCCCCTACAGCTGTCATTTTATTAAATGGCAGCCAATCGGGAAAACCGTTGTTGGTGGAGTGCTGCACCACGAGTCCGCCACCTTTGCGCACAAAGCGCTCGAAGTTCTTTTTCGTGGTATCTGACCATTCGCTGCGATCCTTCTTTTGTTTTGCCCAATTCCCGTCGTTATATGCCATGACAATAACATTGTATTTTTCCCAGTTTGGATCAAAGCGCTTTTTGCCCTCGGCATCATCGGGGCAAATAACATAGTCAACATCAAATACGCCCGCATCATCAAGGTGTTTTTTGAGCGCCGAACTAGTGAGCTTCCAGTCGTGATACTTTACATCGGAAACTCCGGTTAATAGCATGACTTTAATTGGCGCCAGAGTTTCAGCAAAAACAACAGGAGTAAAAACCAGTAACAGTAAAATAAGCTTTTTCATTTCTTATGGCTGCTAAGTTGTGGTGAGAGTTTATTTTTTTGGTTTTTCAAATATAAAAGTAAATCTGTCAGTATTTCCGGTAACGGTTTTTCTACCAACTTCATAACGCAACTCATCGTCTGGTCGAAAAAACATATCCGTATAGTCGACAAATTCAAAACCTTCGTCAAGCAGATGCTTAATCACTTTAACCGGATCTCTGCGGCGTCGATTTTCTGAAGAATTGGGTTCCATATGACGACGTGTATGATCAACAATAATATAGCGGCCACCGGGTTTTAAAGACTTATAAACAGCTTTGTGAAAACGAATGGCGTCTTCATCAGTGAACGCGTGGTAGAGGCGAATGCTCAGAAACATATCGGCGTCCTTCATACCAAAATTGAGTTTGCCGACATCGTAGGCCATTCTTTTGCGGTTAAACTTAACCGGAATAGGCAATTTTTTGATTTTAGACATGCCGTCGTGAACCATGAGTGGATCGAGTACTCTGTCAAGAAAATCGCCGTCAAACGCGACATAAAGCTGCCCTTTATCTTTTAATACGGGAGCCAAAATTTTGGTGTACCATGCCGTCCCACCGGGTCCAAATTCGATAACTTTCATATCGTCCTGCAAACCAAAAAAACTTAGCGCTTTTACCGGAGCACGGTTTTTATCGCGTGCTCGATCAGCCTCTGTGCGATATTCTTCCTTAAGTGCTAATGAGACCTTTTCTTCAAGTGATTTTTTTGCCCCTGCATGCGCTGCGTTTAGCAGCATAAAGAAGAGCAGGGCAATAGTTGATAAATATGACAAAGACGAAGAAATTTTAAACACGTTAAACCTCCAATTAATTATAGGAATCTCTGCTTGAAAAACATTTAAATGCTAAATATCTGTTTTGGATTTATATGAGTTAGTTGTTTAATTTGTTTGTCGTTTAATCCTTCGGCTGTTAGCTTTGGTAGGAGCCACTTTATTAGGTTTGTATAAGGCTTAAACTTGCCGCCATCGGGCTTTCCGACGTGATACCAACCGCCGTCATTAGAGATTAAAAGCTGTTTGCCAAAGTGCTGGGAATAAAGGCGAGCGACTAGTTTTGCATTGCGTGTCGCTGCCTCTTCGCTCGTTAAGCCCTCAAAAGCTAAATTGACTCCCGAATCTGCTGCCTGCCTCAAGGCACTTTGATAAACAGTAGCATGAGCATGTGCCCAAACAAATCTCTCACCAGGCATATTTTCGCGCTTAATTATTTTTAATATTTCTAATCCAGCATTTGCACGCGGAGCTGTGATTTTACCAGCTCCAATATGGGTAATAATCGCAAGCCCGGTTTCCTTGTGCGTAATAATAGCAGCTTCTACTATTTTTTTATCTATAGCCAACAGCGGTGCATTGCCAACGGCAATTTTGATAAATCCGGGCAGTATTTGTGTGCCATCGATACCGTAGCGAGCTTCTCTTATCCAGCGATTTGCTAGCTGCATTGCTGTTTCATTAAAGGCATGCTCAGGCAAATATAAGCCATTTCTCGCCGCATAATAACCGGTGTTGGTAATAAAATTAATATCGGAGGCGCTTGCTAGGCGCGACAACAGCTGAACATCTCGCCCGAGATAAGCCGGTGTGCATTCTGCAATGGTTTGTATACCCGATGACTTTGCTTCCCGCAGATAAGGCAATATTCTTCCAAATGCTTGGTCAACATCGTAACGACTCTTGCTCGCTTTTTTTGCACCAATAAAGTCTACCAGTACATGCTCATGCGGAAGGACAAAATCAGCTTCTTGCGGTTCTATTAAGCCGCTGACTGTTTGAATAGTGTCATGGTCATGATTGGATCCGAACGGTGGATTAGGGTTAGTGCAGGAACTGGCAACTAGCAGAGCTGAGTTGCTTAAAAATGTGCGCCTGCTTAAAGTGCAATCAGTTATACTCATTTGGTCAATAACCCCTTATGCCAGCTTAAGCTGCGGTCTGCCAATACTAATCTATTGAGTGCTGAATTCTGGTGGATTATAGACCTTCTTAAATTCAACTCTTTCCTTAATACGGCTAAATTATCGCTTAAATAGTGTACTGATAGACTTACAGTTTTCTAAATTCACCAAATTTAGTGATGGAAAAATTGCTTTTAACGATACTCGTTATTTTACTTTTAGCGCTTCTGTTTGCTCTAGCATTTGATTTTCTTCGCCGAAATCTATTAAAACACTACTTTAAAGCCATTGTTATTAGCCTAAAATCACCAAAATTGGTGAAAATTTCGGTAGTCCTGTTAGTTGCTTGTGAGATTTGGTCGTAGTGCTCAATTAAAGATGTAGAAGATATAAATGTGCATACGGGCTATTAATGTAATAAGTAGCCTCTAATGTAATAAGCAGGCTTGTGCAATAGCACTTACCGCGTTTACCCCTATGAGTAGAGTTGTGATTGATATAAATTGCGAGTAAATTTCTGCAACTTTTTGGCTTTTCACCCGTAAAGCGTATTAGATCTATGGAGGAAAAGTCATGTATTTTAATCTCAAAAACCAGTCAGTTTTTCTACGAATTGTCGCGCTAGCGGTTATATGTGCTCAATTAATTGCTTGTAATGGAGGGACTGGCGAACCCGTTGTTGATACGCAGCCCAAGCCGTTTATTATGCCGCTTGCGGAAAACCTTCAACCAGGTCAGATCTATTTTTTTCCCGCGGTTACTGTCGAGGATTTTGATCAGGCTCTGCAAATACAAAGTACGGCAGGTGCGGTTAGTGTCGATGGAGGGCCATTTAAATCTGCCTCACAATCGATTGAAGCAGGCCAACAGTTTGTTTTACGCATTCAAATTAGCCCCAGTTCGCTTGAGGGGGTGCGTGGCGAAATCGAGTTGGGTGAATATTCTGTACCCTTTGTGGCAGTCACGATGGACATCGATACAGATACGCAGGACTTAGATTTTGATGGCGATCTCGTGCCAAACTACTTTGACCCCGCTCCTCTTGATGCAAAGGTAACTCAGGTAGTGCAATGGAAAGATCAAAGCTTTCAGCTGACTCATCATGTCATCGAAGGTGGAACGGAATTTGGTTTTCTACATGATTTTAACCAGGATGGCTGGGTTGATATTGTACAGCTAAAACGTGGTGCGTTGGAGTGGGCGAGAGGTGGCGAAAACGGAGCGTTTGAAACTTTTGCAGCTATCTCTTCAGCGGTGCACAACTTAGATTCCAGTGATATTAGACCATCTAATTATTTACGCTTGTTCGATCTAGATAACGACAAAAATTTTGAACTTATAGTTTTAGCAGAAAACACAGCAATATACCGTTACGACAACGATAGTGGTTGGAGCGAGCAGTTTCTCGGGTTTGAAAGCACAGATATTACGGAAGTTGACGGGCGTATATATTTTAATCAAGGAGGAAATAAACTCCGAACTATTTCCGGTGAAAGCTTAAAATTGAATACTGTGAATTGTAATTCAATAGGTGATATTACCTACCTTACGAATAACACAATTAATCAGAGTGATGATAAAAAGTTCCTTGCTTTTCGTATTGGATTTCCAAGCTTGTATTCTTACAGCACGGAAACTAAACACTACGAGTGTATTAAAAATGATAACGTTAATCTGATACTTGAAGAGGGTGGTTTTTACCCTTCAAATATTCTAACAGCAGATTTT
>JANQJB010000126.1 GCA_028281865.1 Marinagarivorans sp.
TATCTCAAGCAAAATACTTCCGTAAGATATTTTGACGAGGGCTTTGATGAACAACTTAGCCCCGGAATGGCGACAGGTGTTATTAAGTCGAAAATATGGTTGCAAAAAAATATTGACGAAGAAGCCACTGTATTGCTACACGAATATATTCACACCCGGCAACACGATCCAGCGTGGCTCTGGTTGATTACTTTTGTGCAGCGGATTCTATGGTGGAACCCTGCAACCCAGGCCGTTTGCTCGTTGGCTCGCAAGGAGTTGGAGCTCAGCTGCGACGAAGCTTGCGATAAGTTTATGGCAAACGAGGACTATAGTGAATCGCTACTTAAAATCCTAAGCTCTCTACACAACACACAGAGTAGCAACCGTTTTATTACGAACATTAATATGGGTAAAAAATTTAATATTAAACGGATAGAAAATCTTATGCAAAATAAATCACTTAGTAGCAGCCATTATTTGAGTTTAATTGCCAGTTTTTTGATGGTGATTTTCGTAGGAACTTCAGTTGCCAACACGAGTTCACACGAAATGAAACGGGAACAAGAACACCGCGCCAAAATGCGCAAAAAAAATGCTTATATCTTTGGCGAGGAAGAAATAAAAGCAGCCTTAGCTTCCTCATTTCCACTGGAGGCTTCAAACGCAGCTTTTTCTTTAGCTGATCAGCAAAAGTATGACGAAGCATGGAAATTGCTGGATCAATGGAGTGAAGATCATGCAGAATCCTATAAGAAAGGAAGGCACGCCGAAATCATATTCATCGCTCGTGCTTTCATTCTTGCATCACAGGGGAAGTATCCTGAAGTCGTCAAGCTATACGATGAAGACTTTTACCCTCAAAAAAATGGAAAAAAAGTCTCAGATGCCACTGTGACCACAATCCTGGCGCGCGCGCTTGCTCACACAGGAAAAATGGAAGACGCGATAAGCATCTTAAAAACTAACATAAAAGCAAACCCGAGAAAAAAACAGCGACAAGGATTAAGTCACGAGTTGGGTATTTTGTACCATGTGTTAGGCGATTACCGAAAATCTATCGAAGCCTTTGAAAATGCTAGAGATAGCGATAAAAAACGTTTCCAAGCGATTAATTATTACAAACTTGGTGAACTGGAAAGAGCTGATAAGCTTTGGCAAGAAGGAAAGTACAAATGGGATAAAAATTTAAGTGATCAGCAAATAAAAATTAGTCGAATTCTCCGAGTTTCCTATGGCACTGGCCAAATGCGGTCAAGAGACAAAATGGTACTAATGGAGGCAGATCCAAAAGTTTTTCCTTACACGCCTATTGATTTCGTAGGTCTTTACGGCCAAGACGCTATCATTAAACAATATGATCAAAACTTCCAATGGGAAAAAATCCCTCCGCTGTTAGAAGAAATTATCAAAACAAATCGCGATACAATAGATTCTAACGAACTTATTCGACTGCAAATACTACTTGCTTTCAGTTATCGCAACAGTCGCTTAAATGAATTATTCCTTGCAGAAATAGAAAAGCTTCTCGACAACCCTCGGCTAGCTGAAGCCGACAGAGCACATTTACTCTTCGCAGCCGCAACCAGCTTGTCTCAAAATAATAACCAAGTCCGTGCTATTGAATACGTAAAACAATACGAAGCCATACTGGGTCAGCCGAGCCGCGAATCGATGTTGCTGATTGGTGTGAGCAAGCAAAGAGCGGGTGATAATGATGCAGCCCTTTCAATTTTGGTGCCAGTCATGGAAGAGGTAGAAAAAGAGGGCTTGAGTCTTCAGTTGGAAGTTTATGATTCAATTGTTTTTGCCTACCAGAAGACTGGTCAACTCGATAAAGCGATTGCAACCCAGAAAAAAATCATCGCCTCATCAAACCCAGGGTCTGCTTATAAACAGGCACTACAACGAATGCTGCGTAAAAAAGAAAAGCAGGCTCGGCTTGGCAAAAAAGGGTAGGTTTATACTGGCCTTTTTAATTCAAGAACTAGTCAAAATTTATTCTTTTTCCTAAACTCACTCGGTGTCATCCCTGTACTGCGAGAAAATTCCCGGTGAAAATGAGATTTGGTGCTGAACCCTGCACTCAAATAAACTTCAGTAATTGGCATGCCTGCATTTTCTTGCAATAACGCTTTCGCCCGCTCAACACGTTTATCATTTATGTATTGCGAAAAGCTTGCACCGTAAGTAGTGTTGATTGCTTGAGATAGTTGCCGCGAAGGTATACCGAGCAGTTTAGCGGCACGTGATATGGTAATACCGTTCTCAGAAAGAAACAGCTCTTTCGCTGTTACCAGCTCTTCCCACCTGGTAAAGATTGCCTGCAGTTCCTTGTCACTGAGTTGTGGAGGTTTAGTTTTTTGGATGGATAATTCTTTTAGCTCGTGCATCCACTCCAACAGTGGTGCCCGAGTCAGAACTAAAATTAAAGCGAATATATGGAAGCCCAAAAAAAATAGGCTCCCCACCTTAAGCGAAAAAGTTTCGCGCGCGGGTGTACCCAAAAGCATTTCGAAAACAATGCCCGACTCCACTACCAAATTTATCAACAATACGCATAGCAGTAAGCCCAGCCAACGCAGAGCAAGCGTGTTGGCTGCTTTAGTGGGAGCGCTCTTTGAGAGTGAATTTCGATACTGGAAAAGTATATAGCTGAAGTAGCCAAAAAAGCTGCCAATGATAAGAAAATCCGCGATAAAACCGTATGGCGAGAAAATGGCGCTCGCCATAAGAGGTAGCGGTATTAGGAAGTGGAGCAAAACCTGTTGTTTGAGTGCTTTGTGGCCCAGGACAGTGGAAAAATAGAGAAAGAGTGCCGGCCCAAGGAACATGGCTAAATGAGCTCGAATAACACTAACTTGCGGCCAGGTTTCACTAAAGACCACTACAGCTAAGAGGTGCTGCACGGAGGAGAGTAGGTAATTGGCGCCTAAAATACGTGCGCATAGCGGGTTAAGTGCGCGGGTGCTCAGCAAGCTGATCGCAATAAATAAGGTGAGTAAAGTAGATGCTATTTGGGTTGAAACGATGAGTGTCACGAGGTGGAATGTGTCCGAATTAAAGTCCCAGATTACGTTTGAGGACGCATGATACCTGGGTTTGATGAATTATGTGCACACAGTTTACGAATTACCTCATTTTATCGAGTGCGCTATGTACTATCGAAGCCCTTACCTAATACTTATCATATTATCGTTATTATTTTCTGCCGAATTGTGCGCGAATATCCTTATCACAGAAGTGCGCATCATTAGCAAGGAGGGCAGTGTTTCGGCACCTTCAAGCGTTTATATTCAAAACGGATTGATCACCAAAATCACAAAGACAATAAAACCGCAGGTCAACGATCAGGTGATTGACGGACATGGGCGCTTTTTGATCCCTGGGTTAATCGACAGTCATGTTCACCTCCACGGTGTTCCCGGGGAGTCCGAGGCCATCCCGGATGCTGTTCGCTCGCAGGCGCTTCGGCAGATACCTCGCAGTTACCTCTACTTTGGTTTTACCAGTGTTCTAGATTTATTCAGTGGCGATGAAATAATCAAGCAATGGAATAAGCAAGAATGGGCACCCAGTGCCTATCATTGCGTAGGCGTGCCTATCCCAGGGGGCTACCCTTTGGCGTGGATACCGAAAAACAAGCAGCTCTCAAGTCCAACGGCCGCGTTTTATTTATTTGACCCGCGCCAAAAAGAACTCATGGCATCGACCAATGGCAGTGAGCACCATAAAGTAAAACCACTCGTGAGAACAATTGCACTTACGCAAGCTAAATGTATTAAAACTTTTTACGAAAAAGGCTTTGGCCCCTTCCAAAACCTCCCTGTTCCAACAAAGGCGATGATGGAAGACTTGGTTAAGGAAGCGCATAAATATGATCTGCCGGTTTTTGTACATGGAAATTCAATAGAGGCACATAAGTTTGCTATAGATGCGGGGGCCACGATGTTGGTTCACGGTGTGTGGCATGGTGCGGAAAGTCCAAAGTCAGAAGCGATAGGGCGATTGGCCGCTCTTTCCAAAGCTAGGGACGTAGCCGTGCAACCAACCATTCAAGTTTTATTTGGGGAGCGGGAGATTTTTAATCCTAAGTTTTTTGAAAACGCTGCTGTAAGAAAAGCAATGCCCGCAAAATTAATTCAGTGGTACCAATCTAAAGCGGGCCAGTGGTTTGTCGAGCGCATGGCCATAGGCTATGGCGACATAGCAAAAGATCAACGCACGCAAGTTGCTAAAAAGAAATATAGCTGGGCTTTAGAGACTGTTAAAACCCATACGCGTACCTTGCTAGCGGAAAAGGCTGGTTTGCAGTTCGGTTCAGACACGCCAAGCGGTCCGCTATATACACAATTTCCCGGCTTTAATGGCCGTGAAGAAATGAATCGTTGGGTCGAAGTGGGCGTGCCGCTATTAACTTTATTTAAAGCGCTCACCTATCGCAATGCACAACTGCTAAACCTGGAAAATAAAATTGGTAGCGTTGAAGAAGGCAAACAAGCAGACCTGTTATTGCTAAAACAAAACCCACTTAAAAACATCGAGGCCTACGATTCTATTGAATGGCTTATATTAAAAGGTAAGGCGATAGAACGAGAAAAGTTGGCTGCGGATTGATTCTAGCAATGAAATAGAAATGGTTTAGGCTATGTTAAGAAATTGTAGCTTCTATAGGTTTGTTTATTGGAAAATTGGATAGCTGTTTTTGCTTACGCGTTTTTCTCTAGGTGAGCGCAAAGCAGGATTACTTTGAGTGCCATAAAATCCCCTTCGGGGAAAGTTTGACATGCTGTGAATATCGAGCAGACTTTTCCCTTCAAATAATTATTCGCTCTGTCTCGCCAACAAGGTTCTAAGTTTGGCTTTTTAAAGTGTGTACTAAGCCAAACCGATCGGTATACTAGCGCCTGTTGTCATAGATTACATTTTTGTTTCATCTCTTTTGGACATCATTTCGCAATGCGGAAGTCTCGTGCCACTATTGTTTTAGCTTTGCTACTTATTGCAGGGCAATGCCATATGATGCTGCATGCTGCCGAATTCGGTAGTCACTTGCATTATCATGATGATGTGGCATGTACGATTGTTTTGCCTGAAGATGAATATGACTTTATCCTTCTGCCACAAAGCACTGCGCAGATTTTTATTGCAGTACCGCAACCAATTTTACATTTGGCGTCTCTGTTTTTTGTTTTTTCTCCGGTTGGAATAAGACCTCCCTCTAACGGCCCTCCTTTAGCGACTTGTTAATTTATATTTTTACCGGACATGTTTTAGCTTAAATAGCTAAGGCTTGCCCGCGCTTTAATAATTTAATTAGGGCCTGTTAATAGGCCTTAACAAGTCCGTTAGGAGATATTATGTCTATTCATAAGGCTGGGCTGTGCAAACAGGCCTTTATATTTGTCGCTGTTCAGGCGTGTTCGTTCGGTGTATATGCCGAAGCCGAGGACAGAATTAAGGAAGAAGTCATTGTTGAAGGGATCAGAGCTTATCTCGGAGATTTCGAGAACCTTGAAACCCCGCAATCGGATCTGAAAATTGATTCTGAAACCTTGAGAAACTTTGGTGCTATCGATCTCAACCAGGCCCTCGATTTATCCGCCTCCGTCGCGCGCCAAAATAATTTCGGCGGACTTTGGAACAGTTTTGCCGTGCGCGGTTTTGTTGGCGATGAAAATCTTCCGAGTAATTTCCTTGTCAACGGGTTTAATGCTGGGCGCGGCTTTGGCGGCCCGCGTGATCTTTCGGGTATTGAATCGGTTGAAGTGTTGAAAGGGCCGCGTGCGGCGTTGTTCGGTCGAGGTGAGCCTGGCGGTGTTATTAACCTGGTGACCAAACGCCCAACCTTCGAGCAAGCCGGTGAAGTGCGTTTATCGGCTGGGAGCTTCAACACTGTCCGCACGGACATAGACTGGGACTCTCCCTTGTCTGATTCTGTTGCTATTCGCTTAGTTGGTTTTTACGAAGACGCGGAAAGTTTTCGCGATACCATTGAAACGACCAGACAAGGCTTGAGCCCATCACTAGCGTTTCGGTTTAGCGAGCAAAGTCAGCTTACTTATGAACTTGAATACAGCTATCAAGAAATCCCCTTTGATCGCGGTGTGGTAGCGGTTGGCTTGGCAGGAGAAGAAAAAGTACTCGGTTTAATTCCTGAAAGCCGTTTCCTTGGTGAGCCGGGAGACGGGCCAATGGAGGCGGAAGTACTCGGTCACCAATTAGAATTCCAATACGACTTTAATAAGGACTGGAGCGCACTAATTGGGCTAAATTTTCGCGATACCTCGTTAGAGGGCAACGCTACCGAAAACGGCTTTTTTGGCAGCCGGCAGTTCCTGCAACGCGATGGTGAAAACCTCACACGTTTCCGCAGATTCCGCGACTATGATGCGACTTATCAAGTTTTTCGCGCGGAAATTAGCGGTCATTTCGCAACGGGCGACGTCCGGCATCGCCTTATTATTGGCTTAGATGTTGACGAATTTGAAAACGACCAAGTTTTCTTGCGCGCGCGTGGATCGGCGATTGACGATACGCAACCGCTTGAAGACGAGCTCGAAAGGCTGCGCGTCACCAATCAGGTGATCAATATCTTTAACCCCGTTTACGGCGCTTATCCACTGCCCGACCCGGGCCCAAATACGGATCGCATAGAAACCCAGGAGTCCGCCGGCCTGTATATTCAGGATCAAATTACGCTAACGGAAAAACTGGATATTCGCATCGGCGCACGCTTCGACGATTATCAACAAGAGCTAAACAATCGTCGCTCAAGTAGCATTTCAGAATATTCTGAAACAAATGTGAGCCCGCAGTTTGGTGTGGTATACAAGGTGAGCGATACTTTTTCGCTTTACGCGGTGTACGGCGAAAATTTCCGTCCGTTATCAGGCGCAACCGATGAAAACGACCTAGAGCCGAATGTGTCAGAATCGAAAGAAATAGGCGCAAAGTTTGTATTAAACGACGGGGCCTTGGAGGCAACCCTCGCGTTCTTTGATATTGACCAGTCGAATATTGCAACAGTGGACGCAGACTTTAACGCCACCGCTATAGGTGAGGCTCAAAGTCAGGGTATGGAATTCGATCTTATTGGTAACCTTACCGATACCTTAAGTATCTGGGCGTCCTTATCTGTTCTCGATGCAGAGACGAAAAACGCGTTTAACGATCCCAATTTTGGTGTTGAAGTTCCTGCTGGCGCAGACCTAATTAATGTTCCTCAAAGTCAAATGAGTGTTCAACTTGTCAAGCAAACTCAATTAGCGGGCAAAGAACTGAGCTTAATTGGCGGGTTAATTTACGTGCATGACCGCAACGGTTTCTTCAGTGATCAAGATTTTCGATTGCCAAGTTATACCACGGTTCACGTTGCAGCGGGTTACGAAGTTTCCGACCACATAGAATTGCGCCTTGGAATAAATAACTTGTTTGACAAGGAGCACTACACTAACTCCTTTGCCGATGTCTGGGTGGACCCCGGCACACCACTCAATGCAAATTTATCCGCGACCTTTCGGTTTTAATGCGATGATATTGCAAGCAGATTCATTACATATTACCCGCTCGAACAAGGAAGTTTTGAGCGGCATCACCTTCGAAGTTGCAGCCGGGGAAGTCTATGCACTGCTTGGCGGCAATGGCGCAGGAAAATCAACTACTTTGCTAAGTTTCCTTGGTTTTTTGCAACCTTCTCGTGGTCATGTGCGCGTTAATGGTAAAGATGTTAGCGAAGCGCTAACGACGACGAGAAAAGCCATCGCGTATTTACCGGAAGCCGCATCGCTCTATGAGCACTTAAACGCATACGAAAATTTGCGTTATTTTTTGCGGCTTGCAGGCGTTGCTGCTGATAATAATATGCTCGAAACAGTGCTTGACCGCGTTGCGTTAGCAGTAGAGGCAAGGAGCCGTAAACTACGTGATTACTCCAAGGGTATGCGGCAGAAAGTCGCGATTGCGCTCGCTATTTTGCGCAATACCGAGATTTTATTGCTCGATGAGCCGACCTCTGGCCTAGACCCCGGTGCTATCGACGAATTTCATCATTTGGTTCGCGGGCTCGCCGACAATGGCAAGACGGTGCTGATGGTGACACACGATGTTTACGGTGCATGCCAAGTCGCCGATAGAATCGGCCTGCTTAGAGACGGCAAATTGGTGGGAGAGTTTCGCTCAGCCGAAGGCGAGAAGATCGATACGGAAGAGGTGCACCGAGCTTTTTCGCCAAAGTCTGCGTCATCAGCGGTTGAACCAATATGAAACAGTTCTTCGTAAACCAGCTTTTTATGATTGCCGCCGGTGAATGGCGTTATTGGTTGCGCTCGTATTTAGTTATCGGTGCGGCAGGGCTTTTTGCGCTGCTGCTTGTAGCAACCAGCCTGTTAACCGCCATACGCATGGAGGCCGAGAGCGATGCGCGCGTGCATCAACAGCAAGAGGCGGAAGAGACTTTTCTGGCCCAGCCCGACCGACACCCTCACCGTATGGTGCATTACGGCCACTACGCTTTTCGCAAGCCAGCGCCGCTGGCCCTATTTGATCCCGGTCTTGATTCCATTACTGGCCAGTCGATATTTCTTGAAGGGCACCGCCAAAATTCCGCAATGTTTGCTGGGGCTGGCGCAAGTGCCGACCTTGGCGGTTTATCATTGTTGACACCGGCGCTGGTCTATCAACTCTTTGCACCTCTGCTAATAATTTTGCTCGGCCA
Source organism: Marinagarivorans sp. (assembly GCA_028281865.1). Lineage (GTDB taxonomy): Bacteria > Pseudomonadota > Gammaproteobacteria > Pseudomonadales > Cellvibrionaceae > JANQJB01. The sequence goes on from JANQJB010000126.1 coordinate 8,696, forward strand.
TAGTGCTATTGTGCGCGAACGCGAAGCCCGAGCACTCGGCTCATTGCTGGCTCAAGGGATAAGCAATCACACGATTATTTTGGGCAAAGCGCTGGCAATTTTGTCTTTCGTTTTGCTGTTACTAACACCGATGTTTTTGAACTCTCTGACCGCGCTCGCTAAAGGTGAGAGCACTCTCGCTATTGTGTCTTTATTCGGCACCTATTTTTTGTATTTGTCTGTGTGGGCCGTGTTAACGCTTTGCGTTTCAGCACTACTTAATAAGCGATCAAATGTGCTGGCCACGCTCGCAGCACTATGGCTTGCGATTACACTCGTACTGCCGTCAATCATGGTTGATGTTGTTGTTCATCGCGATCCAATCGCGGGAAAAATAGAGACTGATCTTGCGATGCTTAGAGAAAAGCGTAAATTAGGCGATGGTCATAACGCGAATGACCCTGCCTTTACGAAATTACGCGCCGACTTACTCAAGCAATATAATGTCGATCGCATTGAGGAGCTGCCCATTAATTACAGAGGCATCGTTGCGCTAAACGCCGAGCAAAAACTCACCGAGGTACTTAATCGTTTTGCAAATAAGCGAATGGAAGGTGAGGCACGACAACAAAAACGCTTGTCAGAATACGCTTGGTTAACACCAACCTTTGCTATTGCTAATGCTTCACGGGCTATTTCAGGGACTGACCTCGAACACTATCATCGCTTTTTAAAAGACGCGGAAAACCTGCGATTTGATTTTGTGCAAGGGCTCAACCAAGCGCATGTCGAAAAACTCTCCTACCAAGATGATATTAATCGCAATAAAGACGAAGCTTCGTGGCTGCGCGCCCGCGTCGATGCTGAAAATTGGAAAGTGCTCGACACTTACGTATTCGAACCAAGCGATGCGCCAACGCGACTCGCTCGCGCATCTCAATCTCTCGCAATTTTAATCGTTTGGTTTAGCGCAGGCTTAGCCGGATTATTTTGGTCTGCAAGGAGGTTAAAACCGTGAGCATTTTGCAAAGCTTAATCACCGAAGCTAAATTTGCTGCACGTGATCGTGCCTTATTAATTTGGATGTTTGTTGTTTTTTGCTTGTCTGCATGCTCGGTTTACTTTGGTCTTGCGGAAGTCAATAAACAACATTCGACTATTCAGCACCTAATTGAGGCTGATAGACAAGACCGCACGGCAAGCGCAGCCAAGCTTAAAGACTGGGGCAGTGCAGCTTATTACAGTTTTCACCTTACCTATGATCCGCCTTCCGAGTTTGCTTTCGCGGCAATGGGGCAACGGGATTTTCAGCCCTGGAAACATCGCATCCGCATGCTTGCCTTGGAGGGACAAATTTATGAACGCGATGTTGGCAACCCCGTCATTGCATTAATTGGCCGTTTTGATTTCGCATTTTTAGCCGCATTTATTTTGCCGTTGGTGCTTGTGATGCTGCTCTATGATTTGAGAGCAAGCGAACGCACCGCCGGACGACATGAACTATTGGAAGCGACAGCTGGGCAAGCAACTTCACTTTGGTTTGCGCGAGCGAGTGTGCGTGTAGCGGCAATATTTTTCAGTTTAATTGTCCCTCTCATTATCGCCGCTTTTATAGCAGGCGCTACTCATAGCACGTTAATAGGGGCAAGTTTATTTGTTTTGTTATATACCGTGTTCTGGGCCTTGCTCTGTTATCTCTTTGCGGCTTGGCGCAAACCCGACTCGGTAATATTATTGAGCCTAATCGGTTTTTGGTTGTTAGTTGCAGTGATAGTGCCCGCGAGCGCAAAACTTGCGATCGACAAATTTGTCCCCGTTCCCTCCGGCGCAGAAATTTTGATGTTGCAACGCGAAACAGTAAACGATGCCTGGGATTTACCCAGAGAAGTGACAATGGATGCTTTTTTTGAACGCCATCCGGAGTGGTCTGATTATCAGCCAGTCAAAAGTTCTTTCGAATGGCAGTGGTATTATGCTTTTCAGCAAGTCGGCGACCAGCGGACAGAGCCGCTAACCAAGGCTTATCGAGAAGGCAGATTAAAGCGTGATCGCATAGCAAATTGGGCCTCTATTTTAACGCCGCCCTCAATACTTGAGCGATCACTTAATTTTTTAGCAAAGACTGATTTAAATGCGAGTATGGATTATGAAGAAAAAGTGCGTCTCTACCACACTGCTTTGCGTGAGTTTTACTACCCTAAATTTTTTCGCCATGCGTCTTTTGACAAAAAGGCGCTTGAAAATTTGCCTAATTTCAATCCCAATAAATAGGTTGACTCTGCTCAATAGTTAATTTTACATTTATTATTAAACCTTCTTTTTACTGAAAAATGTACAAACGAAAACTTTTTTACTTCGGTTTTACAACGGCCTTTTTATTGCTTTTTGCTCTTATTGGTACTGCAGTATCGGCACATTTAACTCGCGAAAATCTTGCGCAGAGTACAGTGGCTCAATCTCTTTTAGTAGAGCATCAACAATTATCGAGTATTTCTTATCGGTTGTTTAAACAGCTAACGGACGAAGTGATTTTTGGGCACAATGCCAATCAAGCCGAGGTGCGTAAAAAGCAAACTTTAATCAAACAGTCTTTGGAAAATATTAGGCGATTAGAGGCGAAACAACGGAATGCGTTGGGCGAAGATATTACTCAAGGTAGTATCGAAGATACCGATGGCTTGGAACAATTGATAGATGACATTATTAAAGAATTTCGCTTGGTCGTTCTTAGCAATGATCCTACACCACTCAGCCAGCAAGAAAGCTTACGTAATTTGTTAGAAGTCACCATTGATAATCAGTTTCGAGAAGCCATTAATGCCGCCGTTTCTCGACAAAGTCGAGTCGTATCTGCTATTAATGCCCGTATTGATACGCTTAATACTGCGCTGGTGTGGTTTACTATTGGCTTGGCAGCCTTGTCGGTACCCTTGGTCATCTATGGCTGTTACTGGCTGTTTAATCAACTATACCAACCGCTTATTCTGATAAGAGATGCAACTGATAAAATCGCGTCGGGCAATTATCAAAAACCTATATCGGACCGACTCGATGATGAATTTGAAGAGCTTGCGAATTCTATTAATCAGCTTGCGGAGCGATTACGTGAACACGAGAACCTCGAAGCAAAATCGAGGAAAGAACTTGAATTTGAGGTAAAGCAAAGAACAATAGAGTTGACCAATGCCAACCATCAGTTGACCAAAATTGATGCGCGACGTAAGCAGTTTATTGCCGATGTTTCTCATGAACTGCGCACGCCGTTAACCATTATTCGCGGCGAAGCGCAGGTGACGTTAAGGCTTAAATCAGCATCGCAGGAAGATTATCAAGAAACCCTTTCGGCTATTTTGAAACAATCGGTAAGCCTGAGTAGATTAGTGGATGATCTTTTATTTCTAACACGTGCAGAAATGAATCAATTGCATTTAGAAAAAACGGCCACCCTGATTAAACCCATGCTTGAGGAGGAAGTTGGAAAATGGCAGCGCATGTATCAAGATAGATCGTTGTCGCTGACCAGTGACACGCGCTTGGAAGATACCGCAGCGCTAATCGATAAACCGAGAATTCAACAGGTACTTTCAATTCTGCTCGACAACGCTACAAAATACTCGCCAGCGGGCTCGCCAATTGAAATTTCAGCCTCCTCTGAAAATGCTTTAATCAATATTGCTGTTACTGATCATGGTGAAGGTATTTCTGCGGCCGAAGTTGAGAATATCTTTGAACGTTTTGTACGTTTTAGTCGCCAGGGAGAGGGCATGGGTCTTGGGCTTTCCATTGCAAAAGCGCTGGTCGAAGCTCATGGCGGGAAGATCAAGGTACAGTCAGTGATTGGAGAAGGTTCAACTTTCACTGTGAGCTTGCCATCAGAGCTTAACTCATGAAGATTTTACTAGCAGACGACGAAAAACCACTTTTACACTTTTTAGAGAAAGGTTTACGTGCTGAAGGTTATGAATGTATCTGTGTTAGTGAATTACATGAGGTTGTACCTAGTATTCGAAAGCACTTTCCGCAGGTTATTATTTTGGATAGGCTTTTTGGCGGGCAAGACAGTCTGAGTCTTATCGAGTCAATAAAAACTGTTACTTCACCTCCGATGATATTAATTTTAACCGCGCTTGATGAGGTAAGTGAACGAGTCAAAGGTCTTCAGCAGGGCGCGGACGACTATTTGTGTAAGCCCTTCGACTTCGACGAATTGTTAGCGCGTGTCGAAGCTTTGCGAAGACGGTTTGAAAAATCTAGCGTTGATACCAGCAGTTTTTTAACTATCGGCTCACTCGAGATATTGATGGAGGAGCGAGTTGCTCGGTTGAAAGGTGAAGAAATCGCACTGACTAAAATTGAGTATGAGCTGTTACTTTATCTTGTTCAAAATGTCGATCGAGTGCTGTCGCGAGAGCGTATTTTAAATCGAGTATGGAAGACATCCAGTGACCCTCAAACTAATATTATTGACGTGTATATTAGTAAGCTAAGAAAGAAGCTGGAGCGAGAGCCGCAAATTAATATCAAGACGCTAAGGGGCAACGGTTATCGGCTAAGCCTAGTAACTAACGCTGTCTAGTAGCCGGCGCTTAAGGCCAAAAGGCCTGGTTTATAGAAAAAACAGGCCTTTTATTGTTTCATTATTTACAATTTATGGACTAAAAGGCAGTGAGGAGTGATGCAGGTTAATTTTTAGATTACCGTTTTCATCTTTAATATAGCCAAATGAGTATTCCACTTTTACTTCTTCACCGTTCTTCTTAGTGAAGAAATAATTCCCCATCGCCATAGCTGAGTCATCATCAGTAATGATTCCTTCGTTTTCCCAACGTACTTTCGTGTAAGGGGCTAAAGCGAAGCCTTTATCCTCTGCTAAATCTTGACCAATGAAGTAAGACAGCGCCTCTTTTTTGGTGCCTCGGAATTGATCTACAGAAGCCAATGTCGGCTTAAACAAAACTTGTCCATGATCAAAGGCGTAGAATTTATTTAAATGCTCAATCGCCGCCTTTCTGGCATCTTTGGCTTTGCCAATTTTAACAATTCCGTCACCCCATCCTTTTTGTGCCGCTTCTACTTCGGCCGTTGAGATTTTATCTGCATATACATTTAATGAGATAAGAGAAGTTATAATAGCCAGGGAGCTAAGTGTTAATGTTTTCATGGTTTTCCTCTATTAACGATTCGTCAATTTTTTATCATCAACATGCATCAAATACTTTTCAAATTACGCGCTAAAGTGAAAAGGTTCGATGTTTATAAGATACGCGCTCAGTCTAAAAAAGACTTTAACTGAACATTAAAATTAGATTAAAAAGGGGCGGAATTGGTGGGCAAAGCCTTTGTTCCGCCTTTTCCACTTGATTGCCACGAATGACTCCCAATTGGGCTTGGCTTTTATGCTACAGAGGTCTGCGAAGCTGAGATGTGGCGCCTGAGCAGTGAAATTGAAAATCTTAAAAGTATAAAGACCGGCTCGGTCGCAATTCCAAACGCTTCTCAAAGCGCTGGATGCCGGGCCTGACTTCCCAAAAGAACATGGACCTAAGCCTTTAATCAGTGCATTACCAATTTAGGTGATCCGGGGAGTCGGGGATGTTTGGACGTATTCAAGTGCTCTGCCCAACAGCTAGCACAGCCCAGAGTTTCTTGGCTTCTGAGTTCGTACTGCTGTTTAGCGAATTTTATTAACGTCAATGAATAGCTAATTCTACGGTCAAAGCTATTGTTAAATTTGCGCCTAGAACTGCCGCTTGTTCCCAAGTGCTAGCACGTGGATATCCAATATCGGTGGGTGGTTTTTTGGCCAGTGCTGATGGAAAACTACTATCCTTTGTTTTCAACGAAGCAGCTCCAAAGTCGTATGTGTTTAATAGGTTTCTGAGGAAGCTATTTGTAACATGTCCATCGCCTTTCATTTTGTACCAATCGACAAGCGTTGGCGTCAACCAAACACCATTAGGGTTCTCCGGTCTTTCATCTTCGTGAGCTGGACGGAACGCACGAGTATTCAAGCCATCCTTGTGGTAGACAACTTTGATATGGTTTTCTTTTCCATTATCAAAATAAAGCGATCGCTTAGGCTTTGTTATTAAGTCCGAGTGATGACTAAAGCTTCCGTGAGTGAGTGCGTCGTTTTTTGTCCATGCGATAGCATGTTCAAAATCGTGTTTATGTCCATAATCAAAGAAAGTGATGTCTTTTTCAAAATAGAGAGAATAAACATGCGCACAAAAGTGATTGCCCCTATGCCATATACAAAGGCTTCGAACATAGGTGTTCGAATTGTTTAATTCATCACGACAATTAGTGGTATCATCTCCGTCAGCTTCATCACCTTCATTCACAATTCCTGTTTTAGAAACGGCGGCGGCAGGTAAACAGCTGTCATTATCAAAATCGAATATTGGCGCCCACTTTTTCGCAATTGGTTCTGCCGCCTCATTTAATTTAATAATCTGAGCATTTGATATAGTCGAGCATGTCAGCATAAATATAGCTGCAAATCTAAGTGCTGGTAAATACTGAAGCCATCTTTTGATATTAGAATACATCGAGCTATCTCCAATAATCTTATCTTTTATAGAAAGCGTTGGTTAGTTTGTGCTATGAGATCTATGCATTTGTTTATTCCAGCTAACGAAATTACGAAGCTAAAAAAAACAAAAAATTAAAATGGAACCGAACTAGGCCGCTACACTGTTAAGCACTTATCTAGAATCGACGGCCGACTAGCAAACGTCGGACACCCTACTGCGGACCTTCTAATACATTCCTATTTGACTTTGCCATAGGTTAAGTGTTTGATCAGAGGAAGAACAACTCGGCAAATTATCAACTTGGATACTTTTGCCCGATAAAAATGCCGTCATCAAAGTGTTATAAGCTGCGCGAAAGGCGGCTTGATTGTGAACGTATTGGCCGTCCATTCTGCCGGATTTTACGGTCACCCACCGACTTGGTATGGTTACACCATTGCAGATACTATCTTTCATACGAAAACGAAACCGAGCATGATAACCGCCTGAATAAAGCTCGGAGACAACACCAACATAATTTATTTCACCGTTTGCCTTTACCGCAATGGCAGAATTACTACCAGCTGCCGATAATACGATAACAAAGAATAGTTTTAATAAATATTTCATAATCAATATTCCTCAAAAAATATCTTAATGATCACCAAATATTGATGAGAATAGTAAACTTGAAAAACGCACGCTCACCTTAATAGTGAAGAATCATTTTTTAATTTACCTAAGTACATCAATAGTTTGATTAGATTTTTGCTACTCAACTACATTTCCTAGGTCAAATAATATGTAAAAAAATATAACTTCACCATCACAAGATCTTGTAGTTTTTATTAATTAATTTAAATCTCAAGGGGTCAATGCCTTTTTAATTTGCAATATTGGCTCTTTATTTATCACTATGGCAGGTGAAACCCTTGTTGACCTCAATGCCCCCCTCTAACTACGCCGTTTTAGAGTACCCTGACCGTTAATACCACTAGAGTGCGGCTCGTTGCAGCAGCGCTTCGACCACTTTATATAGCTTGTGTGTTAGCTATTGTAGTTTTTGTTAACAAAATAAGAATATTCACCAAAATTGGCGATAGCATGTTTTCTTGCGATAGCTGAAAATAGAAATGGTATTGAAAGAATTAATGATCGTGTTACCGATTAACGTAGTTGTACGATCGTTAAATTGGCTGTACTACCGTTTAATTCGTTGTACGACGGTTAAATTTTATCTGAGTTTAAGGAGAGAGTTATGGATAAAAATATTCTTTTTATAGGGCTCGCAATTTTATTTTTCGGGTTGCACGTTAATGCAACGACAACTGAGAATTTTGGTGTGGACTACATCACCGAATGTGAAAACGCCGGCGTTCCGGTACCCGATTTTTGGGATCCAAATTCAGACGACTGGAGTTTAGTGCAACAGCCAGATGCAATGGGAGCCCTACAACGCGCAGTCGACATACGCTTTTTGCTTAATCCCGACGCAAATGACCCTACTTTTATTTTTGAAGAGCAGACTACAGTTGCTTATATACATACCAGTACGCGACCACGGGGTATGTGTATGGCATTACCGCGCATCATTAATGATAGCGACCCTCGGGATATGGTGGCCACCATGGGTTTAATTTGTCAGGGGAGCCGAACAGGAAAAGCGTGTTTTTTTGAAGTGTCGTCTTCTGATACAAGCTTGGGACAACTCTTCGACTTAACCGAACGAATTCCTTTGACAGCTTTTGAGAGTGGTGCAGATCTTGAGAGTCATACTGGGGGCGTTTGCTCTGATTGTCATTCCGGTGAAAATATTTTTATTGTTCATCCGTTCACGACATTACAGCGGAATTCAGAAAACCCCACTGCTAAAATTAACGTTAACGCTTTTCTCCAATCTGACCGTTGGGTTGATCCCATTGTCGCGGGTACTTGGCCTCAGAACCCCGGCCCAATGACTTCTTTGACGGGTATTGACGGTGTAGAGCTTACGGACGATCAATTACAAAACACTTGCCTCGGTTGCCATGAATTACCCCAGGTTTCGAAAGGTATCGGCCGAGAAGGAGACAGCTTTTGCAATACAATTTTAAAAAACTCAATTGATATCACTATGCCAACAGGTTCTCCAGGATCTGCTAATCGTTTTAAGAGCCCGGATGACCCAACGTATAACGATGATGACCGCGTCGTTCAGGCCCTTATTAGGGAATGTTCGAAAGATCCGGCACCGCAAATTATTTTCCCGACAGAAGCAAATCCAGAAAATGCCGGCGATCGCAACAACCCCGGTAAAATCTGGGTTCAAATTATTCCTCCGTTACGACGGAATTTCGACCCCACCAATTATAGTGTGAAAATTAACGGTGAACTCGTTGACGAGGTTTCCGGTTCGAAAGTTGATGGTCAGCTTTGGTTGGTGGTTAAACCAAAACCCGTCGCTAATGCTACGCAACTATACGATGTTGAAGTGACGGCAATCGACACCGGCGGTACGGCCACCCGGGAAAACGCAGTGAAGTTTTTGGAAAGTGGTAGGCCTGTTGATCTAATGATTGTTGGAGATGTCTCTGGCAGTATGATGGACTTCGGGAAAATTGATGCGGCAAAAAGTGCGGCGGGCCTCTACGTTAACCATGCAAGAGTTGGAGACAAATTGGGCGTTGTACGTTTTTCAAATGTTGCTGATACAGAAGTGGATCTTGCTTTAAGTAATGTAGTCAATGCCGAAAATGATCCGACGATAAACGAAGCTATCAGCGATATCGATGCGTGGAGCCCGGGTGGTGCGACTGCCTTGGGCGAAGGAATGCTAAAAGCAGTCAATGAGTTTAGGGAGCGCGGAGTCAGCAATCATGATTGGCGCATGGCATTATTATCCGACGACTTAGAAAACAGGGACCCGAAATGGTTTGGCGCAGACATGCAGGTCAAAAATGCAGTCACTAATGTCGCCAACGGTGCTGGCAGGAATATTCCTGTTGATATGGTTTCTTTAGGGCCAGATGCCGCCCTTGATTTAGCACAGAATGTTGCCAGTGAAACATCCGGTCGGTATTTTCGTGTCTCTCCGGAAGTTACATCGCAACCACCTGTAGTTTCAGCGACAAGCCCTGGACAATTTGTTCCTGTCTCATTAATTGATGGCAATGTGAGTAGTTTGCCGAATCGCTTGGCAGATGTTTATAAATCGATGGCTGAGGGTGTGCGAAAAGAACAGCGCATCGGCGATTGGGATGGCGAGTTAGTATTAAATGAAAGCGACGAATTTTCATTAACGCTTGAAAGTGGTTTGCCGGAGGTACTCATTGCGGTGCATTGGGATGATCCGACTTCTGATATGTTGCTATTAATTAATGAGGAGACTTGTTACGAACAGGGCGGCGAAACAAGATTCGAATCGACACACATGCAATGTCGATTTCTTCATCCTGCGCCAGGAGTAATTGATATTGAGGTGCTACGCTTGCCGCCGCTAGCTGTAAACGACAGTGTTGATTCCAACAAAGGGAAATTTATTCCCGTCCAATCTGTTCCTGATAGGACAAAATATAAGTTGATGGTTTCGGCTTACGCCAATACAACCGCGATGAAACCGCCAGAATTAAACTTTTTTAAACTCGGAGATTTAAAACCCTTTGTTATTTATGTTGGAGATAATAGCCCCATTACCGGCATTACTAATATCTGGCTCGATATTATTGATCAATTAGGCAATATCAGCACGTTTCAACTATTTGATGATGGGGCAAACGGTGACGGTGGTGTTAACGACGGATTTTATGGGCGCATGCTTAAATTTGATCTTCCCGGCCACTTTCGAGCCAATGTGACCGTTGCAGGTATTAATAATGGCGGCGATCCATTTAAACGTTCTCTCACCGATACTATTTTTATAGAGGATAGGATAGCCTTGACTACTGCCGCATTGGTTGCGACAGATTCGTTGGTGATATCCGATCGCAGTAAAGTTGTCACGGACCCGGAAGGTGATATTTTTATCGGGCAAAATTTTGAAATTGGTGCTGATGCCGAAGCGATGGCTAATATTTTCGTTAACGGTAATGCCACTATGCGTTCTCATTCTCGTATCGATGGTGACCTCACGTTGTCGCAGTCATTCAATCAACAAAATAATACGACTGTAACAGGTGATATTAACGCAAATACGCCAGTCACTGTTCCGGCTTTACCCATCTTTGATGTGCAATTCGGTACGCAAAATATCACCTTAAACAACGCTGAGGAAGGAACGTGGCAGCCGGGTGCATACGGTGATGCGACAGTGCGCGCACGCAGCACATTAACATTACGAAAAGGAAAATATTTTTTCCGCTCATTAAATATTGAACCCGACGCAAGCATTATTTTGGCTGATTCGCTTGAAGATACGGAAATCTTTGTTGAAAACAATTTTCAACTAGGGAATTTTGTAAAATTTGAAAATAGAACCACTAATTTAAGGATATATACTAACTCGCAAAATTCAGTCAATATTGGAACGGATATAAATTTTAACGGGACCTTAATTGCACCTAATGCACAGGTACAGATATTTGCACGCGGCTCAGCCGCACGTGTCGGAGCAAAGACGATTCGCATTGAGCCAGATTCCTTATTGATTCCTTGATCATATGTAGATCTATCTGCTAAGACGACGATAGCTGATGCCAGTATAAAATGGAGGGGGTGAGGCTCCCTCCAATTTCCTGTCGTTTTAACTTATTTTGTGCTTTTGTTTACAGCATTATTCCAAGCCTAGTCAGCAAAAAAAATAGTATTTTGGGTGCCCCAATTAGGTTCACTTATTTGGTATTTTCTATACTTCTTATTTGAGCGGATGATAAATTACATTCACATCCGAGCGCTGATCTTTCTGACTTGATAAGTCGTTTTACTCCATACAGTGGTAAAAATCACGGCTTAATTTTTGATTCCCACGGGCGAAAAATTACTCGATTAGCAGGCTTATCAATATTATGTTGGTTTAACAAACCCCGGTCAGGTTGTAGATGCAGCGCAATAACGATCAGGAAAGAAGATATTGCTTGATATGGAAATGGCGGAGACAAAAGCGGAGGGGGGTTATTTTGATCAATCGGCAGTTGCAGCTCAAATGCAAATCTCTTCGGCCCCTTTAAATTGAGGCCATTGCAGACCTTGTGTGTTCTATCTTAGTATTACCGCAACGTTCGAATAGTCGAAGCACAAGCATTTGTAGGTCCGTCGTGCTATTCGATTATTCTTTATCTGGGTTGTGGGCCCGGGCGGTTGAAACAGGGGGCAAGATGACTATAAGAAATTTCGAGTTTAAAGCTGTGGGGCTATTGCGCACCGGCGCGCTGGTTTTGGCGCTCATTGTCGGGCCGGCTCAGGCCCAATATGATGAGAAAGTCAAACAAGCTGCAACAACTAAAACTGTAGATGAGAAGTATATTTGGGATTTGACAAGCTTCTATGCTACCAAGGCTGACTGGGAAGCTGAACTTAAGCGCCTGCGTAGCGAGATTGGAAGTCTTAAACAGTATCAAGGCCGACTCGGCAGAAATTCTAAAACGCTCCTCAAAGCGCTGGATGCTCGATCTGCCTTCTATAAGGAACTCCTGCGTGCCTGGAGCTATGCCTCGAATCAGCGCAGTACCAATTTAGGCGACCCAGAAGGGCAGGCGATGGTTGGACGTATTCAAGCGTTATACCAAGAAGCCAGCGCGGCCCAGAGCTTCATGGCTCCTGAGATTGTTGAATTGGGTAAGCGCCGTATAGAGAAACTGATCAAGAGGGAGAAAGGCCTAGCCGTACATGCCTTGTTCCTGCGAAACACCTTGCGTCAAGGTGAGCACGTTCTTTCGCCTGAAACGGAAGAAGTCCTTTCTTTAATGGGAACTGCTCTGTCAGCATCGCAAAGCGCCCGCGAAGTTCTCGCCAATGCTGAAATCGAATGGCCCCGCATTACCTTGAGTGACGGAACAGAGGCGCATTTAACTAATGCCGGTTACGTATTGCATCGCGCAGACGCGGATCGCGAAGACCGTATCGCTGTTTTTGACGCCTTTTGGGGTAGGTATAAAGATTTCGAGAGCACCTTCGGCGTAACCCTGAACGGAGAAGTTCAGGCCAATGTTGCCACCGCTAAAGCGCGCAAATACGAAAACACGCTGCAGTACTTCTTGTCCGGTGACAACATTCCGGAGAAGGTCTACAGAACTCTCGTTAAAGTAACCAATGACCGCATTGGTGTGTTGCATCGCTATTTCAAATTGCGCGCGCGTATGCTCGGCGTTAAAGATATTGGGTATCACGATATCTACCCAGATTTGGTGGAGACGGACCTAAGTTTCCCAATCGATAAGACACGCGATTATGTATTAGCTTCAAGTAAGATCCTAGGGCCGGAGTTTGCGGACAAGTTTGCCAAGGCTTCTCTTGAGCGTTGGATGCATGTCTATCCGCAGAAGGGCAAACGCTCCGGCGCTTACATGTCAGGGGCTGCTTATGATGTCCACCCACTCATACTGTTAAATCATCAGGATACCTATAACAGCGCATCAACCTACGCGCATGAATGGGGGCATGCGATGCATCAGGTATTAACGAACGAAAACCAGCCCTTTGAACACGCCGACTTTTCCATTTTTACCACGGAAATTGCAGCCATTGCTCAAGAGGTCCTGTTACAAGAGTACATGTTAGAACAGGCGGCGAATCAGGAGGAGCGCTTGTTTTATCTGGGTTATGCTTTGGAGCAAATGCGTGGGACTTTCTATCGTCAGGTTATGTTTTCGGAATTTGAGCTAGCTATTCACGAAGAGGTGGAGCAGGGTAAGGCGTTAACCGGCTCGCGCATGACGGAAATTTATGGCGAGATTCTTAAGCGTTATCACGGTCATGATCAAGGTGTTATGAAAATTACTGAGCGTGAAATGGTTGAATGGGCCTATATCCCACATTTCTATTACAACTTTTATGTTTATCAGTACGCTACCTCGATCGCAGGAGCTTCCTACTTCGTCAACCAAATGAAATCTGGCGACAAAAAAGCCCGCGATATCTATATCAATTTTCTTAAGGCCGGAGGTTCAGACTACCCGGTGGACATCTTAAAAGACGCCGGTTTAGATATGACAAGTCCAGCGCCCTATAATGCTGTTATCGATCGTATGGACGCGGTGATGGATGAAATAGAAGCCATACTTAAGGCTAAAGGGAAGTAAGTTTTTTCTTGTAGTTTTCGACAATCAGTAAATTTAACGATAGTTAGCTCCAAAGAAAAGATAAGTAAAGCGCTAGCCTCTGGTTATGGATGTAGGAGGTTAGTGCTTTATACAATGGTTTAATTTTTCAAGGATCGCCGCAGGTTTTTCTCTCTATTATAAACACCCATTTTTATTCGCCAAACCCAAATCAACTATATTTAGCTTCTGCAATCAATTCACCGCCAATTGTTCTCGCGGTATCGCCATACTTTTTAGTATTACCCATTCAATAGAGTGGAAACCTTGATGTTTTTTTAGGGCGTTAGCAATAAGTCTGCATGTTCTTCGGTTTCTAGACTACCCATCGTATTTTTCAAGTACAGCAGTTTTGCATTAAAAATAGAAATCAACGTAACTAACTCCTTTATTCCCCTGGCTCGCTGACTCTTGTTTTCTATGGGAGATTTACAGAAGGACTGTTTTCCCAGGCGCCAATAATGAGTATTAATGAATCAAATAAGAGATTACTTTTATTTTAAGCGATGAGTGAAAACCTACAAGATCTTGTAGTGTAATACCAAATTTAATAAATGTACCATTTCGATTGTGGGCGCGTAATACTGCGGCTGAAATAATCAAAGGGTCATAAATCAAAAGGTCAGGGAGACCTACCCTTTGATTTATGAAAAATCGTATATCGTTCACATATTGTTAAATTTATAAATACTGGCTTCGATAGCATATTTACAGTTTACACAAAAATTTAACGCTCAACGGGAGGTCCGTAAGTGAAACAAATATCAAAATTAATTTTTGGAGCTTTGCTCTTATTCTCAATAAACGCCAATGCGTATCGTTATACAATCCCTGCTAGTCTTTGCGTAGGTTTTGATAATGACGCTAGAATAACCTGGAATTCAATCGAACCTGCTTTTTTAAATCAACCACCTGACTTTGTTACCGTCACTTGCCCTATCTATAAATTTAATACGACAACTAATGTAACGAATGTTCAATTTGAATATTATAACTTGGATAGAGGTTATGCAGGGGGAGTCTGTAGGGTATTTGCGAGATCTCATACTGGCACAATCGAAACATCTTCTCCAGCGGTAATCCCCGCTACAGAACTAACAGGTGGATTCTTAGAAATTGCAAACCTTCCTCAGCCGTCGAGTTCATCTATCTTTAGCTTGAACTGTACCATAGGTGGATGGATTCGTTCTATTCGAATTGAAGAATAATTAATTTAATATATCTTAGCGTAAATTAATATGAATAACTCAACTCTTAAATTACCATTAAGTTTTTTTCGCGGCGCCCTATTAATAGGCTCTTCAATACCATTGCTATTGGTCTCACAAGAGTCTCTTAGCTATGATTTTCATGCCACTGCTTGTACACAGCAAACAATCAATTCGGCTCATTATGACTTTCACGGAATTAAAAATAATGAATTTTGGGATTATTATATATGCCCTATATTGCGTCGTGAAACCCAATCTAATAGCTTAAACTCCGTTACCATGAATTTTACTGTTAATACCGGAAGTTTTGTTGGGTGTAATATTTATGCCACCTCACCGCTAAGCGGTTCTGTTGAAACATCTCCTGCAAAAAATATATCAGGTGTTGTCGGTTCATCTGTAAACTCACAGCTTCAATGGAATATAAACGAACTCCCACTTGCTACAAATGCTATGTCAACCTATTCCACTAATTGTGTATTAGGCGGTGCTGGGATCACCTTGTTAAATTCCTTAACAATTATCGAATAATTTATTCCAAGGAAATTTTAAGTATGACTATTTTTAAAAAATGTTATTTTTCTTTATTTCTATTCGGCATATTTTCCTATTCTATATCAGCGAATGCCGACTACGTGCTCCATTCGGCATTTTGCACTCTGGATCAAGGAGGGCTCGATCTCAATGAGATCCATTATCCTACGCATATTACGAAGGTCACTACAGATGGAGTTGATTTTGAGTGCGCTATTCCAAGGCTAAATGTTGAAAATACCAAACTCGCTAGTCAAGTAGATGTTTATATAAAAACATCGCCTAACGGACCTCAACTACCAGAGCAATATTGTAAGATGAGAATGAATGACGAATTTGCTGATGTTCATAAGTTTGAATATGTATATCTTGATAATAATATTCAACCCGGAACTTTTACCGTAATGACATTCACTTCGGCAGCCTTGGATAACGTTCGGGCGATATCAGATAGCGCTGTTTTTGGCCTGGAATGTTTTCTGCCACAATATACGAGTATTTATAGTATTGTAATTACTGAGTAGATCTGCCAATGAAAAAAAATAGTGTAAACAAAACATTGTTGCTTGTTGCTGCGAGTTTCTTAACCGGCATAGCTGTCAGTGCATTCTTTATAGGATATAATAATACTGATATTTCTCACGACAATGTTCTCTTAACTACCGAGAGAGAGACAAAAAAGGAAAAGTTGGAAGCCGAAACGATTGAGCCAATACTCAGTGTTCATAAAACGCAAACACAGCTATCTGAGACTAAACAAGAAAAATCAGCAGGAAGCGCTGCGGAACCAAAAATAGTAAAAACTTATGAAGAATTAGTGGAAGAGGAGCACAAGTTGTATAGTCAGCGTTTTAATTACTATGACTCTATTCGCAATAACGAACGATCTGACTCAAACTGGGAGGCACAAATAGTCGATACGTTAGAAATAGGAAACGGCGTTGTCAAATTTGCCGACGGTGTGGAATATGATTCAATTAACTGTGCAGAAACACTGTGTCGGTTAGATTTTAGTTATTTTTCGAATTCCTCAGATGCACAAGGTGCTATTTCGACAATATCAATGAAGTTGGCAGACTCAGTTGGCGCAATGTCGTTATATAATAACATTAAGGATCGAAAAATCGTTGCCTATTTTGCTAGGCCTTCTTCTCCTTTTCCCAATTTTGCTTCGAACTAAACTTGTTGTTAACAATAGGGGAGATAGCGCCTAAAAGAGAATTGTGGAGTCGGGGATGTTGATTTCTTTTTTCAAGTTCTCTGACCACCTGACTCTACTCTCAAATTCCTGCGGTTTTCGGTATTAGCTTTACACGTTTAGCGCTAGCTTGAGTTTTTCAGCTTGACAAGGATCGTTTCGTAGCTGAGATCGAATTGGGTGTAGCATTCATAATTTGTTGACACTTAATAAGTTAATAGCTTTTAGCGACAGGCCTTCTCTTGTAGATATTTTGACCTTTAGTGTTGATGTAATACGTTGATGTTTTATCATCAGTCTTAATCTTAGGCGCACTTAATAAAAGCCAAATCTTATAACAGACACTCGTGCGGCACTTCAAAGTTTTTGCAACTTTGAGTTGCTGACAAAGCGAATCACAACCTACTATCCAGCTAGTTCCAAACCGATTTTAGCCAG